>NZ_JALNTI010000002.1:0-704954 GCF_023161925.1 Pseudoalteromonas sp. 2CM32C | reverse complement strand
GAGGTATTAACTCACACCCTTTCCTCCTGACTGAAAGTGCTTTACAACCCGAAGGCCTTCTTCACACACGCGGCATGGCTGCATCAGGCTTTCGCCCATTGTGCAATATTCCCCACTGCTGCCTCCCGTAGGAGTCTGGACCGTGTCTCAGTTCCAGTGTGGCTGATCATCCTCTCAAACCAGCTAGGGATCGTTGCCTTGGTGAGCCATTACCTCACCAACTAGCTAATCCCACTTGGGCCAATCTAAAGGCGAGAGCCGAAGCCCCCTTTGGTCCGTAGACATTATGCGGTATTAGCAGTCGTTTCCAACTGTTGTCCCCCACCTCAAGGCATGTTCCCAAGCATTACTCACCCGTCCGCCGCTCGTCAGCAAAGTAGCAAGCTACTTTCTGTTACCGCTCGACTTGCATGTGTTAGGCCTGCCGCCAGCGTTCAATCTGAGCCATGATCAAACTCTTCAATTAAAAAGTTTTGTGTCTTTCGACAGCTCAATGAATTCTGAATTTATTTAATATCTTTCGATATTGAATTGACTGTGCTGAATAACTACCTAAGTAATTATTCTGTTGGTCACTCAGTTTCAATTGAGACTCTAATTTGTTTGCCTCACTACCTAAGTAGCTTGGCTGTTAGAACTCAATCTGTACGAGTGCCCACACAGATGATTGCTTTATATTGTTAAAGAACGTTTGAGTTGCTTTAGCGACTCAAGGGAAGCGAATCTTACGCTTTCCTGTATTTTTGTCAACACTTAATTTTAAATTTTATAAAAATCTAAACTCAAGTTTTACTCGACTCACTAAGTGACTTGCTTGCCTCGCTAAGCGTTGCCTGCTCTGCCGTCTCAGTGGGGTCGCATTATAGGGATATTCGAATGATGGTCAACGTTTATTTCACGCTTATTCAAAAGAATTTGGCTTTAGTACAAAATACATACAAACCGCGGTTTGAGCGGATATAATTTGCATATAAAAAGACCATTCAATCAGTTTATAGAAAGGATATGGTTATTTACTTTGAACTAATTTTACGCTTACGAAAATAATAACTTTGAGCCTCCTCATAAATATTCATCTTAAGCACTCACACAAACTGCCTTTATATATAACTGTATGAGTGAAATTGTTAGGTACTATTACTAACCATTAATACGTATATATTTATCAGCTAACTCATCAATAGTTTCTCGGCAATTTGGATCTGGTTTAATGCAATCTATTGGACATACACTTATACAGGTTGGCTTTTCATAATGCCCTATACACTCGGTGCACCTTTCAGAATCTATCTGATAAATTTTAGCGCCCATATAAATTGCTTCATTTGGGCACTCTGGGTCGCACATATCACAGTTAATGCATTTATTATTTATTAGTAGTGCCACTATTACCTCCTTCGTTGACCTTGAATAAAGTGCGAATACTGAATCGCACTTGTTTTATATAGTTTATAAGTTACTTAACGCTTTTCATCTCTAAAAAAATACACCGAGCACCCATTAACTTTTTATTGCAAACCGCTAAGAAAACATTAATCTTAATGTCATTAATTAAGTTTTGGAGTTAAAAACAATGGCTGATTATGTATGGATATTCCCCGCAGTTTTACTTACTATCATTTTGGTTAAACTGGTTATAACTCATATAAACACTAAGAAAGAAGAGTCTTGATTTAACAGACTGCTTGTAAATTAGTTCATTTCTTTAATAAGTAGCTTTTATTATGAATAAACTTTTTCGTTTTATTTAAGCAATAAAGTTCACAGTGATATACAGATACCTTCATTACTAAGTTTAATCGTTAAGTTACTACTGGATGCTTATGGGGGTTACGTGTATCTTGGTGCTCGTCTAAATTACGCATCAAAATGGCGTGCTCTAAATTAATACCTTCATCTAGCGGAATTTTTACAATATGCCCAGAGCCTTTGGCATCGCAAATACTTTCGCACTTTTTGTTTTGCATGTATTTAAGCTCAAACGTAATGTTTCCCTGCGGTGTCATCAATTCAAGTGAGTGGCCTGTACAAAATTTATTTTTAACGTCTATTTCAACTAGTCCATTTTCGCTGCGCCCTAGTACTTCACCCACAAATTGCTGCTTAGTAGACACAGAATGACCGTATTCGTAGTTTTGATATTCTTGGTGAGCATGGCGCTTTAAAAAACCTTCGGTATAGCCTCTATGTGCTAAGTTCTCAAGCGTCTTAAATAAGTTTGTATCGAATGGTTTACCCGCAACCGCATCATCTATTGCTTTTCGATACACTTGAGCGGTGCGCGCAACGTAATAAAATGATTTAGTACGCCCTTCTATTTTTAAACTATGTACGCCCATTTTTATAAGCTGTTCAACATACTGCACGGCACGCAAATCTTTTGAATTCATAATATAAGTGCCATGCTCATCCTCAAATGCTGGCATATACTCACCTGGGCGACCTTGCTCTTCAAGTATAAATACATCGTTACTTGGCGCGCCTTCGCCGAGAGTAGGAATTACCTGTTTCGGATCAAACTTATGCACCATTTCGCCCGTATCGTTTTCAACCCCAGGTTTTACATCGTATTCCCAACGGCATGCATTCGTACACGTACCTTGATTTGGATCGCGCTTATTTATATAACCCGAGAGTAAACATCGTCCAGAATAAGCCATACATAATGCACCATGCACAAATACTTCTAGCTCAGTTTCTGGACACTGTCTGCGTATTTCCTTTATTTCTTCAAGCGATAGCTCGCGAGATAAAATAACACGCTCAATACCTTGCTTTGCCCAAAACCGCACGCTAGCGTAGTTAACGGCATTTGCTTGCACCGATAGGTGAATAGGCATGGCTGGCCATTTTTCACGAACAAGCATAATTAAACCCGGATCGGACATAATCAGCGCATCGGGCCCCATTGCTATTACGGGCTCAATATCACGTAAATACGATTTAACCTTAGCGTTATGCGGTGCAATATTTGATACCACATAAAACTTTTTATTTAATGCGTGAGCTTCATTAATACCTACTTGTAAGGTCTCTAAGTCAAACTCATTATTACGCACACGCAAACTGTAGCGAGGCTGGCCGGCGTAAACGGCATCGGCCCCATATGCAAAGGCATAACGCATATTTTTTAAACTGCCTGCAGGGCACAACAGTTCAGGTATAAAAGGGCTTGAAGAAACAGGTGACATTTGCGCTCCCTACAACAAAGGACATTAAGCCAATTGTGTGCGTCATAAATTTAAATATAAAATCAAAGCGCGGCAGTATAAATAGCACTAAAAATTTCCCCTTGATCAAGATCATAAAATTGTAATTGAACTGGTTTTTAATAAAATTAGGATTTTTCAGCTAAAGCGCGTATAATTCGCGCCCGTTAATATTCACACTTTTACTTATAAATTATTGGAGCATAAAGATGGCTTTAGAGCGTACTTTCTCAATCGTAAAACCTGATGCAGTAGCTAAAAACCACATCGGCGCTATCTACAACCGTTTCGAAACTGCTGGCCTTAAAATCGTTGCAGCTAAAATGGTTCACCTTTCACAAGAGAAAGCTGAAGGCTTCTACGCTGAGCACAGCGAGCGTCCTTTCTTTGGCGCTTTAGTATCTTTCATGACATCTGGCCCAGTAATGGTTACCGTTCTTGAAGGCGAAAACGCTGTTCTTAAAAACCGTGAAATCATGGGTGCTACTAACCCTGCTGAAGCACTAGCTGGTACTTTACGTGCAGACTACGCTGACAGCATCGACGAAAACGCTGTTCACGGTTCTGACGCTGTTGAATCTGCTGCTCGCGAAATCGCGTACTTCTTCGCTGACGAAGAGCTTTGCCCACGTACTCGTTAATTTGAGTTTCACAGTTAACCCTGTGATGCAAAGTATGAAAAGGGCTTTCGAGCCCTTTTTTAGTCATTAATTAAAGTATTACACTGGCATATTTGATGTTTTACTTAATGATTAAAATGAGTGAATTGTGTACAATTCATCATTGTAAATTTTATCACCACCGTTACTGATTAAGGTTGTTTCATGACCACTGCGCAAAAAAAGATTAACTTATTAGATTTAAACCGAGATGCAATGCGTGAGCTATTTGTATCGTTCGGTGAAAAGCCATTTCGTGGCGATCAGGTGATGAAATGGATTTATCATTTTGGCGTAGATAACTTCGACGAAATGAGCAATGTAAATAAAAAGCTTAAAGAAAAGCTCAAAGCTGAATGCGAAATTGTCGCCCCTGAAATCTCAGTTCGCCAACAAGCGAGCGACGGTACAATCAAATACGCATTAGTCCTTGAAGGCGGCCAAGAAGTTGAAGCCGTGTGGATCCCAGAAAAAGAACGTGCAACGTTATGTGTATCTTCGCAAGTTGGCTGTGCTTTAGAATGTACGTTTTGCTCTACCGCACAACAAGGCTTTAACCGTAACTTAAAAGTTTCAGAAATTATTGGCCAAGTATGGCGTGTAGCTAAAGATATTGGCCTAGATGGCAACAGCGAAAAGCGCCCTGTTACTAACGTAGTAATGATGGGTATGGGCGAGCCATTACTTAACGTTAAAAACGTAGTACCTGCTATGGAATTAATGATGGACGACTGGGGCTTTGGCTTATCTAAGCGCCGCGTAACACTAAGTACATCGGGCGTGGTACCGGCACTTGATTTATTAAAAGAGAAGATTGACGTAGCGCTTGCTATTTCACTTCACGCGCCAGATAACGCACTGCGTGATATTTTAGTGCCTATTAATAAAAAGTACCCTATTGAAGAGTTTTTAGCGGCATGTCGTCGTTACATTGATGGCTCTAAAGCCAATAAAGACGTAACAATTGAATACGTAATGCTTAACGGCGTAAACGACAGCACCGACCAAGCTCACGAATTAGTTAAAACGTTAAAAGGCACGCCTTCTAAGGTAAACCTTATTCCGTTTAATCCATTTCCGGGTAACGAATACACACGCTCGAGCAATAGCCGAATAGACCGCTTTTCTAAGGTTTTACAAGCTGCTGGCATTACATGTATTGTGCGTCGTACTCGCGGGGATGATATTGATGCGGCATGTGGGCAATTAGCTGGCGATGTAGTTGACCGCACTAAACGTATGGCGAAAAAGAAAATGCGTGACGATAACAAAATCTCAGTTAACATCCAGCAAGCCTAAATTTAGTTAAATTACTAAAAGCCCTCCTGTTAAATCGTTTATTATTAAATAATTGATGCAACATGAGGGCTTTTAGGTAATATAGGCAATATGGACAAAAATAAAGAGATAAGGTAATGCGATCTATACTTGCTATAACACTATCGGCACTGGCTTTAAGTGGCTGTGTTACCGAAAGTAGTTATAACGGCAGTAATAAGCCCGTTGTCAAAAATAAAATCAATAACGCCGGGGCAGCACGCACTCGAATAGCTTTAGCCTTACAGTACCTAAAAACAGGTAATAATTCACAAGCAAAATACAACCTAGAACGCGCTGCTGAATTCGCTCCCAACTTACCTGAAGTTCATTACTCTATGGCCTATTACTACCAGCAAGTAGGTGAAAACCCATTAGCCGACAGAGCCTATCAAAAAGCATTAGATATAAAGCCTGATGATCCTAATACGCTCAACAACTACGGTGTATTTTTATGTGGTATTGATGAATACGACCGCGCCACTGATCAATTTTTAAAAGCCATTGAAATTCCAACGTATATTCGTGTTGCCGAGAGCTACGAAAATCTAGCGTTGTGCGCCATTGAATTTGATTATTTTGAAAACGCAGAAACTTACTTTAAGCAAGCGCTTAATCACAGCTCTCAACGAACCTCTACTCTTATAAGCTTAGCGGCTCTGTTTTATGCAAAAAGTGACTTATACAAAGCGAACGACATTCTTAAAAAACATGACGACACAGGCCGAGTATCCTCGCGTGCTTTAATGCTTAGCTATTTAGTTAAAAATCGTATGGGTCGAATAGAAGAAGCCGAAAAAGTAGCAAGCACACTTTTACAAACCTATTCTACTAGTAAAGAAGCATACGCAATTAGAGAGCAACGCACACGATTTAACGAATTTGAAATGCTGCGCGAGAAATATCGTAAGGCAAAACTCAATGAGTTAAAAGCTGATGCAGACGGCACATATATAAGTGCAAAACCAAAAATAAAAATAGTAAGAAAAAAGGCTCCTAATCAAGACAGCACAACAAGCCTGGTTATTAAGCAACCGGCACAAGTAACCCCAGCAAAGCCTGAACAAAACACGCAAGATGCGAATCCGGTCATAGCCAGAAATGATATGAACACAAGCGCAGAAACAGCTGTTAATGAAGTTGCAACAACACCAGAAGTCACCCCAAAAAAAGTTACACCTAAAGCACCTGTAACAACAATTGTAAAACAGCCAGTACAAGCTGAAACAAAACAAATTAAACCCTCTGGGCCATCAACAGATACGTCTGCGGTATTACTTGCGTTAACAACTCAACCAAATACAACAAATATGCCTGAGTCAGTTATTGAAGAGCCTGCTACTAAGCCAAGCACAGCAGCTTCAACAGTTACAGCTAAAATAGTAACAGCACCACCAAAAGAAGAGGTGAAAATTATTTCTTTTGGGGCGCCTAAAACGGCTAACTTTAATTCACCTCAAACAAATCAGCCAGCAGTCACGACGAACACGAACACGACAGCTGCCAGTAACGACTCAAATGTTGTTTTTTACGAAGCCACTAAAAATGAAGATATTTTTGAAACGAGTGGTTACCAAAACGGTAGTGACGTTACATTTACAAACTTATCATCAAATAAGCAAACAGCGTTACCCATGTTAAATCCTAAAGTCGCTACATTACGAGTGCCTTTTCATATCATTGAGTTTGGTGAAAACCTATTTAGCATTTCGGTGCAATACAATGTTAAACTACAAAAACTCCTGCAATGGAATGGATTAAAAGAGTCGGATCGGGTAATGAATGGCAGTAAAATTTACTTAAACGATCCTAATATTTATTACGAAATTAAATCTGGCGACTCCCTTTACGATATTGCTACCCAGAAGCAAGTATTGATTGATGAATTAATGCGATGGAATAAATTAAGTCCTGATATAGAGCTAAAACCAGGACATAGACTTTTACTAGTGGATCCAGACTCATACCTATTATGAATGAAGAAAATACGCAAAGCGAGCAGCCTACAGTAGGCCAAATTTTAAAAGCACACAGAGAGCAAGCCAAGGTAAGCATTGAAACCATCGCTAAACCACTAAAGCTATCTGAGTTTCAAATTAAGCACCTTGAAAATGACGACTTTCAAGCGTTAGGACCTATTACTTTTGTTAAAGGCTACATAAAGAACTATTGCCGTGAATTAAAAGTAGATAGCGCACCTATATTAGCCATGTTGCCAGCACCACCTGAGCCAGCAAAACCAGCTAACATGCAAAGCTTTTCTCGTCGTACAGAAAAAGAAGCAAGTGATAGCCGTTTAATGTTGGTAACTTACATTATTATAGCCATTGTTATTGGCTCGTCTGCTTTATGGTTTTGGCAAAACGCCACCCCAATTGAAGAACAAACTACAAATATAAATATTGGCAACACCATAATGAGTGAACGCCAAGCCATTCAATCAACTAATATTGAACAGCAAAAAACAGCAAACGATGTTGATGAGTTACGCCAAGAGTCTATTGAGCAAAGTACAGATTTAACAAATAACGAAATAACACAAGCAGTTAACGAACAAACTTCAGAGTCAGATACCGATAAAGCCGACATCAGCACAATAGAAATGCTATTTAATGACGAAAGCTGGGTCGAAATTCACGACGGCGAAGGCGAAAAAATAGCCTTTGGCGTTAAAAAAGCAGGTTACAGAATGACTGTTTCTGGTACACCTCCTTTTGCTGTTGTGCTTGGTAAGCACAATGTAGTTAACATTACCTTAAACGGTGAGCCAATAGATATTTCGGCTTTTCCTAAGAACCGTTTAGCCAAATTTACATTACCATTAGCAGAGTAGTCGCTATGTTTTCAGAATCACCAATTAAACGCAGAAAATCCACCCGTATTAATGTAGGCAATGTGCCTATTGGCGACGGCGCTCCAATTGCCGTGCAGTCGATGACTAATACCGACACCATGGACGTTGATGCAACCGTTGCACAAATTCAAGCCATCCAAGATGCTGGCGCCGACATAGTACGAGTATCGGTACCGACTATGGACGCAGCTGAAGCGTTTAAAAGTATAAAAGAGCAAGTAAGTATTCCGCTTGTTGCCGACATTCATTTTGATTACCGCATAGCCCTAAAAGTGGCAAAGTATGGCGTAGATTGTTTACGTATAAACCCTGGTAATATAGGAAGCGAAGAGCGCATTAGAGCTGTTGTTGATTCAGCTCGCGAGCACAATATCCCTATTCGTATTGGTGTAAACGGTGGCTCACTTGAGCGCGATTTACAGGAAAAATATGGTGAACCAACACCTGAGGCGTTATTAGAATCAGCAATGCGCCATGTTGATATATTACGTCGCCTTGATTTTGATCAATTTAAAATATCGGTAAAAGCATCAGACGTATTTTTAGCTGTTGGCGCATACCGCTTGCTTGCAAAAGAAATAGACCAACCTTTGCATTTGGGTATCACTGAAGCTGGCGGCATGCGTTCAGGTTCAGTGAAATCGGCTGTTGGCTTAGGCATGTTACTAGCTGAAGGCATAGGCGATACATTACGTGTATCACTCGCCGCCGACCCGGTACAAGAAATAAAAGTAGGCTTTGATATATTAAAATCACTGCGCATTCGCTCTCGTGGTATTAACTTTATTGCCTGCCCCAGCTGTTCTCGTCAAGAGTTTGATGTAGTAAGCACTATGAACCAACTAGAAGAACGCCTTGAAGATATAATCGAACCGGTTTCTGTATCGGTTATTGGTTGTGTAGTAAATGGCCCTGGTGAAGCACTCGTCAGTGATATTGGCCTTGCCGGTGCAAATCGACGTTCTGGTTTGTATATTAATGGTGAACGTCAAAAAGCCCGTATCGACAATAACAATATTGTTGAGCAACTAGAGGGCTACGTTCGCGATTTCATAGATAAAAAGCAAAGCCAAACCCCTATCGATGTAAAAATAGTCGAATAAATAACGCATAAACCGCCAAGCATTCGTGTTTGGCGTTGACCCTTATAATAGATTTACCCAAGCATTCAAAAATACAGAGCTCAGCGCTTCATCGGGCTTTATATCAAAGTATTACTTTTAATAATGGTAATTTCTTTTAATTCCAACGACGCTCGCATCTTGAGTTGGTTTGGGTATATAATGTCGGGTCAATTTTAAGCATTCTCGTTGTGTAAGCATTTTTTTATTACACATAAACAGTAATTAGGATTTATCAGTGGCAAAACAAATTCAGGCAGTTCGCGGTATGAACGATTGTCTGCCGGGCGATACACAAATTTGGCAGAAAGTAGAAAACATTTTACGCGAGACTGTAGCATCGTTCGGTTATCAAGAAATTCGTTTTCCTATTGTAGAATCAACCGATCTATTTAAACGCTCTATTGGTGAAGTAACCGATATAGTAGAAAAAGAAATGTACACCTTTGCCGATCGCAATGGCGACTTACTAACACTTCGCCCAGAAGGCACCGCAGTGTGTGTACGTGCTGGCAACCAAAATGGCTTACTGTACAATCAAGAACAACGACTTTGGTACATGGGCCCAATGTTTCGTCATGAACGCCCGCAAAAAGGTCGTTATCGTCAGTTTCACCAATTTGGTTTAGAAACATTTGGTATTGCCACAGCCGACATAGACGCAGAAGTTATTTTATTAACAGCGCAATTATGGAAAGCGTTTGGCATTAGCGAGCATGTACGGTTAGAGCTTAACTCTTTAGGTTCTAACGAAGCGCGCGCCGATTACCGAGATGCGCTTGTTGCTTACCTTGAACAACATACCGACGTGCTTGATGAAGACTCAAAGCGCCGCATGTATTCAAACCCGTTACGTGTACTTGATAGCAAAAACTCTGACGTACAAGCAATCTTAGTTGATGCGCCTAAATTGTCTGAGCATTTAGATGCTGAATCAAAAGAACATTTTGAAAATTTATGTGAACGTTTAGACGCAGCTGGCGTCTCATACACGGTTAACGAAAAATTAGTGCGCGGTTTAGACTATTACAACCGCACAGTATTTGAATGGGTAACCGACAGTCTTGGCGCGCAAGGCACTGTGTGTGCAGGTGGACGTTACGACGGCTTAGTAGAGCAACTTGGTGGAAAAGCAACCCCTGCAGTTGGCTTTGCAATGGGCCTAGAGCGCTTAGTATTGCTACTACAAGCACTTGAATGTGTTGGTGACATACGTCGTAATGCTGATGTATATTTAGCGGCAATGGGCGATAAAGCAAGTATTCAAGCCCCAATTATCGCGTCAGAACTACGCCGTGATGTGGCTGGCCTTCGTGTGATGGTTCACGCGGGTGGCGGAAACTTTAAAAAACAATTAAAACGTGCCGATAAAAGCGATGCACTTGTTGCCGTAATTATTGGTGAAGATGAATTAGAGCAAGGCGTTGTGACCATAAAGTATTTACGCGAGCGTAAAGAACAAGTCACATTAAAATTAGAACAAGCTAAAGCGCTACTAGCTGAGCTTATAATCGGCTAAGCAGATATTAGAGGTAATCATGGATATACATTCAACAGAAGAAGAACAAGCAGAAGCAATTAAACGCTTTTTCCGTGAAAACGGTCTTTCACTGGCACTTGGTGTAATTGTTGGCTTAGGTGGCTTATATGGTTGGAAAGCTTATAACCAAAACCAAATTACAACCGCTGAGCAAGCGTCAGATTCTTACACTAAATTAGTTGAAGGTGATGATGTTTTATCATCAGCTGATGCTTTTATCAGTGAAAATAAAGACACAAACTATGCTGCACTTGCAGCGTTTGTTGCCGCTAAAGATGCGGTAGAAGCACAAAAATTAGATGTTGCTAGCGAAAAGCTAAGCTGGATTGTATCAAACGTTGATAATGCAGAATTAAAAGCAATTGCGATTACACGTTTAGCGCGTATTCAAATTGCACAAACTAATTTTGACGATGCTTTAAGCACACTAAATGCACCATTACCTGAAGCATTTAATGCAAACGTTGCAGAGCTTAAAGGCGATATTTATGCTCAGCAAGGTAATAAAGAACAAGCACGTACTGCTTACCAAGCCGCGGTAGATGCAGGTGGGTTAACAGGCAACCCACTCTTACAAGTTAAGTTAGATGACCTAGCAGTAACTAGCCCAGCGGCATAAGGTTTTAGGTATGAAAAAATTAACGACCGCAACCCTTGCCCTATGTATGGCAACGCTAATGGGTTGTTCATCAAGTGATGAAGAAGACGAACTAGTCCTTCCTGAAATAGTCAATCAGTTTGAAACTGATGTTGTTTGGCAAGAGTCTGTAGGTAGCGGCGTAGAGCATTATTTTTCTCGCTTAACACCTGCTGTTTACAAAGACACTGTTTATGTTGCTAACCGCGAAGGTCAAGTAGAAGCGTTATCGCTTGCTAACGGCGATGTACAGTGGGATACCGACGTACGCCAAGACACTTCTTTTTGGCCTTGGAGCGACGACGGATCAGCAAAATTATCAGGTGGTATATTACAAGCTTATGGTAAACTGTATATTGGTTCTGAACATGGCTTTGTTGTAGCACTTGACCGCGAAACCGGCGAAGAAGTATGGCGTAAAAACGTACCTGGTGAATCACTTTCAAAAGCAGCAGCTGGCGATGGCTTAATATTTGTAAACTTAGGCTCGGGTAAATTACTAGCCCTTCATCCAGATACTGGTGAAGAGCGTTGGAGCTTTGAGCAAGAAGTGCCTGCGCTTACATTACGCGGACAAAGTGCACCCACTGTTGCCAATGGTGGTGTTTTAGTTGGCCTTGAAACAGGTAAATTAAGCGTTTTAATTTCAGAAAGTGGTTACTCAGCTTGGAGTGCAGAAATTGCAGCTGCAAAAGGTGCCTCAGAATTTGAACGCCTAGTTGATGTAGACACGCAGCCACTCATTAGCGGCCCATACGCTTATGCAATTGCATACAACGGTAACTTAGCTGCAGTGGATATTCGCTCTGGTAATGTTGTTTGGAAGCGCGAATACAGTAGCTATCGCGAAATTTCGATGGATGCGCAAAGTATTTATGTAGTAGACAGCAACGGCGTTGTTTATGCATTAGATAAAAATTCAGGTATTGAACGTTGGAGCCAACCCGCACTTCGTGGTTGGTACTTAACAGGTCCTGCTGTTACAGGTAACTATTTAGCCTTAGGCGACCAAGAAGGTAACCTACATTGGCTAAACAAAGACACTGGTGAGCTTGTATCTCGTGAAGACTTTGACAGCTCAGGCTTCTTTGTTGAACCTGTTGTTGCCGACGACAAACTGATATTATACACCCGTGACGGTGAAGTAAGTGCGGTAACAATACCAAACTAACTAGCTAACACTTAAAGGTTTTTTGTAAGGCTTCGCTCTGCGAAGCCTTTTGTTGTTTTTTAAAGAGGTAGTTTATGCTTCCCGTGATCGCTCTAGTTGGGCGACCCAATGTGGGCAAATCCACATTATTTAACCGTTTAACACGTACTCGTGATGCACTCGTAGCCGATTTTCCAGGTTTAACACGAGATAGAAAATATGGCCAAGCTAATTACGATGGCTATGAATTTATCGTGGTGGACACGGGCGGTATTGATGGCACAGAAGAAGGCATCGAGATCGAAATGGCTGACCAATCGCTACTTGCTATTGAAGAAGCCGACATCGTACTGTTTTTAGTAGACGCTCGCGTAGGTATGACCGTTGCCGACCAAGCTATTGCCAATCATCTTCGCAAGCAAGACAAAAAATGTTTTGTTGTTGCCAATAAAACCGATGGCATTGACGCTGATTCAAACTGTGCCGAATTTTACCAGCTATCACTGGGTGAAATTCATCATATTGCAGCAGCGCATGGTCGTGGTATTACACTTTTACTTGAGCACACACTTCAGCCTGTGATTGCCGAACTAGCAGCACAAGATGAAGACGTAGCCGATGACGATGAAGAGCTAATAGACCTTTACGAAGAAGGTGAAGGCGATGATACCGACCACCAAGCATTTGCAGATAAGCCGGTAAAGCTTGCAATTATTGGTCGTCCTAATGTAGGTAAGTCAACACTTACAAACCGTATACTAGGTGAAGAACGTGTAATTGTGTACGATATGCCAGGTACAACGCGCGACTCTATCTATATCCCTATGACACGTAACGAAAAAGAGTACGTGTTAATCGATACAGCCGGTGTACGTAAACGTAAAAAAGTAAGCGACGTAGTTGAAAAGTTCTCAGTAATTAAAACACTACAAGCAATCGAAGATTGTAACGTGGTTTTACTTGTTGTGGATGCGCGCGATGGTATTTCTGATCAAGACTTAAGCTTATTAGGTTTTGCGCTTAACTCAGGTCGTTCGCTGGTTATTGCCGTTAATAAATGGGATGGCCTTGACGACTACGTTAAAGATCGTATTAAAACAGAGCTTGATCGCCGTTTAGGCTTTATTGACTTTGCACGCTTACACTTTATATCTGCACTTCACGGTACAGGTGTTGGTCATTTATTTGAATCGGTTGATGAAGCGTACGAGTCAGCAACTAAGCGTATTAGCACCGCAATGCTTCGCCGTATTATGGACATGGCTCAAGCCGATCACCAGCCGCCACTTGTTCGTGGTCGTCGTGTTAAGCTTAAATACGCGCATGCCGGTGGTTATAACCCGCCGCGTATTGTAATTCACGGTAACCAAGTTCACGATTTACCAGATAGCTACAAACGCTACCTAATGAACTACTACCGTAAAGCACTTAAAATTATGGGCACCCCAATCAAAATTGAATTTAGAGAAGGTGATAACCCATTTGCAGGGCGTACTAATAAAGTAACGCTTTCGCAAAAACGTAAAATACGTGCCTTTGCAAAAGAAAACCGTAATAAATAAACGGCATAAGCGTTAATTTATTACAAAAAAACGGCGTACTTTTTAGTACGCCGTTTTTGTTTTAATACATTATTAAACGTTACAAGCTAAGTAAAGCTAAGCGCACTAAGTTCTCAACCGTGGTTTCGTGCGCACTTTTATTTTTATTAGTTGGCATAAACCTAGAAGCAGGCGGCTTAATAGTTATAAACCCATGATTGGTGGACATTTCGTGCACTAACAGTTTTCGTTCTTTGGGGGTTAGGTGGTTTTCGTGTATTTTTGCAAGCTCGCCGCTATCAAGCCATATTCCCGCACAGTTTGGGCATTCATCTATTTCAACTGCTTTTAGCGGTGAAAAATACCTACGCATCATTACAATGCTTTTGCATTTTGGGCAATTTACTCGCATTGAAATATCGCCTTCATTTTCCCTATAGTTACTTAAGTGTTTAAGTAAAACCTGACCATGCTTTAACTCAGGCGAGCTAAACTTAAAAATTTGGCTGTTATCAAAAAACACGCCGCCTTGCGCTGACGTAAAAACAGTAATGCCGCCAACAAGTAAAGGCTCAAGTGGCGTATTAGTTCTAGGACAGTACATTTAAAATTCCTTTTCATTGATGCTTTTTACTCAAGCGCTTTATGAATAAGCCCAACAAGCGGCGCTGGCAATGTAATATTACCTGCAAGTACAAACTCATGCGCGTCATCTGACATTTTTTGCCATGTACGGCGAATAATCCCTATCCATTTTTGCTCATCGTAATCAGGCTTACTATTAGCAAACCCCAACATGTAATGCTCAATAAATACGAGGCTTGCTACGTCTTCTACTAATTGGCTGTCTGGGTTACGTTTAATATTTTTTTTAGCCACCGCATCGTACACTCTATTTTGCTCAGCTTCGCCGTAACCAGCTTGCTTCATGAGCGCAACAACACTACTTGCATGAAATATATAAAGTGCACTGCGCCATTGATGATAGCCTTGCTTGTTCATTTCAAAGTCACTACGCGGCGACTTCCAGCGTTGTATATGCTGTGCACGTACTGCAATTTGCATAAGCTCGCCAGCATCGGGGTTAAAACGGCTAAGCATGTCGCTCATTCGAGTAGCATAAAGGCTTTCTTTGGGCACGCTTTGCCCATTAAATTGCTCACTATTTGGGTCTTGGTTGTTTGCTTCATCAATTAAGGCGATTACTTTATTAAACATGACAGTCATTTTTTATAATAAGTTCTAATCATTCTAAACGCTGATAAAACAATAAACTAGAGCTGCTGTAAGTTATGCAGTGAAATTTGCTCAACCTTAAAATACAACCGATAAATACATAAGGGTAAAAGTAAGCGCATTGATTAAGTTAACTTGGTACTATATTGAGCACAAATTAAAATAAAAAAGCGCGACTAACTCGCCAATAACGGATCACTATGTTTAAAAAACGTATTTTAGCTATTTGCTTAGCAGCCACCTCGCTACCAAGCCTTGCCGACAACAACAGCGATTTAAAAACCATTATTGATAACCACTGGCAAAATGCCAAAGCTGAAAAAATATTTTTTCGAACCGACCCTGACGGTTGGAAACCAAACGGCACATTACCAAACTGGAGCGAGCAAGCCATTGCTAATCGCCAAACTTATAACAACAGCGTGCTAAAAAGCTTAGCCAACATTGACCCAAAAACGCTCAATAACGAGCAGCTAATGAACTATCGCTTATTTAAATATGAGCGCGAAACCGAGCAGCAAAGCTACCTTTATCAAGATAAGTATTTTCCGGTAAATTTTTTAAGTGGCTGGCATACTTACTTTGCAGAAGCACCCGCCAACATGGCTTTTTTAACAGCGGATGATTACAACGCATTTTTAATCAGCCTTGCCGACTACCCGCGCTTTAATCAGCAAAATATTGATTTAATGAAAGAAGGTATAAAAACAGGCTTTACTCATTACTGTAAAATCTTTGAAAATTACAGCCAAAGCATAAGCGCGCATTTAGTTAAAAACCCCGAAAAAAGCGCCCTTTACGAGCCCTTTACGCGTATACCTAATACATTTAGTGCAGCGCAAAAAGCGAGTTTAAAACAAAAAGCACAAGCGTTAATTGAAGAAAAAGTAATTCCTGCCTATCAGCATTTTTATGACTTTTTTAAAAATGATTACATGTCACACTGTAGAGAGCAGCCGGGCATTGCAAGCGTTGAAGGCGGGCTTGATTATTACAAATACACCGTTAATTATTACACCACAACCAACGCCACGCCTAAACAAATACATGAGCTGGGCCTAAAAGAAGTGTCGCGTATTAAAGCGCAAATGCAAGCCATTATTGATGAAGTAGGCTTTGATGGCACCTATAGTGAGTTTTTAGAATTTTTAGCAACCGATGAGCAATTTTACGCAAAAGACGCGCAAGACCTACTTGAAAAAACCGCTTTTATCACGCAAAAAATGTATGGCAAATTGCCTACTTACTTTGGCCACTTACCGCGTAACACCTTTACTATTAAAGGTTCAGCAAGTCGTGGCGCGTTTTATATGCCACCGCCAGATAACCGCTCGCCAGGTACTTATTTTTTAGCCTCAACACCTAAACTGCAGCCTTTATATAATTTAGAAGCACTTAGTCTGCACGAAGCCATACCCGGGCACCATTTACAAAACGCCATTGCTATGGAGCTAAATGTACCCGAGTTTAGACGCACACTCAGCCACTCTGCATTTGGCGAAGGTTGGGCACTTTATACAGAACGTTTAGGTAAAGAAGCGGGTTTTTATCAAAGCCCTTACAGCGATTTTGGCCGTTTAGGTTACGAAATGTGGCGTGCAGTGCGCTTAGTGGTTGATACCGGTATTCATGCGTTTGGCTGGAGCCGCCAAAAAGCAATTGATTACTTAGCCAGTCACACGGCGTTGCCACAAAGCGCCGTGGAAGATCAGATAGATCGTTATATTTCATGGCCAGGCCAAGCGCTTTCGTACAAAATGGGCGAAATAAAAATACGCGAGCTGCGTGCAAAAGCCGAAAAAGAACTAGGCGCACAATTTGATATACGCAGCTTCCACGATACCGTTATTGGCCAAGGCTCCCTGCCAATGGCTGTACTTGAAGATGTAATAAACGATTGGATAGCAAAACAAAAAAAGACAAAGTAAAACCGTACTTCAATAAAATAAGAGGCGGTTACTCTATCGCCTCTTCTCAATCGCAACCTTGCACGTATTTATAAATTTACTCGATTAAAAACACGATTAACTAATCCTCAGCTACTTTTGTTTCGTAAATACAACATCGACAAAACCAGAGCAAAAGTATGAGCAAACGCATTTTATATTGGCTACAAAACGATTTACGCCTAAACGACAACCCAATTTTTAGCAAACTTGCACTACAGCAATGCGCACTAGACGTGGTGTTTGTAATTAACCCCAACTGGTTTAAAAACACGAATTATCAGCAAAAGCAGTATGGTGAAAACAAGTACACCTTTTTAATGCAAAGCCTTTATGAGTTACAGCAAGCATTAATTGCGTGTGGCCAAACTCTGCACGTGCTAGAAGGCGAACCAGTTAGTGTTTTAAAGCAACGTATTAAAGAGCAACACATTGATGAAGTGGTTTACAGTGAGCAATTTGGTGTGTACGAACAACGCGAAATTAATTTATTAAAAGCTCATTGTCCTGAAGTCCAGTTTACCGGTACCCTGCAGGATACCTTGTATCAGCAAAACGAACTACCATTTAACTTAACAGATTTACCCAAAAGCTTTACCCCATTTAAAAAGAAGGTTGAAGCTGCCAACATACCAATCACACTGTCGCACATTACAACCGAGCTATTGCCTAAACCTATTACGCTGTGCGCTAAAAACCCAATTGAGTTACCAAAAGCAGTTAACAACTCAATGCATGGCGGCTTAACAAGCGCACAAAAACACTGTGGACAATACTTTGCAGGCGAATTACCTAGCACGTACAAAATAACTCGCAACGCGCTTGACGGCTTTGACAACACCACTAAATTTAGCCCATGGCTTGCTTTTGGGTGTATTAGCGCAAAACAAATATACAATGCGGTTGAGCAATACGAACAAACATATACCGCTAACGATTCAACCTACTGGATTAAGTTTGAACTACTGTGGCGCGAATACTTTAAATGGCACGCGCTAAATGTACAAAGCAGCTTGTTTAGTTTTAAGGGGCAAAAGCAAACTAAGCCACTTACTACGTTTATGCCAAACCGTTTTGCTGCTTGGTGCCAAGGCACAACGCCTTACCCCTTGGTTAATGCCATCATGAAAGAGCTCAATGCCACCGGCTTTATAACAAACCGCTCAAGGCAAATTGTGGCAAGCTGCTTAGTTAACGAGCTGGCACTCGATTGGCGTTACGGCGCAGCTTATTTTGAGCAGCAGCTAATTGATCATGACGTAGCAGCCAATTGGGGTAACTGGCAGTACATAGCGGGAGTAGGCGTTGACCCACGTGGCGGGCGGCACTTCAATATTGAAAAGCAAACGCAGCAGTTTGACCCTAAATCCATTTACACCAAAAAGTGGGGAGGCAATCAAAGCCCAGATGCACAGCTCGATCACTTAAACGAAGTAGATTGGCCTATTTAAGCCAATCTACCTCCACCTAGTTATATTTAAAACAGCTGAGCAATGCCTACATTAATGGCAAAGCCACCTAAGATTAAAAACAAAAATAAACAGCCCGCTAATAACAGCGGTTTTATACCGGCTTGGCGAATAGCGCCAACATGTGTACGCAACCCAAGTGCGACCATGGCAATGGTGAGCAATATATTGTCAAACCATACAATGGCGTTTGTAGCACCTTGAGGAATAACCGATAACGAATGCAAGCCACTTGCCACTATAAATAACACCGCAAACCAAGGGATTGTAATTCTTGATTTTTGCTCGCCGCCCGGTGCGTGTATGTTTGCATGCTTTTTACTTTGCCAAAACGATAAGCCTACTAAAAATGGCGCAAGCATCATTACGCGTAGCATTTTTTCTATCACGGCGGTGTCGGCCGCATTGGCACTTACCGCAGTCCCTGCTGCTACCACTTGTGCGACTTCATGAATGGTTGAACCAACAAAAATACCATATGCGTGCTCACTCAGCCCCATGTACTCAAACATTATTGGGTAGGCAAACATACTTAACGTGCCAAACACCACCACCGTTGCCACCGCTACAGATACTTTATGTGCCTGAGCTTTTATAACCGGCTCGGTTGCCATTACCGCTGCGGCGCCACAAATAGAGCTACCCGCCCCTATAAGTATGGTTGTTTGTTCATCAAGCTTAAAAACGCGCTTGCCTAGCTGCACTGCCAAAATAAATGTACCTAACAGCATTACTATATCGGTTAATAGGCCATGCCAACCCACGCCCGCTACTTGCGCAAAAGTAATTCTAAACCCAAATAAAATAACGCCCGCTTTAAGTAATATACTTTTGGCGAAATCAACGCCTGCATCGGTACGCGTAGCAATACGCGAAAACACACTGTTACCCACAATAATGCCAAGCACAATCCCAATAGTTAAGGAGCTAAATTGCGCACTTTGCATTATAGGTAACTTACTTAATGCAACAGATCCCCCCGCTAACACAACCACCAACAGCATACCTAACCACCAGCGCGTATCGCCGTATTGCTTAGTATTAATACCTAGAGGCTGAAAACTATTTTTAATAGCGCTAAGCATAATATTCCCTCACTTAAACCATATTGATGTGTTGACTTAATTGTAAGAAAGCTCAAGATATAACTCCAATATATTAAAATCATGATTTGATAACTTAAGGTTATACAATTTAGAGTTATACAATTTAAGGGTGTTCAATGAACTTACATGCACTTAGAGTCTTTTATACAGTGGCTAAATTGGGTAGCTTTTCAGGCGCAGCCGAAGCGCTTTTTATAAGCCAGCCCGCTGTTTCTAAGGCACTAAAAGAGCTAGAGCATCAGTTAAATATTCAACTTATTGAACGTGCATCTAAAGGTAAAAAGCTCACCTTAAGCGAAGGCGGCCAAGCCTTGTATGATCACGCCCGTAGTATTTTTGCTATCGAAAAAGCCGCCCTAGACGATATAAAATCGCGCACTGGGCTCAAACGCGGCACCTTAGTTATAGGCACCAGCACCACCATTGCCAGCTATTGGCTACCGCCTTATTTAGCCAAATTTTGTGCGCAGTACCCGCATTTAAAAGTAGAAGTACAAGTGGCTAATACCGAGCAAATTGAGCATTCGTTGCTAGAGTGCACCATCGATTTAGCACTGGTTGAGGGCACACCTACCGAGCCACACATTATAAGTAAGCACTGGCAAAACGATTTAATGAGTGTGGTTATACCAAGTAACTTTAAGCCCGCTAAAGACTTAAAAGCATGGTTAAACGAGCAGTTTTGGCTACTTCGCGAGCCAGGCTCGGGCACGTTAGAAATGTCGGTAAAGTTATTAGCACAACAAGGCGTACAAGCTGAGCGCAGTATGCAATTAGGCAGCAACGAAGCCATAGCAAGGGCCGTTGCGCAAGGTATGGGGGTCGCTTTATTGCCAAATGTAGTCACAGAAGATTTAGTGCAGCTAGGCAAATTAACGCGCCTGAGCCAAAAAAATAACGAGCAACTCTCTCGGCCTCTTCATCAACTGCATTATAAAGACAGACCGTCTTCGCATGCTGCGCAAGCGTTCGAAAAAGGCTTGTTTAGTGAATAGTGAATAGTGAATAGTGAATAGTGAATAGTGAATAGTGATCACAATTTATGTGCGGTAAGGCACCTGTAGAAAACTTATAAAATTTAATATATGAAAAGCTCTTTAGTCTTTCTAATGCCTATTAGCTAAGTTAAAACTCACTTACGTTAGGTGACACACCTTTCATGCTTCACTATTAAATTAAAATAATTTTTAAACATGTGTTCAGAACTGATATCCCTTAAATCCACATCAAAATAGTAGCCGCTTTCTAAAAGTTCCAAACTTTCTAAATCATTGCATATGCGTTCAAGAATTAAATATTTATACTTTGGAGTTATGCTTTTAATGTCATCCGGAATGAGCCCTTCGGCATCAAAATTCAAAACAACTCTTATACTGGTACCTGAATAGCCATAGTTTACAAAACTAATTCGGCTATCAATAGATGAAAAAAAAGCGCTGTAGTGATTTTTATCTTCTTCGTATTCCCATTGAGAAGCATCCCCCCAAATCAAGACAAAAATAACGCCAAAAGCAGCTGCAGCTACAAACAATTTGTTGGCATTTATCAAAAACCACAATTGAACTTTTTCAGATCGCATTAATTTCATAAGCCACATAACTTTTAAGTAAAAGACTAATAATCAAAACTAAAGTCTTGCTCATTCACATGTGTGAGTAATATAACCAGGCTCAAGACAAATACTTTGATGCTAAACCAATACCAATAATTAAAATAATTAATAAAACCCAATATTTTTTTGAACCATCTAAATTTTCACCGCACACAGGGCACGTTGATGATGTTATTGGTGTACCATCAATATTTGTTGTTTTAACTACAGGTGAAGTAATCCCTGCTTTACACTTTTTACACTTCATAAATATCCGTTTTAATTATAAATAAAATAACTGGTTGATGCTCACATAACACTTACAGACCCTGTGTTAAATCTTCTGCCAATGACCCCGTGGGTTTTTCAATCACACGCACCAACTCTTTACCATTTTGTTTAACAATAAATGTAGGTGTGTATTGCAAGTCGTGCGCCAGTGCTATTCCGGCATCGTCTTGCTTGTTGTAACCCACTGCCACATAGTTAACACTTGCCAGTTCAACTTTTGACTGTTCAAGAAGCTTAATGAGTTTAGGTACTTCGCGGTGGCTGTCGTGACACCAAGTACCAAATAATACAACTAGCTCTTTACCTTTAAGCTTTTGCATTAACGCAATATCTTTAGAGGTAGGGGTAAACGTTGAGTAATATTCGCTAAATTTATCGTAATCGTTTAGTAAAGCCTGCGCGCTTATCTCACCTGAAAATGGCGCAACATCGTCAGCACACGCTGCCAGTGGCATGCTTAAGGCGCATAATAAAATTAATTTTTTAATCATTAGGTTAAAGTAACTTTTAAAATGAGTAATTAAGCTCACTATACTGAATATTACTGAATGTTTACACATTGTTTGCACCTTCTTTTTTTATTGTTTTACCACGTTATTAAAATAAAAAAGATCGCATCAATGACCATAAAACCCCTACTATTTTATTCATTAATTACCTCCACTACATTTTTGTATGGCTGTGGCGGTACTGAGCAAACAGCCGATAGCAGCACAGAGCAAAGTACTGACTCATCATCAACAATCACGTCAACGGGTTTAGTTATTAACGAAATTGTCGCAAGCCCACGCGATACCACCTACGATTGGATTGAGCTATACGCCACTGAAGATATAGCCGACTTATCGGTATTTTCACTTGTTGATGATAACACCGACAGAGAGCCTCAAGCTTTGCCCGCAGCATCGCTTTCGCAAGGTGAGTTTATTGTTATTCAAGCCATTGATGAAACCGACACCCCGCCCGATAGCGGTTATTACGTCACCTTTAAACTAGGTAGCGATGATGCGGTTACGTTATACGAGGACGGCACTGCTATCTCTGTACTTGATTGGGAAGAAGGCGAAGCCGCTGAAGGGTTTAGTTACGGCTTATACACCGATGGCACCGGCACCGCGCAAACATTAACGCCCACAGAAGGCGCAGCTAACCAAACAGCCGATACCTCTACACTTGTTACAACGCTAATTGCTGAAGATGCGCCACTGCGTATAAACGAAGTATTAGCAAAAGATAGCAGCGGCGGCGAGGACTGGATAGAGTTTTATGTAACAAGCAGTAGCGATGTTTATTTAGCCGACTACACACTAAGTGATGACAATAACGAACAGTTTGCTCTACCCGATATTACGTTATCGCCGGGTGAGTTTTACCGCATTTACACAAGCACCGATGATTTAGGCGATCTGCCAAGCGTTGCGTTTAAATTAGGCGCAAGCGATACCGTAAGCCTTTACAGTAACAATGTAATTATAGAGCAGTTATCGTGGAATAAAGGCCAAGCGCTAAGTGGTTACAGCTATGGTCGCTACCCTGATGGCAGCGATGCAACTGCGGTATTAACTCCAACAGAGCTTAGCTCAAACAGCCAAGCAACCCACGGGCCACTCGTTATTAACGAAATAGTGGCAAGCGCCGCAGACGATGGCAACGACTGGTTTGAGCTATACAACAACAGCGCAAATACAATTAACTTAGCCAACTACCACGTTATTGATGAAAGCGACGACATAGACCCCATCACTCTACCCGACATAGATTTATACGCAGGCCAATACATAACTATTTATGCCACCGATGAAGACCCAGGCACTTACTACGTCCCGTTTAAACTAGGCAAAGAAGACGAGCTAAGCTTAATACTCAACGATGAAGTAATTGACTACATTGACTGGGATGAAAGTGATGTAGCCACAGGCTTTAGTTACGGCCTAAGTAGCAGTACTGGCTTTACTCATGCGTTTTTAACACCTACTCCAAGTAGTGAAAATACAGTGGCAACCGCCTTTACACCTACAGCGGTTAATACGCTTTCTATTACAATTACCGACGAAAACTGGCAAGACATTCTAGATAACCCACTTGATGAGGAATATCACGAAACCGCTATTACCTTTAATGGGGTTACACTCGATAGCGTGGCTATTCGCACTAAAGGTGGATCAAGTTTAAGAAATGTTGCCAACTCTAGCAGCGACCGTTACAGCTTTAAGGTTGATATTAACGAATATGTGTCGGGGCAAAAGTTTTTTGGGCTAAAAAAATTCACACTACAAAACTCGTTTAACGACCCGTCGTACATGCGTGAAGTAATCGCCTACGAGCTAATGGATGAAATGGGTGTACCAACGCCTGAGCATGCTTACGTTAACTTTTATGTAAACGGCGAACTATTTGGTTTGTACTTAATGGTAGAAGCCGTGGATGGCGAATTTGTTGAAAAACACTTTACCAACAGTAATGGCGATTTATACAAGCCAGATGGCACAGGCAGCGATTTATTATGGCTAGGTGACGACATACAAAGTTACACCGATATAAACCTGCAAACCAACGAAGACACCACCGATAACGGCGCCTTTATTAACTTTGTAGAATCGCTCGATAAAGGCGAAACCAGCGCCATAGAAGTAGACACACTTTTACGTTATATGTCGGTTAGTACTTCACTGTCCAATTTAGATAGCTACCACGGTCCGCTTGCACATAACTATTATATTTATGATGACGATGGCGTATTTAGCATTTTGCCGTGGGATTTTAACGAGTCATTTGGCACCTTTGCCATGGATTGTAATGGCGTAGATGTAAGAGAGCTCTACATTGATGAGCCAGTAAGCGGGGCATTAAGCGATCGCCCATTAATTGATAATGTCTTTGCCGAGCAAAGCAACCTCGATACGTACCACAGTTACTTAACACAGCTTATTAATGGCTCACTTTCAAGCGATACATTTAACGCACGCGTAAATGAAATAGCCGACCTAATTCGTGAGCACGTACAAAACGACCCAACCAGCTTTTATGGCTCAACCTACTTTGAGCAAAACCTAACATCTACAACAGGGCAGTTTTACGGCTTAACGTCGTTTATGCAGTACCGCGTAGCAAATATGGCCGCGCAGCTTGATGGCACATTGCCTTCAGCTGGCGATGGCAGCGGATTTTGCACTAGATAAACAACCCATCCTTTGCGCGGTGCCAGCACGCTGGCACTGCACTCTATTACTTTGCAATTTAATAATCTGAGAAAATTATGACAATTCAAGCACGTTTTAAGGATGAACTTTTTGAAAAGGATACTTCAATCTCACCAGTAGCAATTACTGCAATAAACACTAAAAGTAAGCAGGCTCAGCCTGAAAAACCAGATGCGCATGGCTCATTAACAAGCTTAATTAACGAGTTACTTATTCCGTTTGAAGGTTATGGATTAAACGATCTTAATAATGCTAATTTAATGAACCGTGTAGATAGCAAATTTATGCTGCCACTTTCTTTTTTACCTGAGTTACTAACTCACTTACAAGGGCAGTACCGCGTACTTGATATACAAGGTAAGCGTTTATTTTCTTATTATAATCAGTACTTTGATACGCCCGAGCTTGATTTATATAAAGCCCATCATAACGGTAAGCTTAATCGCTACAAAGTACGCCAAAGGCGCTACGTTGATACCGCCACCGAATACCTAGAAGTAAAACTAAAAAACAACCAAAGCCGCACAGTAAAAACACGTATTAAGCTCGAAAAAAACAACGAGCAAGCCCATTGTACTGCGTTTATGAAAGAGCAAATGAAAAACAGCTTTGCACATTTAAACGTAACCCAGCAAAGCGGCTATAACCGTATAGCGCTAGCCAACGAAGAAAAAGCCGAGCGCTTAA
Organism: Pseudoalteromonas sp. 2CM32C; assembly: GCF_023161925.1. Lineage (NCBI taxonomy): Bacteria > Pseudomonadati > Pseudomonadota > Gammaproteobacteria > Alteromonadales > Pseudoalteromonadaceae > Pseudoalteromonas > Pseudoalteromonas sp. 2CM32C. The sequence continues at coordinate 679,400 of NZ_JALNTI010000002.1, read as the reverse complement.
CGCTTGATTTTAACCTGTGGTACAACACCCCAAAAGGCGATAACAAAATAACACTACCGGGCTTTTTTATTGCCGAACTTAAGCAACGTAAAAAAACAAAACACTCGCCATTTTATAAGCTTATGAGCAAACACCACATATTCCCTGCCTCGTTTAGTAAATACTGCATTGGCTGTGCTTTGCTCTACCCCGAGCGCTTAAAAGTAAACCGCTTTAAACCTGTTTTAGCCCGCTTAAAACACCTTAACCGCACTAACCCACTATTACCTTTAGAGAATAATTAAAATGACCAAATTAGATCTTATTTTTCTTTCCCGCTTTTTAGTAAACATCCTATCGCTGGCTGTACTTTGCTATGGCTGTTATTTTCGCATCAGTAAAAATGCAGTGGTGGCAGGCTCGTTTATTTTATTTGGCGTAGGCGTTTTTATTATTACCTTTTTGCTGCACGGTGTTGATATGTCAATGGAATTTGCATTTGGCCTATTTGCCGTATTTACCATGCTAAGGTACCGCACTGAGTCTATTTCGATTAAAGAGATGACTTACTTATTTCTCGTTACTGCCATTGCTTTACTGACCTCTGTAGGGCAAATGAGCTTAATTGAGCTAAGCATTCTTAACGGCATAATTTGCTTAATTGCCTTTTTGATTGACTCTAGCGTATTTGTAAAACGCTACGAAGTACAAAGCGTTTGCTACGAGCGCATAGAAAACATAACCCCGCAAAACCAAGCCACACTCATCCATGATTTAAAACAGCGCACGGGCCTAAACGTCGTTGCCGTAGATATAGAACACATCGACTTTTTAAGAGACGTAGCGCAACTAAAAGTAAGTTACTTAGCCGAAAAACAAACAAAGGCAGCCTAACATGACCTCTAAAAAAACGATTACTTATGCGGCACTTTCAGCTCTTTGCCTTGTTAGTAGCGCAAGCTTTGCCAAAATTAACGACGATATAGACCTAAGCGGCTATATCATGCTCGACTACAACAAATTTGATACCTCATTGTTAGAGGGGCAATACGACAGCAACAGCTCAGAAAGTACCTCTGAAATACGCCGCGCACGCCTAAGTTTTAAATCAGACATCAGCAAAGACTGGAAAAGTAAATTTCAGCTTGGCTTTGCCGATGGCGAAACCGAAATAAAAGACGCCTACCTAGAATACTCTGGCTGGAAATATGCCGATTTAACCATAGGCCAACAAAAAGAAGGCTTTGGCCTAGAAAAACTAACCAGCTCTCGTAATTTATTAATGCTCGAACGCAGCATGATAAGCGAAGCGTTTTCGCCAGGCCGTAGCTTAGGTATTAGCCTATCGGGAGACATAGCCTCAGTAAATTGGCAACTAGGTTATTACGAGCCCGATGAAGACGAAGCAACGTCTGCTATTACAGGCCGCTTAGCCTGGGTGCCATGGCAGCAAAACACCAACCTTTTACACCTAGGCGTCGCATTTAGTGAGAGGCAGTACGACGGTAACGAATTTAGAGTGAATGAACCTCTTGAAGTTTATACCGCCGACTCATTAATAGAAGGCGATAAAATTAATGCAGATAGCCTCTCGCAACAAGGCGTAGAGCTACTATGGCTTAAAAACAGATTTACCATGATGGCCGAGTGGCAACAAGCACAAGTAACCAGTATTGAAAATACAACCAATGATTACGAAGGCGGCTATTTGCAATTTGGTTATCAGCTATCGGGCGGATACCGTAAGTATAAAAACGCAAAACTAGGCGCAAGCTCAGAGCCAGGCTGGGAGCTCACTGGCCGCTACAGCCTACTTAAGCTCAAGCAAGAAAACCAAGACGCAAAAACCTACTCCCTCGGCGTTAACTACACCGTAAACAAAAACATAAAGTTTATGGCCGACTACATTAAAGCCGATTACTTTGAAGCAGGCGGTACTATCACGTCGGGTAATGCAATCTCATTAAGGCTGCAGTATTCGTTTTAATGCGCTTTGTAGTTTTAAGCCGGTTAATTTAAAACTACAAAGCCCTGTGTTAAACGTAACGTTTAGCACAGGGCTTTTTAATTAAGCTATTATGGCCAAGATAATAAATAAACTGCAAAAAGGTTACTAATCAAACTGGAACTCATCGCACTAACTTAAAAGCTTGAGCTCATTTCCAAGCCAAGCTCTCTCTGAGCGGGCAACTGTGGGGCTAATGAATGAAGTAAAGCTTGCCCCCTTTGGCTGCAAAGTAATGAGGAGGTGTCCACTAAAACGGGTGAGGAGCATTGTCCTTATTAATTAGCTTGTTATATGTAAACTGCTAATTGAATGGGCCATATAATTGAGAGCTACCATCCAAGCCGTTATACACGGAAATATATTTTTTCTTATCACCTTCAGGTTTGTACAAAGTAAAAGCTAAACCGTCCATAATTAACTCATTACGAACTTCACAAATTTCGCTGTGCTTCAAGCTACCACTAGGGAAATTTTTTTCAATTTCATTAGCCTGAACAAAAGCGCCGCTAGAAAATTTGGCGGCAATATAATCTGAGTCAGGCTTATCACAGGTAACTACCCGCACTGCGCAAGCCTCAGCACAAAAGAACAAACTAATTGAAATTACAAATGCTTGAGTTTTCATCTTTACACATAACGCTTCGCTATGAGGTGAGGCCAATTATGGCGCATATTTTTGTCGTTTGAAAATTGTGACATGATTGACGAATCCTTTTCCATCAGCGACTTGTTAGGTGTACGTTAACTCTCGATAATCATGAGAACGTTTCGACCTCTAAATTCCTTAGACTCTTTAACTGTCTTAGCCATTGCTTCTATTTCTAATTGCTCACTTATTCCACCACTTATAGAAATATCAATCACCTTTCCTTCTGATGCCAACTCGCTTATGTAGCTAATTAGCTCTGCAAGAGTAAGAATTTTACCGGCAATTTCAACACTGTCACTAGAATGAAACTTCGCGTATACATTTGAATCAGCTTTCTTTGCTCCGGTGCTCAAATAAATAAGAATTCCAGTTGCTATCAATACGAAAATTATCAAAAACTTCATGACTCTCCAGTACACCTAACATGTTTATAGCGAGCGAATCGCGCGTTTTTCTACCACGGCGGAGCTCGTTTTTCTTGTTTGTTTATTAGTAACAAACTTGCCAACTAATTGCCAGCGTTATTAAAATCCTTCAGTTATCGCTTTTCTTCATAGTATAAAACGAGCAACGGGGTCGTTTTATTGACTATGCGAGCGACCGTACTATGGCTGTATATATACAGCTAAAATTCATAGAATTGAAAATGAAAAATCGCTCTGCGTATATAAATTATATTGCTGCCTACATGCTTACCCCACAATATTTATAAGCACTATTTATAAGCACTATTAATACCCTTTTAGGCTGGATCGAAAATTTCACCTACTTTGACAACAAACGTCACCTAAATTCAATGAAAACCTTATAACGATCTTTTTTGATCAAAAAGCAGCGATTATCCGATTAAGTGCAATTTGTCATAAAACTGCAATCTAAGTAGGCGATAATTTAAACTCAAACTGTATTTTTTATAATCTAGAAGACGAAGTAAATGACCACACCTCTAGTGCAACTAACATTTGCACTGCAATCACTTGATGATCCGATGTCTGCGGCTATGAGCCACACCATGGAATACGAAAACCTTTCGGTACAAGCCAATGCGCTTCATGCAATTACATTGCAATGCGATTTGCCAGATGCTGTACATGAAGGTGATGTTATTTCGCTGAGCGCAACACATCCAAGTGCCCGTGGCGCTCAGTATTTTACTGAGAACGTTATTACGCAAGCCGATTTAGAGCGCGGTTACGTTAACCTTACTTTAAACAAAATTACCCATAGCCAATGTTTTGTAATGCAGCTTATGTTGCACGGAAAATACGCTACATTAAAAAATAGCCTTCAGTTTGATATGAATATTAACGCATTTGAGGGCGGCTATAACGCGCCACTCGTAAATATCGAGCAGTCAAAACCACACGGTTTTCGCCGATATTTTGCAGGGGTAAGCTCGACCTTTTTATCATTATTTTAAAACGCTTATCAATAGCGGTCAGTCGGGAAAGCTTATTTTTCCCATAGTCACTCCCGCAATACCTTGCGCGGTATTATTAAGGTGTTGCTGCTCACCTGCTAGGCATTCGTTGGCTAAAATAGCAAATAACACAGCTTCTTTAGCATCGGGATCTATTCCTAATACCTGTGTGTTTTTAAACGCTTTAACCTCTGGGCAAAGTGTTAAAAGCTGCTCCATTAATAGTGGATTATGTATTCCACCACCACTGGCATACACTACACAATTTGCCTCGTGTTTAGCACACTGTTTTATTGCATCGCTTATTACATTAGCACTAAATGCATTGAGCGTTGCCATTACATCGTGGTGGGTTAAGTCAAGCGTATTGGTGAGTGCTTGAGCCGCTTTTAAATATGCTAAATTAAACACTTCTGGCCCTGTTGTTTTGGGCATGCTTAAATTAAAAAAGTCATCTGCGCATAATGCATGAAGTAAAGGCATATTTACTTTCCCTGCTTTTGCTATTTTTGCACCGTCGTCAAAATGCATCCCCTCAAAATATTTTTGTACATAGGCATCCATTATTGTATTACCCGGGCCAATATCAGAGCTAAATACACTGTTTGCATCACCGCTTTTGGGTAAAAAAGTTAAGTTAGCTATACCACCCATGTTAAGTAAAATACGGTTTTCAACAAGGCTTGAAAAAAACAAGTAATCGCCATATACCGCAAGTGGGGCACCTTCGCCTCCTGCGGCTATGTGCTTTTGCCTAAAATCGCCAATAGTTGTAATACCGGTAGTAACGGCTATTTGGTCGCTGTCGCCAATTTGTAATGTGCCATTAGTAAAGCTTTTATGACTATGTTGCGACTGTGGACAGTGGTAAATTGTTTGCCCATGACTGGCTATAACATCAATACTTGCTGGATTCACCTGCCAAGTATGTAAGCACTGATTAACCATATTGCCATGGAGCTTACCTACCCACGGATGCAGTAAGGTTACTAGTTCTAAATCGCACTCTCGCTTTGCAAATACCTGCTTTATTTTAGTTTTATAATCGTCGCTATATTCAACGGTGATAAAATTTAATATTTCAATATGTGTGTTTAAGCCCGCGCCGCTTACCTTACACAGCGCTACATCGAGCCCATCTAACGAGGTACCACTCATTAAACCTACAATTAAACGGCTTGGCTTTTGGGCACTATTATATAGGGCGGCTATGTGTGGGTGCATAAAAAGTATCTTAAACAGTATTATATTTTGCTTATATTAGAGTACTTTAAAACAAAGTTATAGGCGTAAGCGGTTAATCTTTGTGATTGTGCAATCTCTAATTGCTTGCTAAGTTAAACCGTATTCAGCCCATACTTAATTAAAACAATGATTACCCTAAGAGACTTTAAAACAAAGGACGCGCCACACATTATTAATACCTTAAACGATGAACAGGTGACGCGGTTTTTATCGTCTAAAATTCCATTTCCGTATACTCAAGCCGACGCCGATTGGTGGATAAACCAAGGCTCTAAAAGTGGAATAGTTAAGGCCATTATTGTAAATGGGCAATTTGCGGGGTGTATAGGCATAACGCCCGGAGAGTTCGAGTATAGCCGCAGTGGCGAAATAGGCTATTGGCTTAATAGTGACTTTTGGGGGCAAGGAGTAATGACTCTCGCTATTACAAAAATTTGCGATGACGCATTTAAAACCTCAAACCTAAACCGTATTTTTGGCGCCGTATTTGCTGGTAATACTGGTTCTATAAAGTCACTGACTAAATGTGGTTTTAAGGCCGAGGCTATTCTTAAACAAGCCATTTATAAAAATGGCGCATTTTACGATAGCCATATTTTTAGCAAGCTCAAATAAACCGTTTAGAATAATTACTCCGCTTAAGGTTGAATTAACACCCCCTCGCCCAAAACTCCTGATGTAAGGTACAAATTTGTACATACATTTACTACTTAGCGCGCATTATTGTTTATGCCAATCGGGTTATTAAACGCATACACATTCGTTAAGTGGGTTCATATTCAAAAGGAGAATTTTATGTCTGCAACTAGTCGTCAACTTACTTTGGCATCACGCCCACACGGTGCTCCAACCGATAAAAACTTTGAGCTTAAAACAGTCGATTTACCAGCCCTAAAAGATGGCGAAGTACTGCTGCGCACTATTTACTTATCACTTGACCCATACATGCGTGGCCGCATGAGCGACGCAAAGTCGTACGCCGATCCGGTAAACGTGGGTGACGTAATGGTTGGCGCTACCGTGTGCCAAGTAGAAGAGTCTAAAAACGAAAAATTTAGCGAAGGCGAGTGGGTACTTGCCTACACAGGTTGGCAAAGTTACGCCATTAGTAATGGCGAAGGCCTTATGCAATTAGGCAAAGAGCCTGCTAATCCTTCGTACGCGCTTGGCATTATGGGTATGCCGGGCTTTACAGCGTATATGGGCCTACTTGATATTGGCGCACCTAAAGAAGGCGAAACTGTAGTCGTAGCCGCAGCAACGGGGCCAGTTGGTGCAACCGTTGGCCAAATAGCTAAAATTAAAGGCTGTAAAGTGGTAGGCGTTGCTGGTGGCAGCGAAAAATGTGCCCATGCAGTTGAAAAACTGGGGTTTGATGCCTGTATTGATCACAAAGCCGATGACTTTGCAGAGCAACTAGAAAAAGCATGTGATAACGGTATAGACGTTTATTACGAAAATGTGGGCGGTAAAGTGTTTGATGCCGTATTACCATTACTTAATACCGCAGCTCGTGTACCGCTGTGTGGTTTAGTATCGCAGTATAACGCTACAAGCTTACCTGAAGGCCCTGATCGTATGGGTATGCTAATGGGGCAGTTGCTTACTAAACGTATTAAAATGCAAGGCTTTATAATTTTTGACGACTACGGTCACCGCTACGATGAATTTGCGCAAGACATGCAAAAGTGGCTGCAGGATGGCAAAGTACAATACCGCGAGCACATGGTAGAAGGTATTGAAAACACTGTAAGCGCATTTAACGATATGATCAGTGGTAAAAACTTTGGTAAAACCGTTGTTAAAATCAACGATGCACTTTAACTAAAATATAAAAACACAGCGTTGCTGCAACCAGCAACGCCAACAAGGACTGACATGATAAAACTACACCATTTAAATAAATCGCGCTCAAAACGTATTATTTGGCTTTTAGAAGAACTAGAAGTTGATTACGAAATTGTTGCTTACCAACGTAACAAAGACACATTTTTAGCGCCTGATGAGCTAAAGCAAGTTCACCAACTCGGTAAGTCGCCGGTTATTGAAGACGATGGATTAATTGTTACCGAATCTGGCGCTATTACTGATTACTTAATTACTAAATACGGTAACGGAAAGTTTGCACCAAAGGCTGGCACCGCTGACTACGTTGATTACCAACAATGGCTGCACTTTGCTGAAAGCTCTGCCATTTTACCGCTACTACTTAAAATGTTTGTGCTTAAAGATGGCGCTAAAACACAATTTTTAGAAGGCTACGCCGACGCCGAAACCGCTAAAGTTATTAGCTACTTTAACGACCGGCTAGAAGGTAAACGTTATTTAGTTGGCGACACCCTAACCGGCGCCGATTTCATGATGTCGTTTATTGTTGAAATTGTTAAAAACTCAGGCCAGCTAGGTCACTTTAAAAACCTAGTAAAATACGACGAGCAATTACAAAGCCACGAGAAGTTTCATACAGCTAATGAGCTAGAAGCTAAATACGATTAATTAGTGCAAAACACAGATAAACCAAAGGGGCTTTTTAAGCCCCTTTTTAATACATATGCTTGTATTAAATACCGGCTATTTCGCGCTCTGTAATACACTCGTTCGAGGCCATTTCAAACTCACGGCAAGTAAGTGGGCGGGTTTCATAAATGGTACACATTAGCGTATTGCGGTCGAGTGCTTGGCACCAACCATCATCGCCGCGTTTCATTACTTCGCTGCCCCACTTGTCGTAATCAATGTACTGAAAAGGCACACCGGTGTCGGTTACTATACGCACTTCTAATTGGCAACAACACGCTTGGCAGTTAGCGCAGGTTACGGACTCAGGTGCAGAGGAAATAGTTTTACTTGGAATAACAGTGTTAGGCATAGTGGCTTAAATAAAAGAAACACACTAAGTAGGATACACGAGCTGGCTAAACGCGCTAGTTAATTTTAATAGTGAATAAATAGAGTAATAAAAAGCGTGCTGCTCGCTAACACGCTTTATTGTTGGCCTTTAATTTTAAATTAAAAGTTTAATACCACCTTCACATCATCAGACACAGCAGATGTCGAAACAAACCCAATCGTATTTGGGTTAGCTGCAACCATTTTGATCACCTCTGAGTCATTTTCTAGCTCTTTGGGTGGTGTTCCTTTTCCCGTAAAAATAAGCTTTGACCAATAGGCTCTTAACTGCGAAGCACTTTTATTAAGCAGTTTACTGTTAAACTGCTCCGTAGTCGGATTTTTTGAATCTTGTGATATTGGAATGATCGTATTGCCATTACTAAACGACTTTTCTTTTCCGGTATAAATTCGACTAATGACGGACTCATCAAAACTACTCTCGTTTGAAGGATGTACAATAATAGCAAAATCAGCAAAGGCAACATTGCTAAACAAAAACAGTACACATAACATTAATTTTTTCATTTTTAATTCCCCTTAAAATACAACATCAACACCAAGCGTGATTGCTTTACTATCACCCGCTACCGCTAACTCGAATGAATCATCTTTTACCCTGTCGTACTGCATTTTGAGTGCCGCCGAAGGATGAAAATCCCAACGAACACCCACCGCAAAGGTATTATGGCTTTCAGTATCTCCCTCACCTTCTTGCTCAAAATCTGAAAACATCACATAAGGCGTAATTGCATCAAACCGATACCCTGCACTGATCATATAAGTGTCTAGGTTTCCGTCTAGATCTAAACGGTTAAGTTCGCTTAGTACAAAAAAGTCGCCAAAATCAAAATTGGCAGCTAAGCCATAGAATTTGCCATCACGGCTATCTTTTCCATCCCATAAAACCGGCTCTCCAGAACGAAAGCGTTTATTAGTGTATTGCATATGCGTTACTCTCAATTCAAGCCAATCATGGCTTAACGAAAGTACACCACCTAGCATATCTTCCCAAATTTCTCGGGTAGGCTCTTGAAAGAAAAAGTCTGATAGCAGTTTGTTGTCGTCATCATCTTCTTTACCAGCATACACATTAGCAGACACACCCCACTCTCCAATCGAGCCAGAATAGAGAAGGTTTATGCCCTCATAGTTAAATACTTGCCATGTATAATTGTCGGCAGGTGCACGCATCCATACATATGCGTAACCTACGTCAAAAAAATCTGAGTAATAAAAAAGAGGTAAACGCTTTTTACCTGCTTGAACCGTCCAATTATCATTTATTTCGTACGAAATATATGCCCACTCAAAATTAGCATCAAAATCGTTTACACCTCGGGCAACAATTTGACCTGTGACAGATAAGCCCTCACCAAGATCCCCCGACACTTGTATACCAATTAACGACTCTGGAGAGAAAGATAAGTCTTCTGTGTAGCCACTCACATTAGGGTAGTCAGCCAAAAAGGTTGGCTCAACACCATATTGCGGCACACCACTTCCACTGAGTACTTTACCCGCGTTAATACTTGCAAAGCCTGAAATATTAATTTCAGCGTAACTAGTCCCTGAAATAAACACTCCTAACAGCATCAATTTTTGCAGTTTCATCGTTCACCTCGTTTTATATGACCTTAATAGTCATGTTGAGTATAGTTAAACGCTGAAAAAACAAACAAAAATTTAACATTTTTTATAATTATGCAGGTTTGATCATTACTTTAATGGCTATCTGCCAAGCAGTGTGGCTTTTATATCGCTATACCGCTGTTGATCACAAAGTGCAAAGCCGCTGAGTTGGCGTACCTTATTACGAGCAAACAATGGCACGCTCATACCTGCTAAAAAGCGGCACTGGGTTTCAACACCCACGTTATGAACTCCCTTTGTGGCCATATGCGCCAAAAACTCATCTACTTTTTGATAAATAACCTCATCTGCAATAGTTACAGGCGCTAGTGAGTATTCTAGTTTTACAGCATTACCACGGCATACACTGCAATGCCCGCATTGCGCTGGCGCGTTTTGGTCGTCAAAGTAGCGCGCTAAGTTATAACTCAGGCAAGTTTGTAGCTCAAAAAAGCGCACTAAAGCAGCAATTCGTTTTATTTCAGCTTGTTCTTTATCAGCAAAGTAGTGGTGTAACTGCTGGGCAAGCTCTGGGTTATTTATAACTTCACTATGCAGTTTATATACTTGGGTAATGCGTTTGGTTTCAAGCGTTATAAGGTTTTTTTCGGCTAGGTAGTCAAGTGCGGCCACAACCCGTTTACGGTCAACCTGCGCGGCTTGGGTAAGGGCGTCAAAATTGAGCGTGCCCCATATTTTTTTAAAATCGGTATGGCTAAATATTTGCGTTAAAAAGGCTTGGCGCTGCTCGTCAAACTGGCTAAGTAGCTCGTTTTTATCAACCAAGAACTTGTATTTAAAATCGGCATAATAGGCGTACTGCGGCGTAATTGCGCCTTGCATTTCAAGTTGAACCAGTAATGTTTTAAGTGCTAATTGGCGAATATTACTTTCGCTTGAAAGGCTGTATTCTTGCATTTCCCATTGCTGTTGGGCTTGGCGAATATCGTTAATTACATATTCAATGCCACTCAGCTCAGGGGTGTCGCCATATACAAAGTTTTCCACTGTGTTTAGGCCATCTAAATTAGCAAGCGTGTAGCAGTTTGATGGGTTGCCATCGCGCCCTGCGCGGCCAATTTCTTGGCTGTAGTTTTCAATCGATTTTGGTAAATCGTAATGAATAACAAAGCGAATGTCTGATTTATCAACGCCCATACCAAAGGCTATAGTTGCTACAACTACGTTAATTTTACCCGCCATAAAATCATCTTGAATTTGCCACCGGAGTGTATCTTCAAGCCCTGCATGATACGCAACCGCCTGAATACCTTGCGCACTTAGCGTGTTAGCCACTTGCTCAGCACTTTGCTGCAGTGTTACATACACAATACCTGGGCCATTTTGCGCACGCACTATGTTTGTAAGTTCGGTGTTTTTATCAGCCGTTTTTACACTTAGCACGCTTAAATCGAGGTTAGCGCGGTAAAAGCCAGTTTGTACAATGCACTCAGGGGCAATATTAAAACGCTCGCTCATGTCGCGTTTTACTTTTTTAGTGGCGGTGGCGGTAAGCAATAGTACTAGTGGAATATTTAGCTCTTCGCGATATCGCGGTAGTTTTAAGTAGTCAGGTCTGAAGTTATGCCCCCATTCAGATATACAGTGCGCCTCATCTACCACCAGCATAGACAGCGCAACCTGGCTTATAAACTCTCTAAATCGCTCGTTTTTAAAGCGCTCTACCGACACCATTAACACTTTAATTTTACCATTTCGCACATCGTTCATTACGGTGCTGCTTTGTATTTGGTCTTGGCTAGAATCAAGGCTTGCCGCGTAAATACCTTTGCTATTTAAAAAACTAATTTGATCTTTCATTAAGGCTAGTAATGGCGACACCACTAACGTTAAGTTTTCTAAATGCATAGCCGTTAGCTGATAACACAACGACTTACCCGACCCTGTAGGGAATATAGCAAGGGACGATTGCCCATTTAAAAGCTGCTCTATAGTTTGCTGCTGCCCTGCTCTAAACTGGTTAAAACCAAAATGTTGCTCAAGTGATTGTAAAAGCGGCGTATTCATAAAAATGTCCTTTTTGGCGTTGATAACACAGGGCTATAACAGAAAAATGCAGCCTAGATGAAGTATTTGCAAGTTAGTATACCGTAAATTAGGTGATTTACTGCTGACATATCCATTATTTAGGCGCACACTATAGCCCCATAAAAGTGAGCTTTGCCAAAATAATTTTCGATACCCAAGTCATTTTAAAAATAATAAAACAGATTGCTTGGGTATATTATTTTTAAGGGCATAGTCATGAACATAACCACTCCTAAAATCGTCGTTATTGGCGGCGGCGCTGGCGGATTAGAGCTTGCAACTCAATTAGGGCATAAACTAGGAAAGAAAAAACACGCAGAAATTCTACTAATAGACAAAAACCGCACCCACATATGGAAACCGTTACTGCACGAAGTAGCTACAGGCTCTATTGACCCCGATTTAGATGGCGTAGTTTACTCTGCTCATGCCGCAAAACATCATTATAACTTCCAACTTGGTACCTTTTGTAACATCGACCAAAGCAATAAAACAATTACTCTCGCACCACTTTTTGACGAACTTGGCCACACTATTTTGCCCAAACGCACTGTACGCTACGACCACCTTGTTATTGCTATTGGCAGTGTAAGTAACGACTTTAATACCCCAGGCATAAAAGAGCATTGCTACTTTTTAGATTCAAACCAGCAAGCTGAGCGTTTTCAGCATTCTTTGCTCGATAGCTTTACCCGCCTTCACCAAGACGACAACCAGCAACAATCTCTTGATATTGCTATTGTGGGCGGCGGCGCAACAGGCGTTGAACTATCAGCTGAGCTTTACCATGTGTCTGAATTACTAAAGCTATATGGGCTTACAAATATGTCGTCTAAGCGTTTGCACATTCATTTAATTGAAGCCGGCCCACGTATTTTACCTGCATTACCAGAGCGTATTGCCGTAAGTGCCAAACGCGAGCTGTTAAAATTGGGCGTAAACGTGCTAGAACAAACCCAAGTAAAAGAAGCCACAGAGCAAGGGTTTATTACAAAAGACGAAGAACATATTAATGCCGATATTATGGTATGGGCGGCAGGCGTAAAAGCGCCAGATTTTATTAAAGACTTAGGTGTTTTTGAGCTTACCCGCAGCAACCAAATTCGAGTAAACGAGTTTTTACAAAGCACCGTAGATAAAAGTATTTTTGTACTTGGCGATTGCTGTGCGTTTACTCAAGAAGACGGAAAGCTTGTACCGCCACGCGCGCAATCGGCCCATCAAATGGCACAATGTGTTGAAAAAAACCTTATTGCAACACTTAAACACCAGCCACTAAGCGGGTTTAAATACAGCGACCACGGCTCTCTCGTTAACTTATCGCGCTATAGCACAGTAGGTAATTTAATGGGTAACTTAACCAGCAACACCTTTTTTATTGAAGGTAAAATAGCCCGCTTTATGTATATATCGCTGTATCGTATGCACCAGCGCGCCATACACGGTAGCGCAAAAACCTTTGCGTTATGGATAAGCGAAAAAGTACTGCGTGTAGTGCGCCCTAAAATGAAATTGCATTAATAAATTAAGTACGCTCACAACACCACAAAAAGCTTTAACAGTTAATAAGTATTCTCTCTTAAAGCTTTTTTGCACTTTGCGTACCTAAAGTAGTACGATGTGAGAATATTTTAATAACATCAAGGGATTGGCGGTTATGAAAAAGCTACTTATCGGACTTATAATTATAGCGGCTTTGGCAGTATATTTATTTAAAACCCAGCCTAACACAGCAGCTGTAGAGCAGAACAACGTGGCTGCACCTAATGCCACTGAGCCTAATTTAGTTAATAAAAAGCAGCCCGCAGAAGGCACACCGCTACGAATAGTCATAGATCTAAAAAAAGATATTCGCCTTTGCAGAGATCAATCACAGCAACAACATATAAAAATAAATAATTTAAACCAATCGCTTGTTTCATTTTTTGTAATTGAGCTTAAAAAAGGGACGTTGGTTCCTACGCTTTTAAAGTATGCAAACCTATCAGAAATCTATAAGCGTCAATACATTGCCCTTTTAAGAGATGCCATAGTTGCAGAGCAAAAACAGCAGCTTAATATTACTAGCTCTTTAAACGAGTTAGCTAATTGGCAAGGCATTGAGGCAATTAAAGGTTTCACCAATGATAAAGTAAAAGAAATGATTCAACAGCTTGGAGATAATAAGCATAGCCCTCCAGGGCTTTCTATGAGCGTACCGCTTGATGAAAATGTACAAAAAGAAACCCTTTATGCTTTATTAAACAACACTGATACATTTACCACTTACTCTAAAACGTTTATTAAACTTGAGGGCAGTGAGGTTATTTCCCCGGCTACATTGTTTGTACTCAATGCAAATAAATTTACCCCAAAAGAGTTTGAGCAAGCAATTTCATCTAACCAATTTACAGTAAATGAAGTGGCTACTGCGATTAAAAACAACATTCCTAATGAGTATATTTTTACGCTTATAAAGCAGGTGCCGGCACTGAATGCTATGCCGCTATACGAAGAAAAATCTGTTTTGTATAACATAGCTGATATTGCCGTAAGCCAGTTTAATTTACCGCTTGTAAAAGCATTGCAACAACTAGGCGTAACACCAACCAATCAGCCAGGCTTATTTACGGGTTTAGATGTTGCAATAGTAAACCTGCCTAAAAGTGGTAACTTAACGCTAGCCCCTTTAGATGCAAAGCATACTCAAATGTTAAACTACCTTACAGAGCAGGGCTATAAAGCTCATAGCGGTAATGCTAATGACGATCCAAATAACAAAGGCGTTTTTTTTGTAAGTGACTTTATTTACCAGCAAGGCGCCTATATTAATGCGCAGAAAAACCCTGAGCAATATGCTTACTTTAATTCTATTGGTAAAATAGACAACACCACAATACCTCAAGTGAGTGACCCCGATAATTCTGATGTTGCACGCTTTTTAGTGAATTTGAAGCAACAAAAGAAAGATCTAGATAATAATAGGCAAAACTGTGAACTATTACAGCAGCAGTTAAGTGATACTGAGCAATTACACTCTACTATGCAAGCATATAATACGGTGCTAGAGGTAAAAAAAGAGCACGGTAATAACTTCGAATATGTTTTGCAAGAACAAGACCCCGTATTAGTTAATTACTGGTGGAGTATGCTAAGTAATCAGCTTTCAAACGATAGAAGTCATAGCGATTTCAGCGAATATTTGTCTAAAGAAAATTACCAAAAAGCTTATGAGTACAGCCTTAGTACACCATTAACTCAAACAGAAACTGATACACTTTTTACATTACTGCTATTAGAGCCTCATGACTTTATAACGATCTGGGAAAACCGAATTGAACCTAAGCCACCAAGTGATTTAGCAAGATTAAGTCGTTTTCCGCTTGAGCATTGGCAAAAGCTAAAACAAGCTGGTTTTGATTTTTCGATTACCGACATATTTGGCCGCGACGTATACATACAGGCAATGTTTGCCTCAAACGATATAGTACAATTTTTAATTGATAATAAAATACCGACTGTTCCCAGTAAGCTTGGTGTAGATATACTCGACTTAGCACTAGAGCAAAGTTATACAAAAGGTGAGTTAAGCCCAATGATTCCTTTAGCTTTACAGCTTGTTGAAAAATTTGAGCTCAATCACTTAGCCCGCGTTGCCAGATTAAAAATGTTTTACCCTGAAGTTTATCAACAGTTAATTCAGCTAAACCCAGCGCTTAAGCCTGGCCTGGGCACAGAGCTAAATCATTATATGTTTGATAATCACTAAATAACCCGCTAAGCACGCTAACGCCACTTAGCGTGCCATTTAATGTCTTTAATATTTAACATTGCATGTGTAGAGTATTTAAAACAATTAAAGGATTAGGGCAATGACGGGAAAAACACTAGTTTTTAACTTTGATGGCACAGGAAATGAGCCCCGTGACGCAGACCAATTTAGCTCAGACCATTTTAAAGAAGACAGTAGTATTTCTAATATTGTTAAGCTGCACTTGTTATTAGGCGGCAAACTTGATGGTTCCCCCACTACACCTTTCTCGCAACAATTGAGCTTTTATTATCAAGGTATTGGCACTAAAGGTAGCCGGTTAAAACGCATTTTAAATCAAACTTTAGCGCCACGTGGTGACGATGTTGCCAGTATTTTAAATCAAGCCATGCGTGATTTTAAAACGCATTACCAACTAGGCGATACCCTTTTACTTACCGGTTTTAGCCGAGGTGGCGCTCTCGCTAGGCGTTTTGCAAAAATTCTGGAACCTTTGATTAGTAATAATGTGTACGTATGTGTATTTGATACCGTGGCCTCAATTGGCTTATCAAAAGTGAGTAAAGCGACACGCGGCGCAGAGCACGTTATTTTTGAAAACCACACCATTGCTAATAATATTTCACAAGCACTGCACTGCGTTGCACTTGATGAAAAACGCCGTGCGTTTGAGCCTACGCTGATGAACCATCAAAATAACATTACTGAACTGTGGTTTGCAGGCGCGCATTCAGACATTGGCGGTGGGTACTACCGTGATGGTTTAGCTGATATTTGCTTACGTTATGCACTTGAGTGGATTATTGAGCAGCCATTAGCTATTTCATTGTTAACAAGTCACGATATTAACTACAAAACTCTTCTTCCCGATAGTAATTTAATTGCACAAGACGATCTCACTGTTATCCCCGACTCACTTGCTCTTAGCCACCAGCAAAATTACTTTTGGTTAAACTCGTTCTTTAAGCTGGTAGATAGAGAGTGCTTTGTGCTGGTGGATAACGAAGCGAGTAATATTAGGCCATTAGTTCACCACAGTGTGGCTACACGTATTAATAAGCTCACCAGCTACCGTCCAGAGTCACTTAAAAAGCAGTCATACAACGTTAGCTACAGTGACAACAGCACCTTAAGTTTTACCGGCTTAAGTGCGCACATTACGCTTGCCAACCAAAATATGAGCGTATTAAGTATTGGCCAAAGCCAAGATGTGGTGGTATTCGCCAGTGAGTTTTATAACAAAACGGGCTTAATGCTTGAGCAAGGTGCAACCTATCGCTTTACTCCCTACCCTGATCAACATTGGTTTGACGACGGCATAAAGTGTACACCTAAGGGATGGCATCGCGATGACGTGCAATTAGGCGTTAAAGAAATTCCAATGGCGTTACTTGAACCATTCAGACGACTTCCAGATGCTCAGTGGTTCTCATTAGTTGGCGCAATTAATGATAACGAAGAATTTTTATTTAAAATAGCTAATGGCGCTACGGTGACTATTACTAAATCAGGTGAATTTAGTCCTTTCGCCAATGACTTAAGCCGCTTTTATGGTGCCAATGCAGGCAGGATAAAACTAAAAGTAACGCGCCTAAGTTAACGTGTAATAGTTAACTTAAGCTGTGGGTAATCAATGTACCCCTCGCCAGAGCTCAGGTTAGTTAAGCATCAGTGCACTTTATACTGCAAAGTGCACTGGGGTTTGGGTCGCTGGTGGACGTTATTACTTTTTCATTTTATGGCCTTTTACGGCATAAAATAAAATAAATAAATAACATGGTAACAACACCGAATACCCTGTTTGTAATGAAGTAAACCCGCTTAATAATCCCCATAAAACTGGACCAAACGCCCCCCCGGCTATCCCCATAACCAAAAGCGCAGAGCCTGTGCTTGTTAGTTTTCCAAGCCCAGACAACGCAAGTGGAAATACCGCGGGCCAAACAATGGCGTTTGCTAAGCCTAAAAACGCTATAAGTAGTAATACATCGGGTAAATTAGCGCCGCCTAATGGTATTAATAATGCGTTAGCAATCATAAACGACTGTGCATCAATTAATAAAATGCACAAGGTAATAGCAATACCTAATACGGCTGATATTGTGAGGGCTGCTTGTTGAGTTATAAACTTGGGAATAAGCAAAATACCCAAAATATAGCCAAACACCATAAAGATCATGGTGTAGGAGGTCATCACACTATAATTAGCAACGCCAAGAGAGAGCGCAAAAGTACCAATGGTATCGCCAGCAATAACTTCTACTGCAACATATAAAAAAATGGCAATCGCCCCAAAAACTAAGTTAGGGTGAGATAACGTTTCGCTTATTTCACTGCTACCTCTTGTTTGCTCAGCATCGTCAGTAATAAGTTCAGGTAATGGTGATTTTTTAACGGCAAACGCTAATAGTCCAATAAATAGTGCCATACCTAAATAAGGAAGAATAAGACCATTCGCCATGTCATCAACTTGTTGCTGGCTAAGCTCAGTGCCTACTGTATCTGTAAAATTACTTAAAATTAACGCGGTAAACACTAAGGGTGAAATAACACCCGCCCCTTTATTGAGTATGCCCATAATACTAATACGAACCGCTGCAGACTCTTCAGGCCCAAGCCTTACAACATAGGGATTAACCGCAGTTTGAAGCAATGTTTGTCCTGCGCCCATCACTAGCTGTGCCAACAAAAATAAAGGAAAAACTTGCGACATCGCAGCAGGAATAAATAACAAGCCGGCAATCATCATCAACCCCATGCCCATCGCCATACCGTTTTTATAACCAACTTTTTTAATTAACATTGCCGATGGTAACGCTGTAAAAGTCACCGCTATATAAAACGAAAATAAAATTAACGATCCCTGAAATGGCGTTAACTTTAATATTTGGCTTAAATAAGGCATTAATGAACCATTTAGCCACGTTGCAAACCCCAGTATAAAAAATAATACTGCCACAATAGCCATGGGCAGTATGCTACTGCTTTTAGGTGTATCCATAACATTTGTTGTCATGTTATTTTTCCTTTATTTATATTTATTATCATTTTTTAAAAAGCTGCTCGCCACCAATCCACGTGCTTATAACCTGTTGGTTTGTATCGAGTTGAACAAAATTAGCAGGGCTGCCAACAATTAACCTTCCATGTGTTGTGGGTAAGTTAATATACTGTGCTGGGTATAAAGATGCCATTTTTAGTGCTTCTGATAGTGGCAACTGCAAATGCTCAACGCTATTTTTCACAGCCGTTGCCATATCAAGTACAGAGCCTGCAAGCTCCCCCGTTGTTGAGGTTAACTTACCTTGGTTAAGTGTTACTGTTCGATCGAAAAAAGCAAATTCAGTTTCATTTGTACCCACAGGTGGCATTGCATCGGTCACTAAAAACACACGCCCTTTAGGTTTAGCTTTTAGTGCTACTTGGCATGTAGCATAATCAACATGATGACCATCAACAATTAAGCCACAATAGGCATTATCATTTAACAAAGCACACCCCACAACACCCGGCTCACGCCCTTGCAAAGGTGACATTGCGTTGTATAGATGTGTAAATCCTGTAGCGCCAGCATCAACGGCTCTTTGTGCCTGCTCAAAACACGCATTTGTATGGCCTAAGCAAACATGTATGCCTAACTCACGCATTTGAGTAATATCACTTGGAAGTACATTTTCAGGGGCTAATGTAACCACCACTTTGCCTATATCTTTGCGCGATAAAACTTGCCACTCATCATCTGAAATAGGACGAATGAATTCTTCGCTATGTGCCCCTTTTTTAGCTATAGATAAATGCGGCCCTTCAAAGTGAATGCCCATAATGCCAGGTGTGTGTTTAACAATCGCATCGGCTATTACATCAGCCGCTTGACGCATAACTTCAACTGTATCGGTAATTAAAGTAGGCAGCATGGCTGTTGTGCCATACTTAGCGTGCGCCATAAGCATTCGTTTAACCTCTGATGCATTGCGTGCTCGGTTAAACAATACACCTCCACCACCATTTACCTGTAAATCTATAAACCCAGGGGTAATTAAGCCTGATAAGGTTTCATCTACATTATTAGTTTTATCATCAATAGCGGTAATAACACCCGCGTCAATTGTGAGCACTTTTTCTTTTAAAAACTGATCACCATCAAACAGCGTTGCAACCAAAATACGTTGAACTGACATTTATAATGTCCTTGTTACTTTTTTAAGCCCTTTGGGCTCGTCGGGGTTAAAGCCTCGCTTAACAGCCACTTTGGCAATATCTAAATAAAAACGCTGCAGCACTAAAAACGGCGCTAAACGTGGGTGCACTGCAATCCCATTTTGAGTAAGGTTGATAATTTGAGCGCCGCGCTGGGTTACGTCTGCTATTTGCTGCTGGTGAGAGTATGCGGTTTCATCTTCTACCGTGCAGTTTAAAATCACTAAACCTTGTTCAACTAATGTAACGGGGCCGTGTAAAAATTCTGCACTACTAAATGCCTCTGCATGAATAGCACACACTTCTTTGAGTTTTAATGCCATTTCTTTAGAGACTGAAAACCCTAAGCCGCGCGCTAATACAACCATGTTTTTAACCGGCAAAAATGCGTCTGGCTGAAGTTGTACTGGTGAGTCAATGATTGCATCTAATGCTTCAGGTAACAGCTTTAACCCTTGTAATAAGTCGTTATTTTGAGTCCAATTAGCAACTAAATGCACTAAAGCTGACAGCGTAGATAAATAACTTTTAGTCGCCGCAACCGATATTTCATCTCCCGCTTTAAGCCCAATAAAATCATCAACAATGTCTTTTAACGGTGACGCCTCATCATTTACCAGTGCAATACAGTATGCGCCAGCTTCTTTTGCCATTTTAGCTTGGGCAATAATATCTGGGCTTCGTCCTGATTGAGAAATAACAATCACCAATGCACCATCAAGTTTAAGTGTTTTACCGTACACACTGGCAACCGATGGCGCCGCTGAACTAACAGGGATACCGGCTTCAATTTCTATTAAATATTTACCAAATACTCCAGCATGATCTGACGAACCACGACCGATGATCATCACCATTTTTGGTGCAATATCACGTAGCTTTTGGCCAATTTTTTCTACTAGAGGCTGATTAGCAAGAATTTGCTGTTTAATGACTTCAGGCGTTTGCGCCGCTTCTTTTTCCATTAATGTGTGATACATCATAGCTCCTGACTGCTGTAGTTAACTTGCTGTTGTTTCGCGTAAAGTACTGATCCCATTTCGGGAGATGATAAAGGTGCAGATAAAACACCTTGAATATCTTTATCTAGCCAAGGCGTCATAACCGAAGACAATCCACCTATAAAAGATAATCTTGGTGATTTTTTAGCTAATAATCGACGAGCAATGTCACTCAAATAGGCACCGCTTTCTTTTAAAATACTAATAGCAATATCGTCGTTTGCCGCAGCTGACTGAAATACACACCCGGCTAATTGAGCAAAAAATGCAGCGGGTTTATTTGCAATAATTTCAACTAACTCCATGGCATCATTGACCGATAAATACTTTAAAACACATTCAGTCAGCATGTTATTAGGCATTAGCTTATCTAAGCTCAACAACACGTTTTGGCATGCTGTAAAACCAATCCATGCACCACTTCCTTTATCGCCATGCGGAAAGCCATGCCCGCCAATCATAAACGACTGTCCTTTAACATATGAAAAACCACACGAACCCGTACCCGCAATTATCACTGCACCATCATCACCTTGGTGTGCACCCATACAAGCAATAAGTAAATCGGTAGTTAAATACATTGTTTTGAAGGGGCTTTTCCAATGCATCATTTGTTTATGTAGGCTTGGTAAGTTAACACCCGCCAACCCCACACCTGCTACTAAGTAAGACAAAGGGGTTTCATTTAAACCTGCATCATTAAGAGCTAATTGGGCAGACTGCTCTATAGAATTAATGGCCTGTGTAAATCCATGTAAAGGGTTACCGGGCCCAGCAATACCCGTTCCTAAAATTTCATTCGCGCTGTTAACGATAATTGCTTTACATTTAGTGCCGCCCCCATCGATCCCAACAAAGAGTTCATTGTTAATTGTATTGGTGATCATTTTTGCCTCTTTACTTGTTCGACCGTGTTGCATAACACTCAAAATAAAACACGCTGCCAGAGCGGATGAATCTTATACTAACACAAATGACAGCGTTGTCATTATTTAGTTTTTATTTAAATTATGTTTCTACACCCCTTATAATTTAAGGGGGTGTGCATGCTACGGCTGTGTTACTTTTAATGTACGACTAACACGACCTGATATAGGTAATTTGGAACGCACCCACACATCTTGAGTTACTTTTACCGGCGCATTATACGTCTGCCATTGTCCTCCAGCTTGCATATATTCTATTAGCAAACCGGGGTAAGCAACGTTAGCGTACAACATGCCGTTTTCAATTTTGGCTCCTGCGTTAGCAATCCGAAAGTGTACATTTGCCCTCTCTAACTTATTAAACTCTTTAAGCCCTAAACTGGCGGCAAATGTTAACCATTGTTGGTCTCGCTGCTGCTTCAGTGAAGGCGTAAAACGCTGCGTATTTCGACTATAAACAAAGCCATTATGATCGTAAGGCACCGCCCATTGCGCTTTGTGCCATGCGCGTTGTGCTAAAGATAATAAACGAGGAAAAAGCTTATACTCAGCCATATTATTGGTACGGGTATTTTCGCTCCATAGCTGACCTTGAATACCAATAAATTGTTTACCCTTTGCAAGCGGTGCAAACTCAACCTCACCTGCATCATTTTTTATAATCGTGTCGTCTGCGGTGTAAGGTCTATCTTCTCTGTCTAGCCAAAATTCGGCGTGCGCGGGTAAATTATCAGGCATGAATTGAAACACTTTTTCTGTATTAATATGCCTTGAAGCCCAGTAATAACCGTGCTCTTGAGGATCGGCTTCATAGGGGAAATCAAAATATAAAACATCTGGTGATGACACCACTACCTGCCAATTACGATTAGTAAATTGGTGCGCGCGCTGGTGGCCATTCCACATCAGCAAATCCCAACTATTACCTTGCACAATGTCAGGCATATTATTTGGGTTAGTATGCGATAGGCCATCACTCCATGCAGCTGTTTCAATATTCATGTCAGCTAACATGTTTGACACACGCTCTATAAAGTAGCTGCCTAATTGTTCAGCTTTGGTAAACGGCAAATTATTTTGTTTAATAAACTCAGTACACGCTGGAGACGACACCCATGCACCCGCCGTTTCATCTGCACCTATGTGATAACGCGTTAGCGGGTGCTGCGCTTCGTTATGAATTATTTTAACTTGCTCCATAACCTCGCGTATAAACTCATACGATGAATCTAAACATACATTGATGGTGTTATCGTTGTAATGCTGTACCGAAGAATATACGGTGGTATCGAGCGGATCATAAAGTAAAAACTGTTCAGCTTTTTGTTTATCACCCTGTTTTATGTACTTATTATAACGAGCCTGCATAGCCTTAATAGCCGCTCGCGAATGACCTGGCATATCTAATGAGGGAATAACTTTAATATGTCGCGCACTCGCAAATTTAAGGATTTCTTGGTAATCATCCACAGAATAAAAACCATTAACCTGGCTAGAAGTATCTATGCCAGCGCCAAGTTGTGGCATTAAACACTGCTGCTCTGAGAGATCAAAACAGCGTTTTGAAGCAACATCGGTAAGCTCTTCAAGAGAAGGGATTTCTAAACGCCAACCTTCGTCATCGGCTAAATGTAAGTGTAGTTTGTTAAGCTTATAGGCAGCCATTTGATCAAGTAACTTTAATATAAATGCTTTGTCTCGAAAGTTACGGGCAACGTCCACCAACACGCCTCTAAATTCATAATGAGGAGCATCATTTACCTGACCTATTGGCAATGTTGTATTGTTTACTTGGTATAAACTCGCCAAGCTCTGCAAGGCATAAAACACACCTGAGTCATCAGTGGCGCTTATATTTATTTCATTGGCGTTAATCGCTAATCTATAACTACCTTGTGAGCCATCTTTTGTGGGTGATAAATTAAGATTTACCGCGATACCAGATGCACTCGTCGTTATACCCAATAATTTAAGTCGCTCAATGGCCGCAGTTACCCCTTTTTCACTTACACCATTAAGGTTAAAGCGTAAGCCTTGGCTAATATCTAGCTGTTGTGTTTGACTAAATGTAGCCTGAGTTGGGGTAGGAATAATGTGCTGTGCTACTTGTTTATTTTCATCTTTTAAATAAGGTGAAAAATCATACTTTGTGTTTCGCTCAAACAACCGTTCTGCTGTCAGCCATTGTGTCTCATCGTTTTTTGTACGCTTAAATTGTCGCTCGTAATCACTATAAGGTACAACATGAGGTAATAACTCTAAACCTGTCTCAGGGTCAACAGTGGGCTTAGTGCTCGTAATTACCTTGGCGTACTCATTGTGGTTAACCAAAATATAATTTGGGATTGCATCACTGTGCGATAACGACCAAAAATTAGCATAAAACGTAATAGTTTTAGTTTCGCCTGCTTTAAACCCCTTAAACGCCTCTTTTAATTCAATTACATGAAGGTCCCCATTGACATGAGTAATAGTAAATTCATCACTGAGAGCCTGTTGAATAGGCGTGATTTGACTAAAGTAAATTTTCCAACCATCCACATTAACGGCACCACTTGCCTTAATGTGTAGCTTTGCTTCAAAGCAATTACCGTTTTCAATGGTTTTATCGCAGTATTCTGACGGTCTATTATCGACTTGTTCATACTGTATTTGTAACATGTTAGCGAGTGACTCTATTGCGGTATTACTCGCTTTAACCAGCTCAACATTTTGTTTGTGTGTTATTGTGTCCTGACACGCTGTTAAGCTCAATGCTATACAGCCTGCTATCAGTAATGAATTGAGTGTCATTGCCTGTATCCTTTAATCTATTAACTGAGCTGTTTGATAAGCCACTGCTTAACTTGCGCTCGTTGTTGACTTGTAAGCGGATTTAAAATTCCTTTAAGCTGTTCAGGAATATGTTGATTTTGCGGCTTTTCAAAGTCAAAAATATGGTAGTTAAAAAAAGCCTGCCACGCTTTTTTTTGTGCTGTGGGTAAGTCTCTAATGGTCATAATTGATAACAATAATGCATCCATTGGCACGGGTTCGCTATTCTTTGCAATAGACCCGCCCGACCAATAATTCATCATCATATTTATAGGGCTTAATGCCTCTACATGATGCCACCACAAGGTAGGAATATATAATGCATCTCCCGGTTGTAGCTGAGCGACAAGTGCCTCATTGAGTGCTTGCTTAAACTTGGGGAATTTTTCAAAATCGGGATTATTTAAATCCACCATTGAAACTGGCGCACCCGCTGGCGTATGCTCAATAGAGCCTACATATAAATTTGTGATTTGATGCGGCGCAAACAAAGTAATCTTGCGCTCACCAGCAATTACACAGGCAATATTTTCTGCATCATCATAATGAGCCACCACCGTTGACTGATTACCCAGCCAAAATCGCGGCTTTGGTTTATCTGCAAATAACGCCATAGTGTGAGTTGTTGCAAGGTCATTAAAATAATCAACAACAGGGGCACTTTGAATAGCAACAGCACCAGGGTTATTACCCGCCTTTATTAACTCTGCATTTTGTAACAACACCCGCATAAATTGCATAAAAGGTGCAACTTTGCGGGTAAAGTTAAATCCATCACGCGCTTTGTTATAAAAAAACTGAGGTGATTCGCTTTGCGGTATTTCAGCCATTCGAACACTGCCACCCACATAGTGATCGCTTAACATGTTAAGCCAAGCATGAGGGTTTTCGCCTGTGCAGCTAGTTACTTGCTTTACTAACGGCCAATCACTTACTAACCCTTTTAAAATGGCGGGCTCGGCTAGTGGTGCTATGTCGTTTTTAAACATAGCTGGAGTTACATTATGCCAAGTTGCTACCTGTTTTAAAGCACGCATAATTAAAGACCATAATTTGTATCAAGGTGATTAATAACCAAAAGCCGAGCTAAACTCGGCTTTTGAAATGCTTATTCATATTAACTTAAAAGTTAACACGAATACCTGCCACATAACGGCGTCCATTAGAGTAAATAGACATAATGCGTTCTTCATTCGTGTTGTACTCAACAATTTCTTCATCTGTTAAGTTAACCGCTTCTAAAGTAAGCGTAACGTATTCATTTACATTATAAGAGGCGCTTGCATCCCACTGGCCAAAGGCGTCATTGAAAAGCTCATCACCATTAAAGTGAAGACCTTTATACCAGTCGCTTCGGTAGTTATACATAATGCGCGCTTGGTAAGCGTCATTTTCGTAATATGCCATTAAGTTAAGCATATTTTTCGATGTCCCTTCGACTAAGCCACTTCCAACCTGATTTGTATCTCGCTGCTCATCAGCGCTTGCATCTGTGTATGTATAGTTCGCTGATACACCAAAACCACCAAAATCGTGTTGTAATCCCAACTCAATACCTTGAATTGTGCCACCTAGTCCATTACCCGGCTGTGCAAAATCAACAGGAACAAATACTTCGTTTTCTTGATCATAACGATCTTCTGTTACGGTAACGGTAGAGCGTAAAGAACTTAAGTCTTTAGCGAAGTAAGCAACCGATAGCATTGATGCCTCGTTGTAATACCACTCCCATGACAAATCAAACTGATTTGAAATAGTGGGTGCTAAGTTTGGATTACCACGACTACCTGTGCCACGACCACCGGTTAATGAGCCAAAGGTTTCTGACGACGAAATATCGGCCCAGTTTTGACGAGCCATAACACGTGCAGCACCTATACGGAGTATTTGCTCTTCAGTTAGATCAAAAGCAATGTTAAAGCTTGGTAAAAACTCAGCGTAGTCATTATCTTGGCTTACCCAGTTTAAAACGCTTGGCGTTAGCCAATCACCATTAATTGTATTTAAGCCCCACGAATCACCTGAAAACTCATAACCATAAGAGGTCTGCTCGGTGCTTACATAACGCATACCTACATTACCTCTGAAACCCTCTCCAGAAAAATCACCTTGTACATACAGCGCTAAAATATCTTCTTCTACTTCCCAAATTTCGGCTAAATTATCGTGAATCGCATAACTGGCAGATATTCCGTTTAAACCGTTAAAGGCAATTTCTTCCATTAGTTCACGGTTATGTGAAACTTGCTCAGTAATATTACCAGTCACAGCAGCATCAATACTTGTAGCGCCATTGGCATCTAAGTCACACGTTGCAAGCGTTGGGCAAGTGTCAAAAATGTGATCAAGATAATTGTCTGAATTTGCACCACCATCGGCAAATGGTGCATGCCAACTATAAGCATGACGCCCTTGAGTACGCTCTGCTTGGCGATATTTAATACCTGTTTTTATTGCTGTGAATGGGCCAAATTCAACATCGTATGTTAAATCTGCTTGAGCAAAGGTTTCTTCATCGGTAGTCGGTTTAGCACCGCCCCAAATCCATCCAGCTGCAAAGTTATTACCATCGGCGGCGTTAACACCCACATTTACATTGGGTGTACCCGTCAAGTCGTAATCATAGCCTGAGCCAACAGCAACATATTCCCAAGACGTTTCACGGTAAGTGCCACCGCTCGCTGCGGTTTTACCTAGCTCAAAATTAAGGCTGTAACCGTCGCCTTGGTAGTCAATATCAAGATGAACTTGATCTGTTTCAGTACTTGATACGCGGTTGATGTAGTTGTAAGCATAATTACCGCCTGCACTTGATGCTAAAATAGCGCCATTTTTAACTTTAGTCGCATTAGAAATAATTTCAGCGCGGTCGCCAAACGCAAAATTAATTAAGTTAGAATTTTGGTTATCTACATCCATTCGCGAATCTAGATAATTTAACGTCATTAATAAGTTATCGTTAGGTGCGTATTGGAGGGTTGCAAATAAGGTTTCGCGCTCCCGGCTTTGAATAAATTTAGGTGCGCCAATGTTACGAGGCACAAGATACTCATCATCGTCGCTTTCAACCCAACCTAGCACTTCAAAACCCTGACGCTCTAAATTACGTTCTTGCTTAACAGCCGATACCATAACACCCAATGTTTCATCGTCATTTTTCCACGAATACATTCCCGCTAATTGTGGGTCTGTTTCGCCAGATGTTTCTGAATACTGCCCTTCTAGTGACAAACTGACTGAGTTTGCATCCATATCCAATGGGCGGCGTGTTTTAAGTACAATAGTGCCCCCTATAGAGCCCTCATCAATACTTGCAACAGGTGATTTATTCACCTCAAGCCCTTTTACAATAACTGACGGTAGCATGGTGTAGTTAAAGCTTCGGTTTGCTTCATCTAAAATAAACCAATCAGCAGTACCCACTGTTTGACCATTTAACAATGTTCGGTTGTATTTAGGGCCAGCACCACGAATACTGATTTTTTCACCTTCACCAAATTCACGGCTAACTGCAACACCAGTAATACGAGACAGTGTTTCAGCAACGTTTTTGTCAGGGAACTTGCCAATGTCTTCAGACGTGATCACGTCTGACACATTTGAAGAAAAGCGTTTTGCATTAAGGTTTTCTTTTAGTGAACTGCGGATCCCTTTAACCTCAATAACTTCCATTTCTTCTTGTGCTAATTGCGCATCTTGTGCAATGGCCGCAGCAGATAAGCTACCAGATAAAATAAGTGCAATTGAACTAGCTAGCATTCCCTTTTTAAACAGTGAATTTGACATTGGTTTCCCCTTATTGGTGTTTCATTTTTTTTAGTGTTCTAGTGTCTGAGTGTCAGTATTTTTTACAAATAAACAACGCGCTACGGTGTCATGATATTTTGTGTTAAACAACATGACAGCGTTGTCATTACGGAGCGACTTTACACCGTTTTTATTTTCATAGCTACATACGAGCGCAAAAAAGATACAAAATATTTACATAATAAATCATACAAATTACATAATGTGTTGTATTTAATAAATAATAAATTAGTCATATTTTTATAAAAAATTTTAGAATTTTCATGATCTGCGATGCCCATTCAATAAATTAACTATCAATCTCAACGGATGTCTTTATAATTTGTTCATTAAAAATAATATCTAATACGCAGTTACCGCTATTTTAACTGTCGATATTAACTAATAAATTAGTGCCAAAAAAAATAATATTAAAGGTCTATTAAGCTTATGAAAGCAACAATAAACGACGTGGCAAAAGATGCAGGGGTATCGATAAAAACGGTATCACGAGTAATAAACAACGAAGCGTCTGTGCGTGACAATACGCGTGAAAAAGTCATGGCGTCGGTTGAAAAGCTAAACTACCATCCAAACTTAGCAGCAAGAAGCCTTGCAGGAACAAAGGCTTACAGTATTGCCTATATTTACGATAATCCTAATGCCTATTACATCATAGACATGCAAAGAGGTATTTTAGATGCCTGTAAAAAACAAGGTTTTGAATTACTCATTCACCCATGCGATGCGAAAGAGACACGAATAATAGATGAAATTACCGACATGGTAAAACGCACGCGAATTGCTGGTATTTTACTCACACCGCCCTTTTCAGAAATGCCCAATTTTGTAGAAAAACTCACGCAGTTAAATATTAAAGTTGTGCGCATACTATCGGGCCACAGCGCACCAGATACGTTAACCCCGTGTATTATGATTGACGATAACTACGCTTCAAAATCTATTACTGAGCATTTAATTAATAATGGCCACAGTCGTATTGGTTTTTTAGCAGGTGGCTCAGAGCATAACTCAACTAAAGAACGATTAGAGGGCTACAAAGCAGCTTTAACGCAGCATAACATTGAAATAGACTCGCAGTTGATCATTGCCGGAGAGTACTCGTTTGAGTCAGGTGTTGAAGGGGCAAAAGCATTAATAAATCAAACCAACAGGCCAACCGCTATTGTGTCTTGTAACGATGAAATCGCCGCAGGTGCGCTATTTGCAGCGCGCTTAATGGAAATTGACATACCGAGTCAATTATCAATTACAGGCTTTGAAGATAGCCCATTTTCGCGCCAAACATGGCCTAAGCTTACTACCGCCCACCAGCCTAACAATCAAATAGCGCAAGATGCTGCTAATTTATTAATTGCGCAAATTCGTAATGGCAACGACCGCGACATTATCAAGCAATATACCCCTGAACTGGTAGTTAGAGACTCAACTGCCCATATTGACTAATTCAAAAGAAGCAGGCTAAAACACTTTTTTAGCCTGCCTTATCGCTTTATACCAATTCGCTTGATTAACTGTTCTACTTTGAGGGTAGAATAACGTGTTGATCGCAAGGCAAAAATCGTTATTTAGTTATTCTAAATGAGAATTTTTTAACGAAGGTAACGACACGTTTAGCTCCGTAAAATGATTAAGTATTATTGAAGATTGGTATTCCTAAACGTTTATTACCCCTCGTTTACCGCCATTGCTAAATCAGATTCTGCATCAGCTAACATAGCAAACTCTTCATCTGCAGTTTTAGCTACTAAGCGCTTAGAACTGTATCCAAAATAATACGCCGCTCCGAATGCAAATAAAATTACGGTGTATAAAAACGCGCGAGGGTCAAAGGCATATACACCGGTAAGTGCAACAAGTGATAATACAAGTGCAATACCCGAGGTAACAACACCGCCTGGCGTTTTATAAGGGCGGACTAATTCAGGTTGCTTTATACGCAGCATAATATGGCTTAATGCCATTAATGCGTAAGAAACCGTTGCACCCACAACCGCCATTGCCAACATTAAATCACCTTCACCACTTAGTGAGGCAATAAAACCAAAAATAGCAGGCACTATTAACGCACGAGCCGGTACTTTACGCTTTGTAGTAATTGACAAAGATTGTGGTAAATAACCCGCTCGTGAAAGGGCAAACACTAAACGGCTATAACCATAAATAATAGAAAAAAACGATGCGACCAACCCCGCTAAGCCTAAAATATTGACCACCGTGGCTAAGCTTGTATTACCCGTGGCGTTCAGCGCATCAACCAAAGGTACTGCACTTGCTCCCATGGCGTTGGCACCAGCAGCACCGGGCACTAACACCACGACTAACAATGCAGTGAACAGTAAAAATACCATTGCTCCAATAATGCCTTTTGGCACATCTTTAGCGGGATTTTTTGCTTCTTCTGCAGCAAGTGGGACACCCTCAACGGCTAAAAATAACCACATAGCAAATGGCAGTGCGGCCCATACGCCATACCAACCTAATGGTAAAAACTCAGTTGCGCCAGCGGCGTCGCTGACCGCCACATCAAATAAATTAGCTGCATCAAAATTAGCAACAAGCGCAATCGCAGTGGCAACAATAGCAAGCACCGCTAAACCACTTATTACCATCATTACTTTTAGTGCCTCACCTACACCCGCTAAGTGAATGCCCACAAATACCAAGTAAAACAGCGCATAAATCCATGGACCATTAAACCCAGTTAATGCTTCTACCGCAGAGCCAATAAATATAACAATAGCAGCCGGCGCAAGCGCGTATTCAATCAATACGGCAAGGCCTGTTAAATAGCCACCAGCGGGACCCATTGCTTGGCGGGCAAAGCTATATCCACCACCTGCGGCTGGAATAGCAGCCGACATCTCAGCAAGCGAAAGTACCAATGTTAAATACATAATAGCCATTAATACTGCGGCAATGGCAAACCCACCCCAACCAGCTTCAGCTATGCCAAAATTCCAACCAGCAAAATCGCCCGATATGACATACGACACCCCCAAACCGGCTAGCAGTAACCAACCTGCAGTGCCACTTTTTAATTGCCTTTTGGCAAGGTATTCTGAGTTATTGTTCGACATTGTTCTCTCCGTTGATGCTTGATTTTTATTGTTTTGATTTTTTAATTGCTTATTATTTGGCAATTAAAAAGTTGGTATTAGGTTGTTGATGTTCAATTACATCGTCTTGTGTTCGATCTTTTAGGTTAACGCCTGTTAATTTGAGCTTTTTTGCTTCGCGTAATAAATACACAGTACGGCGGGCGGCTTCTTCATACGACAACCCAGCGGGTCGAATATTTGAAATACAATTTCTGCACGCATCGCTCAACCCTGCTTTTGGCGCCCAAGTTAAATAAAGCCCCAAACTATCTGGGGAACTCAGCCCTGGTCGTTCACCTATAAGTACCATGACTATTTGCGCATTTAACAACTCACCAATATCATCGCCAATGGCTACACGCCCTTGTTCTACTAACGTTATTGGCGCTAGTTTTAATTGCTGACTTTCGCCTAGCTGTTCTAGTAGTTCGCTAATAAATGGTTGTGTATTTTGTTGAACAGCCAAAGAAGAAAGCCCATCAGCCACAACAATAGCTAAATCATATTTAGACTCAGTGTGTTGCTTTTGATCTGCCATAAAACTAGCTAATGTTGTGCGGCTTGATTGGTTTAACTTACGTCCTAAGTCGGGACGCTGTAAGTAAGTAGTACGATCATCCGCTTGACTGCGTAGATGCAAAACAGGTGCTGCTGGATTTAAATCGCTCAGTCTGCATGACATTTCGTTAATATTAAGCGCAAAGCCAACAGCATCCCGGGCTTGCGCATGAGATAACTGAAACGCCAGCATTTCTGAGGTCGGTAGACTAATACCCGCTCTACCAAGGCCTATACGGGCATCGGTAAAGCGGCGTAAATCGCTCCACGGATTATGTACCACCTTGCCATTACTTTTATGATCAGTGTTTGCATTGAGGGTTTTAGGATTACTTGCCATTAGCTCCCCCCTGTTATTGCATTCAGCGGCTTGGCAAACGCTTCTGGGATTGTATTGGCTAAAATGATGTCCTGAGTATTTTGCATTATTTTCATTTTGCTTAACCACGCCTCAAACTCTGGGGCAGGTTTTGAACCTAAAACACGACGTACATACAACGCATCGTGAAACGAGGTAGTTTGGTAGTTAAGCATAATGTCGTCAGAGCCCGGGATACCCATAACAAATGAACATCCCGCTACACCTAGTAGTGTAAGTAAATTGTCCATGTCGTTTTGGTCGGCTTCAGCATGATTGGTGTAACACACGTCGCACCCCATAGGGATACCGAGTAACTTACCGCAAAAATGATCTTCAAGCCCTGCGCGGGTAATTTCCTTACCGTCAAATAAATATTCTGGGCCAATAAAGCCCACAACTGTATTAACTAATAAAGGGTTAAACTTTCGCGCCACAGCATAAGCACGCGCCTCACAAGTTTGTTGATCAAGCCCGTGGTGCGCATTGGCCGAAAGCGAGCTGCCTTGTCCGGTTTCAAAATACATTACATTATTACCAACCGTGCCTCGTTTTAAGCTAAGCGCAGCGTCTTGCGCCTCTGCTAACGTATTTAAATTAAAACCAAAGCTTGAATTTGTAGCCTCTGTGCCGCCTATTGACTGAAAAACCAAATCAACCGGTGCGCCAGCTTCTATACACTCAATCGTATTAGTTACATGGGTAAGCACACAGCTTTGCGTTGGAATTTCATATTTTTGGATTACATCGTCCATAAGCGTCATTAGCTTAATGGCTTGAGCAACATTGTCGGTGGCAGGGTTTATACCTATTACCGCGTCACCATTTCCGTAAAGCAGACCATCCAGCATACTAGCCGCAATCCCGTTAATATCATCGGTTGGATGATTAGGCTGTAAGCGGGTAGATAAATGCCCTGGCAAACCAATTGTATTCCTAAATGCACTGGTTACATGGCACTTTTTAGCAACTAAAATTAAATCTTGATTACGCATAATTTTGCTAACCGCTGCCGCCATTTCGGGAGTTATAGCAGACCTGACGCTTGCAAGTACCGCAGGAGTTGCAAAATCACTCAATAGCCAATTACGAAAATCTCCGACCGTTAAATGTGAAATGGTCAAAAATGCATTCGCATCGTGCTCATCCATAATTAGGCGTGTTATTTCGTCATCTTCGTAAGGAATTAACGCATCATTTAAAAATGTTTTAAGTGGCACCTCTGCTAATGTCATTTGTGCTACGGCTCGTTCCTGCGCCGACTGCGCAATAACTCCTGCCAACCTATCGCCCGACCGCGGCGGCGTAGCTTTAGCCATTAACTGGGCTAAATCTCTAAATTTATAAGTTTGTGTACCAAGCGTGTAACGATACGTTTGCCCCATTTTTTACCTCATTTAACTCTTTCAAACCTTGGTACAGGTTTTGCTGCAGCACTATTTACAATTATGTTTAATTTAAATACTAAAAGCTTAATTCGTACCAAAGCACTATCGAATTTTGGCAAATCGGTTTTTTCACAATAATTCAGTAACTTAAAAGAGTTTATAAACGGTTAAAGTTTCTTAATAAGCAATATAAAAATAAAGAGCAAACCCAAAATGGCGCATCAGCATTTATCAAACGCACCACAAAAGAGCAAAGTGGATACTCACGACATTGATGAGCAAGCAAGTAACCTCATCAATTGGCAACAAAAGTATGATCAAGTCAGTGAGGGTGGCTTTTTTGGTTGTATTGAAGGCGTTGCTCATTCTAATATTCACGTATTTGAAGAGTACACAGAGCGTGCGCTTCGCCAGCAATGTGTTATTGCCGAAGACTCTATTTGGTTGGGGATCCCTAAAACATCGTGCGAAAGTAAAATTAATGGCTTAGATGTTCTAAGTAACCAATTTATGTGCCGCAGTAGTCACAGCGATTTTGAATTAATAACACCTGAAAAATTTAATATTTATGGGGTAGTCATTAACTGGCAATCAATTGAATACATGGCGCAACTGCAAGGTATTAATTTACAAAACATGAATGCATTTGGCGCAGAGCGACTCACAGTAAATAGCCCAACTCTTAACAGAGCGCGCAGTATTATTAACAGCATGGTTAATCATGATGCCCATGGCTTAAACGCCAATTTACAACAAGAAATGCTTTACATGCTTGCGCTAAATTTATTAAAAACTGAAAGTCAGCAGCACAACATTGCGCCAAGTTATAAGCATCGCAAAGCCGTAGTAGACAAAGTAAAAGCACATATCAAAGCTGATCCACAAAGCACAGTGACTATTACACAATTATGCGAACTCACGCATGTAAGTCGGCGTACTTTACAGTATAGTTTTGAAAGTATTTTAGGTATTAACCCGCTGCGATTTTTACGCTTAACACGTTTAAATAATGTAAGGCGTGAACTTAAAGTAGTTGGGCAAACTAAGCCAATTTCTGTTATTGCTGCAAACTGGGGATTTTGGCATGCAGGTCAATTTACTAAAGATTACACTCAGTTGTTTGGTGAGAACCCATCACAAACCATCGCAAATACTATAAAGGAAGGTCGCTAAAGTTATGATCGGGTCAATTGTCTTGTAGACGCACAGCTTGCTGGCGTGACAAGCGATAGCGCGTAAATAAAGCCCATTATTCACAAAGAGGTTTAGAGACGCTTCACTTTTAGAGAAGTAAATAGCATCTTGCGCGAGCAAGCTTCGCGCCTACAGCTTTCACTTCTCATTTGCTCCTCATTTACTTCTCTTTGTGCATTTTTGTATTAAAGATCAATAAATCACAAAAGGGTTTAGAAGCGCTTCGCTTTTAGAGAAATAAATAGCATCTTGCACGAGCAAGCTTAGCGCCTACAGCTTTCACTTCTCATTTACTCCTCATTCCCTTCTCTTTGTGCATTTTTAATAAAGATCAATAAATTACAAAAAGGTTGAGACGTGCTTTGTTCGGGCTAGAGCTCATACAGCAAATGCACTTCTTATTGCGTTAAATTTACATATCGTAGGCGCCTCAAAGCACCATATTATAGATAAAGACAACACACTTACCCGCATGCTGCGGCAAAAGTAGGTAGTTAAAAGTCTTATTTGATCGGTGCTATTTAAGCCGCGATTAAATAAGACTCTCGTCCTACGTGTTTGTTATTGCGTTTAAACGAGCCTTTGCCTTTTTTAGCTTTTACCACTTGAGGTTTAAACACTTTAGAGGTTACTAAAGCCGCCAGCGCATTATGATTAATAACACCTCGGCCGGTGTCTACCGCACTATTATTTGCGGCTTTGCTTTTCGATTTTTTAGCCATTTTATTTCCTAACTATTTATAACAATAAGAACCTTAAGAAGTGGCGATTGTATGCCTAATTTTCAAGCTTGCAAGTGTTTTTATCATTACACAACGCTCTTTTTTCATAATAAATAAACATAAAAAAGCGCAGTAAATAACTGCGCTTAGTAACAGGTTTAGCTCAAGTAATTAAAATTCAAAGCTTACTTTTGCATAATATGTACGCCCGTCAAAGCCATAAGGCAATGCACGTACAGGGTATTTAAACGCACCATTGGTAATAAAGTTAAGTACTTCGTCATCACCTAACTCATCGGGTGTTTCATCAAATACGTTGTCGGCACCAACAGAAAGCGTAAACATCTCATTAATGTCATAACTTACGTTTACATCAACCAACACTGCTGATTCAACTGTACTTGTTGGTTTAAACGACCCCGTTGGAGAAAGCTCTCCCGGTAATGAAATATGGTCGTTACCAAAGTATTTTACATCGGTTTCGCCAAAGTAATTAAAACGAAGTGTTGAAGTATATGCGTCGCGCGCATAATCAAATGTCAGCGTGGCACGCTCACTTGGCTGTCCATCAGTAAAAAAGCTACGTTGTAAGTCATCAAAGGCAACCGCTTCTGGAATACCTTCTTCTGCATTTACGTTATCAATTTTAGTGTCGTTCAAATTACCAGCAAAAGTAACACCCAAATTAGCCCCGTCGATCTCAGTACGGTATGAAGCAATAATATCAACACCTTGTGTAGTAGAATCAACGGAGTTTGAGAAGTAATTAGCCTGTACTGCGCCTGTAGCTTGAAGCGCAGCAAGCGCATCTGGGCTAAACGATACGTCGTCAGCCGATAACAAACTTCCTAACGTTATGCGGTCTTTAATTTCCACACGGTAAAAGTCAACTGTAAGTGAAAGCTCGCTGCTTACATCGTAAACAAATCCCGCGCTGTAGTTAGTTGAAGTCTCAAGCTCTAAAGTATCAACCCCTAACGCACTTGGAAATGCCGTGCCTGTGTTAGCAGTAAACGACTGAGTTAACGAGCCATCCGATCCTAGGTTGGTTGTAAAAGCTGTATAACCGCTTTGCTGAAGCGAAGGCGCTCTAAAGCCAGTTGATACCGCACCACGAACAGCAAAGTCATCATTAAACTCGTAACGTGTCGCTAGTTTACCAATTAAATCGTCACCCGCATCTGAAAAGTCTTCATAGCGAAGTGCACCACTAACGTTCCATGCATCTGTGATCATCGTTTCTACATCAACAAATATCGCGTAGCTATTTCGATCACTTTTATTTGCCGCTTCTGGGCGTAGGCCGTTATACGCCTGAAATCCACACTGCGCAAATTGATTTTCGTCATTGACTGACGGATAAGAAGTATCAGTATTAGCTAAACCACAAGCATACGACGCTTGGCTACCTGGTACTATTTCGTAATTTTCTTTACGGTATTCTGCGCCAATAGTTACGTATAATGGTTCACTGCGACCAATATCTACAATGCCGTTAAAATCGGCATTAAATGTAGTTTGATCAAATCTAAATCCACCGGAATAGCCACCGGTTGGGCCTGCATTAGCTGCAATATCAGCATCGCTTGCATCAGGGTTATTAAATAAGTACTCGGCAGCGTAAGACGCATTTAAGGTATTACGAGAGGTAAAATCGTATTGGTTTTCACCATATACAGCCGACACATCGTAAGTCCAATCTGGGTTTATATCCCCTTTAAACCCTATTGCAAATGAAAGATCTTGTGCTTCATTGTATATACGCGGTAAAAAACCATCACTGTATACTTGAGTCACGTTTTTAGACGCTTCGTTAAAGTTACGATAAAAACCATTACCTAACGCGCTTCGTTCTGAGAACCCACCAAACGAGTAAAGTTCGCTATCGCCAACAGGCAGTGCCATATTGTAAAACAGCGATGTGAATTCGCTATCAGCGTTACCCTGTCCCCAGCGAACATCCTCTGAAAGCGTTCCGGGCTCTACATTTAACGACCCCCCCGTATCGCGTTCTGCACGGTTAGTCCCGTCAGCATCTCGGTATTCTAGTGATAAATTAATAAAACCACCTTCGTTCCCTAACTCAAAACCACGGTTTAAACCTGCGGTAACTGTGTCGCCGTCGCCTTCGCTTGTGCCGCCATACTGAACAAAGCCCGTTGTTACACCTGTTGAATTATTAAGTGATAAGTTGATTACACCCGCTATTGCATCGGAGCCATACTTTGCCGCTGCGCCATCACGAAGTACTTCAACGCCTTTAAGCGCAGTTAACGGAATTGCGTTCATATCGGTACCGGCAGCACCAGCACCAACCGTCCCATTAAGACCAAAAATAGATTGATTATGACGGCGTTTACCATTGACCAATACCAGCGTTTGATCGGGTTGTAAACCACGAAGTGTAGCAGGTCTAAATAAGTCAGAACCATCTGACACCTGCGTACGCGAAAAGTTAAATGACGGTGCTGTAGCTTGTAGGCTTTGGCCAAGCTCAGTGTAACCGCCTTTATTTAAATCATCTGAGTCTATTAAATCTATTGGTGAAGATGACTCTGTTGAGGTGCGATTAGACACCCGAGAGCCTAATACAGATATTTGTTCAATATTTTTAGCAGCTTGAACGGGGGCTTCTTGCGCGATAGCAACGCCTGGTGCGCATACTGCAAATGCAACTGCCGCTGCAAGTGTATTTAAACGATATGTTGACATAGTGACGACCCTGTTTATGTGTGTTCTTATAGTTTATTTGGCGATTTAGCATCACCAATGAGGAACATCCTAGCAACATTAGCAAATAAAAAGAAATGAAAAATTTTAAATTAAAGGCCTAAGTATGCAAATAAAGTTCAACTTAAGAAAAAAACACACCAAAAAGGCTAAAATTAATGCAAACAAGGAATTAAACTTACAAAATAAACACTTAACACATTATTTACATTGAGTATTTATTTATTAACTTATGCTTTTAAAGGAAGCGAGCACAAAATGGACGTACCTGTCTCTATTATGCTGTTAACTTGTATCTTTCCTGCGTGTTCTTGCACTATTGAGTGCACAAGAGTTAGCCCCATCCCACTATTTTTTCCTACTTCTTTGGTCGTGAAAAAAGGGTAAAACATCTGTTCTTGTACATCGTTTGTCATACCACAACCGTTATCTTTTATCTCAATACAAATAAAGCTATTTTGTTCAAAAACACGCACTTCAACAATGCACCCTTTGGTGTCATTATGCTCACAGGCTTCTCGGGCATTAATGAGTAAATTAACAAAAAGCTGATTAATTGAAGCTAAATTACAATAAATAGGCGGTACATTTTCAAAATCGGTTTTTATAGCGCACAGCGATAGCTGACTTTCAAGAAGCTTAAGCATATTTACAGCAACATCGACTATGTTGACGAGCTGCACTGCATGACATTCATTAGATTCAGAAAAATTAAGTAAATTTTGAACGCAATAGTTAACCTGCCTTAAGGTGCTCGCGCTGTCTTTTATTTTGGTCGACAAGTCATTGCCAATCCAAGCAAATGGGTGTTGTAAATTAAGTAAGTCGAGCTCGTGTTTAAACTGGCTTTCTTTGAGTTCACCGTTTAAGTATTGCTCGCTGATATTTAGTAATGTGGAGATTATTGGGCTGCTATGGCTAAGGTTATCTATCGTATTAATTGCTTGTGACAATGGGGTGCTTATTTCCGAAGCCGCATCAACACTTAGCGTACCCAATGTTGCCATTTTAGTACTCTGGACAAGCATTTTTTTATACCGTGCTAATTCGGACTCTTTTTCACTTAGTTGCTTTTGTAACGACTTAAGGTTTTTTTCATCGTTTAAACATACACTTTCTAAATGACTCTCTACTTCATTCATGCCAGTATCCCTATAGCTTGTATTACTAATATTTAGTTGCCAAACTGAAAATACGCAACCAGATCTCCTTTTTGTTCTGTAAATAAATGTGTAAATTGACAATAAACAGGCAGACTAACTTAAAGCACTTCCCACTCAAACGTATTTATTGCTTCACAAAAGGATGAACAAACCCCCTGTTGCTGACAACCAACAATAAGGACCTCGTTAGACTGCTTATGAAATAGCTTTTGATGAACAATATAAAGGGTATTACTCAAATTATCAGCGGGGGTTTTTAACTCATTGGAGTTTAAAATTAATGCGCACACCTGCGTACTCTGCCCCCATAATTTCATGATATAAGCAGATACATGAAGGTAATTTATACTTTGCTGAGGCTCAGTTAATTCGTGTTGGTCCGTCACTTCTTCAACATTTATTAATTTACCAACAAAACTCAATAGCGCCACTGAAAATAGCAAAGCCTGCTCTTTTAGATTCATACCCATATGTTGTGCAAATTTTTTAACACAACTAGCATAATGTGTCGCAACAGGTATTTGCTTTTCGTGATCGATGGCCGATACAGAAGGAGGCAAATTTTCTGCCATTAATAATGATGTACTAACTGACAATAAAATAGTCGTACCAAGGCGAGAAACGGCCTCTTCTATAGAGACTGTTTTACGTGTAAAGCCCAAATAGGCCGAGTTAGCAAGTTGCAGCAACTTAGCAACAATAACAGGCTCCTTAGAGACAAGCTCGGCTACTTCAGCTAGGTCAAACTCTCCACTATCAATAAGCGTATTGAGCTCTTGCAGCAGTGAAGGATAAACCGGAAAGCTAGACATTGCCCCCAGTTTTCTTCTCATACTTTCTGAAAACGGTAGTGCTTTTAATTCTGCCACATTGTTAAACAAAAGTATTAAATCGTCTTTGTTAAATGGTTTAGCAAGATACATATGCACAACGTTACATTGACGCATTTTTTCGGTTAACGACGAGTCCCCCGTGAGCAAAGCCCTCACTGGGTACGAATTTTCAATTAAACAGCGCTCTAACACATCTAATCCATTAACGTGCGGCATTAAGTAATCGCTTATAATTAGGTCTATTGATTTATTATTTTTAAGCACAGACCAAAATTCATTTATTTCACTCACCGTAATAACGTCAGCAGCGGGGTATATTCTGTTAATAGTTCTATGTAGCGCCTTTAATATAAACAGCTCGTCGTCAAATAAAACTACTCTCATTGTTTTCATTCATCACCGCGCACATTTGTATTTATTAAGTAATCATAAAACTCATCCGCAAGCAAAGGTCTAGAAAAATAAAAACCTTGAATATAATCACAGCCAAGTCTTTCTACCAATTTACATTCGTGAGCCGTCTCGACTCCTTCTGCAATCACCTTTAAATTAAGATCATGGGACATACGCACAATGTTTCTGATCATACTTTGCATTTCAAGGGATGAATCTAAACCACTTATCAGCTCCTTATCTAATTTTATGCCATCGATTGATAACTTTGAAAGATACGCAAGTGATGAATAACCTATACCAAAATCATCAATTTGGACTTCAAACCCTAAGCTTCTTAATCTGGTTATTTGCAGTTGGCATTTTGTTAGATCATCCATTAAGTAGGTTTCTGTTAACTCAAACTGAATGTTTGATGCACTGAGGTTGTTCTCATTTAGAGACTCAAGCATAAAGTCTATCCATTCAGGGTCTTCTTTAATTTGCCGAGCAGAAAGGTTTATAGCGAGTTTACCTACTTCAACTTTTTGCATGTTCCATTGCTTAAGCTGTTTAAAACTTTGTGAAATTACAAATCGACTTATAGCGATAATCTGGCCATCACATTCAGAAATAGGAATAAACAAAGCCGGAGACACCCACCCATACTTTGTCGGCTCATACCACCTAATAAGCACCTCAGCACCACTTACCTTATGTGTTTTTAAATCTATTTTTGGCTGAAAACATAAACTAAATTCTTCGTTATCAATTGCTTTAAAAAGCAGCCTACTTAGTTCAAAGTTTTTTCGGTAATCGTTTACTAACTCTGCATCAAAGCGTGTAAAAAAGCGTTGCTGTTTTTTTGCTAGGTAATTCATGTTCAGGCTAAGATGATTTATAAGTTCCTTGCCCGACAAAACATCTTCAGGAAAAATGCCGTAAACCCCATAAAGCTCTAAACTCATTCCTTTATAACGCTGGGGTATCGCATCGCTAAATAAGCTCATTGTTTTATTAAGAGCGGCAAGTAATGTGGCATCGTTACTTGCGTGAGGTACAGATAACATAAACTGGTTAGAATGCTTTTGACACATTCTTACCTTTTCACCAAAGGTATTGTGCAATACTTTTGCAAGCAAATGTGTAAACTCGTAAGCGCTTTGGTAATCTAATAAATCAGCAATAAGTTCAAATTTAGCAATACCGATAAAAATAACCGTGTAGCTAGTGTTTTCACCTTCATACTCATTTAGCTGTTGATAAAAAACAGGTTCTTTAATTAAAAAATCACCAAAGCTTTCTATTAAAAATTTGTCACTCGACTTACTAGGGTTAACCGACAGCTTAAGCAACTGACAAAAATCATCAGACCAATAGCGTTCCAAAATAAACTCGTATTCTTTTTCGCTTTCTGCGCATTTACGAGCAATAAATAACATATTGGTTTGATTACTCAAAAAGGCCGTCAAGTCGTCTTTATTTGGCTGTGCGTCTATATTAATTATGTAATCATCAACAAAGCTGTATAAGCCTGAAAACAAAGACTGCGCAGGCGCATTAAAACGGTTTATTTTACCATTTTCGTCTATTTCAATAAGTGCGGTAACGCTACCTAAAAGTAGTTGGTCACGCTCGTGCTGAGCAATACGCTTGCAATAGAGTTGTTGCGCCTGTTCAATGGTTGTTATCAGTTCATTTTCATTCCAAGGCTTTTGTAAAAACTTAATCGCCAGTCCTTGGTTAAGAAGCTCAACCACCGAATTAAAATCTGCATGACCACTAAGCACTATATTTATTATTTCTGGCCAGTGAATTTTAACTTCTCGAAGTAAATCAGCCCCTGTCATATTAGGCATTCGGTAGTCAGTCACAATAATAGATACGTCGCTTGTTTTTAAGTATTCAAGCGCCTCAGGGCCACTTTCGGCTAAACTTACCTTAAAGCCGGCACGCTGCAATACACGCCGTAAAGAGCGCAAAACATTAACTTCATCATCAACCAAAAGGATACTAGGTTCCACTATTGGCTCCTATTGTTATTCAATCTTAAAAAAGATCGAAACAGCTAATACAACAGTACTTAAAAAGCCTGCCGTCATTAAAATGATAGGGTAACAGTAATTTACATTTAAATAACATGTAACCCTAATGCAAATATATCACTTGCTATCTACAAACCACCAACCCAACCATAAAGAATTAATATAATAAAAAATACCAACCCAATATAATTAGCTAATAATAAACAATACCAGCAACACTATTCAATCAACCTTTAGTCACAAAACATGCCTCTCTTAGCGCTGTTTTTTTAGCTCATGAACTTTTTGGGGTATTGAAAACAAACACAAAGCGACTGCCTTCACCCACTTTACTCAGTACATCAACACTTGCTTCGTGCTCTTCAGTGATGGTGTACACCTCAGACAAGCCTAAGCCAGTACCTTGCCCAACCTCTTTGGTTGTAAAAAAGGGATCAAAAATTCGCT
This sequence comes from Pseudoalteromonas sp. 2CM32C, assembly GCF_023161925.1. Taxonomy (NCBI): domain Bacteria; kingdom Pseudomonadati; phylum Pseudomonadota; class Gammaproteobacteria; order Alteromonadales; family Pseudoalteromonadaceae; genus Pseudoalteromonas; species Pseudoalteromonas sp. 2CM32C. Next base: position 636,122 of record NZ_JALNTI010000002.1, on the reverse strand, counting down.
CTAAATCAGACTCAGCAATACCTGCGCCAGTGTCTTCAATAATAAGCTTTATTTTGTCTTGTTCTTGCTTACACTCAATGGTCAGTGTTCCTCCAGAAACCATCGCTTGTAACGAGTTTAAAATAGTATTAAACAAGAGTTGCCGTATTTTACTGGCCTTACCCCATAAAAAAACAGGCTCTGCAGGGAACTGCTTTTCAATTTGAACTTTATATTTGAGCTCATTTTTTAACACAATCAAAGTAGACTCAATCTCAGCGCATAAGTCCACTTCCATCCAGCTTTCTTCATCGCTTAATGCAAAATCTCGTAAGCTATTAACAATTTTTTTAACTCGCTCTGCACCATCTAGCGACTCATCGAGTAGCTCCGGTAAATCTTCTAGTATAAAGTCAACACCCTGGCGTTCGTATACATCCTCAAGTAATTTAATAAAGCGATCTTCAGCCTGTTTTACAATGATTTTTTTTTGCGTCTGCGTTGTTTTTATTAGTTTTAACGCATAATCCTTGAGCGTTTCTAGGTTTGAGCTCACAAACCCTATTGGGTTATTAATTTCATGTGCAACCCCTGCGGCCAACTGACCTATAGACGCCATTTTTTCTGATTGCAGCATTTTCTTTTGCGCTACTTTTAACTCTTGATGCAGTGCCTTTAATTGTTGATGCTCGTCTTCTAGCGCATTTTTTAAATCAGATTGCTGAATAAAATAACTGGCCTCTGCGGTTACATCTGTCACAAAAATACTGACATGCGTAACCTCGGCATTTTCATTTGATAGCGGCATAAATTGCACATTTTGGTACATTTGCGACTCATCCCCGGTAATAGGGCGACTGCTTCGCATGGGGAATACATGGGGGCGTTGTTGCCAGTAACTAAAGCTTGGGTTTTTTAAAATAAATACACTGTCAATTTTACGTTTTAAAAAACGCGCTTGTTCTTCAAATACAGTTAATAGAGGTTGGCCAACTAAATCGGGTTGGCGAATGGTTAATCCACCTAAAAACGTAGGGTTAGCGAAAGTGATTGTCATATCCTGATTTATAATACAGGCACCAATAGGAAGTTGCTCAATGACGCGTTCAAACTCGCTTTTTTCCATCAATCCTCCAATAAGGCTTTGATTGGTATTAACAGCTGTTCAATAGACCCTTCACTTAAGCCAATGAGTATGCGCGCATCAAATTGCATTTGCTCAATAAAAAATTCAACTTCTATAATTAAAATAGACGACCACTCATTACTGTGAGCAGATTGCACCGGATAATAAAACGCAGGCATATTTAATTGCGTTGATAACTCAAGCTGACTGGTAAAGCCTTGTAGGCAAGCAGCAGATAAAATATTGGTAATTTCTAAAACAAGCTCTTCTGTTGCGGCTTCATCAAGCGGTAAGTCAAAATCCATTACTTCAGCCAACGCATTGCAACCGTCTTTATGCATACTCATTATCACTTCACCACGAATAGTGCCCGTGAACGACTGTCGTGCAAACCAGTTATTTGAAAGACTATTAATCATTCCCTGAAAATCTTCAGGAGACATTGCTTGAATAGCAGGAATTGACAAAGACACTTTGGTTTGAATAAGTCGAGCAAGCGCATCGGCCGCTTGCCCCATAGAAATGTTCATTATTTCTTGAAGCGCATCGCGCTCGTCTTCGTTTATTTCAATCATAACAAGCCAACATCCAGCAAAGTTTCGCGTAATTGGTCGGCTTTTAAAGGCTTTTGTAAAAACCTAAAAGCGCCCATAGAGCTAACAAGCGCCTGTGCTGCAGGTTGAATATCTGCGCTAATCACTATAACAATGGTTTTTTGATGCTCTTGCTGCAGCTCTTTTAGCACTTCAAAGCCATCCTTTTGTGGCATTTGCAAGTCTAAAAACAGTACCTCTGCTAACCCGGCATGCACAGCATCTAGCGCTTCAACCCCATTTTTGGCTTCGTGAATTGTAATATCCCAATCTTCAGGAAGTGCGCGTTTAATTGTTTTTCTTGAAAGTGCTGAGTCATCAGCTATTGTAACCGGTATTGGCATACAGTCCTCGCTATACAATATTAGTACGTAACCTTCTGTTTTAGAGTAGAAGTAATTAGTAATTTCTGCAAAAAAATAGCCTAAAATTCGCCTTTTATGCTGGGTTTTAATTGTTTTTTTATGCATTTTAAATTGACGCTTTAATAAAGTTTGTTGCGATTAATAAAATCCGCCAATTCAGTTGTTTATAAGCCGAGGTTAGACTAAATTTAACCGTATATCAGATTTGGCTGGCTTTACTTTTATGCAAAAAACCTCTGAACTAGAAGAATTTAACAACAGACCTGCCCACATTCTATGTCTAGACGACGAAGCAAGTGTTTTAAAGTCACTTGTACGGCTGTTACGAATGAACAAATTTAATGTGTTTGTATCGACCGACGGACACGACGCACTTCAAAAAATGACAGCCACACAGTTTGATGTGGTCATAAGTGACATGCGTATGCCCAAAATGAGCGGCGCAGAGTTTTTAGCCAAAGCAAAAAAGCTAGCTCCTGATACTCAACGTATTTTGCTAACGGGCTATTCTGATTTAGAGTCAACGGTTAGTGCAGTAAACGATGGGGGTATTAACGCCTACATTCAAAAGCCTTGGCAAAACGATCACTTAATCGGGGTTATAAAATCAGCAGTTGAAAAGTTTCGCTTAAAAAAGCACAACGAACTACTTCAAGCGCATGTCAAAAAGCAAAATGCGCAATTAACCGAACTGAATCAGTCGTTAGAACTCAGAGTAGAAAAACGTACAAAGCAAATAAAACAAGTGCTCAGGCAGCTTGAAAAAGCAAATGAACGAGAAAAAAACGAGCATAAATCTACCGTAGAGCTGCTCTACAATTTTATCAATGCAAACCCTTATCTCGATGGCAACAGAGCACAAAACATTGCCAATACCTGTACGCATATAGCCTTGTATCTAAATGCATCGCAAAAAAGTATCGAACTTGCGCCAACTGCGGGTTACCTAGCACAAATAGGATTGCTAGCCATGGACCCCGATCTTTATAAAAAACCAGTGAACAAACTAACCGAAGTACAACGCAAAACCTTTTACACACATCCAAGCACCGCGCAGCTAATGCTTATGCCTGCACTGCATTTACACGATGTATCTGATGCTATTTACTATCAATATGAGCGCTATAACGGCAACGGGTTACCTAAAGGGCTTTCGGGTAACGAAATACCCATTGGCGCCATGGTTTTAAGCGTTGCACGTGATTATTGGGAAGCCTATGAACAAAGTGTGGGCGATAACGAGGCCGAACACCACCAGCATGCACTCGACACTATAAAACTTTACAGCGGTACGTTTTATCATCCAAAAATTGTGCGAGCACTTGAAGCCAGCCACAACAAAATGAAAGAGAAGAAAAGCACAGCGGGTTCGGTCACTATTTGTAATGCTCAAGAGCTTAAAGAAAATATGGTATTAGGGAACTCGATACAAAGCCACACTGGCATTATGTTACTGCCCAAAGGCCATGTGTTTAGCCGTAAATCAATTGAAAAGTTACAACAACTTGAAGCAAAAAAACCAACCCCCTTCAGAATTATGATTAAAAGCGCTAAATGATTGATCTAAAGCAGGCTTTTTTTCGTTACAATAAGCCTAAAATATACATATAACTTTGCTTGAAGGAGCACAACGTGTCGCGATTTTCTGCCGTAACCGACAATCCCCACGACGGGCGTTTTAATCAAAAAACGGGAATATTACTTACTAATTTAGGGAGCCCAGACGCCCCAACGGCGGCGGCACTGCGTATTTACTTACGCGAGTTTTTATCTGACCCACGTATAGTAGAAATACCACGCCTTGTTTGGATGATCATATTACATGGCATTATTTTACGAGTACGTCCAAAACGTTCAGCAAAGTTATACAAAAGTATTTGGACAGAAAACGGGTCGCCCCTCACGCACATTACGCGCCAGCAAAGCGGAAAGCTCAACACATTGTTAAAGCAAAAAGGCTACACAAACACCGAAGTTGTTATGGCCATGCGTTATGGCAACCCTTCAATAGAAGCTGGCCTTGAAGAGCTAAGAGACAAAGGCCTCACGCGCATAATTATCATGCCAATGTATCCGCAGTATTCAAGCCCTACAACAGGGTCTACATTTGACGCCGTATCAAGCGTGCTACGCAAATGGCGCTGGGTGCCTGAGCTTCACTTTATAAACGGTTACCACAAAAACACCACTTATATTGAATCGTTAGCTAATAGCATAAGCGAAGATCTAGCAGCCAACGGGATGCCGCAAAAAATTGTTTTTTCGTACCACGGTATGCCAAAACTATTTTTAGACAACGGCGACCCGTACCATTGCCTGTGCTTACAAACAACGCGACTTGTTGTTGAAAAGCTTGGCCTTGATAAAGACAATGTCATTAGCACTTTTCAAAGCCGATTTGGTAAAGCAGAATGGTTAAAGCCCTACACAGATGCAACGCTAGAAAGCCTGCCAGCCGAAGGAATTAAAGATGTGGCAATTATAAGCCCTGCTTTTAGCGCCGACTGCCTTGAAACACTAGAAGAGTTAGAAGGCGAAAACCGCGAAATATTTGAAGAAGCTGGCGGCGAAAAATACCGCTACATCCCAGCTTTAAACGACAGAGACGACCACATTGAAGCCATATTTGATGTGTTAAAACCAATGTTGTAATCAACTCAATATAAAAAAAGCGTTAATATTAACGCCTTTTTTTATGCCCATTATTCACAAAGAGGTTAAGAGGCGCTGCGCTTTTAGAGTTAGTGAAAAGCCCATCATTTACAATGCCATGGCTGAATTTACCTGTAGACGCTCAGCTTGCTGGCGTTTAAAAGCAACGCTTTTACATTTAGTCGATTTATTCGTAAACGTAACTAACTTAACACCGAGAAGTGACTAATAACTATTTTTTTAACTCTGTGTAGCGCAAAGCGCCTCGGTGTGCTCTGTGGTTATATTTATTTTTAAATAACAAGAAGCTGCCGCTTCTAACGTGAGCAAGCTCTACGTCTACAAAAATAAACTAAACATTGGTATTGCCCGGCTCATTTACTTCTCATTTTATTCTCTTTGTGCATTACAGTTTTGAAAGTCCATTATTCACAAAGAGGTCAAGAGACGCTGCGCTTTTAGAGTAGTAATTAAGTGACTCGTTGTTAAAACCAATAACTTAAATCAAGTAGCTTTGCTCTTCTCATTTACTCCTCATTCACTCCTCTTTGTGTATTACAGTTTTATAAGCCCATTATTTCTAAATTTACTGGTAGACGCGCAGCTTGCTGGCGTTTAAAAGCAACGCTTTTACGGGGTATAAAGTAATTAACTCACCACCGAGAAGTGAAGGCCAGGAGAAGTGACTAATAACTACTTTTTAAACTCTGTGTATCGCAAAGCGCCTCGGTGTGCTCTGTGGTTATATTTATTTTTAAATAACAAGAAGCTGCCGCTTCTAACGTGAGCAAGCTCTACGTCTACAAAAACAAACTAAACATTGGCTTTGCCCTGATCATTCACTTCTCTTTGTGCATTACGATATTAAAAGCCCATTATTCACAAAGAGGTCAAGAGACGCTGCGCTTTTAGAGTAGTAATTAAGTGACTCGTTGTTAAAACCAATAACTTAAATCAAGTAGCTTTGCTCTTCTCATTTACTCCTCACTCACGCCTCTTTGTGCATTACAGTTTTATAAGCCCATTATTTCTAAATTTACTGGTAGACGCGCAGCTTGCTGGCGTTTAAAAGCAACGCTTTTACGGGGTATAAAATAATTAACTCACCACCGAGAAGTGAAGGCCAGGAGAAGTGGCCAAACCAATATTTTTTAACTCTGTGTAGCGCAAAGCGCCTCAGTGTGCTCTGTGGTAATATTTATTTTTAAATAACAAGAAGCTGCCGCTTCTAACGTGAGCAAGCTCTACGTCTACAAAAATAAACTAAAACACCGCTTGTCACTTTAGCTGCTCATTTACTCCTCATTCACTCCTCTTTGTGCATTACAGTTTTGAAAGTCCATTATTCACAAAGAGGGTAAGAGACGCTGCGCTTTTAGAGTAGTAATTAAGTGACTCGTTATTAAAACCAATAACTTAAATCAAGTAGCTTTGCTCTTCTCATTTACTCCTCTTTGTGCATTACAGTTTTGAAAGCCCATTATTCACAAAAAGATTAAAAGGCGCTGCGCTTTTAAGTAACCCACCGTCATTAACCTTTACGAGTGATCATTACTGTACATACGCCCGCTATAATTCCCCAAAAAGCAGATCCTACTGAAAACATCGTTAAATCAGACGCCGTAACCAAAAACGTCACTATTGCAGCCTCGGTATATTGCGAACCCGTTAACGCTTGCTGCAAACTATTTGCAATAGTGCCAAACAAAGCGATACCCGCCAGCGCCAAAATAAGTGCCTGCGGCAAACTAGCCACCAAACCGACTAAAGTTGCAGCACACAACGCCATTAAAATGTAAAAAACACCGCCTGAAATACTTGCCCAATAGCGTTTATCCGGGTTTTTATCAGCCTCATCACTCATACAAATAGCCGCCGTAATCGCAGCTAAATTAATTGAATACGCCCCAAACGGCGCACAAAGTACATTTACCAGCCCCGTCACATTAAGCGATGCCGAAATAGGCGCTTTGTAATTATGCGCCTTTAACACAGCAATACCTGGCAAGTTTTGAGAGGTCATTGTCACAATATATAAAGGTAAACCAATGCTTATACAGGCTTGTAAATTAAACGAAGGCGCAATATAGGTAAAGTGACTCATTTTCCACTGCAATGCGCTTGTATCTACATGGCCAAATTGCCACGCTAATAACACCCCCACAATCAGCACGCTTAGCATGGCAAAGCGCGCAAAAAAGCGCTTACCTACAAAATAAACCAATACCATTAACCCTATAACTAAGGGCATATCATTCATAAAATTAAATACATCAATACCAAAAGTAACCAGCACGCCCGCTAACATGGCACAGGCAAGTTCGCTGGGTATTCGGTTCATTATTTTTTCAAACCAACCCGTTATACCCGACAAAAAAACCAACAACGCGGCAAACATAAATGCTCCAACCGCCTCGTTTAGGTTATATCCCTGTGCGCTTGATATAAGCAAAGCAGCCCCAGTGGTCGACCATGCAATTAAAACAGGAACTTTGTAATAGTAAGATAAACCAATTGAGGTTGTTCCCATTACTAAACCTAGCATTAAAATCCAGCTCGCAACTAAATCAGGCGTCCCCCCTAGAGTGATCACAACCTGATAAATTAATGCAATGGAACTTGCAAAACCAATGATCACAGCCACTAATCCAGCGGTTGCTCGGTTAAGTAATTGATCTGAAAACGCCATATATCCCTCTTGCATTTATTTTTATGCACACAACATACGTTGCTCATTTTTACAATGCAATTAACTATTAGTGTAAGAATCGTGAATTATTTTCATTTTTATTTTAAAAAATTTTGAGCCTTTAAATTATTGCATTTTAAAAAACAAACCAGTACCTATAAAAGCGCCACAGGCCGCATAAAGCCTACAAAAAGCAATACCTAAAATGTACTAAAAACAAGCTAACCATTACTTTACAACAACTTAAAAAATTAAAAAACAATACATTAATACTATAAAACCAAACTTGATCTAATTACTCACTTAGTATAAAACGTAACAAATAGTTAACCAAAAACACCAAAAGAGAAACAAATGAAGCGTTTAATCATTGCTGCCATTGCTACTGCGGTACTCGCATTTGCCATTTACAAAGGAATAATTGAGACCAAAAAAGCCGAGGAGCCTACTGCTCCAATAGCGATCGATTTTGTTCCTATTGATCTGCAAAAAACACGCACAACCAAAGCGCCTGCGCCTATTGATATGAGTAAAGACCCTATAAAAGCCACGCCTAAAATAGAACAAACAGCTCCATTTGAAAGCTTTGACGCGGTAAACCGCTTATCAGATCGTGCCAAAGCAGTACTTACCAATGCCAAAGTACTGCCTACCGATCTTAATAACGAGGCCTACATAGAGTTTGATTTAGCCACTTTACAAGCACTAAAAACAGGTGAAAACTTTGATTTAGCTATTCCACAAACAACCGAAACTTATACAGCCGAAGTCACTAACGTTATTGAGTCGGCCAATGGTGACAAAAGCATTTTTGGAAAAGTACTTGGCGTTGACGGACGTATGCACAACACGGTACTTACCGTTGGGAAAGACGCTATATACGGCCAATTTACCGCACCTTCTGGTAACTACGTATTTGAAAGCAGAGGCCAATACGGCTGGATAGCCGCTAAACGCGATTTATATAAAAGCCATATTGAGCACGACGTAAGTGCCCCACAACCAAAAACTGATAACACTGGCGATATGTTTGCGCCTAAAACCGACGGCTAATCACTTATTCCGCCCGCTTAATTAAGTGCTATCGCGGATTGCTATTACCTAAATTTTTATATTAAGCCCCATTAAATGGCTGCTTAAGCGTGCTCGTTATGCTTAAGCAAAATTTAATAATAACTATATTAACCACTACAAGAGTAAGGAAATACAACAATGAAGAATGCAATCATCAAAACAGCAGTAGCAGCTGCATTGTGCGCTGCAAGCACAGCTCAAGCAGAAACAATCGATATTGGTATTTTATATACCGACCAGTCGGCTGCAGCAACCAGCAATATTAATACAAAAATTAACCAGCTTATTGCGTTTAGTAATCAAGTTTACAGCCAAAATGGCGTAGACATTACGCTGCGTTTAGTGGGCTCGCAAAACTTAGGCGACTACGCAATTACTCCATCTGAAGATTGGCTTAATGCAGTAACAAACAGCAGCTACGTAGATAACCTACGCACAGGCTGGAAAGCCGATATGGTAGCAGTGCTAGGTATGGGTCAAAGTGCAGGTGCTGGCTTAATTTCATGTGGTTTAGCGTGGGTTGGGCAAGGTACAAACGGCAACCTTTACAGCTCAATGAGCGATCGTATGTACTCAATTACAGCGATTGATTGTGGCGCAAGCACATTTGTACACGAGCTAGGCCATAACCAAGGCTTAGCGCATTCACGTAAACAAGGTGATACGTCGGGTGGTGTTTACACTGACGGCATGGGCCACGGTGTACAAAACGAGTTTGCAAGTATCATGGCGTACCCACAAGTATTTGGTAGCGCAACACAGTACGATTACTTCTCTAACCCAAATTGGAGCGTAAACGGTATTCCTTACGGTATTACAAACCAGGCATACGCAATTCGCACTGTAACGGCTACAAAAACAAGTATTGCTAACTTTAAATAAATGAGCACAAAAAAGCGGGCATATGTAATGCCCGCTTACGTTATTTTGTTAGTCTAATCCGTTTAATTAAGTGATATATTTTGCGGATTAGCATTAGCCCCTTTGGAGCGCGTTATGCGCTCTTTTTAATGCACAACAACCTTTTGCTTAATAGCCGGCATTAACGTTTTGCCATCGCCATCTACCTTATTTAATAGCTTTAAGCCCATTACTTTTGCAAGCACTGGGTATATGTCGAGGTTATTTACTTTTTTAAGGCTTACACCTTGTTTAAATGCAGGCCCAGTTGCAATAAACGTGGCTGCCATGTCGTCTGTGTAAGCGTAACCGTGTGTGCCAACATAAGTCGACTTACCCTTACCGGTAAATACAGCAGGCGCGTTAGTTTGCACAATAATATCGCCCACACGGCTCCCTTTATTATAATGATACCCAGCCAACTGCTCATCAGTTAACACTGTATAACGGCCATTTGCCGCCTCGCTTAAACGCGCTTTGTAATTGGCTATGTCGGCTATGCTGGTTTCGGGTTTTGCATATATTAGTAAACGCGGCCCCGTATTTTTAACTATAAAACCGTCATCACTAGGTAACGTGTTCAACAAAATGCTTTTATCAGGATCAACAACCGCCATACCATGGTCCGACACAATCACTAAGTTCACATCTTGTTCTAATTTATTTAAACGCGCGTGTAACTGCCCCATTAACGTATCGAGCTGTTTAACTGCATCGCGTGTTTGTGGTGCGTCGGGGCCAAATTCGTGCCCCATGCTATCGACTAACGAAAAATAACTCGCAACAAAGCGAGGGCGCTGCGCTTTAGGTAAGCTCAACCACTGAATAATTTGATCAACCCGGCCTTGGTACTCACTATGCTTAGAGTAATGATAAAAATAGTCGGGAGTCATACCATTAAACCGCGCATCCGACTCAGGCCAAAAATACGCCGCCGACTTAAGCCCCTGCATTTTAGCTAAGTTCCACAGCGGAATGCCTTTTACCCACGTACTGTCGCCTAATGCTTTACCCATGCTGTAACATTCGTTATTACGCGCTTTGTCACAAAATTTGTTATCAACAATGCCGTGATTCACTGGCAATAACCCAGTCACAATAGAAATATGATTAGGAAACGTTTTTGTGGGGTAAACCGGTATTAACTTTTGTGCCCTTACGCCTTTATCGGCCATAGCTTTTAAATTAGGTGCACCGTGTTTTTCAATGTAGTCCCACCTAAAACCGTCAATCGACACAAGTACTACCGTTTGCTCTTTTGCTGCAAACGCAGTATGGCTGGTTAACACCAAAAGTGCCCACATCATCGCCTTTACAAATCCATACTTCATTACAAATACTCGCCTACATTAAAATACGTTAAATACTGAAAAATATAACTTTATAATACAATTGCCAGGCCTTAAATGATACAAGCACCTGTACCTAACTCCTCTAGGTGTATATATTAACTAGTAAGTATTAAAAACGAATGACAACGCGCATTTACCTCGCCAGTCATCGCCACTAAACAAGGACACCGATGACTATCGACTTTAGTAAAAAAATAACCCCCGCGCGTATGTACAGAACCACCTCTAATTTACAAATGGCGCTCGAAAGCGACCGTGGCCGCATAATGAACAGCGCCGCTATTCGTCGCTTGCAACAAAAAACACAAGTATTTCCGCTTGAGCGAAACGCCGCTGTGCGTTCAAGGTTAACCCACTCGCTTGAAGTGCAACAAGTTGGCCGCTTTATTGTACAGCGTATTTTTGCCAACCTAAGCTTTGAGCAACAAAAAAATTATGGCTTAACCGACCTAGAGCGCCCACTCGAAAGCCTAGTAGAAATGGCTTGCCTAATGCACGACATTGGCAACCCACCTTTTGGCCACTTTGGCGAAGCCGCAATAAACCACTGGTTTAATACTAATTTAGCCAGTGTAACGCCCGAGCGATGCCGCGAGCCAAACACTGGCATAGGCGTTATTTTTAAGCACCTAGCGCAAGACATTTGCAACTTTGAAGGCAACGCCCAAGGCATTCGTATTATTCACTCGTTGCAAACCCTTAACCTAACCTACAGCCAAAGTGCAGGTATTTTAAAATACACCCGCCCAGCAGGGCTTGATGTAAAAGACATACCCCAAAATAAAAACTATTTAATGAAAAAAGTAGGCTACTACTACAGTGAAAAAGCCTTTATTGAAGCATTACAAAACGAGTTAACCATAGAGCCCTACTGTCGCCATCCGGCCAGTTACATAATGGAAGCCGCCGACGATATATCGTACTGCCTAGCCGACATAGAAGACGCAGTAGAAAAAGGCATAATAACCATTGAGCTACTGTGCACCGTGCTTAAAAATCACTATCAAAAAGTACTTATAAACCTAACCATTGACGACACCGAACACCAAGACTTTGTTAGCAAAGCGGTAAACTACGCACTAGAGCGTGGCAAAGCACAACCATATAACTTTAATAGCGAATTTTTTATATACCTGCGTGTAGCCCTGCTGCACCCGCTGGTTAACCATGCCGCAAAACGCTTTATAGAAAACATAGAACCCATTTATCACGGCGACTTTAACCATGCCCTACTAGAAGACCGAAGCCACTTGCACGCCGTAACACAAACGCTTAAACAAGTTGCCCAAGCGCATGTGTTTTCAGATAAAGAAGTAGAAAAGCTTGAGCTACAAGGCTACAGAATTATTAACGGCCTACTCGACAGCTACAAACCACTACTGCAATTAACAAGCGACGACTTTAAACGCGCACTAAATGGCGACAAACGCCTACTAATAGAATCAAGGCTTGTTAAAAAGCTCTCTAAAAAGCACCTAAACAGCTACCAACATGCCATAGACGCTATGCAAGAAGAGCCAGACCACTTTGCAGCCTACGAATTTTATTACCGATGCCGGTTAATTCAAGATTACATTAGCGGCATGACCGACCAATTTGCCTACGACGAATACCGCAGCCTAATGGTAATAAGCTAATAAAATAGCGCTCACTCAGCGCGATTTATTAACTGCCTGGCTAAGCTTTAGTATTAAAGCAAATAAGCTTAGCCATAATCGCCCGCCATTAAGCGTAATACTCCCCTAGATAATTTTTAATTTTACGCTTAAAATCAACTTATTAATGTTTAAACGCTAACCGCCCTTATGACCACTTTACTCACACGCCTGACGCTTTGTTTTGCCTTATTTTATAGTGTTAATAGCGCTGCTTATAACGAAGCAATGTGCATACTTATAAAGCAAGAAGTACAGCAATACAGTAATAACAAAACAAGCGAAAAATACCGTAAAGCGGCGCGTGACTACAAAAAACATTGCAACAAACCTAAGCAAGTACTTACTCAGCCTAAACCAGTAGTAAAAGAGCCAGAGCCAAGCGTAATAGTAACCCAACCACAACCAAACAATGTGCAACCTGCTCCGGTTATTGAGCCCACCAACCAAACCACCGATGGGCTAATTGACGAAAAAACACTTAACTTAACCGATGAGCAAAAACAGCAAATTAGCGACATGATTGACGCTAACGCAAGTGAAGTGACCATAAATGTAGAGCCTACACAACCTACACCTACTGAAAAAAACGAGCCTAACAACACAGCTAACAACCAAACGCTAGCAGAGCCAATAACAACTCAAAAACGAGAACAAGCTTCAGCACAAGTGCTTGAGGAAGAATCAAAAAAAGTACAAGAGCCAGCGCAAAGCCAAGTAACAGAGCAAGCGACACCGGTTATACAACCCACAGAGCCAACAGTAGCGCCAGTGATAAAACCAGCGCCAGTGATTACCCCACAACCAGCGCGCGAGCAACCTAGCTCGCTATTATTACCAAGTTTTGTACTAGTACTGGTTGTGCTTATTGGCGCAATGGTGATCATTCGTTTGCGCCGCGCAAAACAAACCAATGCCAGCGCAGCCGTTACAGCAGTTAGTACGCAAACACAAAATACACAAAGCGCCGAAAAACAAACAGCTAATGTAACCTCAGAGCAACAGCAACCAAAAACCACACAAAAAATACCGGCACCCAGTGAGCAATCGGCTACAGAAACAGCCGAGCCAAAAGCCCCTACTAACAACGCCGTTACTAATGACAAACCAAGCGAAGAAAAACCACAACCTAATACCGCCGAGTTTGAAGCCGCAGCTAAAACTACGTTAGAGCGTATTAAAAACGCCAGCAGCTTTAACGAACCGCAAGTACGCGACTTTGATCCGGATGCAAAACCAGTAAAAAAACAGCGTAAGCACAGCCCAGTAAAACCAGAGCCAACACCAGCAAAGCCTATAGAAAAAACTGAACAACCAGCAGAGCAAGCACCTGAGCCGCTACCAACAAGTACACCTGCAAATTTAGATAAACCCGAGCCAGAAGCGCCTGCATTTAAAACCGAACACGACTTTAAAGAGCCCGAAGTACGCACGTTCGATCCTAATGCACCACTGCCCGGCAAAAAGAAAAAACCACGTAAAACAGAGCCAACACAAACTGAGCCGGAGCCACCAGCACCACAAAACACCCCTGAAACAATTCAACCAGAGCCAAAAGCATCTGAAACAAAAGCAGAGCCTAAGACCCCTGCAGCTGAGCCTAAAAAAGCAGATAACAGCAACCCATTTGCCAACCTATCACTTGACGCAAGTTGGGACCCAAACTCAGCCGAAAAACCCAAAATAGAAGAAAAACAACGCGCCCCTAAATCACAAGCACTAATAGACGCAGAAGAACGCGCTAAAAAGCTACAAACAAAAGAGTAACAACCCTACTCCTCTTTGTGCATTACAGTTTTATAAGCTCATTATTTCTAAATTTACTGGTAGACGCGCAGCTTGCTGGCGTTTAAAAGCAACGCTTTTACGGAGGTTAATAAAATGATTGTGTTACCACGGAGAAGTGAAGGAGAAGATCAAAAAAAGTGACCAACCCAATATTTTTTAACTTTGTGTAGCGCGAAGCGCCTCGGTGTACTCTGTGGTGATATTTATTTTTTAGCAAGAAGCTGCGCTTCTAACGTGAGCAAGCTCTACGTCTACAAAACCAAGCTAAAAATAGCCCTACTCACTTTGGCTCCTCATTCGCTTCTCTTTGTGCATTAAAACCCTTAAAAACCATTATTCACAAAGAGGGTAAGAGACGCTGCGCTTTTAGAGAAGTGATCAAGTGACTCGTGATTAATAAGCCAATAAATCAAATGGCTTGGCTTCTCATTTACTCCTCATTCGCTTCTCTTTGTGCATTAAAGCCCTAAAAGCAAAGCTTTTAATTTATGGACGAAAGTTTACCTTTCGCTTTAATTAAAGCATTCAGCACTACTCGTTTAACTTAAACACACCTATTTGCCTCAATTAATGAGTCAAATAGCCATTTAATTGCCTCATTGAGCAACTGTGTAACGTGTACTGCGCCCACCGGCAGCTGTTTTTGTTATGAAACCTAATGTTTGTAAATCGGCTAAATGCCGTGTGGCAGTCGCACGACTGACTTTAGCTACCTTTTGATACTGACTGGCACTAATTCCGTGCTCAAATTGGCCATCTAGTAATTTATTAATTACTTTTACTTGTTGCTCACTTAGTCTTGTTTGCTCTTTACTTGCCCAGTAATTAGTTTTAAAAACTGTTTGCTCAATATTTTTAAGCGTATGGTGTATCGCATTATTAAGCGTATTTAAAAACCATTTAATCCACTGTGTTATACAAAGCCCGCCACGCTGCGTGGCTTCTAGCACCTCGTAGTAGCTTTTTCGATCGTCTAAAATAGCCACCGACATAGCATAAAACCGAATAGACTCTGCATACTTTTGTGCTAAAGCCAGGTCGGTTATAAGTCGTGTTATGCGCCCGTTACCATCTTCAAGCGGATGTATTGTTACAAACCACAAGTGTGCGATAGCAGCACGAATAAAAGGGTCTATTTGTAGATCGTTTTGCGTGTTGTTAAACCAATCAAAAAATAGCGACAGCTCTTTGTTTACTAACTTTTTAGGTGGCGCTGTAAAATGTAATACCGGTTTATCTAAACGCCCTGATACCACCTGCATTGGCTCACCGCCACGCAACTGCCCGCCCTCAATATTAGTAAACAAGCTTTGCTCATCTGCAAATAATAAACGATGCCAGTTAAGCACCCTTTCTAAACCAAGCGCTGAATCTGTGTTAGTTATTGCATCAAGCATAATTTCTGCAAGATTGTCGCTTTGCACAGTTGTGGGATAAGGCTTCTCGTTAATATTGAGCTTTTTAGCGAGCGAAGAGCGAACCGAAAATGCATTAAGCTTTTCGCCCTCAATCGCACTAGAGTGAATAATATTTGCTAATAAAGTATCAAGAGCTTGCTGCTTTTGATGGGCACTTTGCACGCCCATACGGCCCACTAATAAGCCATGGTTATATGAAAGTTCACTTAGTAAGGGAGCAAGCGACGCATAATCCCACGTAAAGTTTGGCCAGTTTTGTTGTTGCCATATCCACATAGTCTTTAGCCCTTAAGTTAGTTAACTTCAGTCTATATGATTTAATTGCCTCATTCAATGAGGCGATTAATGGCATTAATTGCCTCATTGTTTTGCAAGCACCACCGCTTTTTAAATTATAGGCAACCGTAATTTAAATATTTGTAGATGCAATTTTACTTCGCGCTTTGACTACTCATTTACTCCTCATTCACTCCTCTTTGTGCATTACAGTTTTATAAGCTCATTATTTCTAAATTTACTGGTAGGCGCGCAGCTTGCTGGCGTTTAAAAGCAACGCTTTTACGGGGGTTAATAAAATGATTGTGTTACCACGGAGAAGTGAAGGAGAAGATCAGAAAAAGTTACCAACCCAATATTTTTAACTCTGTGTAGCGCGAAGCGCCTCGGTGTACTCTGTGGTGATATTTATTTTTTAGCAAGAAGCTGCGCTTCTAACGTGAGCAAGCTCTACGTCTACAAAACCAAGCTAAAAATAGCCCTATTCACTTTGGCTCCTCATTCGCTTCTCTTTGTGCATTACATCTTTAAAACCAATGATTCACAAAGAGGTTTAGAGACGCTTCGCTTTTAGAGAAGTGATCAAGTAGCCCAGCTCTTCTCATTTACTCCTCATTTTGTTCTCTTTGTGCATTAAGCTTTTAAATAACTAACACACTTTAATAAACAGGAATAAACTCGCCCTCAACCTGCTTCGACGCCTTTAACCACACTAAATACGCCTGCTCGTAATCTATAAAATAGGTAGAAAGCGCATTTAAAATCACCTCATTCTCAAGCGTATTGCATGGGTTTTTAGCCTCAGCCTGCACAATCGCCTTTAACACCCTTCTGCCCTGCTTATGCTGAATAAAAAACGCCAACCAATTATTCGCATTTGCGTATAAATCGCCACGGTAAGACTGCTGCTCCCACAACGCCTCTGAATCAATTAACGACCTAAACTCCATATACGTACGGCGTACACGGTAGGTAGGAATAGCAATAGTTCGGTTAGTTTTATAAATCAGCGTGTTTTCAAAAACCTCAGCTATTCCCTCGTTTAACCACCTAGGGGTACTGCCAATTAAATTAAAATTAATGACATGCATTGCCTCGTGAATTGCTACGCGTAAATTACTTTGCGGATCGGCTTCATCAAACCTCACTAACGCCGTATTATTTTTACCAAAGTAAATCCCCGCATTGTTGCTTGGTAAAGCCCCAAAGCGCGACACATAATCGTCGTAATAATTATTAGGTAATACAACCAAGTTCATTAAAATGGATTTGTTGGGGTATAAACCAAATAAGTTTTGATACTTTTCGTATGCTTCAAATAAACGAATACGCAGCGTTTTATGGTAATCGCTATTTACATTAGGGGTAATTAAATTAACAGAGGTGTAAGGGCCTATATCAAATTTTTCGGCTGTAAAATCGAGATTATCGTTTAACTGCGACAGCTCACTTTGCGCGTATTCAAGTTCTTCAGGATCATGAATCAACTCGCAACTATTTTGCTGCACTGGGGCAGGTTTTGGCTGAGCTTTTACTTTACTAGCTACATTATCAACACGCTTATAATTAACGGTTTCAGTAGTATACACATGCGTATAACTCTCAGCATTTTCAGCTTTGTGCGTATAGTTATTTACTTCAACCACAGCGGTATTTGGTTTATAAAAAAAGTGTAAAACCAGCAACAACACAACCAACAACAATACATGACGTGTTTTTATTTTCATTAAATTAGCCCAGCATAATAGTTAAACAACAATACTTAAAAAACAAAACTCACACTAGGGCTAACGCTAAAAATAACTAAAATGTCATTGTTATTAAATTACTAATGTAATGATTAATTGTTCTGGAGGCGTAAGGATTGCTCGCGCGAAAAGCAAAGCTTTTAAATAAAAACAGAGAGAGTAAAAACTCTTCAATGGTATTCTTTTTCGGTACTTTAATGATATTCTAAGCCTGTACATGATTGAAAGGACGCCTCATGATTCTGAAAGACAAAACCCTCATCAACAGCAACTCAGCTAAAATACAAGCAGGTCAAAAGCAAGAACTCGACGTTGCTTTTTATTTACGCCGCGCCTTTAAAGATCATAGCCAGGTATTTGTGTTTAACGATGTGAAATTTAAACACAAAGGCGAAACCGCACAAATAGACCATCTAATTGCATACACCTATGGCTTTATTCTCATCGAATCTAAAAGCATTACAGGGGAAGTAACAATTAATGAGCATCAAGAATGGAGTCGCAGTTACCGTGGGCAATGGCAAGGAATGCCATCACCAATCAAACAAGTTGAGCTACAACTTGCATTACTAAGAAGTTTGGTAATAGACAATGCGCCCCACCTACTCCCTAAGCTGCTTAGTAAATTACAGCAAAATTTTGGTGGTCGTGAATGGCATAGTATTTGTGCAATATCGAGTAATGCCATAATTAATCGAAATAACACACCAAAAACGGTTGAAGAGCGACTGGTTAAATCAGAGTTTATAGCTGATAAACTTTTAGACATAATGAAGCTACCTGCCTCAACACCAAATGCCCTGCACTTTTTTTCGACCAATACCCGTCCTTGGTTTAGTAAAGAAAGCCTAGCTAGGATCTGTGAGTTTATTTTAGAACAAAATATTGCCCCTTCCGCACCGTTAAAACCTGGCGAAAAAATATCAAGGATCAACGAACCAAGCCCGGTTTATCAAGATGAATCAACAGCTATTTCGCCAATAACTCAAGAGCAAAAAAATATTACCAATGAAATAAATTTACAGTGTAAGCAGTGCAATAATCAAACGACGCTTAAACCTCGCTCAGGTCGCTACGGCTATTTTGTTACATGTGGTGAGTGCGATACCAATACACCAATGAAAACGTCTTGCCCGCAATGTAGCAGCGCTAATACTAAAGTGAGCAAACGCAAAGAGCTCTACTCATTAGTGTGTGGTGATTGTGAAAACACTGCGTTTTTCAGACTTGATGGTTAAAGCTCGATAGCATTCAAAAATAAGAGGTATATCATTTCGGAAATTCATCTAC
The DNA here is from genome assembly GCF_023161925.1 of Pseudoalteromonas sp. 2CM32C. Classification (NCBI taxonomy): domain Bacteria; kingdom Pseudomonadati; phylum Pseudomonadota; class Gammaproteobacteria; order Alteromonadales; family Pseudoalteromonadaceae; genus Pseudoalteromonas; species Pseudoalteromonas sp. 2CM32C. The sequence continues at coordinate 617,217 of NZ_JALNTI010000002.1, read as the reverse complement.
CACTTTCACTGTTGCTATATACGATTTTAAAACGTCATTATCTGTATAGTTTATTTGAAAATACAAAGTACCATTTTTAAAAGATTGACCTTTCGCTGATGGCATCAATTTGAAACATTTATACTTATTATAAGATTGTAATTTATGTTGCTGGCTTCCATCAAGCAAAGGCAATGCTTGTGTCAATTTAAATCGTGTAGGAATATCCAAGCAAATAGCTCCACTAGTTGACCCTTTTAAAATATACTGCGTGTTTTTTGAGGAGTTATTTGAAACTAGTTTTATACCATTTTGCTTCATTGCTGCTAATTGCTTTTGAGCCTTATTTAAAGAAGCAATAGGTGCAGTAAGGTTATCACTTTTAATACCAGTTGAGCTTTTTAGTAACCCATTTATTTCAGCCTCTATTGGGTAAAGTAGTTTTCGCTTTTCCCATAGCTCTGGGTCCCCACCTTTGAGAATAGATAATCTAAGCCAAGTTTTATCAGTAAAATAATTAAGTTTATCCGTGCTTCCATCTGACTTTTCATCTGACTTTGACTTATGAACTAACCCTTCGCTACGCACTTCAAGTGTTTGTGGCTCCACATCTGATAAAGATGACCCAGTGGGTGTATCAGTTAAACCAATTGTCATTGCTGTAATTGGAGAAAGTAATATATCTGTAGCGTAACCAACAGGGTTGCGTATCCCTTCTTCTTTACTGAAATAGTCGTAACATCGCCCAATAGCACACACTTCTTTCTTTATAAGCACTATTTCACCAGCTTTTAAAGGCAGAACATTTACATTATTGTTACCGCTATGTTCATATAGCGAATTACCTGCAACAAAGTCCAAATCTAGCTGGAATACTAAGTCATTATCATTTGTACCTGTAACAGACTTTGCGATCTCTTTAGCTACTTTTATTTCTTCTGTGGTTACAGGATTAGATAGACTTAGAGCCTCTCCTGCTGCGGCGATAAAATCAATAATACTTCCGGCTTTATCATTTTCATCTAAATCGTACTCATAAATTTTTAATTTGAGACTTAATAAGTCACTCTCCATTCGTTTAGGACCATATAGCGCTTTATGGAAAAATGGAGCTTTCGTAGCATCTGCAATTGAATCATACGGGCCTAATATTTTGGTAATAGTATCGCTTGATGTTCCTGTTACAACCTCTTCAAATTCAGCGACAATCAAAACTTCATTATCTCCGCCAATATCTGGTAGGTATCTTAGGTAGGTATCAGTTAAATAAATACTAAACGTATCATCGCCGTTTAACGCATGAGTTTCATCAGTTTTATATATCATCCCATCAGCACTATACAATTCTTTGGCAGTAACAAGAGGAGAGGTAAGGTTTTTAGCTGAATCGACGGAATAAATGGAGATATCACCGGTGCTTGCAGTGCAACCACATAAAAGTGAACATAAAACAATGAATAATAAAAGCCTCATCAGAAATTCCTTTTCAACAAACTTAATGACAGACTAAAACTTAGACCAAACCACATCAATGTCAACTTACCATTAACAATTGTTACTTTTATAATCTCACGGCTTTGATTGCATTGCCTAAAGGGGTTTAGGTACTTGGATTTTGTCGGGAACAAAATTTCGCCTTGCTGTAAATTACTTATCATTAGTTTAATTTCGGGTGTGGTTACGGGGATCTACCTTGCCATCGGCCTTTATCTATAATTTGTCGATCTACGTTGAGTTATGTATATTAAGTTGAGTCTTAAAGTATCAAACATTTAAAAGGTTAAAGAGCGCTTAAAGTTAAGGAAAGTTAAAATATGGATATATTTCAATATTGGGACAGTATGGAACAAACTTCAGGTTATAAGCACCCTGAGGATCTGGTTGTTTTAAAGGAACTTGAAGATGATATCAAAGGAGATATTAATTTTGACTTTCCCCCTGGTCCTTATTGGGGTCCTATTAAAAGTGCCAAAATAGTACTTTGTTATGCAAACCCAAGTATTAACTCTCCATCTCTCGATACATTAAAATCTAAACATAATACAGTTACACTCATCAACCAATTAAAAGGAACTGAAAAATATCCTTATGAGTTGAATGGCTGGAGAAAGTGGTTTGAGCAAAAAGCAAATAGCTTATTTCCTGATATAAATAAGGATCAAAGGTTAGAGCAGGCCAGCCATCAAATGGCTGTAATAAACCTAATCCCCTATGCTTCAGAAAATATGGATAATTTAGCAAGTATCGCAAATTGTTTACCAAGCTCGTGGGTAGCACAACGGTTTTTAAGAGAACATTTAATACCTAAGGCTAAGAAGGGCGATATTTTGCTTATTATGTGTCGTTCAGCCCATCTTTGGGGATTAAAATCCTCCCATGGTTCAGAAAATATATTAATTAATAAAACTCGTATGGGTTTTACAACTGAAGTTAAAGACAAAGTGCTAGCTTGGAGATGAGGCAACTTGTAGTCATGAATGTTCTACTGAAAAATATTTTTATCTAGCTAATGTCGCGTTGGCGATGGCAACCAAGGGGCGGATAACGCCGACCGCCCCTTGGAACCCCACGGCGCCCCGAGTATTTTGCAATTACCTCAAAGTCTAAATCGATATGAACGTAACTGCCGTGTATTCGCGTCCATGGCGAAGTCACGGCTTCGATTGCTTCCATGCAATCAATTACTCATCAATTGAGTCTTTTCGGGCAAAATGACGGGGGAATTGTCTTAGCATTAGTCTTTAATTCAATAATGAGTTAATGCTTGTTTACAATGCACTTTTTAGTAAACTAACTACTCGCAAACAAGGAGTGGTTTCAATGCAGCAAATTGGTATTTACGAGCAGTTAATTACAAAAGTAATTGAGCAAAATTTAAATCGTGACCAATTTTATGTGGGCGAACGCCAACTAGAATCGGCTGAGGCGGCTACGTGGCTCTCGCGCTTTTTAGGTAAACTTGTTGAACATGCGATTGATGCAATCCCTAATTCAAGCGAGCGTTTGCACGAGCAAATAAACCTCGCAAACAACCTTGTACTTTGGCTTAAAGATCATATTCGCGATGACAAGCTGATCGACGAAAACCTTATCGATAGCCAAGGCCGAATACTTACTGCGCTGTTTAATACTCAAAACCCAATTGCAGCTAACCTTAAAGATTACTCAAGCGATATATTCCCACTTACAGGCCTCACACAAAGCGAATTATTTAGCGGTGCTAATGCAGGTATATCGCTCGAAACCGAGCTAAAGCGCGAGATTAAATCGTCTGATACTATTTACTGGCTTGTCTCATTTATAAAATGGACAGGGCTGCGCATATTTAAAAATGAGCTTGAAGCATTCACCAAAAGTGGCAATAAACTCAAAGTAATTACCACCTCGTACATGGGTGCAACGGATGCCAAAGCCGTTGAGTTTTTAGCAAACTTACCAAATACCGAGGTAAAGCTAAGTTACAATAACCAGCAAGAGCGCCTACACGCTAAATCTTACTTATTTATGCGTAATACGGGTTTTCATACTGGTTATATTGGCTCGTCTAATTTATCGCATTCGGCACTTACCAGCGGCCTTGAGTGGAACTTAAAAATTACAGCGCAAGAAATCCCGCACATAATAGCCAAAACCAAAAGTACCTTTGAAACCTACTGGCAGTCACCCGATTTTGAGCTATTTACAGGCAAAGCTGAATGTAAAGAAAAGCTCATAAATTCACTTAACGAGCAGCGCGGTGTTGGGCAATCAAGCAGCCAGTTTTATTTTGATATAACACCAAAAACGCATCAGCTCACTATTTTAGAAAAGCTAAGCGTTGAGCGCAGCGTACATAATCGTTTTAAAAACTTAGTAGTTGCCGCAACCGGCACGGGTAAAACCATCATATCGGCGTTCGACTTTAAAAATGTTTACGATAAAAACCCAAACGCACACTTTTTATTTGTCGCCCACCGAGAAGAAATACTAAAACAAGCGCAAAGCGCTTACCGTGGCGTGCTTAAAAATAACGACTTTGGCGAGCTGTGGGTAGGTAACTACAAACCACAACGCTATAACCAATTATTTGCATCCATCCAAACGCTAAACAGCCAAATTGAATCGCTTAATTTAACGCATGATTACTACGACTATATAGTAATAGACGAAGTACACCACGTCAGCGCTACCAGTTATCGCGCCATTTTAAACCACTTTACGCCCGCAATATTACTTGGCTTAACCGCTACACCAGAGCGACAAGATGACGCAAATATACTCGATGACTTTTGCGGTGTAATAGCCGCCGAAATACGCTTGCCAGAGGCAATAAACCAGCGCCATTTATGCCCATTTCAATACTTTGGATTGGATGACGATACCGATCTAAGCCAAATAACATGGCGTGGTGGCCGTTACGATATAAGCGAGCTAAGTAACCTTTATACAGGGGAGAACAGCCGCGCAAACAAAATTATATCCAGCCTTGCTGATATCGTAACCAATGTTCACGATATAAAAGCGCTGGCATTTTGCGTAAGCCAAAAACACGCAGAGTTTATGGCATCTAAGTTTAACTTAGCAGGCATAAACGCCGATGTGCTTACTAGCAAAAACACCAATGAACGCGCGGCCAAACAACAAGCGCTGCGCCAAGGTGAAATACAAATACTGTGTGTAGTTGATATTTTTAACGAAGGTGTCGATATTCCAGAGGTTGATACCTTACTATTTTTACGCCCAACGGAAAGTCTAACCCTGTTTTTACAGCAACTCGGCCGTGGCCTGCGCCTGCCCGACAACAGCCAAAAGCAATGCTGTACGGTACTCGACTTTGTAGGCAATGCCCGCACAGAATACGACTTTGCCAGTAAATTCCGCGCGCTAATTGGTAAAAGTAACCAACCAATAAAAACCGAGATTGAAAACAACTTCCCGCATTTACCACTGGGTTGCCGCATTGAGCTACAAAAGCGTACGCAACAAACAATATTAAAAAATATTCAGCAAGCTATAAACTCTAAACGCCGTTTACAGCAGCTTATAAATAGCTATTCGCAACACACTAACGACGCACTTACGCTAAGCAACTTTTTACGCATAAACCCGCAAGTTACGCTTGAAGATATTTACAAACCAAAAGATAAAAAACTCGGTGGCTGGCACTGGCTAAAAGGCGATGAAGTACCCGCAGAGCAAGCCGACATTTACGTCGCATATTACCGCGCAATCAACACCCAGTTACTCGGCTGCAACTCGCTTAGCTACTTATGCTTTTTACGTGATTTGTGTAATAACGATTTTAGCTTTACGCCAATACCACAAAGCCAACAGTACGCGCTTATGGCGCATTACAACTTTTGGGGTAGCACAGGCACGACTTTAGGTTTTAAAACGCTTGAGCAAAGCTTACAAGCCCTCAAACACAAAGAGCTACAGCATGAACTTGCCCAAGTGATCGTGCTTTTAATAAACCGTATTCACCAACAAGAAAGCGATTTAACGTGTTTACCTAATCACGCAATAAAATTACACAGCCGCTACACGCGCCAGCAAATACTCGCCGCGTTTGGGGCGCACTCGTTTGATAAAAAATCGACCGCCCGCGAAGGCGTTTTAGAATTTAAAAACCAAAACCTCGAGCTGTTATTTGTAACACTCAATAAATGCGAAAAAACCTACTCGCCCACCACGCTATATCACGACTACGCAATCAGCCCCACCCTGTTCCATTGGCAAACGCAAAACAGCGCCCGACCAGAACACGGCCGCGGCCTAAGTTATATTGAGCATCAAAAAACAGGTAAAACCATCCTATTATTTGTACGCGAACAAGGTAAAGACGAAAACGGCCGAACCATGGGTTTTGTAAACTACGGCGAGGTTAAATACCAAAGCCACAACGGCAGCCAGCCGATGAATATAACGTGGGAATTAACCAACCCCATGCCAAGTGAAATGTGGCATGAGGCAGGGAAGTTGGCAGTTGGGTAGTGGATTTAAATTCAATAGCTTGAATGCTATGTGCGGTTGACAGCAAATACTATTTTTAATATCTAGCTGGTAATGACACATATAGTCTGTGGTAACGCCACAAGCAACGCCAAGCTTGGAAAGTGATCATCATCCGATAAAGTGGACACCATCAGCATTACACGCTAGGCTGCATTTTGTGTCTTACGAATAAATTTTAGTAACTCGCTAACGTCAGCTTCTTTTATAGCTTCCAATATTGCTTTTTTAGAGCGTCGATCTGCCATAATATTAAATTCATCTGCTAATATTTTTAACTCAGAATGCGGCAGCGATGATAATAGTTCCCCGATATCTATTGAGGTGATTTCAACGCTTTGCTCTGAAATTTGTTCAGGCTCAGCTTGAGGAATTTGAGTATTCTTAAGTGATTCTTTTTTAGCTTCTCTATAGTAAAAAAGTGCTCCTCCCAATACAGCTAAAGAAATGAAAAGTGAACCAACAGATGCCCCATATGCAATCGGATACGACGCATAAAAATCAAGAAAAGTAATACTTTGGAGAAATTGACTGAGCTGCATAACCCAAACTGGCTCAAGCCAAACAAACAATGCGAATGACAATATGTAGCTTAAAACAGATATTCGAGAAGCAATATTCATAGAAGCGTAAAATGCCCAATTATTCAGACGTTTTTCAGGCAAGGCTTCTAAGTCCGCAAGTGATTGTTCAAAATTATCAGCTTCAGGGGCCAAATTATCAACTTCTCGATTGAATTCTTTCCCTTTTTTGCTGCGTTCGTTAAATTTTCCATCTTGCCTTTTAGACAATGACCTTCCTTCGTAAGAAATTTGGTCTAGCCTGTTGTAAATGTTTTCCAATTGATTTTCCTGCCTGTTTATTTCTACTAACTCGCTGCTTGTATGAGCAAAATCTTGGATAGATTTAGGTTTTATTAAGAGCGCTTTTTTTCGTTCAAAATAAAACCATGCAGCAAACAACAAAAAACTACCGATCATCACTAATATAATAAACAGAGAACCAAAAGCCTTGAATAGTAAATCACCACCAACACTACCTTGTTTATTTCTTCTACTTCTACGTCTTGCCACTAAAATTCACCCTTATTTTATTAAAAATATACCAAATTTGATTGATATGACTTAGCCTTTAGACGCGCTTAAGCCACTAAAATTACTTTTTATTTTTGTCCGCTTCAAGCGCTTGTTAATTCTTAAACCATGAGTAATATTGAGTAGCTATTATTAAAATAACCAAAAGTCCATTCAATGTGTGCTTACCCCAATACTTTTCCAAGACAGAACAAGCTTTTAAAACGAAAAAGCAAGTTGTAAATGCTGGTATAAAGAAAAATCCTAGAAAAACACTAGCAAAAAGCCACATTATGCTGAAAAAGATAAACATAGATAATGACACGACAATACCCATTATGAAGATATTAGGTTTAACTGGAAGATTAATGCCTTCTAATGCAAGTAAGCTCCGCATATGCTCATATGGTATTGATGTGTATTCAATACCTAAGAATAAATCGATTAATGGCATAAGCATTACCAAAGATGCCATCTGAGCCATGTCTTTTAAAAAGCTTAACGAATATTTATGAGGCTTGGTGTACCATTTTGTTGCTACAAATCCAAACATTGAAAATAGAAGCGCTTTCGCCACTATTGCATTTTGGGCAAGCTTTACACCAAATACCACATTAGAAATTAGCGAAACTATAATTAGTATTCCACAGGCTAGCCCCATAACATTTCCAAGGTAATCTGCTCCTTCTACCGTTTTTAGCTTAGTCAGTTTAGAAAATTGCACCCTAAATTTTTCATCAAATATTTCTACCTTACTTTGATATTCATGCTTTAAATTTAAAGATGAACGAGCTAATGCTATAGGAAGAAAAACGTACAATGTCGCTAAAATAAAATCCATATTGCTAAAACTACCTCAACCTTTAATTAACAATTAACGCCTCACGCAACGGCGCGTGTTTTTTGCGCCTCGACTAGCTTTAATTATTAGCTATTATTTTAGCTTCACTATAATTGGCTTGTTTTTATAAGAAGCTGTTACTCGAATTTCCGGTTCTCCATAATTATTTAAATGGTACAAGTCTTCCATTTCAATTCTACAACTCCAATGTTGACCCGGTGAAATGAACACAGGAATATTCTGTTCTGAGTGACTTTGGAACTGTTGTTGAGTCACAAATATACGAACTCCTTTTTTATGGGCGTGAGTTGCCTCAATGTTTGTAATCGTCGCAGGTTGCTTTCCTATGTTTGTAATTTCAATGTGACAATACTTAGCTCTTTCTTCTTGGATTCCGTGCTCATTTATTTCAGTTCTAATAACCCTTGCATCCAAGTAAGTTATATCTGGTGTTAATTTTACTTTTAACCTTGGCGTATTACTTAACGAATTATATACATTCCATGCAAATGCGATGGTCGCAAGTATTGCACCCCACCATTTTACGATGTCTATTTCTTCCATAGGATTCCAATTGTATTTTACAGCTAACAATTTAATAGTGCGCTCATCGCGAATATCTCTACAAACACCACGCCCTTTTTTCTACCTTATATAGTTTTAAAAAATAACCTAAGGTATTACTATGACATAGTTTTCTATAACTTTAAGCAAAGTTAAATGAGGAAAAATGCGCGCGTCTCTCATTTGCTTAATGTTAAGGATAGCGTTGCACTCACCAGTTGAGTTCACAGCTCTTTAACGACAAAAGCAAAACATGTCTTATTTTCGAAGAGAGCAAAATAGCTTCATTACTTAAAACTTGCTTTCCCACTTACAACGTAATAGCACAGAGTAAAACTCCCGCCTACATTCATAAACAACAATCTACCAACACACTCCAATTCCCCGTGATCACACCCGAAAGTTATAAACTGATGAGTAATCAATTGCATGGATGCAAGTTAAGCCGTGACTTCGCCATGGATGGCGAATACACGGCGCTTACGTTCACATCAATTTTTAACTTGAGGGCACAGTGTGATCCTCGGGCGCGCCGTGGGATTCCAAAGGGCGGTCGGCGGCAGCCGCCCTTTGGTTGCCATCGCCAACGCGATAAAACCTCGAATAGAGGTTATTAAATCCCTTTTCCCGAAACCATGTAAAAATCACGGCAAAAGCCAATTCCTACACTTTAAAAGCGCGAGGTAAACTCCCGCCTACGCCACAACCTACAAACTTAAAAGCTTCGCTTTTCGCGCGAGCAAGCTCTGCGCCTACAAGTTAAAGCGCGACTCCGCAACCACTTGTTTAAACCGTGCGAACGTTCGCATGCTGTCATCAGCAATCATTACCTCGTAATCTGGGTTTTGGGCAATTAGCTCATATTGCCCATTAGATAATTTATTAACTTTGCGCAGTAAATACTGCCCTTTCCCGCCTATATCATCCCGCTCTATCGCCACTATTTGGCCGCGTAGCGATCCTGCTTTATCGGGGGTTATAAGCTCAAGTAACAGTAAATCACCATCAAGTATTGGGTGTTTACCGCCATTCATTGAGTTACCCGATGCGTGTGCTAAAAAATGCACTTGTGGGTCGAGTTTGCCCGCGCCAAGTGGCGCGTCCACTAATTCCATATCGCTTTCATCCCCTGTTTTAAAATGCCCACAAGCTATTTTTATATTGGGGAAATACGGCAGCTTTAATGCGTTATCTTGCTCTTTTGCTGTATCGGCACGATCTTTAAACGCTAGCTGAGTCACATTGTCAGCTTGTTGCTCGGCATTTTGTTCAGTTGTTGCTACGTTTACTTTTAGCCGTTGGCTGTATTTAGCTAAGCTGTATTCAACCAGCTCTAACACGGCGTTGTTTAGTAATTCGAGTTTATCTGCGGGTACATCAAACGTGGCTTTTACTGTATCGTTTTCTAGCGTAAACCACTGCGTGCCATCTTTATTTTTATTGGTGTAAGCTTTGATTGGGTTTTTACGCCAGTAGCTTTGCCATGTTTGTGAATCAGCGGCAGCTTGCTGCTCTTTGGCTGATAAATCGTGTTGTTTTAAATTTGGATGGCGCGCTAATACTTTAGCACTCATGGCTGCAAGCTCTGCAACAGTTGGGGGAATAGCAAAACCATTTAATGCCACATAAGCTTCAAGCAAAATCGCTTTAAAGCATTTGGTCATACTGGTTGTTTGTATGCCCTTGTGTAAAAAGTCGTAGAACGGCGCTAGTTGCTCAGCACCTTGTTGTGCCCCATCATCAATGTTTTGTGTTTTAGCAATTAGCTCAAACCAACTAGTGTAATTACTGTTTACCTTTTTTATATCACCGTAGTGGTAGTAAAACTCACTTAAGGTAGGTAAATGCCCAAGCTGCTCGGCAAGTTGTGTTATATCTTCAAGGCCAGTGGTGCGCTGCGCCTTAGCAAGTTGCTGCCAGAAGTCGGTGACTTTTAAATCAATATTTATAAAACACCCATCAGCTAGATTTGGCTTTTTAAGCTTTCTCACTACACCACTTGGCTTAGTTTCGTGTAGTAGTGCATAAGGTTTATTTAAAAAGCTATGGTGGTTACCAATAAAGTCGAGCACCACTAAATGCGTTTTACCTTCTAGCGTACGCAAACCACGCCCTAATTGCTGCAAAAACAGGATTTTAGAATCGCTTGGGCGTAGCATTAATATGGTATCGATGCTGGGTAAGTCTGTGCCCTCGTTGAACAGATCAACGGTAAATAGTACTTCAACTTGGCGTTGTTCTAATTGTTTAAGTGCCTCATTTCTGCGTACTTTTGATTGGCTGTGTACAGATAGTGCTTTTACACCCGCTTTGTTAAACGCATCAGCCATGTAATCGGCATGTTTGGTGGAAATACAAAAGCCCAAGGTGCGTTTTTGTTTATATTGTTGCCACTGGGCAAGCGCATGATCGGCACGTTTTTGTGTCGCAAATTTGTTTTCTAGTGATGCAGGATCAAATCGACCATTGCGCCATGGAATGGCTTGGTAGTTTACGTTTTCGTCCCAAATACCATAGTAATGAAACGGCACTAACGTTTTTTGATCTATCCCTTGGGTTAAGTTTCTCTCAAACACTAAATTGTTGTCGCACAATCCTAAAATATCGGCTTGGTCGGTGCGCTCTGGCGTGGCGGTTAAGCCAAGTAAAAACTGTGGTTCAAAATAGTTTAATAGCTGACGATAAACACGTGCGCTGGCATGATGAAACTCATCAACAATAATGTAGTCGAACGCCGTTGGTGCAAATTGCTTTAAGTGATTACTTCGGCCAATGGTTTGAATAGAGGCAAATAAACAGTCGGCGTTTTTGTCTCGGTGTTTACCGTTATAAAACCCCGTTGAAAGCGGCAGTAGTTCAGCAAAAGTTCGCTGTGCTTGTACAAGTATTTCCTCACGATGCGCGACGAATAATACCCGTTTAGCTTTGAATTGTTTAACATCAAACGCGCTTAACCATGTTTTACCCATGCCTGTTGCTAACACGACTAAGCCACGCTTAAAGCCCTCAGCGCGAGTTTGCGCTAAAGCATTGAGTGCTTCAATTTGAGCTGGCCTTGGTGTTTTTGCTTCGCTTTGTTCAATAATTTGTTCCGCTGTATCGGCATTATTTACCGCTACAAACTGCTGTGTTTTGCGCCTAGCAATGTAGTTATTAATCCATTCATGGCTTAAATTGGTGACAAACTCATGGTTGAAAATATGATTAAAAGCATTCCGAATACTCAAAAATTGCTGCGCTGCTTGGCTTGTTTTTGGCTGCATGTAATCATGTCTAAAATTCCACTCATGACCTTTAGTAAGTGCGCTGGCGCTAATGTTACTTGAGCCAATAAAGGCACAACCAGACGTAATTTCGCTGGTGTCGTTTGTTTTGACAAAAATATACGACTTCATGTGAAAGCTTTGGGTGCTCTGTGTTTGGTAAATACGCACATCAGCACCACGATCCACTAATACCATTAGCTCTCTGAGCGCATTAGGATGAGTAATATCAAGGTAATCGGAGGTTAACAGCTTTAGTGTTGCGCCACTTTGTAAAGCTTCATTGAGTGGGTCGAACAACAAAGCCAAGCCACTGGGTTGGATAAATGACACTGTAATTTCAATCTCTGTGGCATTATTTATTGCATGGACAAGATTAGGTAATAGCGGGTCATCGGCCCCCGTAATAAGCTGCTGCTTATTACTTTGCAACTGGTGCTGTTCGTTAAAACTATTCATTTATTAATTCGCTGCGCGTTAATAACGCATTGAGCCATACTTCACTCTCGCGCTCTGGCCGTTGGTCAACCGTTTGCCATTGTTTTAGTATTTTAAGCTCGGTGTGATGGGTAATTAGCGCGGTTAAGCCATCTTCATTTAAATCGGTAAATTCACGGCCATTATGCACGCGTTCTTGCGTGCCGTATTTAAACGACACATACAAAACACCGTTTGGTTTTAGGGCATTTTGCAGCTTTAAAAACACCTGCGGTAACTCTACTTTTGGCACATGCAATAAACTCGCGCAGCACCAAATGCCGTCGTATTTATTAACACACTCAAGCTCTTGAAAGCTTTTAACAGCTACAGGTTGTTGTAAGTAATTACTGGCTAACTTTGCTAGTGCTGGGCTTGCATCAAACGCGCTTACAGTAAACCCTTGGTTTTTAAAGTAAGCGGCATCGCGAGCTGAACCACAGCCAGCGTCAAGAATATGGCCGTGCTGTTTTACATGCGGTAAAAACTCAGCATATAAAGCCGACATATCAACATTAAGCGTTGAGTCGCTAAAGGTTTGTGCGTTGTTATTGTAGTAAGTGAGTGTGGTACTTGGCACGATACACCCGCTCCTTGGTTAATCGTTTAACAGCTAAGCTGCTGTTAATATTAAATTCATTGTTGTTTAATCTACAGGAACACACCACTAAAATATAGACTTAGTAGTAGAATATTTAAAATTAATACGCCCTTTTTATTAATCAAATATACGCACTGCAAATTTAACGATTACAAAAATGAACACTTTTGGCTTAGCCTTCCCAACGCATTGATTAAAAATAAATATCTTTATAAATCGCGTATTACTGTTTACCTATTTACACAAAATTTTGCTACCAAATTTTTAGGCTGGTTTATACTGTACGTATTGCGTCGCTAGCATGAGGGATATAATGCATAGATTAAAAAAATACGGTGTGTATTTGTTAGTAGCCCTCTCTTTTGGGAGTACGGCTTGCGAAAAAAGGTTTTTTGTCGCGTCGCACGACACCTATTGGCCGCCTTACGTAGTTAATGTAGACGGCCACGCACAAGGTAAAGAAGTAACGGCGCTTTGGCTTATTTTTGCGGGGTCGCCTTATTGTGTTCAGGTTGAGTTTTTACCCAATACCGAGCGCGCATTTGTTGAACAAACTAAAGGCCGAATGGATTTAGGTTGGGCTGCCAGCTTTACTGAAAAACGTGCAGAGCATGTTTATTTTTCGGATAGTTACCGCAACGAGGTGATGTGGCTGTATCAGCATAAAAATAAACACTATAAAGTTAAAAACCTGCAAGATGCGCTTGAACAAGGCTATACCGTAGCCGCTCATGTAGGGAGTTATTACGGCGAGCAATTTGAGCACTTAAAAAGTATTTATCCAAAACAAATTATTTTTACCGGTGCGGCAAAAACGCGTTTTGCTTTATTAGCTAAACAACGGGTCGATTTTATAATTGAAGACCAGTTAGTGGGTGAGTACTTCATTAGCCAGTCAAACACTATTAAGCGAGTTAATACCACAACCTATGTTAATAAGGGCTCTATTCATTTAATGCTGAGTAAAAATACGTCTACTATGCAAGATGTTATTGAGGTTAATAAATTAATACAAAGCCGTAAGGCACAATTAGCAGAACTGTTTGAAAAATTATAATTAAATACACACTAAAAACCGTTTACAAAAGGCTGTAGTTTGAAAATATTATTGTTTATAACCCTTTTTACTTTTAGTGCATTTAATGCCTGGGGATGCACTAAAACGTTAACAGTAGCTACCAACGAAAGTTACTGGCCGCCTTATGTAATTTTAAAAAACAATACGCTGGGCGGGGTTGAAATAGACGTACTAAAGGCTATTTTTAAAAGCTCACCTTATTGCTTAAATTTTAGTGTGTTACCTAGCTCGTTACGTGCATTTGAAGAGCTAAAACAGGGCCGTGTTGATTTAATTTTTGCCGCCAGCAAAACGGCTGATCGCGCTGAGTATGCCCACTTTACGTTACCCTACCGTGTTGAAAAAATGCTGCTATATAAGCACGCCAGTTCGCCTAATGTGAATAGCATTAACGCGTTATTTAAAAAATCGCTTACGGTGGGTGTAAACAGAGGAAGTGTTTTTGGCGATGCGTTTGAACAACTACGCACGCAGTATGCAAACCAAGTGGTGCTTACGGAGGAGTCTAAAAAGCGTTTTATTTTGCTTAACAAGCAGCGCATTAATTTTTTAATTGATGATTCGTTAGTGGCGCAATATTTTACAAAACAGTATTCAAACATTATGCCTGCGCCATTGGTTGAGCCTATAAACGTTAATAATGTGCATTTTATGCTGAGTAAAAAAACGGTTACTGCTGACGATATTGCGACTATTAATTCGTACATTACTAACAATAAAGCGGTTATTGATCGTATTTACCAAACCCATCAATAGTTTTTTTATTTAACCTTTATTACTTGCTAGGCAAATTTTAAGGGCTTTTGCACCGTTTAAGTGCGTTTAGGGTTGGTTATAAATTAGCTGCCTTTTACCTTTCAATAGTTGTGGCTGATCTGTATAATTCGCCAGCTAATTTACCCTATTGCTTGATGTTGTTTGTGGCCTTTTGCTACAGCAAGCTCCTGTCAGTACTCATTCTAGGATTACCCTTTTTGATCTCCACCGCAAATATTACGATGCAGTTTGGCGCAGAGCCGTTGTTTGAAAACATTTCAGCTAAATTTGGTAACGGTAACCGTTACGGTTTAATTGGCGCTAACGGCTGCGGCAAGTCGACCTTCATGAAAATTTTAAGCGGTGCGCTTGTGCCTAGCGCGGGTAATGTGTCGATTACCCCGGGGTTAAAAGTAGGTAACCTTAGCCAAGACCAGTTTGCATTTGAGCAATACACGGTGGTAGATGCGGTAATTATGGGCGACGTTGAGCTTTGGAAAGTGAAGCAAGAGCGCGAACGTATTTATTCGTTACCAGAAATGAGCGAAGAAGACGGCATGAAAGTAGCCGACCTTGAAAGCGTTTTTGCCGAAATGGACGGTTACACCGCCGAAAGCCGCGCTGAAGAAATACTAATAGAAGCGGGTATAGATAAAGAGTTTCATTATGGGTTAATGGCAAACGTTGCCCCAGGTTGGAAACTCCGTGTGCTTTTAGCGCAGGCCTTGTTTGCAAACCCAGATATACTGCTACTCGATGAGCCTACCAATAACTTGGATATTCATACCATTACGTGGCTTGCTGATGAGCTTAATAAACGTAAATGCACCATGATTATTATTTCGCATGACCGCCACTTTTTAAATTCGGTATGTACACATATGGCCGACATTGACTACGGTGAGCTGCGTATTTATCCAGGTAACTACGAGAAATTTTTAGAAGCGGCAGGCTTACAGCGCGAGCAGTTATTAGCCGAAAATGCTAAAAAGAGCGCAGAGATTGACGAGCTACAAGACTTTGTTAACCGCTTTGGTGCTAACGCGTCTAAAGCTAAGCAAGCAAGTTCGCGCGCTAAAAAAATGGATAAAATTAAGCTTGATGAAGTTAAAGCGTCAAGCCGTATGAGCCCATCGTTAAGTTTTGACGAAGGCAAAAAAATGTACCGCCAAGCGCTTGAAGTAAACAAGCTTGGCCATGGTTTTGATGGTGAAACGTTATTTAGTGGCGGTGAGTTTTTACTAGAAGCCGGTGCAAAGCTTGCGGTAATTGGCGAAAACGGTGTGGGTAAAACTACCTTTTTGCGCTGTTTAGTTAACGAGCTTAAAAGTAACGAAGGCGAAATTAAGTGGTCTGAAAATGCGAGCTTTGGTTACTGCCCGCAAGACAGCACTAAAGATTTTGATAACGATTTAACGTTATTTGATTGGATGTCGCAGTGGCGTACGGCCAAGCATAACGATTTAATGGTACGTGGCATGCTAGGCCGTTTGTTGTTTACAGCAGACGATTCAAACAAAAAAGCGCGTAACTGTTCAGGTGGTGAAAAAAACCGTTTGTTATTTGGTAAGTTAATGATGCAAGACGTGAACGTGCTTGTAATGGACGAGCCAACAAACCACATGGATATGGAAGCCATTGAAGCGTTAAATAATGCGCTTAAAGACTTTGCAGGCACGCTTATTTTTGTAAGCCACGACCGTGAGTTTGTTTCGTCGTTAGCTACGCGTATTATTGATATTAAAGATAAGCAGGTTATTGATTTTCAGGGTACGTTTGACGAGTACCTTGCAAGCTGCGAAGAGAAAAAAGCATAAACCCTTTGGTGTTTAGTGTAAAAGGCGCTTAGTTAGCGCCTTTTTTGTGCTTGGTTAAATGCATAAGTAAACAAGTAATTAGATCATCACCAAGAGGTGATTAACTATTGCTCGTGTTTTTTTGTAGCCCTGAGAAGCTTTCACTTCTAACGTGAGCAAGCTCTGCGTCTACAAAATAGTGTTTAAAGTAACTTGTAGACGCGCAGCTTGCTGGCGTGAAAAAGCAAGGCTTTTTAAAACTTGTTTTAGATTAATTCTTATCTATGTTTATACAAAGCCAAAATATATTCCTTTCCTATGCATGACTCCTCAAAATTATTAGCACATCGTTTTTCAAATAATAATCAGTTCTACTCTGTGACTATATGCTGCATAGATAGAGCACCTCTATTTAAAGAATTTGGCAATGCATGTAGTGCAGCAAAGGCTATTGTGGATATGCAAAATAAAGTAAATACAATTTGTTATGTATTAATGCCTGATCATCTCCATTGGTTATTTCAGCTTAAAGACTGCTCACTAGCTAACGTAATAAAATCTTTAAAAGTGTATCGACTGTAAAAATAAATAAGCTAAATGAAACAACAGGCAAGATTTGGCAGCAAAATTATTTTGAGTATCAGCTTCGTTCTGAAAAAGATTTAACTAATCAAGCTCGTTATATTGTTGCTAACCCACTAAGAACTGGCATAGTAAAAAGTGTCGGGCAATATCCATTTTGGGATTGTATTTATTTAAATTAAATAGCATGTAAAACAAGAAGCTACGCTTTTAACGTGAGCAAGCTCTTCGTCTACAAAAAATCAGTTTACTCTGCTTAGTATGGCTACTCATTTTCTCCTCATTCGTTTCTCTTTGTGCAATACGGTTTTAAAAGCTCAGTTTTTAAAAACAAAAAAGGAGCATTGCTGCTCCTTTTAAACTGTTACTTAGGTTTATTAAATATCAAACCTGTCGGCGTTCATTACTTTTACCCATGCATTTACAAAGTCGTGAACAAAACGGGTTTTATTATCGTCTTGTGCATAAAACTCTGCCAGTGCGCGTAAAATTGAGTTTGACCCAAATACTAAATCTACGCGTGTTGCGGTCCATTTAGTTGCACCGCTTGCGCGGTCAACAATGTTGTAAAGGCCATTACCTGTTGGCTCCCAACGGTTTGCCATGTCGGTTAGGTTTACAAAAAAGTCGTTACTTAACGTTCCTACATTATTTGTAAATACGCCATGTTGTGTGCCGCTATGGTTTGTGCCAAGCATACGCATGCCACCCATTAGTACCGACATTTCTGGCGCTGTTAAACCCATTAGTTGGCTGCGCTCAAGCAGTAACTCTTCTGCAGACACAACGTAGTCTTTTTTCAGCCAGTTTCTAAAACCGTCGTGAATAGGTTCAAGTACGTCGAACGATTCGGCGTCGGTCATGTCGTCGGTTGCGTCACCGCGCCCTGGCGCAAACGGTACGTTAACCTCTACCCCTGCGTTTTTAGCGGCTTGTTCAACCGCTGCTGTGCCGCCAAGTACAATTAAATCGGCCATACTAACAGGTTTACTTAACCCAGCTTGTACTTTTTCAAGAGCCGTTAACACACTTGCTAAGCGTTCTGGTTCATTGCCTTGCCACTCTTTTTGCGGGGCTAAACGAATACGTGCACCGTTTGCGCCGCCTCGGTGATCAGAGCCTCGGTACGTACGCGCACTGTCCCATGCGGTGTTAATTAAATCGCTGGCGCTTACGCCGCAATTAAGTAGTGTTACTTTTAAATCGGCGATTTCGGTATCTGTTAGGGTGTAATCAACGCTTGGAATTGGGTCTTGCCAAATTAAGTCTTCGCTTGGTACATCGGCACCTAGGTAGCGCGCTTTTGGCCCTAAGTCGCGGTGCGTAAGTTTAAACCATGCGCGTGCAAACACGTCTGAAAAGTATTCAAAGTCGTTATGAAAACGCTCAATTATTTTGCGGTACGCTGGGTCCATTTTCATGGCCATATCGGCGTCGGTCATAATTGGGTTTAAGCGAATTGATGGGTCTTCTACATCGACCGGCTTGTCTTCTTCTTTAATATTTACAGGTTCCCATTGGTGAGCGCCTGCTGGGCTTTTTGTCAGTTCCCATTCGTAATTTAAAAGAAGGTCACAGTAGCCGTTATCCCATTTTGTTGGGTGTGTGGTCCACGCACCTTCAATGCCCGATGTCATTGTATCGCGGCCAATGCCCCGTGTTTTGTGGTTGTTCCACCCCATACCTTGCTCTGAAATATCAGCCGCTTCTGGCTCTGGGCCAAGGTTTGACTCTTTTCCGTTACCGTGTGTTTTACCAACTGTGTGGCCACCTACGGTAAGCGCTGCCGTTTCTTCGTCGTTCATTGCCATGCGGGCAAACGTTTCGCGTACTTGTGCTGCGGTTTTAAGCGGGTCGGGTTTACCGTTTACCCCTTCTGGGTTTACGTAAATTAGGCCCATTTGAACAGACGCTAACGGGTTTTCCATTGTGTCGGGTTTATCAACATTTTGGTAGCGTTCGTCGCTTGGTGCTAACCATTCTTTTTCGGCGCCCCAGTATACGTCTTTTTCTGGGTGCCAAATGTCCTCACGGCCACCGGCAAACCCAAAGGTTTTTAAGCCCATTGATTCGTACGCCATGTTGCCCGCTAAAATAATGAGATCGGCCCACGAGAGTTTGTTCCCGTATTTCTTTTTAATTGGCCAAAGTAAGCGGCGCGCTTTGTCGAGATTGGCGTTATCGGGCCATGAGTTTAAAGGGGCAAAGCGTTGATTTGCCGTGCCACCGCCGCCACGTCCGTCAGATAAACGGTACGAACCTGCCGAGTGCCATGCCATGCGGATCATTAAACCGCCATAGTGGCCCCAATCGGCTGGCCACCAATCTTGGCTTTGGGTCATTAAGTTTTTTAAATCGGTTTTTACGGCTTCTAGATCTAGGGATTTGAATGCTTCAGCGTAGTTAAAGTCGCTACCGTATGGAGAGCTTTTTGTATCGTGTTGATGAAGGATGTCGAAATTAAGTGCATTTGGCCACCAATCTGTGTTTTGGCCTGCTGTTTGTGTATTGCTGCCATGCATTACCGGGCATTTGCCAGCGCTAGAGTTACTCATTATTTAATCCTCTTGGTCTAAAATAAAATACGTAAGCAATGGTCAATTTGTTTAGGTATTACTATTTTTAATTCATGCAAATGTTGCTTAATCAATTGTTTATATACTTGTACTTATTTTGAATTACCAATATAGGCTTATTTTTTGAGCTATACCAACAAATGCACCGTATTTAAAACGATTGGACCGATTTGTATTTTTGATTGGTATTTAAAAACGAGCCTTTAAAAATTTTTGATCTTTTTTTAAATAACGATGATCGAATTAAAAAGTAGCGGCGTAATGGTATGTGAAGGGTTTGAAAGTGGCTTTGGTTTACCACAGCGCACATAGGAATACCCCCCTTCACCATGAAATTGTAGTTATAACGTTAAAGGTGTATTACTAAGCCCAATACACCTTTACTTTATAACTCTAATTTACCTGTTTTTTGTTAGCTGATTTTTATTAGCTAACGGTAGTTAAGTTTTCCCTAACCTTTGATGTTTTAGCAGTTTCAGCCAGCTCACCCAGAGCTGGTTTTTTTTGCCTAAAATTTATTACTGCACACTGCTTTAGTGATAATAATTTATAATGTGCTGTAATCTCACCTTCAAAACAAAACCCGCCCTAGTGAGTTTAGGTTGTGCGTGTTAATATTATTTTTGCAATTTATTATTTTATTTGGGCATGTTGATGCGTTATTACTCTTATTTACTATGTATTTGTTTTACTTTATTTTTAACGTCGGCTAATGCGGCTGAGCAACAAACAGAAGCCCCCTCAAAGCTACAAGAACAGCAAGCGCTTGAACAACTTAAAGAGCCTATGTATAAACCGCTTATGGAACGCTACATTTTAGATGAGCTAAA
The DNA here is from genome assembly GCF_023161925.1 of Pseudoalteromonas sp. 2CM32C. Lineage (NCBI taxonomy): Bacteria > Pseudomonadati > Pseudomonadota > Gammaproteobacteria > Alteromonadales > Pseudoalteromonadaceae > Pseudoalteromonas > Pseudoalteromonas sp. 2CM32C. The sequence continues at coordinate 596,810 of NZ_JALNTI010000002.1, read as the reverse complement.
AGCGGTTCGCCAAGATCAGCAAAAACTACGTGAAGACGTTACTAAACAAGTAACACATGCGCAATTAGATACAGCTGACAGAGCCCTTACTTACACTACCGATACTATAAATAATGTGTTTTTTATTATTACTGCGACGGCATCTATTTTGGTACTTGTTGGCTGGAACTCGCTGCGCGATGTTAAAAATAAAGTAGAAGATATTGTAAATACCCGCGTGAGTGTTATTACCGATGAGTACGAAGAACGTTTAAAAGTATTAGAAGAAAAGCTGCGCGTTCGTTCGGAAGAAATACTTAGCAACCAAGAGCGTATATCGATTACAAATGAGGTTCACTCGTTGTGGATGCGCGCAAATTTAGAAAGTGATTATGCTAATAAAATCGAGATTTTTGATGAAATTTTAAAGCGTAAACCTGAAGACGTTGAAGCTATTGCTTACAAAGCTGATGCCCTGCTTGAAATTAATCAAACCGCCAAAGCGATTGATTTATGTAACCAAGCAATTGATATAGATAGCGATTATGGTTATGCGTATTGGCAACGTGCCTGTGCGTTTGCGCTAATACACGAGCACGCCGATGCGCTGGCCGATATAAAAATGGCACTTGAGTATTCACCTAACTTACGTAATGAGTTACTCCACGAAAGTGCATTTGCAAGCCTTCACGATAATAATAGCTTTAATACTATTGTGGCAGGCGAGTAAGTTTAGCTTGCTTATATAGTTTGTAAAAAAGAGCTAAAGCTCTTTTTTTATGGCTGTAATAAAGTCCTGTGCTTTTGGATAAGTGGTTAACACGCAGCTGATTATTTAATACGGTGAGAAGCTGCGCTTCTAACATGAGCAAGCTCTACTTATACAAAACAAAGCCAAACTATGACCTGTTCACTTTGTTTTCTCATTTTCTTCTCATGCGCTTCTCTTTGTGCATTTAAATTTTAAAGATTATTATTCACAAAGAGGTTAAGAGGCGCTGCGCTTTTAGAGTTAGGAACTAAGTAATTTAATATTTGACCTGAAACAAGAAGCTGCGCTTCTAACGTGAGCAAGCTCTACGTCTACAAGACAAGGCTAAGCATTGCCCAGATCATTATGTTTTCTCATTTACTTCTTTTTGTGCATTAAGATTTAAAAGTTCATATTCACAATGCCGTGGCTAAATACAGCCTGTAGAAGCGTTTTAGTTGTGCTATAAAAGTGATTGTTTTACCACCGAGAAGTGAAGGAGAAGAACAGGAGCAGTGACTAACCAATATTTTTTAACTCTGTGTAGCGCGAAGCGCCTCGGTGCACTCTGTGGTGGTATGTATTTTTAAGTAATAAGAAGCTACGCTTCTAACGTGAGCAAGCTTTACGTCTACAAGACAAAACTCTACCCTATTTACTTTGGCTTCTCATTTTATTCTCATTCATTTCTCTTTGTGCATTTAAATTTTAAAGCCCATTATTCACAAAGAGGTTAAGAAGCGCTGCGCTTTTAGAGTTAGAGCTTATTGAACTGACATAGTTGCATGAGCAAACTCGGCGTGTAAAAACCAAATTTAGGATTGGTTTTGCTCTTCTCATTTACTCCTCATTCACTTCTCTTTGTGCATTACGTTTTTGAAAGATTATTCACAAAGAGGTTAAGAGACGCTGCGCTTTTAGAGGCTGGGACTAAGTGATTTGACAAAAAATACAATGCGCCTGTTTGCCTTGGCCACTCATTTACTCCTTATTCTGTTCTCTTTGTGCATTACGTTTTTGAAAGATTATTCACAAAGAGGTTAAGAGTCGCTGCGCTTTTAGAGGCTGGGGCAAAGTGATTTAATAAAGCATACGTGCTAAATATACCTTTAGCCGCTTTACTTTTGTTCGGAGCTTTAGCTGTTAGCGTTTAAAGTACAAGTCGATTGCTTTGGTGAGTAGCTCGTCGAGTTGCTCCTCAAAGCCATCCATATCGATTTCAAAATGACTAAAGTACTTTTTAACCTGCAATTGCGATAGGTTACGGCTTTTTACGCTGTATTGGCGTTCGTCTTTTTGTTTATCGTAACGCGGTAAAAAAACGAATTGTGCATAATAAGGTGACTTAATATGCTTATTGGCATAACGACAAAAATCTTCAATATGTTGTGCGCCTTCGGGGCCTAAACAACCGGGCTCTACTCGGTACATTAAGCGAAGTTTTTTGTCGTCAGTAATTTGCATAATAATCCTTAACGAAAAAATAATACGCGAATTATTTTTCCGTTTTTAATTTGATAGCTCGATACAAGCTCTGAGCGTTTATCTATTACGTTTTCGTCTGCTGAGCAGGTTTCTGATAGCTCATGGTCTATTACTATATCACCATGGACTATGCGTTTAATTGGCGATGAGTGAATACACTTTAGCTTTTTAAACATTAAACCATAACGTGCTATTAGTTTTTCTTTTCCTTTAAATAATAGCTCATTGGGGAAAATATAAAACTCTACATCTTCATCGTAAACACGAATAAACTCTTCAATGTTGCGCGCGTTATAAGCTTTTATAAGTTGCTCAACCACAGCAAGTGATTCGCGTGATTGCTTAGCTTTAGCTTGCTGTTTAGCTGTTAAGGCCTCTTTTGCTTGGGCTACTGCTTTTTCTGCTTCGGCTACGGCTGCTGCCTTTTCTATTTTATTTTTAGGCTTTTCAACTGGTTTTGGTGTTTCATCGCCTAACACTTTTGAGTCGTCTGGTTTGGTTGGGTCAACAACCGGTTTTTTAAGCTCAGGGGCTTTATATTCTAGTGTGTTTACTTTTTCATCCGCTTTTTGCTGTTCGGTAGTAGGCTCTGTGGCATAGCTATTTAAGGCTAGCGTAAAGGTAAATAAAGCAAAAAAAATAGATAACGATTTCATAACTTTCCTAATAAAAACACTAAGCGTGTATTGTATTGCAACATAGCAAATTTTAACGTTTTCGGGTAGCAATTAAATGAATAACCTTGGCTTTCATTGCGAAGTTTAGCTTGAGTTTAACCCAGCTTTTAAAATAATTTTGTTAAATACATAATTTTTAATGATGGTATGAAAAGTGATTGCTTCACCATCAAGAAGTAAAGGAAAGACCAGAAGCCGTGACTAATTGTTACTCCTGTTTTCTCGGTGTAGCGCGAAGCGCCTCGATGCGCTCGGTGGTGATACCTTTTTTTAAGTAACAAGAAGCTACGCTTCTAACGTAAGCAAGCCTTCGTCTACAAAATCAGTTAACCCTGCTTACTATGGCTACTCATTTATTCCTCATTTGCTTCTCTTTGTGCATTAAGATTTTAAAAGCAGTGGCTGAATGTAGCCTACAGACTCGCTTTACTTTCGTTTAATAGCAACTGCTATAAAAGTGATTATTTCACCACCGAGAAGTGAAGGAGAAGACCAGGAGTAGCGACTAACAAATATTTTTAACTCTGTGAAGCGCGAAGCGCCTCGGTGCACTCTGTGGTGATACCTTTTTTAAGTAATAAGAAGCTGCGCTTCTAACGTGAGCAAGCTCTACGTCTACAAAACAAAGCCCTAGCCAATTTATTTTAGCTACTCATTTACTCCTCATTCTGTTCACTTTGTCTGCTCATTTACTCCTCATTCGCTTATATTTGTGCATAAAGATTTCAAAAGCCCATTATTCACAAAGAGGTTAAGAGTCGCTGCGCTTTTAGAGTCTGGTACTCATTGATTTTATTATTAAAGCATAAAAAAAGCCGCATAAAATGCGGCTTTGGAGGTTAGTCTCACTTCACTTTGGGCGTGTCTCCAAAACTTAGTGAATACGTTACCAAGGAACTGTTTTATTGATTAGATAGACTCTAATGCAATTTTAACCATTTCGTTAAACGTGCTTTGACGTTCGTCAGCAGGTGTTGCTTCGCCAGTGATCACGTGGTCGCTTACGGTAAATAATGCCATTGCGTTTGCGCCGTACTCAGCTGCAACGCCGTATAAACCGGCTGTTTCCATATCTACAGCTAGCACGCCTAACTTATCTAAATCTTTATAGAAAGTGTCGTCTGCTTGATAGAAAGTGTCGGTTGTAAATACGTTACCTACTTTTGCTTTAATACCTAGCTCTTTTGCTGCATTAACGCCGTTTAAAAGTAGGTCGAAGTCTGCAATTGCAGAAAAGTCGTAACCACGAACACGTGCACGGTTTACGTTTGAATCTGTACTTGCACCTTGTGCAAAAATTACGTCACGGATTTTAATGTCGGTACCAATACCGCCACATGTACCAATGCGTATAATGTTTTTTACGCCAAAGCTAACAATTAGCTCACGTGCATAAATAGACATTGATGGAATACCCATGCCTGAACCCATAATGCTTACTGGCTTACCTTTGTAAGTACCTGTAAAGCCAAACATGTTGCGTACACCAGTTACTTGTACCGCATCATCTAAAAAGTTTTCAGCAATATATTGCGCACGTAGCGGATCGCCTGGCATTAAAACTGTTTCGGCGAAATCACCAACATTTGCATTTATATGAGGAGTACTCATTCGTTGTTTCCTTTTTATTTTGGCGCGTTTAATTGAGTTAAAAAGCTGTCGCCATATTCAAGCTCAGACAAGTTAAACCACTGTGCTAGTGTTTGACCAATATCTGCAAAACTGTTTCGTTCACCTAGCGGTGTATTATCCATACCAGGCTTATACGCTATCACAGGTACGTATTCACGCGTGTGCTCAGAACCTGGAAAGGTTGGGTCACACCCGTGGTCGGCAGTGATCATTAATACATCATCTGCATTTAACTGGTTTAGTATAGTTGGTAAATAGTCATCAAATTCTTTTAATGCTTTAGCGTAACCTACCGGGTTACGGCGATGACCAAATTTTTCATCAAAATCAACCAAGTTGGTAAAAATTAAGCTGCGATCAGGTGCTGTTGAAATAACCTCGCTGGTTTTTTCAAGCAAGTTCATAAGCCCTGGTGCTTTGTGCTTTTGGGTTATGCCTTGATGCGCGTATATGTCTGAAATTTTACCAATACTGATTACTTCGCCGCCGTCTTTTGCTAAAACATCTAACAATGTTGGTGCTGGCGGAAGTACTGAATAGTCACGACGATTACCTGTTCGTGCAAAGTCTTGACTATTTGAACCCAAAAATGGCCGCGCAATCACTCGCCCTATATTCATTTCATCAAGCAGCGCCCGTGCGATTTCGCAAACTTGATAAAGCTTCTCTAGGCCAAATGACTCTTCATGCGCGGCTATTTGAAACACGCTATCAGCTGAGGTGTAACAGATTGGTTTACCTGTTTTTACGTGCTCTTCACCTAGCTGTTCTAATATGGTTGTTCCTGATGCATGGCAATTGCCTAAAATACCAGGAATACCTGTACGAGCTATAAACTCGTCTACAAATTCTTGTGGGAAACTGGGCTGTGTTTTTGGGAAATATCCCCAATCAAATAACACAGGCACGCCAGCCATTTCCCAATGGCCTGATGGAGTGTCTTTTCCGCTAGAAAGTTCTTTAGCGTAACCCCATGCACCTTGTGGTGCTTGGCGGTCTGAAACTAAACACGTTTCTCCACCGGCGGCTTCACAGGCGTCTACTAAACCTAATTTAGATAAATTAGGAAGCGAAAGTGCGCTGCCTGTTTCGTCGTAATATGCTTTTAGTAAGTGAGCGAATGTATTGGCGCCAAGATCACCAAATTTATCTGCATCTGGTGCTGCACCGATTCCTAGGCTATCTGCCATTAAGATAATTGCTCTTGCCATTTTGACCTCACTTTGTTTCTAGGTGGTTACTTTATCTGCTGAACGATTTTTCCGTACAGGACAAAAGTCCTGTTTCATAAAACCTAAACATTATAAATTTGCGTTCTTAAGCGAAGCAAAAGAGATTAATCGTGTCTTTTTTGCTATTGTGATCTACCAACAATATATCCTTCTGTGTGGGTGAGAACTTTAGTGACACGAACAACTATTATAGCTATTGCTGGCGCGTCTGCGTCGGGCAAATCTCTGTTTAGCCAAACTATATACAACGAGTTGGTTAATGAGCTTGAACCGGGCGCAATTGCCATTATTGAAGAAGATGCTTATTACAAGGATCAGTCGCATTTGCCGATGGCTCATCGTACGCAAACGAACTACGACCACCCTGATGCATTTGAACATGAGTTAATGCTTGAACATTTAACTCAACTTCGTAGTGGAAATTCAGTAGAAGTACCAACATATGATTATGCACAGCATACCCGCAGCGATAAAACGCGACGCGTAGCCGCTGCAAAAATTTTAATTGTTGAAGGTATTTTATTACTGAGCGACAAAGCGCTAAATAAAGAATTTGATATCAAGGTATTTATAGATACCCCTTTAGATATCTGCTTAATGCGTCGTATGCAACGTGATATGGAGCAGCGAGGCAGAACGTTACAATCTGTTGTTGAACAGTATCAAGCAACTGTAAGACCGATGTTTTATCAATTTATTGAGCCTTCTAAGCATAATGCAGATTTAGTAGTGACTCGAGGCGGCATGAACCGCGTTGCGATTGATATTATAAAAAGTAAAATTAAATATTTACTACAAGAATAACAACGGGAAACATTTGTATGACAACATTTATGAGCTTGGTAGGCATGTGTGTGCTGCTGGGCATTGCCTTTGCCGCGTCAACTAATCGCAAGGCAATTAATTTAAGAACCGTTGCTATAGCATTTGCAATGCAAGTTGTTATTGGCGGCTTTGTTCTGTTTTTTGACGCAGGAAAAAACGTATTGGCAAGTATGTCAGCAGCCGTTTCATCGGTTATTGGCTACGCGAATGACGGGATTGGCTTTTTGTTTGGCCCACTGGCATCGCAGGATACGTTAGGTTTTATTTTTGCAATTCAGGTTTTGCCCGTAATTGTGTTTTTCTCAGCGCTGGTCGCTGTTTTATATCACATAGGCATTATGGACTGGATAATTAAAATTTTAGGCGGTGGTTTACAAAAGCTTTTAAAAACCTCGCGAACAGAATCACTTTCAGCGACGGCAAATATATTTGTTGGCCAAACTGAAGCGCCGTTAATTGTTAAACCTTTTATAGCAACAATGACCAAGTCTGAGTTATTTGCTGTAATGGTAGGTGGCTTAGCCACTGTAGCTGGCTCTGTAATGGCGGGTTACGTAATTATTGGTGTAGAGCTTAAGTACTTAATTGCAGCCAGCTTTATGGCGGCACCAGGTGGTTTTTTAATGGCAAAAATGATTGTGCCAGAAACCGAAACACCTAAAGATAACTTAGCTGATTTAGATTTAAACGACGATGATAAACCGGTAAACGTTATTGATGCTGCTGCATCAGGTGCGGCAAATGGTATGCATTTAGCACTTAATGTTGGTGCAATGCTACTGGCATTCGTAGCGTTAATTGCGCTTCTAAATGGTTTATTAGGTGGTGTAGGCGGATGGTTTGATCATCCAACATTAACGCTACAAGAAATTTTAGGTTATGTATTTGCTCCTGTTGCATGGTTACTCGGTGTACCGTGGGATGAAGCAATTATAGCCGGCAGTTTTATTGGTCAAAAGATAGTAGTAAACGAGTTTGTTGCTTACTTAGACTTTATAAATTATCGCGATACGTTAAGTGCGCACACACAAGCAATTGTTACGTTTGCTTTGTGTGGATTCGCTAACTTATCATCGATAGCCATTTTACTAGGTGGGTTAGGCGGTATGGCGCCTAGCAGGCGGAAGGATATCGCACGCTTAGGGCTCAGAGCAGTGTTAGCAGGATCTATGGCTAACCTTATGAGCGCAGCAATTGCTGGGTTTTTCCTCTCGCTAGCTTAGAAACTTAAGAGATGAACCGGTGTTGCAAAACAAGAAGTTAGTACTTTAAGGGGTTAAAGTGCTAGCTGACTTGAACGATACTTCACCAAGGGCCGCAAGGCCCTTTTATCGTTTTAGGGCTTTAATAAAGTTACCTTCCTTCCTATATCCTCTCTTTATTTTCATTATGAGATTTTTTACAACTCAATTAATCGCTAATACTTTGTAAATTTAACAATTTTAAACCACACTTAATTAAGTTTTTTCAAGCCTAAATAGACTAGTTGTAGTGAAATATAATCTGACCTTTTTTATCCTTTTTTTATCATTTAGTACTTTGGCTGAAGAGCCTTTACTTGTTGTTACAGAATTAGCACCACCTAATCAAGTTTTAATAGACGGTGAAGTTCAAGGTAAAGGAACACAGTACATAAGAGATATATTTAAACAGGCTGGTTTAACACCAGACATACAAATGTACCCTTGGGCCCGCGCCTACAAAATGGCAAGCGAGGAAAAAAACACGTTTATTTACAGCATTGCTCGCACGCCAGAACGTGAAGATCAATTTCAGTGGGTAGGGGAAATTGGTCGCTTTGAAATGGGGTTTGTTGGGCTATCAGACAGAACCGATATAGTAATCAATAATATTAACCAAGCAAAAAATTACAAAATAGCTATGCAACATAACGACTTCTCGACCCAAACTCTCACTAAAATGGGATTTGAGGGCGTTATAACTTCAGATATACAGCATTCTTATAAGTTACTACTAGCCAAAAAAGTAGACCTAATATTGGATGACCCGCATTACATGCTCCAATACAGTGATTACTTTAAACTTAAGCCTGGCCACTTAAAGTTTATTTTTAAAATAGATGCACTAACAACGGTTGCTTATTTAGCTGCAAATAAAGATACAGATACAGTTCTTATAGAAAAAATGCAAAAAGCACATAAAGAGATAAACAAAACTAAAAAAAGCCCTTACGGTAAATAAGCAAACTTTTAATTTGTATTGTTTACCTGTGCTGTAAACCAATAACAAGTGTTGTTACCTCATCGTATTAATTAGTACTTTAATAAGCGCTGCAAGCACTTGTCAGCTTCTTCGCTTTATACCAACCTGCAATGCAAAACGTATCATTATCTGCGTAAAAAACTCATTTAGAGCAGCTTTCACGCGCTTTTTCATCCTCAAAAGATCACTTAATTAAGGGAGTTGGTATTATTCATTAAAACTGGCTATTTCGACATTTTATTGCAACGTATTACTGCCAAAAAGTAGTGGTGTTTAGGGGGAAATAGAATCACTTAAATTGTGCTTGTGTGTAGTAGGTAGGGTTGTTACATAAGTTAGGTTTATTTTAGGCACAAAAAAAGCGCCCTAGGCGCTTTTTTTCATTTTACTTAAAAAGTAAAATTATACAGCTGTGATGTTATCAGCTTGAGGACCTTTCTGACCTTGTGAAAGAGTAAACTCTACACGTTGGCCTTCAGCTAAAGTTTTGAAACCTTCGCTTTTGATTGCTGAGAAATGTGCGAAAACGTCTGGGCCATTTTCTTGCTCGATGAAACCAAAACCTTTAGACTCGTTGAACCACTTAACTGTACCTGATACGATGTTAGACATTGTAATATCCTGATATAAAAATAAAAAATATGCTCATATGAGCGGGTGTAGCAAAAAATGAGATGGTACTTTAAAAACTTCAGGACGGTACTACAAGTATTACTTATACAACAACGAAATGGAGATTTATAGCTTACATGCTTTCTTTCTAGCTGCGGCCCACTATATAGATAACCAAATATAAGTCAAGCACTTCCTTATTTTATTGAGCAATAAATAATCAACCTGTATTTATATGCTTAAAATTCAAATTCTAGGGCAAGTCTAAAACTGTGGTTTTTTTCAGACTGGCTAATTTCACTTATAAAGCCAGCTTCCCATTTTAGCTGTTTTTGCCCTTCAAACCGGTATAGCCCAATAAACCCGGGCCCAATTCCGATAAAATCTTCCCCTGCATATAACTCAATAGAGGGTTGAAACGCAGACAAGTATCGGTAACGATATTGTGCCCTAAACTCTGTTTCCCATTCGTTCTCTATATCTTGCCCCCATTCGTATACCAAAAAAGCATTCATGGTGAGACTTGCACGACCAAACTCTTTTTCAATTACAAAACCGGAGGTTGCTTCGTATGCGTCGGCGTCATGCTGTTTTTCAAATTCAAACAAAGCGCCCCAATCGGCCCATAACCGGCCTTGCTCTATTAGTTGCCATCTAAGCTCCAATTCATACGCTTGCAAGCCAAAGTCGCCGTTATCATCTCGCTCACCCACTAAATAACCTTCGAGTGCCATAGTGTCGTTAATGGCACCACCTAAACCAATACGTTGAGCTAAAATATTGCCACTGTCGGTTTGATGCGACACAAGGCGCCACTCAAGCTCTCGTTCAAACGGCAACACATACGGGTGATAAACTTTATCTACTACTATGCCATCAGCATAAGCGAGCTTAGGTATTAATAAACAAAAACCAATTAATACAGTAGCTGCAAATAGGTTTATTGCTTTCATGATTTTTCCTTAGTGATTGATTTAGGAATAAAATAACAAGCAGATAAAAATAACACGCTGCTCAGCACATAGCTTAAAAGACTGGTTAAATTTGGCGTAGCCTCATAACCGATCAGAGCTCGCAATACTCTCCCAAACTCTGAGTTTTCGGTTAAAATGTCACGTAAATCCCATACGGTTACCGTTGTTGCTATCAAATCAATTTGGCTCGCCAAATCAAGCGCCACAACTAGTTTTGCTGCACTATTTAAAGCTAACAATACCAATAAAGGGGTAAGCCCAAAGCGCTGTTTGATTGCACTCAATAAAAAATACAACAAGACGCTAAAGCTGCTGCATATTCCCAACCCTAAAAAAGTGCCAATAAATAAACTTTGAGCCGCTTCGTTGCTTTGCCAAAAGCCAATCAGGTAAATAATGTAGTGACTTAAATAAAGTGTCATTACACTGATAATCGCAATCATAAAAGCAGCTGTTGCTTGTTTAATGGCGTAGTACAGTGCACTAATAAAAATTAAAATACACAAACCAATTTGGGCATATTCTAAACCCTGATAGTCAAACAAGGGGCTCATTAACGGCGCACTTTTTACAAACAAAAATGAAAGCCCGATCCCTAAAATAAGCCCTCCCAGCAATTTCATTAAACTTTGCTTGGCTACAACTTGGAGTAAAATAAGTAAAATGGCCACCGGCAGTAACTGGTTTAGACTCATCACTAGGCTAGTTATTAGCATTAGAACGCTCCTTTTCAGTCACTATGACAGCACCACGCGCCGTATTGGGCGAAAACTCGCCAAAAAATTCATAGCGCCCAGGGATTAATGGCCCGATATAAATAACGCTTTTGCGCTTTGGGTAAAGTACTTTCTCTCGATTGAGATCGAAACTGTCGAACTCTTCAGGCGTACTATCTTGATTTTCAATTAACAAGCGTACCTTTTTATTGGCCGGCACGACGATTTCTGCGGGGTAAAACAAATGATCTTTAAGTACAATACGATAGTCTTTACTGGCGGCGTTAAATGATAAAAATACACAACAATATAAGTAAGGCCTAATAAGTTGTTTAATCACATTTAGCTCCTGCAAAAACTACCTGTACTTTTAAGCCACCCAAATCACTATCCGTTAAGTGAATTTCAGCGCGATAAATAGCAATAATATGCTGCACTATTGCCATGCCTAAGCCCGCACCTTGTTCACCCGAAGGGTGTTGGTCACCGCCAACACGATAAAAACGGTTAAATATCCGTTGTTTTTGATCGTTCGTCATACCTGGGCCACTGTCTTCTATTTGCCAAGTACGCTGCTTGTGCATCTGCTTTAGCGTTATTTTTATTTGTCCATTGGCTGGTGCGTACTTTATAGCATTGCTAAGTAGGTTTGAAATCAGCGTCACTAAGGTAAATTCATCACCGTTAATGATAAAATCATCTCCCTCAAGGCTGATAGTGTGATTTTTAGCCTCTATTTTTTCATACAACTGGCTAACACCTTCTTGCGTGATCGCTAATAATGACTGCTCCTTAAACTGTTTTTGCCACTGCTCTGGCTGAGTACGCCCTAGTATTAGCATTTGCTCGACTATATTGGACAGTCGATTAATACCTTGGGTCATGGCTTGTAGTTCTTGGTTATCTCCTTGTTGAGCTGCCAAATTGTGCACATTAATTTTTAAACTGCTCAGGGGAGTACGTAATTCATGTGCCGCATCAGAGGCAAAAAAACGCTCTCGTAAATAGGCGGTTTCTACGCGTTTAAATAAATCGTTTAAGCGGCTGATCACCGGTTTTATTTCTTCATCTGTCACCTGCCAATTGATCGCAGTAAAATCATTTGCTTGGCGCAGAGCTAACTGTTTTGATAAACGGGTTAATGGTGCCAGTGCATATTTAACAAAAAAGCTAATAAATAGCGCAAGCAAAGGAACCGCCCAAAGCATAGGCAACATGGCTGATAAAATCACCGCCTCGGCAAGTTCAAACCGCTTAGCAATCGGCTCGGCAACAATCACGGTGCGTAAAGAAGTGACAAAAACGAATACTCGCATTCGCTGTCCTGCAATATTAAGCGTTTGAAAACCCGCTTGATACTGGCTCAAATTTAGATTCAATTCATTAGAGCCACTAAGAAGCTCACCAGCTTGCCAAATTTGATACAGTAACTGGGCGCTGTCTTGTATTTTTGGCGCCATGGCGTTTATAGATAAAGGCTGTTGCATCAACACTCCAGCGACCACTTTTAGCTCACTATCGAGTAATTGCTCACCATGGCTCATACTTTTTTGGTAGCCTTTGACTAAAGCTAAAAAGCACGTTAACACCATCATTGATAGTAAAATAAGAGTTAAACGCTTACGAATTGACATAGAGTATGGTTACCTTTGTAAATTCAAGTTTGTGCAATCTAGGGGCGTTTTAATCACGTGAACTATCTCTTTCCCACGACATAGCCAATACCACGGAGAGTTTTAATAAAATCGCTGGGGAATTTTTTTCGTAGGTGATGAATATGTACTTCAATGGTGTTGGAGCCAACTTCTTCTCCCCACTGATAGAGTTTATTTTCTAACTGCTGTTTAGATTGCACGCGACCTTGGTTTTCCAATAGTGCCTTTAGCAGCATGTACTCTTTTCGTGGCAGAGAAAGTAGCCCATCGTTGAGTGTGACACTATGCGCTGACGTGTCCATAGTCACTTCACCACACTGTAATAAACTCGACTGAGCTTGATTTACTCGGCGGCTCGCTACGCGCAAACGAGCAAATAATTCGGCTGGTTCAAATGGCTTAGCTAAATAATCATCAGCGCCCATATCAAGCCCTTGCACTTTGTCATCAATGCTACTTCGTGCAGTTAGTATAACCACCGGAATCACTTTTTTTTGTGCTTTTATGTGCTTTAAAATTTGTGAACCATCACCATCGGGTAAACCTAGATCAAGTATAACCAACTCTATTTCACCACTGCCTAAGCATTGCAATGCATGCTTAACCGTTGCGCTATGCTCTACACTGTAGCCTTCTTGGCGCAATGAGCGGCAAAGCCCTTGCGCCACAAGATGATCATCTTCAACTAATAATAAATGCATTGTTTATTTTGTTATCTCTTTAGTTTTTTATCTACTTTAGCTAATAAAGAGCTAATTGCTTGTTGACGATATTTATCAGCTTTAGCACGAGTATCACGAATACCTGCTGCTTGCGCAACTAACAAATGGACTTTAGCTTGCTCATATTCACGTTCGTCATATAAAAACTCACCATACAAGTAATTAGTATCAATGCCTTTTTTGTTAAAAGCGAGCGCTTGCTTATAAAACTTGTTGGCGGTGTCATCATCACCAAAACCAATAGGCCACCCCGGTACTTTACTGTATAAGGTTGCTAGGCTGGCATACGCTGAGCCACCTAAAGCACTGTCGTCTATTTTAAGGGCTTGCTCTAATGACGCTTTTGCATCTTTAGCATAACCCAGTGCCCCTACCCCACCCTTTGCGCCAGCAAAACTAGCCAGTACAATGCCGTTCCACGTATAGCTATTTGCTGAATCAGGGTAGTTTTCAATAAATTGAGCACTTTGCTCACTCAGTTGAGTAAAGGCTTTGATTTGTGCATCATCTTTAAGCTCATAATTAGCGACAGCCCACTGCTGTTGAATAGCGAGTAAATCGCTTTGTTCGTCTGCAAATACCGGCGATGAAAACACACTAACAATGCTTAAATAAGCTACTAAAGTAAATTTTTTCATAATAAATCCTCTATTAACCTAAAAACTGTTTTATTTTAGGAAGCTGTTTGGCAATTGCGTTATCCACAATACCTGGAAAAACGCCATTGATACGTGCAAAAAGTTTCTCAGGAAAACCAATAAATCGTCTGGTTTTATTTGAGTTTAATAATGCAACTAACTCATCAGCTACCAACTGCGGGGAGTCCATTTGATTACCAAGCGCCTTATTCATTGCTCGTATTTGTGCATCATTAATATCTGTATCGGTTGCTCTTGGTGCTAAATAACTAACTTTAACGGGTGTGTCTGAAAGCTCTCGTGATAGCGCTTCGCTAAAACCACGTAAACCGAACTTACTAGCACAGTAAAGTGTTTGATACGGGTAACCTATGCTGCCAAATGACGACCCAACATTAACTATGGAGCCTTTATTCGCGTGCAACTGCGCTAAAAACAGCTGACATAATTTCATAGGGACGGCTAAATTAGTGCTCAGTAGATTATCAATTTGCTCACTACTCGATGCACTTAAGCTTTGCATTACATTAATGCCTGCATTGTTTATGAGTAACTTAGCGCCCCCTAATTTTTTGGCTTTAATGGCTAGTGCCAACATGTTTTCGGCAACCGTTAAATCCCCCACAAAAACTATACTACCGGGACATTGGCTACTTAACGTATTGAGGGCATCACTATTTCGCCCTACCAAAAGTAACTGCCAACCTTGGCCGTGTAATGTTTTAGCAATCGCTTGACCAATTCCGCCTGCCGCACCAGTTAATACACATAAGCCGGTATTCATGCGTGTTGCTCTTGTGCTGATGCTTTAAAAAACGGCTCGTCGTCTAAAGCGCGAAAAATACCGCCGTACAAACGATAAAAACATTTTGCACCATGTAAAATAGCCTGCTGATCCGCCTCGTCTGTAATTTGATTCATTAAGTTTTCAAAAAACTTAACATGCTCTATATCAAGCGCGCCGTGAGAGGTTAAATAGCTAAATGCTTTTTTAGGAAGCCCTATTGCATTCGCTATGTTTGATGCAGCTCCATCAGCAAGCGCAATTGAGGTCCCCTCTAATACGTGAACCATGCCAAAAAAGCTAAGCGGATTTTTACGTGCAATACTATCGTAGGCATACGACACCATCATTTCAGTGGCGAATTGTGGCTGACTATGACGCACACTTTCTTTATCAAACCCACAGGCTGCAATATCGTTTAGCACCCACTCTTGATGACCAATTTCTTCTTCAATATATTCAGCTACCGCTTCTCGTAACCATTCTTGCTCATCAGTTAAACGTGCGCCTAGTGACATCATTAAAGGAACAGTGTGTTTTACATGATGATAAGCCTGCGCTAAAAACGAGGCATACTCTTCAAGCGTTGCTTGTCCGTTAAATACACGCTGTATAATTGGCGCAGCTAATAAGTACTCACGCTCGTTTTGAGTTTGTGCTTTTAATGTATTAAAAAAATCACTCATGGATCACTTCTCCAAGTCGGTAAAACTGTTCAAAAATAGGGCTGTAGTGCTGGCTAATTGCCGCTCGTTTAGGGCGATTATTAGCGGTTAATAATCCTTGCTGCTCGTTTAAAGGTTGGGCCAAACGATGCCACTTTTTAATCTGTGCGTAGTCAGGAAGTTGCTGGTTTACTGTTTTTAAATGTGCTTTTAATTGCTCATCACTAAATCTGGGAGCCGCATAAATAAGCGCGCTTAAAAATGGCTGGCTTTCACCAAACACCACCGCTTGCTGTATCGCACTTTGGCTTAAAATTAATGATTCAGGCCATTCGGCGCTAACATTACGCCCCATACTGGTGATGATCAGATTTTTTACTCGCCCTTTTATGTACAGCTTATTATTACGCTTAGATACTAAGTCGCCAGTGGCGTACCAGGTATTTGGGTTATGCGGCGCTTGATTTAAATACCCTAAAAATAACGCTCCTTTAATAAATAACTCATCATTTTCAACTTTCGTTTCAACGTGCCCTAATACTTCACCAGCACTATTTATGTCGTCATAGTTGGGGGTGTTTAAACTCACTACTGAGGCAGCCTCAGACAGACCATAACCTTGATAAACCGGTAGGTTATATTCTCGTGCAGTTAAAATTAAAGATTCACTAACCCGTGCTCCGCCAACAGCAATAAACTTAAGTGACTTTGGTGGCTGCCAGCCTTGTTTTGCAAAGGCAACTAAACACGTTAATAACTCAGGTACTAAAATAAGGGTGTTAGGTTTTACACTATCGATTGCACCAATGAGTTTGTTAGGGTTTTTTAACCCTGAGCCAACAAAACCTAATTCGTTTAGCGGCATTAAATGTACACAACCGCCACTTAACAAAGGCGCATACACACCCGCTATATTTTCCAATAGTACTGGCAGCGGGAGTAAGCATAAATGCACGGGATTACTAATGTTTATTTGCTCACATAATGATTGAGCTACCTGCATCTGGCTTTGTGTTGATAAGCACACCCCTTTTGGCTCGCCAGTAGAACCTGAAGTAAATGTAATTTTTTGCGTACCAGTAAAATAGTCCACGGGTTCAATCGCATCGAGCTGATAAATATAAAGGGTATAATGCTCAAATAATGTTACCGACAATGAATGCTTACCAAGCGAATAACGAGGCATATCACTAATAAAAAACTGCGCACCACATTGCGCTAGCACATACTGTGTTTGCTGCTGACTAAAAAAATGGGCGATAGGCACCGCAACCTTATTTGCAGCACTGGTTGCGGCATCGACAACCAGCCAAGCTGGAGTATTATCAAGCTGGAAGGCAATTGCGCCAGAGTCTAAAGCGTTAAAAATAGCTGTTAGCTTATTAGTTTCTTGTTGTAACTCCAAAGCACTAATAGGCATCACTTTATTGGCTAAGTAACTAACAACCACTGGCCCATTCGCTACCTTATTAATATTATTTAATAGGCTCATAAGCTCCCCAACGCGGTCATTAAGGCATTAATTTGTTGTGTGTTTTGCTGTTTAATATTTAACAGCATGGGTGTGTTAAGTACTTGCTGATGTGCCTGCGCTAAATTAACAATGCACACCGTAGGTTGGTTTGCATAATAACTGCCCCAACTTAATGGGTTTTCAACTACAAAGCTGTTAGCAACAGCAATTTCAGTGCAGTTAACACCCAGCATTCGAACCATCGCCCGTACTTTTTTTGTGGCGCAAAATACTAAATACTTGGCTCCAGTATTGTAAAGCGCCTCGTTAACAACAATAAAATGACCAAGCGTTGCCCTGCGATGTGAAGAGCATAAGTTACCTAGCTCAAATATTTTGCTACGCGGAGTTTGTTCTAATAAAAAGTGTTCAATGGGCTCTGCAGTGTACTGCTCAATAAATAAGGGAGAGGTAGCTTGCCTTAAACCTAACGTACATTGCCCCTCAATTGTTGTGTATTTACAAAGTAGTGGCATAAATGATTTAAGCGTTGCATTGTAAGCTACTAAAAAGCCATCTTTTACCGCAGATTCTAGTGCATTACGATGCTCATCATTCTCTCGAGCAGTTATTAAATGTGCCGAATTTGATATGTTATCTAGTGATAAATTTAACTGTGCTAATTGCATAAACATCGCCCGTTTAAGGAGTATGTTTATAAGTTAAAGAGCGAAACTTAAAAAAAACTTAAGAAACAAAAAAGCCCTTAAATAAATTTAAGGGCTTTTAAAGTAAAGTTTAATTCAAGTTAAACATGTCTATACTAACTAGGCTCTGCCACTACGCAGCGATTACGGCCATGCTCTTTAGCATGGTAAAGCGCTTTGTCTGCACATTTATATACTTGGTCTATGTCATTGCTATGGGTTGGCCAAGTTGCAATTCCGATTGAAACGGTAATGAAACCGATTGTTTCCATTTGCGTTGTTTCAACAGTGGTGCGTAATCGCTCTGCTATTTTTAGAGCGCTTTGGCTGTCTTCATGTGGCAATACAAGTAAAAACTCTTCACCACCAATACGCGATACAATATCCCCTTTTCGAGAGATCTTTTTTATAATATCGGCTAATACTTTCAGTGCTTCATCGCCTTTATCGTGCCCAAAGGTATCGTTCACACGTTTAAAAAAATCGATGTCTATTTCTAAAATAGCAAAAGGTGTTTGCTTTAACATTAGCTGGCTAAGTAAACCATTTAAGCTTCTACGATTGTGGGTGTTTGTCAGCGGATCGGTTTGGGCATCGTGCTTAAGTTGCCCTATTTGTGTTTGTAAAATATTGACGCCATTAAGCATCGCCAGCTTCAACCTCTGGCTTTCAAAGTACCACGCTTTTATTTTTTTTAGCTTTTCTATACTGTTTACTTCGTCGAGCCTATTTGCGCTACTAGCGAGTTGCTTTAATGGGCGTGAAATAAAATACGAAAATACACCTATGAGTATGAAGGTGACTAACGCCATGGGGAGCGTTCTTGCAAATACTTCCATGATTAATGTATCTAGAGACGCAAGTGTTGCTTTGATGGGCCGTTGAGCCACTACGCCCCAGTTTGAATTAATAACGGGTGAAAATCCTGCGAGCATTTTTACCCCTTTGCTGTTTACAACAACGGCTTGCCCCGCTTCTCCTGTAATAACCGCATTGATTACTTTATTATTGGCAACGCTTGTACCTATTCGTTTACTATCTGGGTGATAAAGGATTTGCTTATTAGCATCGACGACATAAAGGTGCGATCCCCCTTCGTAAAAATGTTGCTCTAGGAGATCGTTTAAAATATTTCTTTCTTTTAAATATAACGAGCCGCCCACGTAGCCTAAATAATTCCCTTCTTTGTTAAATAAGGGATGCGAGATAAATATAATTAAATTATTGGCTGCTGACATGTACGGCATACTAATAAGTGGCTTTTTTTCTTTTAAAGCCTGTGTTGCGCCGGGAGAGGAAATTGATTTTCCTATGATTTCAGGTAAATAAGGGGATGTGGCATTTATAACCCCATTCTTACTTATAACTACTGAATTAAAGCTATTTGTTTGCAAATTTAAGCGCGTTACTTCTTCTTGCAGTAATGCTGCATTATTTATGTTTTGCTCAATTTTATTTGCTGAATATGCAAGTTGTTGTTTAGCCGACTCTAAAAAGTTGTCGGTTGCTGAAGCTAATTTATTAGCGTAAGCGAAGTTACTTTCTAATGTATGGCTTATTAACTGCTCTTTTTGTACTTGGTACGTTGAATGAAAACTACTAATGAGCGTGGCTAAAGCCGCAGAAAAAGCCAATAGCACAATAAGAAGACGCAGATTAAGCACAGGAAATAATTTATTCAGCAAAAGTAAACAGCCCACAGTACACTGCTATTAAAGCAAGTACTTTGTTAAAAAGTATTTACAATTATACCCCGCCATTTATTAATTATCTAATATTTGAGCACATAGTGTATTTTTAATAACCAGCCAAATAACCTTTTATTATATTGTGACGTTACATTCCCCCTAATGACTAGGGTGCGCTTATTTTGCAGTTATATAAAAAAATAGATAAGCTGCTTTCACTTGTTCATTTTATTTAGCTTTGGAGTGTATTTTGCTAAATAAGTATGTTTTATCGTCAATTATTTTTATATCTGGGTGCTTAATGCCATCAATTAAAGCGGTTGCAAAACCGGCTCTTTCTCTTGAGGAAAAACTAGGGCAAAAGTTAATGCTCGATTTTCGCTATTATTGTGAACAAGGCACTGGTAAACAGTGCAGAACGCCAATGACAAAGCTACCAGAGTCATTAGCGCGCGTAATCAGCGACTATAACATTGGTGGCGTTATATTATTTTCAGAAAACACACAGTCAATTGAACAAACCATTACGCTTAGCCATCAACTTCAAGTGGCTGCCAGTAAATCTTCAAGTAAACTGCCACTATTTATATCAATAGACCAAGAGGGCGGAAGAGTTGCGCGTTTGCCGCGTGATGTTGCAACGTCATTCACGGGCAATATGTCTATTGGTGCAACCTATAAACAGCATGGCGTTGACTTTGCTACTAAATCAGCAACGGTTATTGCCAATGAGCTAACAGCCCTGGGGATCAATGTAAATTATGCACCCACCATTGATGTGAATATGAACCCAGACAACCCCGTTATAAATGTACGCTCGTTTGGTGAGAACCCACAGCGAGTGAGTGAACTTGGCGCAGCACAAGTGGCTGAGTTTGAGAGTAATGGCATAATTACATCGCTCAAACATTTTCCGGGACATGGCGATACTCACGTTGATAGCCACACAGGACTCCCTAACGTTGCCCACTCAAAAAGTACCATTTACGAACAAGATTTAGCCCCTTTTAAACATATTATTGCTAAGCAAAATCCCGGTATGATCATGACAGCGCACATACAATACCCAGCGCTTGATAGCTCAACCTTTGTCTCTGTAGAAGACAAAACAATGATTAAACCCGCCACTATGTCGCGCACTATTATTACCGACATTTTAAGAGGTGAGCTTAACTATAAAGGCGTAGTGGTTACCGACGCACTTGATATGGCAGGTATTAGTCAGTTTTTCACACCCATTCAAGCTGTTATAAATACATTTTTAGCTGGCGTTGATATTGCGCTAATGCCTATAGAAATAAGAACGCCCGATGATATAAAAAAGCTTGATGAGCTTATTAAATCGTTAGTTCATGCTGTCGAGTCAAATCAGTTAGATGAGCAAGAAATAACACAATCGGCTGCGCGTATTATTTCGCTTAAAAATGCATTTGAGTTATCTACTGAGTTTGACCCTATTAATGCAGTAGTTAATGCAAAAAGTATAATAGGCAATAAACAACACAGAAAAATAGAAGCTGAGCTTGCTTTAGCAGCAATAACACAGGTAAAAAACACAGAAAACACATTGCCACTAAATTTAAATGATGGCCAACATATACATATTATTATGCCCGACACCCGTAAGTGTATGGCTATGCAGCAAGCAATTGAATCTGCAAGTTCATCATCTATTACGTTCAGCTGCAGCAGCTTACAAGGGTTTGACCCAGCAAAAGCAGCCCAGAGCATTAAAACAGCTGATATTGTTATAGCGGGT
Source organism: Pseudoalteromonas sp. 2CM32C (assembly GCF_023161925.1). Taxonomy (NCBI): domain Bacteria; kingdom Pseudomonadati; phylum Pseudomonadota; class Gammaproteobacteria; order Alteromonadales; family Pseudoalteromonadaceae; genus Pseudoalteromonas; species Pseudoalteromonas sp. 2CM32C. Next base: position 575,633 of record NZ_JALNTI010000002.1, on the reverse strand, counting down.
AATGCCACGCCCAATCAAAGCGCGGTTGAAATTGGTGGCATGGATGATTTAAAAGATGACCCTAATTTTGCGCTTAATACGCGCGAACAGCCACAAGCGCTTGAGTCATTGCTTTCCATGGCTAACAAATTTAATAAGCGTACTGTATTTATAAGTTTGAGGGCTCCTTACGACATTGCTAAATTTGGCGACTATGCCCACAGTGTACTGGCCTCTTATGCTTACAATATTGATGTAGACACGCACGAGCGTGTTTCAGGCCCTGCCTTTACCGCACTCGCTAAAGTATTAGTAGGCCAAGCCACTGCCAATGGCACCTTGCCTGTTACAATTAAACCGCAAAAAGGCAATTAACATGAAACTAAATTGTGATTTGGGTGAAAGCTTTGGTTCATGGAAAATGGGGCTAGATGATCAAGTTATGCCACATATTAATATGGCGAACATTGCTTGTGGTTTTCACGGCGGTGACCCTGATGTAATAGCAACAACATTAACGTTAGCTAAAAAAAACAACGTAACGGTAGGCGCGCATCCCAGTTACCCTGATCTTCAAGGATTTGGACGACGCTCTATGGCGTTAACAACAAGCGAACTAACTAATTGTATTCAGTATCAGATAGCAGCGCTTGAAGGCATGGCAAAAATACAGGGGCTTACGTTAAGCTATGTAAAACCACATGGTGCACTTTATAACGATATGATGGCTAACAACGACGTGTTAGCAACCATTTTATCTGCTGTCGCGAGCTACCCTAGTAAACTAAAGCTGATGATTTTAGCGACTAATCAAGCAGATAAACACATCCAGTTAGCTAAACAGTTTAATGTAGAACTAGTACTCGAAGCATTTGCAGATAGGCAATACACAGATGAGGGCCATTTGGTCTCTCGCAAACTCGATGGCAGCGTGCATGATAAACCGGCCATACTTGCACAGGTCAAACAGCTCTTAGAAACAGGTAGTGTAACTACACGCTCAGGTAAGCAACTTATGCTTAATGCACATAGTTTATGTGTCCATGGAGACAATAACGATGCAATTGAACTCATTAAAGAAATAAAAGCACTGTGTGACTGACCTTTAGTAATATACGAAAGCTGTAAACCCCCTTTACAGCTTTTTACCCCAACTTGTTAAATACACCCATGGAGTTAAATATGAGCTTCATCGCATTGCACTGTTAATTTAATAATCCCTCACTTATAACTGTACATAAGTTAACAACAGGGATTAATAATGAAACAACTTTTAGCACTTAGTTTTATATTAAGCGCAAGCCATTTGGCAAATGCAAACGACAATACACACACATTGCAACTTCAAGATGTATTTGATTTAGAATATGCAAATCAAATAGATATTACTGACGACGGAAAAACCGTTTACTTTGTGCGAAACCGCATGGATATAAAAACAGACCGAAAAGTGGGAAACATTTGGTCTGTTGATTACAAAACCAAACAAATGCAGCCACTGACTTCAGGCGTTCACATGGATTACTCGCCGGTACTTTCTCCAGATGGGCAGCGCCTTGCTTTTATATCTACCCGCGATGGCAGCAGCCAAATTTATATGAAGTGGCTTAAAACCGGTGCCATTGCCAAAATAAGTAATTTAACCAGTAGCCCTCGCGCTATTAGTTGGAGCCCCGATTCAAGCCAGCTTGTATTCAGCATGTTTGTACCAAGTAAAAACACGCCACCGGTTAATTTGCCAGGAAAGCCGAAAGGGGCAACGTGGGCAGAGCCAGCTAAATTTATTGATGACGTATACTATCGAGCCGATGGTGGTGGATACTCGCAAAAAGGCTTTAATCAATTATTTACACTTGATGCTAACGGCGGAAATGCTAAGCAACTTACTAGCGATGAATTTGATAACGCAGGTGATGTTAGTTTTAGCAAAGATGGCAGCTTACTTTACTACTCAGCGAATAGGCATAAAAATGGTGAACTCAAGCCTACAAACAGCGAGGTGTATAAGCTAAACCTCAATACATTAGCCATTGAAGCTGTAACAAATAGAAATGGCCCAGATCAACAACCCAAAGTCTCTCCTGATGGTCGTTACCTTGCGTATACAGGATATGACGATAAACGCACTAACTACGAAAATACTCAACTTTACATTCGTGATTTAAAAACGGGTAACACCAAAAGCTTAACAGCCAACTTTGATAGAAGCGTTGGGCAAATAAAATGGGCTGCAAACTCTAAAGGGGTTTACTTTAGCTATGCCAATGAAGGTCAAACTACCCTTGCTTATCAACCTCGAAATGGCAAGCGTAAAGTGATCACCGAACAAATTGGCAGTGTAGCATTTGGACGACCATACTCAGGCGGAGATTTTGATGTAAGCAGCAACGGCGATATCGCGTTTACACTTGCTGACACTCAACGCCCTGCGGATGTAGCGAGCATTAAACGCGGTAAAACTCAGCGCTTAACCACGCTTAATAGCGATGCGCTAGATGATAAACAACTAGCAAAAGTGGAAGAGATTTGGCTTAAATCAAGCCACGACCAATTACCTATTCAAGGATGGATTGCTTACCCGCCAGGATTTGATAAATCTAAAAAATATCCTCTAGTACTCGAAATTCACGGCGGACCGGTGGCTAATTATGGTCCTCACTTTAGTGCCGAAGTTCAGCTTTTTGCCGCAAATGGTAATGTGGTGTTATACATGAATCCGCGCGGAAGTGATTCGTATGGGAAAGAATTTGCACAAACCATTCATCATAATTACCCAAGTAATGACTTTGATGACTTAATGACTGGGGTTGATGCGCTCATTAAAAAAGGGTTTATTGATGAATCAAAACTATTTGTTACCGGTGGTTCTGGCGGAGGTGTACTAACAGCATGGATTGTTGGACATACAGATCGATTTGCTGCAGCTGTTGTTGCTAAACCTGTTATAAATTGGATCAGCTTTGTACTAACTGCAGACTTTTATCCATTTTTTGCTGATTACTGGTTCCCAGGCAAACCATGGGATCACATAGCGCATTACATGAAACGTTCGCCAATTAGCTATGTAGGTAATGTTACTACACCCACAATGCTGCTTACAGGTGAAGCAGACTACCGCACACCTATTTCTGAAACAGAGCAATACTACCAAGCACTAAAATTACAAGGTGTTGACACCGCGATGGTTCGCATACCAGATGCATCGCATGGTATTACAGCTCGCCCTTCTAATTTAATGACTAAAGTTGCTTACATTCAATGGTGGTTTGATAAGCACAGTAAATAGCATTACATTAATTAAATTACTAAAAGCCACTTTTTAAAAGTGGCTTTTACGTATATGCAAAGTGTAAACCCCCTTTACACTTATAGGGCATATTAAATATCGGACTTAGTCTATTTCTCAGTTAGTAAAATTTCGGTTTATAGCTTTTTTATAGTTTGAGTTAGTAAAAAATCGGTTTGAGTCACTGTTTATAGCCTTTCAGTTGGTAAAATTTTGTTTTGTGAAAGGTATACGTTAGTAAAAAATCGGTTTATAAATCGAATTTAAACACCAAAAAAAACAAAAAATAACGTTTTTGATTACTTTAATAGCTCTTTAAGGCCCCTTTACAGCAAAAAAGCACTTACAAAACGCTTTTATTAAAGGGTTAGTTAAACTCTGATCTACAAATTCGGTTAGCTAGTTAAAACGTGATCCGCATATCTATAGTTGGTTAAAACCTGATCTCAACTAACTAAGTAACCTAATGTAAGTTTTATTTCTCATACACAATTCGCTTTTAGCACTAATAAAGGCTTTGCTATTAGTGAGTGCAGTAAAAATATTTATGACACATAAAAAAAGGGCCTTACGGCCCTTGAGTAACACTATCTAGAAATTTTTAGAACTGGTTCATGGTGTTATCTTCACCACCGGCTTTTAACGCGTTATCACCAGAGAAGTACTCTTTGTGTGTATCACCAATGTTAGAACCTGCTAGGTCTTGGTGTTTAACAGATGCTTGTTCACGGCGAATTTCTTGGCGTTGTACATCACGTACATAAGCAAGCATACCTAAGTCACCAAAGTAGCCTTCTGATAAAATATCTGTGCTAAGTGCTGCAGTATGGTAAGTAGGCAGCGTAATTAAGTGATGGAAAATACCCGCTTCACGTGCACCATCACGTTGGAAATTTTGTACCAATACATCAGCTGCGGCTGCAAGCTCTGTTGCATCCATTTCTGGTGCCATTAGGCCTTTGTTATCACCAAGGCTTGGGTAAGCGCTCAAATCGCGACCCGCTTCTTGCCACTCTTGGTACACTTGCTCACGGAACTTAAGCGTCCAGTTAAACGAAGGTGAGTTGTTGTACACTAGTTTAGCATTTGGTACTTGCTCTTTAACACGGTTTACAAGCTCAGCAATTTGTTTTACGTGTGGCTTTTCTGTTTCAATCCACAATAAATCAGCGCCAGATTGTAGGCTAGTTACACAGTCAAGTACTACGCGGTCTTTCTCTGTTCCTTCACGGAACTGGTATAGGCCATTTTCAAGGCGAGTAGGTTTACACAGCTCACCGTTGATTTTCATTGCCGTATCACCTTCGTTTAAGTCCTCTACGCCATTAATAGGTGTAGTCTCTAAAAAGGCATTGTACTGACTTGCTAAATCACCTGGCGTTTGCGATACAGGCACTTTTTGAGTCAAGCTTGCACCTAACGAATCAGTACGCGCAACAATAATACCGTTGTCGATACCTAGCTCTAAGAATGCATAACGAACCGCATTAATTTTTGCTAAAAAGTCTTCGTGAGGTACGGTTACTTTACCCGCCTGGTGACCACATTGTTTGGCATCAGATACTTGGTTTTCGATTTGGATAGCACATGCACCTGCTTCAATCATTTTTTTAGCAAGTAGGTAAGTTGCCTCTTCGTTACCAAAACCGGCATCAATATCAGCAATAATTGGCACAACATGCGTTTCAAAGTTATCAATTTTATCAAGCACAGCTTGAACGTCGCCACCATTCGCTTTTGCTTCATCTAGGTCATTAAATAAGTGGTCAAGCTCACGGGCATCAGCTTGCTTTAGGAATGTGTAAATTTCTTCAATAAGCGCTGGAACAGATGTTTTTTCGTGCATACTTTGGTCAGGTAACGGACCAAACGCAGAGCGAAGTGCAGCAACCATCCAACCACTTAAGTAAACATAACTACGTTTAGTTGTTTTTTGGTGGCGTTTAATAGCCATCATCATTTGCTGGGCAGTAAATCCATGCCAACATCCTAAAGACTGTGTGTATTGGCTTGTATCTTTATCGTAAGCGGCCATATCTTCACGCATTACGTCAGCTGTGTATTGTGCAATTTCTATCCCAGTACGAAAGCGATTTTGTAAACGCATGCGAGTTGCATACTCTGGGTTAATTGCCTGCCATGCATTACCTTGAGATTGGCATAAAGTAGAAAGAGTGTCGGTTTCGCGTTGATATGTTGTCATAATAAAGTCCTTCGAACGGGTATATAAATAATTTAATGTTGTGAGAGTGGCGACGTTGCTAGTGCTCCGTAGCGCTTAATTCAACATTAGGCTTATTTTTTAGATTTAGTAAATTTATAGTTTTTATTACGACTATATTTTTTGTGAATATCAAAAACACACTCAACATGGCTTTTTTACGTTATTGTTGCTCAAACGCACAAATACTATGGCGACCGTTTAAGGAAGGCAATTATGACCCACACTCTCACACATTCAGGACTCAGCGTAGATTTAGAGCTTGCTGACTTTGTTAAAACTAAACTATTACCTGGTACACACTTATCAGAACAACAATTTTGGCAAAGCTTTGCAAAGATTGTTCAAACGCTCACGCCAATAAATAAAGCGCTGTTGGCTAAACGCGAACAACTGCAACAACAAATTGATCAGTTCCACATTGCAAATAAAACGTGGGATAGCAAGCAATACCAACGTTTTTTAAGTGACATTGGCTACCTAGTGCCAGAGCCTGCAAATTTTAAAATTGAAACACAACAAGTTGAACCCGAAATAGCCGTTACGGCAGGCCCACAGTTAGTTGTTCCAGTAAGTAACGCACGCTTTGCACTTAATGCAGCTAACGCACGTTGGGGCTCGTTATACGACGCCTTATATGGCACAGATGTGTTAAGTGAAGATGACGGGGCAGAAAAAGGCACTGCCTATAATCCGGTTCGTGGCTTTAAAGTAATGGCATACGCACGCCAGTTTTTAGACAAAGCACTGCCACTTGAAAACGGCTCACATATTGAAAGCACCAATTATTCTGTTGTAAACGGCGCATTAGTTATTACGCTGCGTGACAGCTCTCAAACCACTTTAGCTGACCCCTCTCAGTTAATTGGCTACCAAGGCGAAGCCCAAAACCCAAGCGTTGTATTACTTAAAAACAATGGCTTACATATAGAATTACAGATAGATCACCATCATATTATTGGCCAAGCTGACAAAGCGGGTTTAAAAGATGTGGTACTTGAAGCAGCCCTAACTACTATTATGGATTGTGAAGATTCTGTAGCCGCCGTAGATGCACAAGATAAAGTGCAAGTTTACAAAAACTGGCTTGGTTTAATGCAAGGTAACTTGGTCGAATCGTTTAAAAAAGGCGACAAAGTTGTAGAGCGTACGTTACAAAGCGACAAAACGTATACTTCTATTGATGGCGGTACCATAACGCTTAAAGGCCGAAGCATGATGTTTGTAAGAAACGTGGGCCACTTAATGACAAACCCAGCTATTACAGACGTTTACGGCGAGCCTGTTTTTGAAGGTATAATGGATGCAATGTTTACTGCCACAGCCGCCCTGCACGACTTAAATAAAAATTCTGGCGTAAAAAACAGCAGTGCGCAGAGCATTAATATTGTAAAACCTAAGATGCATGGCCCAGAAGAAGTTGCTTTTACAAGCACACTATTTACCCATGTAGAAGAAGCCTTAAACTTACCTAAAAACACCTTAAAAATGGGTATTATGGATGAAGAACGCCGTACATCTGTAAACTTAAAAGCATGTATAAATGAAGCAAAACAACGTGTTGTATTTATTAACACCGGCTTTTTGGACCGTACAGGCGATGAAATTCACACCTCAATGCAAGCAGGTGTTGCACTCCCTAAAGCTGAAATAAAACAACAGCCTTGGATAAGTGCTTACGAAGATCGCAACGTAGATATTGGCCTTGCCTGTGGATTAAGCCAAAAAGCTCAAATAGGCAAAGGCATGTGGCCTATGCCTGACAAAATGGCGCTGATGATGGAGCAAAAGTTAGCACACCCTAAATCGGGCGCTAATACAGCTTGGGTGCCCTCTCCTACTGCCGCAACGCTGCATGCTATGCACTACCATGATGTTAATGTTTTTACTGAGCAACACGCAATCGCTGAGCGTACAATAGCAAGCCTTGACGACTTACTTACTCCGCCACTTATGCAAGATACGTCAACACTCTCTAAAGAAGACATACAAAGCGAACTTGAAAACAATGCACAGGGTATTTTGGGTTACGTAGTACGCTGGATAGACCAAGGTGTAGGCTGCTCTAAAGTACCCGATATTAACCATATCGGGCTAATGGAAGACAGAGCAACACTTAGAATATCTAGTCAACATATGGCTAACTGGTTATTACATGGCATATGTACACAAGCGCAAATTACTTCCACTATGGCAAAAATGGCCAAGGTAGTAGACGGCCAAAACGAACACGATAAAGCCTATACCCCAATGGCAAGCAGCCCTGAAACACTAAAAAATAGTATTGCGTTTCAAGCAGCCCTCGCCTTAGTACTTGAAGGAACAACACAACCTAGTGGCTATACTGAACCGTTATTACATAGCTACCGTATACAGTATAAGTTACAGCAAAGTTAATACACTCCAAATGTTTAACGCTGTATCTTAATTGTTTATTTCGTGTCAAAACCAGCCTTAGGGCTGGTTTTTTATTTTCTAAATCAACAAATAAGCACACCAATATTTTTAAAAATGTGTTTAAACACACTTAAAACAACTCATTTTAAAATAGAAACACATAAATCAATAACCTCTATGAATACCTAACATTTCTGTAAATACAAAAAAGCGTGTTTTGCATACACAAAACACGCTTTTTAATTTGTATTTGCTATAAAAACGACGTTAAGATTATTTTTTTATAATTGCATTGTGATACACATTTTGTACGTCATCACAGTCTTCAAGCATATTTATAAATTTATCGAAGTTAGCAATAACCTCTTGATCATCAATTTCAATATTAACTTGAGGAATAAAAGTAATTTCGTCTACCTCAAAGTTAATACCTTCAAATGCGTCTTCAAGAGCTGTTTTAGCCTTAAAGTATTCTGTAGGCGGTGCAAAAACCGAAATTTTTCCATCTTCAGCTTCTACGTCAGCAACGTCAACGTCGGCCATCATTAGCGCTTCTAAAACAACTTCATCGTCATCGCCTGCAAAGCCTAATACTGCATAATGATCAAACATATGGGCTACACAACCAGGCGTCCCTATTTTTGAATCAGTTTTAGTAAACGGTAAACGCACATCTTTAATAGTTCTGTTGGGGTTATCAGTTAAGCAGTCAACAATCACCATACAATTACCCGGCCCATAGCCTTCGTAGCGAGCAACCGAGTAATCCTCCCCTGCTCCACCGGCGGCTTTCTCTATTGCTTTTTCGATAACGTGCGCAGGAACTTGGTCTTTTTTAGCTTTTTCGATTAGACGACGCAAAGTTTGATTTACTTCAGGATCGGGTTCACCATTTTTAGCAGCAACGTAAATCTCTTTACCGTACTTTGAGTTTACTTTTGTTTTTGCATTAGCTGTTTTGATCATAGAACTTTGACGAACTACAAATGCTCTACCCATTTTGTGCCTCTAATAAATACATTATTTTTTTTATTATTTTACCAATTCAAAACGTATTGGGCTAGTAAACCTTAGTAAATGAGCGCCCATATTGTGAGAGGTAAATTTACTAAAGCTAATATAGCGTCAATTTAACATAACTCGACTTTTTTGGAGTAGCTTTCAACTAAAGCAACCAAATCGTAAAAATCATGCAACACATAATCAGCTTGATCAGCATAAGGAGGCGTTTCATTGGGAGCATATAAGCAGGCACGCATATTAGCATTGTGTGCAGCTTGAATATCGTATAAGTAATCGCCTACGTACAATAGGTTATCTGCGCTAATATTCCAAAGCGTAGCAATAGCATTTAATGCACTGGGATCGGGTTTTGCTGGTGCGTCACTTCGTGTAAGTACTGTGCTGATAGGAAGCGGGTTATTTTTTAATTTAAGTGCAGCTGCTTTGTCAAAATTACGCGTCACTATTGCCATAGGAATATTTCGGTCATTTAATAGTGAAATGGCTTCACTTACACCTGGCAACAACGTGGCATGTTGTGCATCTAATAATTCGTGCTGGTGAACAATGTTCATTGCCTCTTCGCGCATATAAGGAGAAGGAAGTTGCGCAATAAAGTCGAGTAAATCTTCGTTATCGGGACAGCCAATTTGGGCTTTAATAAGTGAGAAGTCGAGTTCTGACGATACCAAAGTACCATCTAAATCAAAAATAACACCATGGATAGCCTCTACCTGAGTCGTCATACCAATCCTTGTTTGTGAAAATAATTAGTTGAGCTTTTTTCAAACATAAAAATACTCTGAGCTTACACCCTTAAGTGGGAACAATTAATACTAATTATATTTAAATTAATAGTGCGAGGTGGTCAGTAACTTCACTGCAACTACCAATGAACAAAAGCTTAGCAGCTAGTTGTATGTTGCGCAAAACAAGGTAAATATAAACAACCCAACTTTTTACGTAACTTGGTATTTTACCGATCAATTATGAACGCACGTTAAATAGTGTAATAAAATACGCACTTAAATAAGCGCGTATTTTATATTAACAATGAGTTAGTTAGCCTCAAAGCGAGCTTCAAGCCAGGTATCATCCTGAGCAAAGTTTAGGGTTTTAACTTTACCTTTGCCTTCAACGTTCACCATATTAACTTGTGATGGCCATAAATCACGCAGCGCACCATTGCTCATTTTTATCCCTTGAATTCCCTCTGGGATAGGCGCTTCTTGATAAACCCAAAAAAACTTACCATCAACCTGAGCGCCAACAAAGTTAAGCGGCACAACGTCACCATTTAATGTTTGCAAAGCCACATGTGACTCAACATATTTGGCAAAGCGTTGTTGATCAGTTTTATTGCTAATTATATCAATTTTACCTTTAAATAAGCTGCTAACAGCATGCTCAGTATCGTGTAAGTAAAACCGATGCATAAGCTCAACATTATGCGTTCTTTTGTTAAAAAGCACAGTCGTTACTGATGATTTTAATTGATGCGCCATACTTGGCGCAGCAATTAAAAAGCAAACAACAATAAGCAAAAAACGCATTATTGCTGTTCCTCTACTTCATCCTTTTCGTCTTTTTTCTCATCGCTTTTAAGCTCTGTTTTAATATCTTGCATGATATCGCGACTCACCTTAGCTTTACTCTTACTCTTTTTAAATACTTCAATACGTGAAGGAATAATGCGACGTGGGTAGTTATTGTTTTCTACATCAACGTCTGCAGTTTCCCAGCGTGGATCAACACTTACTGATACAAGCGGCTTATTTTTATCAGTAACTATAAGCTTTTGTACATTTTTATGATTACGACGCCAAATTTCAGCAGGAATGTAACGCTCTTCTTTAGTGCCATCTTCATACGTGAGCTCAAGTAAAATTGGCATCACCAAACCGCCCAGGTTTGAAAATTCCATCACGTAATAGTTTTGATCGTCACTTAAAGCACGGTCTAGCGTTTTACGCTCCCACGGCTCAAGCCCTTTTAAAAACTTGTTGTACGCGTTGCGCTCTTTATTCGTTACCGTGAAACGGTCATTTTCGTCATAAAAATCAGTAATATCAGGGTTTTTCTCAACCCATGTTTTTTTACCTTCTGCACGGTTACGCTCAACAAATAACGATGTTGGTTTGTCAGCTTCAATATCACGTAGGCGGCTGTAATCTATATCTGGATTTTTAGTATCTAAACGCAGTTGATACACTTTATCCAACGAGATATCTACATGGTCGGTAGTGTAAAACCAGCCGCGCCAAAACCAATCTAAATCAACACCTGATGCCTCTTCCATAGTACGGAAAAAATCAGCAGGGGTAGGGCGCTTGTATTTCCAGCGCTGTGCGTACTCTTTAAATGCAAAGTCGAATAAATCGCGGCCTAAAATCACCTCACGTAAAATATTAAGCGCGGCAGCGGGTTTAGTGTAAGCATTAGGGCCTAAGCGAAGTACGCTATCTGATTGCGTCATAATAGGCACCTGAACTTCAGATTTCATATACGAAACAATATCACGAGGCTCAACACCCCAAGGAATAGTAGGATCCCATTCACGCCCGGCAACACCATCTAAAAAGCTATTTAAGCCTTCATCCATCCACGTCCACTGACGTTCATCAGAGTTAACGATCATTGGGAAGTAAATATGGCCAACTTCATGAATCACAACGCCAATCAAAAAGCGTTTTTCAGACTGAGAATAGGTGCGTGTACCGTCATCTTGTAACTTAGTACGCGGACCATTAAAAGTAATCATTGGGTATTCCATACCACCTACCGGACCATTTACCGATTGTGCAGTTGGGTAAGGGTAATCAAACGAATACTTTGAATACACTTCCATTGTGTGCACAACAGATTCAGTAGAATACTTTTTCCATAAGTCACCGCCCTCTTTAGGGAAGAAAGACATGGCCATAACAAGTGGTTGAACATTACCGCCTTGTTGGTAACCTTTTGCATCCCACATAAATTTACGTGAAGACGCCCATGCAAAATCACGCACATTGTCGGCTTTAAATCGCCATGTTTTCGTTTTGTCTGTGCCTTCTTTTTCGTTTTCGAGTGCTTCTTCTTCGGTCACGATAAACACAGGACGCTTAGCAGTTTCAGATTGCTTTAAACGTTTACGCTGCGTGCTTGTAAGTACCTTGCTTGGATTATCTAACTTACCCGTCGCCGATACAATGTGATCAGCGGGTACTGTAATTTCTACGTCGTAATCGCCAAATTCAAGCGTAAACTCACCCGAGCCTAAAAAGGCTTTATTCGTCCATGCTTCGTAATCTGTGTACGCCGCTAAACGCGGAAACCACTGGGCAAGTAAAAATATATCGTTGCCATCTTTTTCAAAATGCTCATAACCTGAGCGTGCGCCAACAGCATCTTCTTCAACAATATTGAACGCAAAGTCCATGCTGAACTCAACCTCTTTACCTGGCTTTAACGGCTCATTCAAGTCAATACGCATTAATGTATCTACAATTGTTACACGTAGTGCTTTACCGTCTTCGTCTTTAACATTGCTTATTGCAAAGCCAAGCTCGTTGTCACTCATAAATTGCTGGCGACGTAACTGCCCTAAGCTCAGTTTTGCAGGCTTTTGCGCAGGCAGGCTTTGTAACGTGCTTTTAAAGGTTTTAGTGGTTTCAGCAATTGAATCACTTTTAAAAATATTTTGGTCTAACTGTAACCATAAATATTTTAATGTATGCGGTGAGTTATTTTTATACTCGATACTCTGGCTTGCACTAAGGCGACGCTTTTTTTCATCTAACTTCACGTCAATATCGTAGTTAACTTTTTGCTGCCAGTAATTTTCACCTGGTTCACCCGCAGCACTGCGGTACACATTTGGTGTCGGCAATGCTTCATCCAACTGACGAAACTTATCAACAAACGAGCCTTTTGTTTGTTCAACTGAAGACGCAATAGCACTACCCGACATTACCATTGGCAATAAAAGAGCACTAAGCGTAAGACTTATTTTTTTCATTGTTAGTCCTAAAATAATTTTGTGATCATACTGTGTCAAATGTAGCCGATTTCTTCAATTAAATAGCGACCAAACACCCTATTTTTAGGGTGATATTCACTAAAGTTTTGTACTCACAAATAACAATAATTTGTTAGCTATTTTAATTCATTTAAAAATGTAAAGGGGGTTTACAAATTTTAAACCGACTAGAGCATTAAAACACACTCGTATTAGCCAACTTCAGTTCAAGTTCATCAAATGAGATTACAGTAAAGTTAAGTGAGATTTTAAAGGTCCACGCTATGAAATTCTATATTGTAAAAAAAGCACACAAACTAGACGCAATTCCTGCTGATAAAGAACTACTTGAGCGCTATAAAGCTGACCATTATTCTTATGTAGATATTGTGTCGGCCTGCAACAAAGAAGATGCCCTAAAACGGCTAACCACTGAACAAAAACACAGTAAAAAACAGCTCATAATTGGCGTAAATATTGCGGTGTTTTCACTAATTTTAATTATTTGTACGATAAATTGAAATTACCGTAGTTTTTGGTTGATCTTTGTAGTCATTTGTATTTAAAATCGCCCACCTTTTTATTTGAGGCAAATAAATGACGACTATTTATCCTCAAATATTATCGATTACAAGCAAGAAATGCGGTGGGCTCATGGATTTTTATATCCTAAAAAAACAACAAGAACTAATTGCAATCCCAGCCAACGAAAATAGCTGTAAGCAGTACCTTGATTCAGGTTATTTTTACATTGATAAAGTAGCCGCTTGTAACGAAACGAACGCACTTAAAAGGCTGCAATCCAAACAAACTAAAACGTTAAAAAAACCTCTACTCATCGCATTGATTGTTTTGCCAGTAATTTTTGGCATTTGGTACAGCTTAAGCTAACTGTTTAGTTCTACTGAGGCTTGCATCTTTAACAGCCTTGGGTATATTGGCGCTCTTACTGGTTTTTAAGAGCGCGACATGAAAGTCCTTCATACCTCCGATTGGCACCTTGGCCAACAATTTTACGAACACGACCGCCGTGTTGAGCATCAAGCATTTTTTACCTGGTTACTTGCCACACTTGTTGAGCAGCAAATAGATTTGTTATTAGTCGCAGGCGATATTTATCATACGGCAACACCCAGTGCCAGCGCCGAAAACCAACTTTACCAGTTTATAAAAGACGCTAAAAAACATTGCCCACACATGCACGTGGTAATTATTGCTGGCAATCATGACTCTGCAAATCGTATTTTAGCGGCTCAGCCTTTACTTGCTCAATTTGATACCCACGTAGTAGGGCGTTTTGATGTCTCAGCGCCTGGCGATATTATTATAGAAATAAATACTAATAATAAACGCGCTGTAATTGCTGCAATGCCTTTTTTGCGCTCAAGCGATGTCAGCTCAGTAAGCCAAACAAAAAACGGCCCTAGCTATGCACAGGGCGTTGCAAATGCATATGAGCTTGCTTTAGAGCATGCCTATAAAATTAATGAGCAAAATTCACCATTAATAGTAATGGGGCACTTACACGCTAAAGGCGGTGACATATCAAGCGATTCAGAGCGCAACTTAGTGATAGGTGGTGAAGAGTCTATTTCAGCCAATGTGTTTGGCAATAAAGCCAACTATGTAGCTCTAGGCCATTTACACAAAGCGCAACAAGTTGCTAAAAACGAGACTATTCGCTACAGCGGCACGCCTATTCCCATGTCGTTTTCAGAGCGTAACTATACTCACCAAGTTAATGTTGTCGAATTTAAAAGCGATAAAAAACAGAGCATTAGTACAACTGTAAACCCCCTTTACATTCCGCGCTCGGCCGACGTTATTATTTTACCAAAAGGGGAGTGTGTGCCACTGAATGACTTATGTGAACAAATTAAAGCACTCGATACATCACAACATGCTATTGCCCCTTATTTACGCGTAAAACTTAAATCAAGTGATACCGACACCACCTTCAGAGAACAAATAGAACAAGCACTAGAAGGTAAGCACGTAAAATTTTGCGGTATCGAACGCGTTCGTGAACAAACTACCCATACCGACAACGACACAGTATTTGAAGATTTAAGTGAAGTTGAAATGCTCAATCCGCTCAATTTATTAGAACAAGCCTTTGCAAATGATAAAGACATGGCAGGGCAGAACGTACCCGATGAACTAAAAGTGCTTTTAAACGATGTAATAAGTGAACTGACGGAGCAAGAGCAACTATGAAAATAACCGCAGTACGCATTCATAACTTAGCATCAATAGTAGACGCCGAAATCGACTTTACTCAAGCCCCACTAAAAGATGCGGGCTTATTTGCCATAACCGGCGACACCGGCGCGGGTAAAAGTACCTTTTTAGATGCTATTTGTTTAGCGCTTTATACTAAAACAGCACGCTTAAAAGGCGATAAAGGCAACTTAATTGATTTTAACGGCGACAGCATAAAGCTAAACGATGCGCGTAACTTATTACGCCGTGGAAAGTGGGAAGGCTTTGCTGAGGTTGACTTTGTAGGGCAAGACAAACACCTTTACCGCGCCCGTTATTCTATACAGCGCACCCATAAAAAAGTAACCGGTAAATTAAAAGTCGCCGAGCACACGTTAGTTACCCTACCAGATGAAACATTAATAGCCGACAAAAGCCAAACCTTAAAACAAATAGAAAGTAAAATAGGTTTAAGCTTTGAGCAATTCTCGCGTGCAGTATTATTAGCGCAGCACGAATTTGCTGCATTTTTAAAAGCAACTGGCGATGAACGCGCGCAATTATTGGAGTGCCTAACAGGCACCGACAAATTTAGCCTAATTGGTAAGCGTATTTTTGAACGTAACAAAGAGTTAAAAGATAAGTTTGATTTACTACAAGCAAGCCTTTCAAGTTATACCTTATTGAGTGAAGATGAATTAGCAGTAAAACACACCACGCTTAATGAGCTAAAACAGCAAATAGAAGACACTAAAAAAGCGCTAATAAGCACAGAGCAAAACCTAAATTGGTACAAGCAAGCAAGTGCACTTGAGCTCGCACTTGAAGAGACAACAAAAAGTCAGCAGCATGCTACCAACGAGCTTGCAAAAATTGCTCAACAGAGTGAACAAGCAAAACAAGCACAAAGCGCACTTGAGATAAAAGATAACCGAAAACGACATGAGTATTTAACAGCGCAAAATAACACCCTAAATAAACAAATAAGTGACTTAAAAACTATTGACCATGCAACGCTTATTGATGAGCAAGTAAAGGCACTTAAAACAAAACAAAGCGAATTAAAAACAGCGCAAGAGCAAAAGCAATCTGCTGAGCCAATTATTGCAAAAGCCCGCGAGCTCGACAACCAGCTTGCTATTAACACACAAAGCATTACTAGCCTTACTCAGCAAAGTGAAAAAGAGCAGCAACAACTTAGCGAATTACAAATACAGTTTAAACACAGCCAAAACGTGCTTGATGAAGCAACTAAGCTAAATACGCAGCATCAGCAATGGCTTACTGAACATACGCAGCTTAAACCGCTCGCGAATGATTGGAATTATTACCAACACAGCTTTAATGCGTATTTAAATGCCAATGAGCAAATAAAGACAACCGCTTCTCAAAGCAAACAGCTGCTAGAAGAGCAAACTAAACACGCGACACAGTTAGCAGATCAAACTAAAAAAGTAGAGCAACAAGAACAACAACTTGCGCATCAGCAGAAAGATCTCAACCAATTAAGTGAGCAACTACGTCAATTCAATATTGAGCAATGCGATAGCAAACTTAAAAATATTGAATATTTAAATGATCAGCGCTTGCGCTACCAGCAGTTTAATCAAGAAATAAAACACAGCTCACAACAACAAGCGACGGTTGCAGCCAAACTTGTAAACAGTGAGCAAACGCAAACAACATTGCAACAAAGCTTAGCTTCATGCGAACAAGCACTTAAACACAGCGAATACGCATTAAACCAAGCACGCCTGCGTGCCAGCGAAAACGTAGAACATTTACGCACTCAGCTTATTCCAAACGAGCCATGTGTAGTGTGCGGGGCAAAAGAGCACCCGTATGCAAGCAGCCAAAGCCCGCAATTAATTAACTTAATAGCCGATTTTGAAGCAAGTTATAATCAGGCTAAACAGCTACACGATAGCGCTCAAACTAAGCTGCATCAGCATCAAACACAACATGCTGTCCTTGTCACTGAGCACGCCCAGCACAGTCAGGCCATACAAAGCGCACAGGCAAAACAGCTAGAAATTAAAACAACAATGCAAGGTACTCGTACAGAGCTTAACGATTTAACAGCGCAGCAGCTTGATGAAACCCACGCCCAGCTCAGCAACCAAAAGTCTCACTATTTTGAGTCGCAAAAACAGCAATCAGCCTTGCAAGAAAAGGTAAATCAGCAAACAAACGCCTTGAAAGCAGAGCAACAAACACAACATCAATTGCATAATTTAAACAGTGAACTAACCAATAAACTAAGCCAATTAAATACAAAGCACGCTGAGCTAACGTCGCAAATTAGCGATCTAACCACAACACTTAATGCACAATTTGAAAACAGCAACTTTTGGCAACACCTTCAATCAGGCGCACTGAACCTAAATGATTTAAGCCAACAGGTTGAGCAGTATCAGCATACATATGCGCAACTTGAGCAAAGTCAAAAACAAATAGACACAGCCAATCAGCAAATACAGCAGCTTACGCCACTAATAACTAAAAGCGAAAGTGCACTCAAAACGCTAAAAGATGATTTAGACAATGCTCAACAGCTACAAAATACAACACAAAGTGAGCGCCTTGCGTTGTTTAATAACGAGCAAATAAGCGTAAACGACTACCAAACAAAAATTAATGCCCTGCTTGAGCAATGCCAAGCTCAGTTAACTAACAGCCAGCAAACTTACGATAACGCTGTAAAAAAACGAGACGAGCATGCAATTGAGCTTAAAAACGCAGAGCTGCGTTTAGCCGAGCAAAGCACGGAGCTTAAAACACTTGAAGAGCGCTACAACGAATGGTTTAGCCACTTTAAAGCCCAGTACAGTGAGGCAACGCACGAGCAGATCACAATTTTACTAACGTTAAGCAGTGAGCAAATTAAAGCCCATTTAACCCAGTTTGAGCAGCTTTCAGCTGCACTTACTGATGCAAATGCAGCGCTTAAACAGCAACAAAGTGCGCATACAGATCACCAAAATACTAACAAGCCGTCACAAAACCACACTGAACTCACCGAGCAATTAGGTGCATTAAATGCAAAGCAAACTGAGCAGCAAAACAGCTTACTTACCACCAATACTGCTATAGAACAGCACAACCAAAATGCCAAAGCACTTGAGGGTAAGCAAACTGAGCTAGCCACCCTTAAAAAGCGAGTTGAACAATGGCACTTACTTAATAAAGTATTGGGCGATGCAACCGGTAAAACCATGCGTAACTTAGCGCAAACACAAACGCTAAAAATATTACTGCATTACGCTAATAGCCACTTAAAAACCCTTAATAAACGCTACGAGCTTACAGCCATTGCGCAATCGCTCGATATTGCCATTATTGACCGCGACATGGCCGACGAACAACGCTCGGTTAATACACTCTCTGGCGGTGAATCGTTTTTAGTATCACTAGCACTTGCATTAGGGCTTGCATCGCTTTCGTCAAACAAAGTACAAATCAACTCTTTGTTTATTGACGAAGGGTTTGGTACGTTAGATAGCGAAACACTCAGCGTTGCTATGGACGCGCTCGATTCGTTGCAAGCACAGGGCCGCAAAGTAGGGGTTATATCGCATGTGAGCGAAATGAGCGAACGTGTAGCCACGCAAGTTCATGTAAATAAGCAAAGTGGTGGATACTCCACTATTGAAGTTTTATAAGCTGATTAAAGGAGTTAAAAATGCCGACATTTACAGGCGAGCAAGCAACACATTACGATAGTCGCATTACCCGCTTAGTACCTGGTTATGAGCTATTACACCAACTAACCAATTCACAACTACTCGCTACGTTAGGAGACAACGCGCATATTTTAGTAGTAGGAGCCGGTACAGGTAAAGAAATACTCGCCCTTGCCGCGCTTAACCCTACTTGGCAATTTACCGCGCAAGATACCTCAAGTGATATGCTCGCAATTGCTAAACAAGCGTTTGAAGAGCACGGCATAGCAAAGCGCGTTAACGTTATTGAAGGCGAGCTTGATAAGCTATCTACTAAGGCCGATGCGGCGCTATGCCTACTCGTAATGCACTTTTTAAAAGACGACGGCAGCAAAAAGCAGCTACTCAAAAACATTAAAGCTAATTTAAATAAAGGCGCAAACTTATTTATTAGCGATTTAATGAAACCCGAAACCGACTTTGAGCGCGAAGCACAAATTACTGTGTGTGCCGATTTAGGTTTAAGTGACGCAGGGCAGGCCTACACAGCTCAAAACTTAGAAAGTGAGTTTTACCCACTTGATAGAATGCGCTTAAGTGAATTACTTAACGAGTGCAAATACGGTATTCCTAAGCTTTATTTTAAAGCGCTGGGGTTTAGCGGATACGTTGTTAAATAGTCTTAACCTTAGCACCGACCTGGCTTCAGTCGGTGTTTTCCTTTGAACACATTCTTACATCTTCTAACAGGTACAAACAAAGCTCTCACAGTTTTATTACTAATTAGTGAATATGATTATACTCATTACCAACACAGAGAATAATCATGAAAAAAGTTTAATTGCCCTTTTATTACTGTCTGGCTGTGCCTCTCAGGGCGTTGATCGCGATGACCAAGGTCATATCATTAAGCATTACTATGCTACGGTCGAATCAATTGAAAAGGTAAAGCTGTCATCAGAAATCGGAACCGGAACCGGAATCATGGTTGGTGCAGGCATTGGTTTAGCCGAGGATTTAGATGGTAACACCGAAGATATGATCAGCGGTGCAATTGCCGGAGCATTGATTGGCGGGCTTTTTACGGCATTATTTGAAGGCGGTAACACAGCATATCAATACACACTTAACGATGTAGATAACGGCGAATTCATTGTAATTCAAAAGAAAAAACTGCCGAAAAGTACTCGCTGTGTAAGAGTAAAAACAGGAAATAAAGTAAAGCTAGAAGCGACTAATGACAGCTTTTGCCTAAATATAAATAACACCAAAAGCTAACCTAGCTTCAAGGCTCGTATTATTAATTACTTACAAAATGTTGCAATTAAACAAACCCATTAAAATTACTTTTTGGTGTGCTTTGGTATAAGCTCTTTAGCAGTATTTTTATCCATCAAGGAAGCACTATGAAGTTTGAACAGTTATTAAATAATTTTGATATGGGCGTGTGTGTTGAGCAACTTCAAAAAGAGTCGTTATTAGACCTCGCTTTACTTTTTGTCACTGTTGATGGTTCTATTGCTGACGAAGAGCTAAATGTAGTGAGTGCTTGGGCACAAAAAATTGAATGGAACTCAGCAATAGAAATAGACAATTACATAATAGAAATGACTAAAAAATGTGTTTCAGCGGTACAAACAAACGAAATAGAGTCATTTATTCAACACCGTATGTCGCACATTATTGACCAACCAATGAGGGTGTTTGTTTTAGAGCTTCTTAAGCAAGTAATTGAAGCTGATGGCATAACCCACGAAAACGAACTTAAAGCATTGAAAATTGTTGAATCTATAGTGTAATTAAAAATATTAAAAGCTCGGTTACTGAACGTTAAACAACCCAGAACCGGGGACTTTTAATGAAATTAAGTTTAACCAATCTCTTTAAGCGCAGATAGCGCCGCCTGCGCTTTATCGGTTTGTACAAAAATATGGTCGTGATAAAACGCAGCCACTACATTGGCGCTAATATTATGCTCGGTTAATTTGGCCGATACCGCAGCGGTTAAACCAACAGCCTCCAGACTTGAATGCACATTAAGAGTTATTAAATTATATTTACCTTCGTAAGTAATACCGGCTTTATCGGCGGTATCTGCATTTAAAATAAGGGTTAGGCCTTCTTCTTCAACGTAACTAGCAAGCGGGTTTAAATGAACGTAGTCAGCAAGGTCGCCTGCTAAACAGCAAAATATATATTCACCCTGCTTAAGCTCGGGGTTCATTGATTTTAATAACGTATTTAGCTCTAAAATTCCCACCATGTTGACTCCTTACATTTTTAATTAGCTGTTTTAAGCTTAGCTACAAGCCCGCTTAATCGGGCTATTTTAATATTACTTAACTGCCTGTAATCAAAGTACGGGCACACAATAATGTTATTCGTTGTATCAATTGCAAACTCATCGTCTAGCCAATTAAATTGCGCATTAAGCTTACCTTGCTGTAATAAGTTTTTAGCATGGGTTCGCCCAGCAATAATATGCAGCTGGTTTTTATTAGTGCCGTTAATAATGGGGACACTAAATAGCAGCGCTGTTTTACTGTTTTTTTGCAGTAAAAATGTATCGCGATACGCTTGCCAGCTATCGGCTTGTTTAGCAAAGCTGTAATGCTCACTCGGTAGCGCAAACAATACTTTAGCGTATACGTTAAACACTTTACGCCAGCCATTACCACAGTGCTGGTTTATGGTATTTATTTGCTCGTTTATTACAGGCTCAACACTTTGCAGGGTTTCAAAGTAGGGCATAGGCGGTGCTTTTGCGACATACACGCCTACATTAAAATCATGCTCACCTAGGCCAATAGCTTGCTCACTCACACTAGCTCGCCTTTTTTTGCGCTAAAATACGGTCGAGGTTATTGGCAAAGTTTTGGCGGTCGGTTTGGCTAAGCGGTGGTGGCCCGCCACTCATTTCTACGCCGCTTGAGCGCATGGTATCCATAAAATCGCGCACGTTTAATAACGAGCGAATATTCTCTGGCGTGTAAAGCTCACCACGCGGGTTAAGTGCTTGGCCACCGTTATCAATAACTTCACTGGCAAGGGGGATGTCGCCAGTAATAACTAAATCGCCTTTTTCTACACGCTTTACTATTTCGTCATCGGCCACATCAAACCCGCTCGAAACCTGTACGCGGCTTATAAATTTTGAAGGCGGAATGCGCATTGCATGGTTAGCCACTAAAATGGTTGGTGTTTGCGTGCGCTCAGCGGCTCTAAAAAGTATTTCTTTTATTACCACAGGGCATGCGTCGGCATCTACCCATATTTTCATGCTTAAATCTTTTAATTGCTCTAGTATTTAACTGATCCTATAGCAATTTATTTTAATCGGCTAGCAAACTTTATTTGGTTAAAGCCGTACAAACTGCATCACATTTAAAAAGGAGCTTTCATGAAGGCCATTACGACTATTTTACTTATTACAGGGTTATTTTTACTCACTGCCTGCACAAGTGCACCTGAAGGAATTACCCCCGTTAAAAACTTTGACCTTGAGCAGTACAAAGGTAAGTGGTACGAAATCGCCCGCCTTGATCACTCATTTGAAGAGGGCATGGAGCAAGTAACCGCAACTTACACAGTAAACGACGACGGCACAGTAAAAGTGCTCAACAAAGGTTTCATAACTAAAGAGCAAAAGTGGGATGAAGCAGAAGGCTTAGCAAAATTTGTAGAAGGGACTGACACAGGCCATTTTAAAGTCTCGTTTTTTGGCCCATTTTATGGTGCTTACGTAATTTTTGAATTAGACCAAGACGACTACCAATATGCGTTTATAACCAGTTACAACCGAGACTTTTTATGGTTTTTATCACGTACACCTACCGTTAGTGACAAGCTTAAACAGCATTTTATAGCTAAAGCAAACAAACTAGGCTTTGCCACAGAACAAATTATTTGGGTTAAACAGTAGGCTATTTAGCTATGTAAAGGGGCTTTACAGTTGTTGTGCTAATGATTGTTACAGCTGTAATAAAACGATCACCTTACTGTAAAGTAAGTTAAATATGTCGGCGCTATATTAGCTGCACTTGCAACGAGACATGCAAGTGTTGGACATACTGAATATCCCCCCCTATTGTTGGCAAGCTTTATAGCTTGCCATTTTTTTTGCCTAAAATTAATGGCTTTCTTTGGATCAGATTTTTACTAACTAAAGTGGGTTTACTACCAATAATAGCCCTGAAAAGCCGATCAGTAACATATTTAAAAAGCTAAATGGCTTAATCAACTTTTTTATAAAATTATAAAAAATCGTTATAATTAATACACTTAACCCCATAAAACCACAAAACAGTAAAGCTCCATATCCTTGCTGCGTAACAACACAGAACAATAAACTTAGTAAAATACTGATCCAAGCAACTATTAGCAGCAAATTACTTTGCAGCTTAGAGGGACGCGTTGTAAACACCGTTTTAAAATGCACTGGTTTTGCCAAAGCAAAACCATTAAAAGCAAACAAACAGAGGCTAAAGCTAAGTAAATCAATCATGCTTTTTGCCTCTTTTTATTATTGGTTAGGTTATTAGCTGTTTTTTTAGAAGCGCTAGAAGCAGTACGTAATTTTTCGGTTTGTACTAAAAACAGTATGCTAAACAGTAAAAATACCGCATCGAAAATAAACAAAGCCCATTGTTTATTAAGTAGGTAGCTCACTATATTACCCTGTGTGGTAAGCGCATTTATTGCCGGTACACTCAAACACGCGAGGGCATTTATGGCAGCCATTACACGCCATAGCAGCCTATCGCGCTTTAAAAGTGCCATAACAGCAACCACTAACCATGCTAAAAAGAACGCTGTAACTTCTTTTTCACCACGCCCTGCTACGGTTGGACTAAGTAATCTATTGGCAATAAAAAAGGCGCAGGTAGCCAGTGGTAAACCCATAATGGTGGCAAGGTTTAAACCTTCGACTAATTGTAAGCCAAATGAGTCTTTACCCTTATTACGCTCGCGTATGCGTTTAGCCCACATTATGCAGCCAGAGCCAATCATTACGCAGCCTGCAATACCGCAAAGTACGTATAACCAGCGCAGTAAAGGCGTAGCAAAGCGCCCTGTATGCATAGAGTTAAGTGATTCATAAAGTGCTTTACTACTGCTAAGTTCGTCATCAGTTTGTGCAACTAATTTGCCGGTAGCACCACTAAACAAAAGCCGCGGAGATTGATCGCGAAGCACCTTTGCAGGGCTTACCAATACCGTTACTGTTGAAGCGGCCATATTCGGTTTACTAACCTGAACACGCGTAATATCTGCACTAGGCCACTTAGTATAAACTTGATCCAAAATAGTGTTTATAGGGAGCAAATCTGCACTGCCTTGGGCGTTATTAGTCACGTTATTACTAGGTGTTACATCGTTAAAAAAGCCACGCATACCCTTGTCGTAGGTCGTTAACGCAGGGTAGGGGAACAACATAAATATAAGCGTAATAATGCCTGTGTAGGTAATCATTAAATGAAACGGCAAGGCAAGTACCGAGCTTAAATTATGCGCATCTAACCAGCTACGAGTCCCTTTATTGCGCCTAAAAGTAAACATATCTTTAAATATGCGCTTATGAATAACCACGCCCGAAATTATTGCCAGCAGCATAAAAAAGCTGGCAAAGCACACTACCCAACGCCCTGTTATGGCATCTAAATAATAAAGCTGATAATGCAAGCGATAAAAAAAGTTACCGCCTTTGGTTTCAACAAAAGCGGGCAGCGCTTGCATGGTGTTTGGGTTTAATTGGGTATTTACAAACTGGCTGCGGCGCTGTCCTGGCTCTTTAGGTTTTGCATAGCCATATACTAAATACGGTATTCGCTCTTCGGGCAAGGTAATACGCCAACTAGGGGAGTTTGCAGCGTGCTGATTTAAATAATCAAAGCCCTTTATAATTTGCTGCCTTTGCGCGGCCACTCTGTCGGTTTGGGCTTGCACATTGTGTATAGCAGGTTGATTCCAGAGGTTTATTTCGTCTCTAAAAAAACTCGCTGTACCTGCAAAAAATATTACGTAAATAATCCAACAGGTAAGTAAGCCCACCCAGGTATGCAGCCAGGTCATCGACCTAAAAAAGCTGTCTTTCATAGCCAACCCTTCAGTAACGCCAATACAGCAACAAAAAAACCGGTACTTAGTAAAATACTGATCCATGCAGTTTTTAACGACTTAACCGAAAACGCATAAATAAACACTGCGGCGTAAATTAAAATACTGATAGACACACACAGTAATACGGCATCTTGCTTAGCAATAGGCAGCAGCACACTTAATAATGAAATACACGCTGAGGTAAACGCATAGCCACCCACTATGGCAATAATAAAACGCAAAAATACTAACACTCTATAGCTTTGGGCCACCTTTAAAAGCGCAGCTAGGTTAGTTTTTGTAAAAGGTACTATGTGCAGAGGTGCCTGCATAGTTAACAAATCCCTTATTCAAATACGAGGATAAAAATAAGGGGTTATTATAAAGCTTACAAATGCAAAAGATAGTGATTCTCATTTGTATATTATAGATAATTTTACATTAATCCCTAGCATGTTGGTAAAATACTGATCTCTGCTCTTTTAGGGTTATTGCTTAGCTAATAACGAAGGTTTACAGTGGTCAATACTGGCAAGCCAAAGAGTAAATTTAAAATGAGCAACCACGAAAAACTAAATTATGTAGAGTTTCCCACGTGCGATTTATCAGCCACAAAAAACTTTTTTACTAACGTGTTTAACTGGCAATTTACCGACTACGGCCCAGAATATACGGCGTTTAGCGGCCAAGGACTTGATGGTGGCTTTTTTAAAGCACCGCTTAAATCACTTACTCAACATGGAGCCGCACTGCTGGTGTTTTACAGTAACGACATTCACGCAACCTATAAAAAAGTAGCGCAATATGGCGGCAAAATAGTAAAACCTATTTTTGAGTTCCCCGGTGGTTGCCGCTTTCATTTTACCGAGCCTAGTGGTAACGAATTTGCCGTATGGTCAGAAAAACAATAAATATATCAAGTGATTAGTTGTTATTTTTAGATGAGATCACAATTTTACCAACTAATAACTAATTTGAGTAAAATAAACCGATTTTTTACCAACTCATTAGGTCTAAATGGCCATTTAGAACAAAATTTAAGCATTTAAGCATTTAAGCATTTAAGCATTTAAGCATTTAAGCATTTAAGGCCAAATTTATATGGATCCGATCAATTTAATTGAGCAAGTTAGTAAATGCGTGATCTGTGAACCTCATTTACCGTTAGGTGCTCGCCCCGTTATACAATTTAATGCCAATGCGCGTATTTTAATTGCCGGCCAAGCACCGGGCATAAAAGTACACGAAACTGGCAAGCCCTTTAACGATGCTAGCGGAAACCGCCTACGCGAATGGCTTGGGCTAAGTGTTGATGAGTTTTATGACCCGCAAAAAGTAGCTATTTTACCTATGGGCTTTTGCTACCCAGGTAAAGGTAAGTCGGGCGACTTACCTCCGCGTAAAGAATGTGCACCCGCATGGAGAGCGCAATTACTGGCCGCTCTGCCAAATTTAGAACTGACAATCGTGCTCGGTAAATACGCACAGGCTTATCATTTACCGCATACTAAAAACAGGCCTTTAACCGAGTTAGTAAAATCGTGGCGTGAGTATTGGCCACAATATTTAGTATTACCGCACCCAAGCCCTCGCAATAATATTTGGCTTAAAAAGAATCCATGGTTTGCACAAGATGTACTGCCAGAACTTGCTGAGCGTGTTGCTAAAATATTAAACAAAAAGCCACAATGAATAGCTATAAATCAAACGGTTATATGCTTGTAAAGGGGCTTTACAGCCCCGAAGAGCTAAATAAAATTAAGCCAATAATTAGGGCGTGTTGATCTTTGCGGATTGAAATTTGTTCAATCTAGGGACGATTAAATCGCGGCGCGAGGTTTGTAACCTAGTGGGCTAAGTAAAAACCGAGCAACAAAGAGTTTATCGCCCCTAGGCAGAACCCAAAGGGCAGCGCATGTTTGGCATTTATGCTGCGTTATCGCCTATTTATGTGGAATAACCACACTTCATAGGCTCTGCCTTGCCTAAAAACCAAACATACTGCTGCAAATTCAACCATCAAAGTTCAACACGCCCTAAGCTTCCATACAAAGTGGAAGGCTAATAACCGTGAGTTTTATCAATCCCGTGCAATTAATAGCTCAGGCATAACAAATAGTGAGTATTTAACGGCGCAGCAAAACGAAGCCTTATTTAATTTAATTGCTGGTGATAAATTAATTAAGCGTGTAGAACTGGCGATTAGTGAGCCACTGTTTTTAAATACTCAGTTATTTTTTAATCCCGTTAATGTTACACAAAAAAACTATTGGCATCGCGATATGCAATACCATTTAAATGTGCAAGAGCAACAAGCTGCGTTAAACGGGCCCGACGTAGTGCACTGCCGGTTAGCCCTTGAAGACGAGCCAGGTATAGAGCTTGTGCCCCATTCGCATAAAAATTGGGATACACCAGAGGAGCTAAATGTACGTCTTGCAAAAAATAATAAACTGCCAAGCGATAACTTAACTACAGGCAAAGTTATTAAACTTAATGCGGGTGACTTACTGCTATTTTCAGCCAATATGATTCACCGAGGCTTATACGGCAAAAACCGTTTAGCACTGGATATTATTTTTTGCGAAAATGCACCACAGCTTACCGCCTTTATCAATGCAGCAAACACTCCAAGCTCGGCAATCGCTAATAAAACCGCTAATCCACAAGTATTTTTTAACCCACTTTAAACCTGCTATAACCCCATTTAACACAACACTTTTTCGCTTAACTATAAATATTACTAATAGTGTTGAATAAATAAACATCACTGTTATTTATTTTAAGACTCGTCAGTATGAAATAGACGCAAAATTATCCAATAAAAATAACCTCTATAATGGAGTTGCAGCTATGACAACTGAACACACACAATCACACACACGTTTAAAGCCAGCTTTTTTAAAGCAAAAAGCACTGACTCTATTTACGCTCAGCGCATTAAGCGTGGGTATGGCACAAGCCGCCGAGAATAAAGTAAATAAAAGTGAGCTTGAAACCATTACCGTCACTTCGCAAAAGCGGGTGCAATCACTGCAAGATATTCCTACCTCTATTCAAGCGCTTTCTGGCGATTACCTCGAGCAAAACAGTGTTGACGATTTACTCGCCCTAAGCGAAAACCTACCTAACGTGCATATAACCGAAACCTCAAGCAGTAAACGTATTTTTGTACGCGGTATAGGCTCGGGTACTAACTCAGGCTTTGAGCAATCGGTTGCTATGTATAAAGATGGCGTGTATTTAGGGCGCGGGCATCAGGCTAAATTTCCATTTTTAGATATGCAGCGCCTTGAACTTATAAAAGGCCCGCAGTCGGTTATGTTTGGGAAAAACGCCACAGCAGGTGCCTTTAGTATGATCTCAAATTCGCCAACCGATGTACTTGAGGGCACCGTATCGTCAGAGTTTGGATCAGACAACGAAAAGCGTTTTACCGGCGTTATAAATATTCCTATTAACGATGATTTAGCCATACGTATTGCCGCGTTTGACCACTCTGTTGATGGCTTTTTATATAACCAAGCGCGCCAAAGCGACGAGCAATCTAACGACTCATCAGGTGCGCGATTATCAATAGATTGGCAAATAAACGATGATATAAATGCATTATTTAAATGGGAACACGGTGAGTTTGAGTCGCACGGTTCACGCTATCAATACATTATCGATACTCCCAACCGCGACTTACAAATAGCAAGCGATCCAACAAACCCGGGAAACGTGGGCTATCGCTCACTTTTACTAAGCGACAACTCAGGCCTTGATTACACAAGTACGGTATCGGGCGATGGGCACCCAGGCGGGCTTAATGAGCAAAGTAAAACCACGCTTGATAACGCATCACTTAAATTAACCTATAACCATGGCGAATACGAATTTACCTCTGTAACCACGTATAGCGAGTATGATTGGGACTCAACTTTTGATGCCGACTTTTCAGAAGTCCCGCTTATAAAACAAGACTACTTAGAAACCTATAACCAGTTTACGCAAGAATTCAGAGTAAGCTCGCCAACAAGGCGCACGCTTGAATACGTAGCGGGCATTTTTTACATGAGCAGCGAGCTTGAACACCCAAACGATATTTTATTTGGTGCATCGTTACTTATTCCTGATTTAGTAGGTACATCATTGGGCGTAAATGCGCTGTTTGATCAAGACCAACAAAGCTACTCAGCATTTACCGCCCTTACTTGGAATGTAAACGCGCAATGGCGCGCTAGTTTTGGCCTGCGTTATCAAAAAGAAGAAAAAGAAGTAAGCAGCGTACAAAGTGTGTATAGCGTATTTGAGCCCAACACACCGCAAACCGTACAACAATTTGCCAATGCCGCTGCGCCCACTATTGCAGGGCAGCTCTCAGGCGCGGGGGTACATAACCTTAACGCTAAGCGTGATGAATCACACTTATCACCCAATATTAGTGTGCAATATTTAGGGTTTAACAACACCATGTTATTTGCAAGCGCTGGCATAGGCTACAAAGCCGGTGGTTTTGATGGCTCTGGCTTAAATGGCTCGCAAGGTAATACGGTTGATGAAAATTCAGGCTTTGAGTTTGACGACGAAAAAGCCACTAATTTTGAATTTGGTATTAAAGCCGAGCCAATTAAAAATACTCTACAAGTAAACGCTACACTGTTTTACACCCTGTACGATGACCTACAAGTATCTGAATTTAATGGTAATGCATTTGTAGTTAAAAATGCTGCCGAAACCAAAGTAAAAGGGATTGAGCTCGATTCGCGCTGGGCAATAAATCAAAGTTGGCAGCTATCGGCAAACCTTGCTGTGCTTGATTTTGAATACGAGCAATACGCCAGTGCCTCGCCAACAGTTATGCAAAGCGAACTACTTGGCCAAGCATTCCAAGATTTAACCGGGCAAACTGGCGCGTTTGCTCCCGACTACTCAGGCAATATAGCAATTGATTACAATACCGAGGTATTTTCAAATCTTACTTTAAGCAGTAATTTAGCACTTAACTTTAGTGATGATTACTTTTTAGAGCAAGATCTTGACCCAATAGCCAAGCAAAGCGCTTTTGAAAAGCTAAATTTACGCATAGAACTAGGAAGCAGTGAGGGAGATTGGTCGGTGTCGTTATTAGCTAAAAACCTAACCGATAAGCACACTTTTTCGCAGGCCAACGATGTGCCAGTAATTAGCTACGCACACCGTTTTTTATCAGAGCGTGGGCGCAGTTATCACGCACAATTTAGTTATCGCTTTTAAGTTTGTCAGCAGGGATAAGTTGCTGGGCTAAACCTAGCAGCTTTTCTCGCATCCAACTATTTACTAAATCGTCATCGGCTTGTTCGTGCCAATACATGTGCACTGGCATTAACGGCACATCAAACGGCAAGCTAGTTACATGCACTGGCATTTGCTCTTTTAATACCTGCGCGTACGCGTTTGGCATGGTCATTATCATGTCGCTTTGGCTAATCACTTTAGTCGCCGCAAAATAATGTTCACATTTAAGCACTACATTACGGGCAAGTGCATGCTTTGCCAGCGCCATATCAATAATATCTACCTGCGCACCTTTTAACGACACCAACGCGTGCGATGCCTTTGCGTAACTTTGTACGGTTAAGTCATTTAATATGGGATGATCGTGCCTACAAATTAGCGAAAAATGCTCATTACAAATAAAGGTATTTTTTATATGGTTGCTCGTTGGGGTAAGCACATCAATGACTATATCTAGCTCTTGGTTTTCGAGTGATTTTTCCATATCAACATGCGAAACCTGTCGGCTGTTAATTGTAATATTAGGGGTGTTTGTAAGTAGGTCGCTCATTAGCGGCGGAAAAAATATCGATTCTAAAATATCTCTAAAGCCAAATTTAATTTCGCGCTTAAAGGCGGCTATATCAAAAAGCCGCTCGTTGTTCATGGTTGCCTCTAATGCCTGCACCGACTCAATCACTTGGGCTATTATTTTTTGGCAAAAAGGCGAGGGCACCATACGCCGACCATGGCGAATAAATAAGGGGTCGTCAAACTTATCTCTTAGGCGCGAAAGCGCATGGCTAACTGCTGGTTGCGTTAAATGCAGCTTATCTGCAGCACTAGTAATGCTCCCCTCTTGGTATACTGTTTTAAGTATTACAAACAGGTTTAAATCTATCTTTCCATGCATAGCATTTATGTTTAACCATTAATTAACATCACTTCTATTTATCTTAAGCGAGACTAAACTAAAGTCAATAGACTTTAATTTAGGATTATTATGAGCAATACACTAGAGCAGCAAGCCGCAAAAATGACCATAGGCAGCGATAAATTTAAACTTATCATGCCGCCTAAATTTAACACCCTAAACGAGCAACGCACCTACGAAAAACAACGCCTAGCCGCGGGCTTTAGAGTATTTGCTATGTACGGTTTTGATGAAGGGCTTGCGGGGCACATAACACTTCGCGACTGCATAGAGCCCGATACATTTTGGGTAAACCCCGTAGGTATGCACTTTGCGCATATTAAAGCGTCAGATCTTATTCGGGTTGATCATAAAGGTAATATTATTGAAGGCAGCACACCGATTAATAATGCGGCGTTTGCTATTCATTCACGCATACATATGGCACGACCCGACGTAAACGCAGTAGCCCATGCCCATACTCGTTATGGCCGTGCGTTTTCGGCATTAGGAGAGTTACTTAAACCAATTTCGCAAGATGCTTGCGTATTTTACGAAAACCACAGCGTATTTGATGTATTTAGCGGCGTAGTGGCCGAGAGCGAAGAGGGCGACATGATAGCTAAATCGCTGGCTGATCACTGCGCTGTTATTTTGCAAAACCATGGTTTACTTACCGCTGGTTCGTCGGTTGATGCTGCAGTTGCCAATTTTGTATTGCTAGATAGCTGCTGCCAAAGCCAGTTATTAGCACAAGCCGCAGGCGAGCCTAAGCTTATCTCGCACGAGGTAGCACTACATACAAAACAAGCCAATGGCTCAGAGCTGGTTACATGGGGGAACTTTCAGCCCATGTATCAGGTCGTTGCTGCACAAGATAACAGTTTTTTAGATTAAAAAATGGCAATAACTTAGTTTTTGATAGACTAAATTTTACGCGGTAATGGCCCACACACCCAAAGCCGCGTTAAACACCATGCACTCACACGCAAACACACATTATAAAAATACGTTGAGAGTTTTATGACTATAACAACAATTAAAAACCAAGCCGATGTTGGCAATTTAAACCTTGCTGAAATATCACCAGCGCAACTTCCTCGCTCTACTTATCATGCCATTTTACAATCGGCAAAAAACTTTGGTGATGCAACCGCTATTGAATACATTTTAGATGGCGACTGTATTAGCGAAGCGCAAATTCCGTTTACAAAAAAGCTTATTCACCGCATTTTAATGACCTTTAAAGGCAAAAGCTTTGCTAATCCGCACCGTAAAATGAGTTACAAAGCGCTCGCAAAAAACGTAACAGGGCTTGGCAATGCATTGCACTCGTTGGGTATTACTAAAACCGAGGTAACCTCGCTGGTGTTACCTAACTTTCCAGAAACCTATGTATCGCTTTGGGCAGCAGAGGCCGCAGGCATTGCAAACCCCATAAACCCCTTGCTTGATGAGTCCATAATGAAAGAAATTATGATCTCAGCCAATACCAAAGTAATTATTGCCCTAGGCCCAGTGCCTGGTAGCGATATTTGGCAAAAAGTAATGGCAATTAAAGAGCATATACCCGGCCTAAAAGCGGTTATTAGCTTATTTGGTGACGACATAGCGTGCTCGCAAAATAATAAAGTACCCGTGTATGGGTTTAAAAAGTTACTGGCTGCGCAAAATACGCAAGCAGCTAATTTTACTTTGCCTGAGCAAAGCGATGTGTGCGCGTATTTTCATACGGGTGGTACCACCGGCCTGCCAAAACTTGCAAAGCACTTGCACTTAAACCAGCTCACCAATGCAGGGCAGGTTAATTTACTTTCGCCAGTAAACGCAGGCGACACCATGCTAGTAGGCTTACCTATATTTCATGTAAATGCGGCGGTAGCCACGGGCATAGCCTCAGTTATGAAAGGCTGTAAAATTTTACTCGCAAGCCCATCTGGCTTTAGGGGTAAAAACATCATTCAAAACTTGCTCACCCTAATTAATAATTACGATGTAGCCGTTATGACCGCCGTACCTACGGTTTACGCTGCTATGGTTGAGCAAATTACTTCGCAAAAAATTACTGTACCACCGCTTAAAATGAAGTTTGCCATTTGTGGGGCCGCGCCGCTTTCATCAGATTTACAAGCCCTGTTTACTAAACTCACCAATACCCCACTGGTAGAGGGTTATGGCTCAACTGAGGGCAGCTCGGTAAGTACGTTAATGCCTGTAAATCCAATTAATAAAGAGGCTTCTGTAGGGCTACCAATACCGGGGATTACGCTTAAAATTGCCGATATAAACGAGCAAGGCACGCTTGTTAAAATGTGCGAAACACTCGATGTTGGCGAAATAATAATAACCGGTAATAACGTATTTCCGGGTTACGTAGAAGATGCGCATAACCAAGGCGCATGGGTAGTTGATGAAAACGGCCAACAATATTTTAGAACCGGGGATTTAGGAAAAATAGATGAGAGCGGGTATGTATCGTTATGCGGTAGGCAAAAAGAGCTAATAATACGCGGCGGGCACAATATAGACCCCAAAATGATTGAAGATGCCGCAACCAGCCACCCCGATGTAACACTTGCAGCCGCCGTGCCACGCCCAGACAGCTACGCAGGCGAAGTGCCGGTACTTTACGTCATGCTAAGCCCACATAGCACGCTTAAACTTGATGATCTCAACATGTATGTTAGCGCCAACATACCTGAACGAGCAGCAATACCAAAAGCTATTTATATAATTGACGAAATACCACTGACCGCAGTAGGTAAAATTTATAAGCCTGAACTGGTTTGCCTAGAAATAAAACAAACCATTACAGAAGCAATTAACGCGCATTTAAAAAACAAAGCCGTGCAAATAAATGTGTTTGCTGATAAAAAGTTAGGCATAAAAGCAAATATTTTTGTAAATGAAAACGAAATAAACGAGTTACAGCCTCAAATAAAGGCGCTGTTAACCCCGTTTTCATTTAACTATGAAGTACTCGCTATAAAAACAATAACTAACGAGGTCGCCTAATTTGAATGCATCTTTTTTAACAGAAATAATATTACCCCTAGCCTTAGCGCTCATTATGTTTGGTATGGGTTTAGGGCTTACAACTACTGACTTTACAAGACTTTTTAAAAAGCCCATAGCAATTGCTATGGGCTTGGTAGGCCAAATTATCGCAATGCCGCTATTGGCTTTAGGTTTATGCTATTTACTTAATTTACCCACACCAATTGCAATAGGGTTAATGATTTTAGCCGCGTGCCCTGGCGGTACTATGTCAAACGTAGTGAGCCAGCTAGCAAAAGCTAATTTAGCGCTTTCGGTAAGCTTAACCGCTGCCTCAACTGCTATTAGCATTATTACCACACCGTTTATTATTGGCTTTGCCATGCACCAATTTGCGCCGCAAGACGATGCCAGCTTTTCAATATTAACCACATCACTTGGGCTATTCGTAATCACCTTAGTGCCTGTAGCCATAGGTATAAGCCTGCGCCATTTTAAAAGCGAATTTGCGATTAAAAGCGAGCCGTTTTTTAGGCGTTTTTCGTTATTTTTTATGCTTGCCATGATAGCCGCGCTAGTAATAAAAGAACGCGCCTTACTGGCAAGCTCGTTTAACGATGTATTTTGGGCGTGTATAGCACTTAATATTGGTTCAATGATCATTGGCTTGCTAATAGCAAAGCTTTCAAAACTATCTTTAACTGATTCGTTAACACTCGGCATTGAAGTAGGGATTCAAAACGCATCGCTGGCTATTTTAATTGCTATAAGCTTTTTAAATAAGCCTGAGTATGCGGTAACTGGTGGTGTATATGGCCTTGCCATGTTTATTGGGCCGCTGTTATTAATTGGTGGGCTTAAGTTTAAAAACAAACGCCTTGTAAACGCTTAAAAAATAATGTGAAGCGCCAAATTTTAGTTCACTAAGTTTGGCGCTTTTTTTATAGCTATTAACGTTTAAAAATATGCTGTACTTGCCCGCGTAACCATATTAAAGCGTCGTCTTTATCAGTACTTTGATGCCAATATAAATGCTGATAAATAGCAGGCATAGTGGTGGGCACAGGCCTTGCTATTAGTGTGTCATCCAACAATTGACTGGCAACCATTGAAGGTAAAGTAAGTAAAAAAGGCGCGTCTTTTATTACCTCTTTCGCGGCAAAATAATTTTGACAACGTATAGCCACCTGCCTATTAAAACTCAATTGCAATAACGCAATATCTTCAATAACAGTACCGGTTGCCCGGTTAGATACCGCCACATGCTTAGCCGCTAAATAATTGTCTATATTGAGTTGGTTTTTAAGCGGGTGTTTTTTTTTCATGAGTACACAAAAGTGATCGCTTGAGAGAACAGCGTGGCTAATGGGCGCTTTTATTGGCCGTGCTACATCAATTGCCATATCTATTTGATGATTAGCTAATTGCTTATGCATATCTTCACGGCTTAATTTTACGCTCGCTAAGCTTGCATTGGGAGCATGTTTTGCCAGTGCAAGTTGCAATTTAGGCAAAACAATAGGCTCTATTGCATCGTGCAGGGCTATTTTAAAGGTTTGTGCAGTGGTCGCTAAATTAAAATCACCGCAGGCTTGTAGCACTTGGCGTAATTTTTCGAGTAAATCTATTAGCTCGGGTGCCATACGTTGGCACGCAGGGGTGGGCAGCATTAATTGCCCTTGGCGCTCAAATAACGGATCGTTTAATACAGTGCGCAGACGTTTTATAGCATGGCTGACTGCTGAGGGCGTTATGTAAAGCACCTTTGCGGTTTCGCTCATGTTTTTTTCACGGTATAGGCATTCAAATATTTTAAGTAAATTTAAATCTAACTGCTGAATATTTTTAGCTTCAATCATTATTACCCGCTCATACTATGAATGTAATTCACATTTAACTGGTAATATATTTCATTTAATTCATTGAGGCGAATGTTTTATGCTGGGTTAACTAAAAAATAAACAGGCAACCCTAATGAACTTTGAGCCAAGCCAAAAAAGCCAAGACTACCTAAAGCGTGTAACTGCCTTTATGGATGAACACGTATTGCCTATTGAGCAAGCAGTAGTTGCGCATAACCATGCTAAAAATAATTCAAACGATTGGACCACTTGGCAGTTAAGTGAGCACATTGAGCCATTAAAAGCGAAAGCAAAAGCCGCTGGCCTGTGGAACTTATTTTTACCCGATGCCGATTTAGCCCAAGGCTTAACATGCTTAGAATACGCCCCTATTGCAGAGCAAATGGGTAAATGCTTATTTGCCTCAGAAATATTTAATTGTAACGCCCCCGATACCGGCAATATGGAAGTGCTTTATCATTTTGCAAACGATGAACAAAAACAACAGTGGTTAACCCCATTATTAAATGGCGATATTCGCTCAGTATTTGCCATGACCGAGCCCGATGTCGCTTCATCAGATGCGACAAACATGCAAGCAACCATAGATGTTGATGGCGACGAGCTTATTTTAAATGGCAAAAAATGGTGGACCACCGGCCTTGGTCATCCCAATGCGCAGGTGGCTATTTTTATGGGGCTTTCCAACCCCGAAAACGATAAACACAGCCAGCATTCAATGGTACTTGTGCCGCTAAACACACCCGGTGTAAACATTAAGCGTATGCTAAGTGCCTGTGGCGATTTTGATGCCCCCTACGGCCACGGTGAAATGGAATTTAATAACGTACGCGTACCAAAGCAAAACCTTATTTTAGGGTTAGGCAAAGGCTTTGCCATTGCACAGGGGCGCTTAGGGCCTGGGCGAATTCATCATTGTATGCGCGCAATTGGCGCAGCAGAGCGCTGTTTAGAGCTCATGATTAAACGAGGCCTGTCGCGCAGCGCTTTTGGTAAACCCTTACTTAAATTAGGCGGTAATTTAGAACGTGTAGCGCAAGCGCGTATGGCAATAGATCAAGCCCGTTTATTAACCCTACACGCGGCATGGAAAATAGACACTCAAGGCGTTAAACACGCCATGACCGAAATATCGAGCATAAAAGTAGTCGTGCCTAATATGTTGCAAATGGTCTCAGATATGGCAATACAAGTGTTTGGTGGCGCAGGGGTGTCGAGCGACTTTCCTATTGCCTCGTTTAATGCAATGGGCCGTATTTTACGCCTTGCAGATGGCCCAGACGAAGTACATATGGGCATGGTTTCGCGCCTCGAACTTAACAAATACCGCTAAGGCAACACCATGAAAACACGACTAATAATAACAGGTGGAGCCACAGGGCTGGGTAAAGCGTTAGCCCTGAGTTATGCAAGTAATTTGGGCGCTAACTTACAAATTTGTATTGCAGATATAAACGCCGAGCGTGCAGCCACAACCATTAGTGAGCTGCAAGCACTAGAAGCCGATGCTTTTTTTTACGCCTGCGATGTAACCAAGCAAGCAGATGTAAAGGGGCTTTACGATATTATCCAAACTAAGTGGCAAGGCGTAGATATTGTTATTAATAATGCAGGTGTAGCAACGGGCGGCTCGCTTGAGGGCGAATCGCTTGAGCAATGGCAGTGGATTATGGATATTAATTTGCTCTCTATGGTGCGGGTGTGCCAAACGTTTTATCCCGTATTTAAGCAACAAGGCAGTGGCTACTTTATTAATATAGCCTCACAAGCAGGGCTTACCCCTATTCCGTTTATGAGCAGTTATAACGCCGTAAAAGCGGCGGTTATTGGCTTTAGCGAAACCTTAAAACTTGAACTCGCCCACGATAATATAGATGTAAGCGCAGTGTGCCCAAGCTTTTTTAAAACCAATCTTGATGAATCAATGCGCACTAGCGAGCCGGCCATGAAAACCATGCTTAACCGTGCCTTTGAGCGCTCTCCCATAAACGCACAACAAGTTGCCGATATTATTTATACGCAGTCACTCAAACGCCCATTTTTAATTTTGACCCATAAATTAGGTAAACAGGCCTTTTTAATGAAAAAACTACTCCCCGTTGAGTGGTACATTAAAAGCATGCTGAAAAAAACACGCTCTATGCAACGTTTAAAATCAAAATAATAAAGGCTAGCAATGAACACACAATTATTAGATCAAGCCAAAAACGTACGCCAAGGCGAAGAGCTCGACACACAAAAAGTAGATGCCTGGCTTAAGCAACACATTACACAATTAACTGGCAAGCCAAGTGTTACTCAATACGCAGGGGGGGCATCAAACTGGACCTACTGCTTAGAATACCCAGAGCAATCGCTTATTTTACGCCGTGCGCCCAAAGGCACCAAAGCCAAAGGCGCACACGATATGGGCCGCGAGTTTAAACTTCAGCAGGCGCTAAAACCAGTTTACGGCTATGTGCCAAATATGGAGGCGTTTTGCGACGATGAAAACATACTCGGCACCGACTTTTACGTTATGGAAAAGCTTACGGGGATAATTCCGCGTAAAAATTTACCACGCGGATTAACCCCCACGCCCGAGCGCACTAAAAAGCTGTGCGAAAACGTACTCGACTGCCTAGTAGAGTTACACAAAGTAGATTACAAACAGGCCAACTTAAGCCATTTAGGCAAAGGCGAAGGCTATACACAGCGCCAAATTAGCGGCTGGAGCGAGCGCTTTACTAAAGCTAAAACTTGGAATGTACCCAGCGGCAAAAAAGTAATTAAATGGCTTGAAAACAACATGCCAAGTAACGAGCGCATTTGCATAACACATAACGATTTTAGGTTTGATAACGTTGTGCTTGATGCAAACGACTACACCAACGTACTGGGTATTTTAGATTGGGAACTTGCCACCCTTGGCGACCCACTTATGGATTTGGGTAATACTCTGGCTTACTGGGTAGAGCCAGGAGATGACTTTTTAGCCCAAGCCACGCGTCGTCAACCCACTCACTTAGAGGGTATGCTAACGCGCAAAGAAGTAGTGGCCTACTACTGTAAAAAAATGAATATAACCGTAGATGACTTTACCTTTTACGAAGTGTACGGACTATTTAGACTTGCCGGCATTGTGCAGCAAATTTATTACCGCTATCACCATGGGCAAACTAAAAACCCCGCCTTTAAACACTTTTGGGTGTTTGTACATTACCTTTTATGGCGCTGTAAAAAAGCCATTAACAACCAAGGTAAAGTCTAATGTGTATTTTATATTTAGTACGCCATGGGCAGGCCAGTTTTTCGGCTGATAATTACGATACGCTCTCAACAAAAGGGCAACAGCAAGCCACACTACTGGGTGAATATTTAGCTAAAAAGCAGCTAACACCCGATGCTGTATTTGCAGGCACTATGCTGCGCCATAATCAAACTGCAGAGCTTAGTTTAGCAAGTGTTAATAATACGCCTGTGGTAATAAACGATGCGCGATTAAACGAATACGATCACGAGCATATCTTAGCCGTTTATAACCCACAGCTTGCCACCCCAAGCCAAGTTCGCGCGGCACTTAGCAAGCAAGCCGAGCCGATGGAATACTTTAAAACGGTATTTATTAGCGCCATACAGCAATGGGTACTCAATCCCGACAGCACTCAATATAACGAAAGCTTTAATGCATTTACTGCCCGTGTACTTGGCGCGCTTGAACAAATAGCCAATGAAAACCACGGTAAAAAGGTACTTATTTATACCTCTGGCGGGCCTATTAGCATTATAACCAGCCATTTAATGGGGCTAAAGCTCGAGCGCTTTATTGATATTAATTGGAGCTTAGTAAACGCAGGCGTAACCAAAGTAGTGGCGCGCGGCAAAGGGGCAAACCGTCAGTTAAGCATTAGCAGTTTAAACGAACATCACTTTTTAGAGTGCCACCCACAACGAAGATTAATTACATACACCTAAGGATCTAATTATGCGCAAAAACATACTAATAACAGGTGCAAGTTCAGGCTTAGGCAAAGGCATGGCAAAAGAGTTTGCAAAACAAGGTTGTAATCTAGCTTTATGTGCTCGGCGCTTTGAGCTGTTAGAGCAGCTAAAAAGTGAGCTTGAACAAATAAACCCAAATATAACCATTAGCATAAAAGTGCTTGATGTTAACGACCACGAACAAGTATTTAGCGTATTTAACGCCTTTAAAGATGAGCTTAACGGCCTTGATAGAGTGATTATAAATGCTGGTATGGGCAAGGGGGCTTCTATTGGTACGGGTTATTTTAATGCCAATAAACAAACCGCACAAACTAACTTTGTGGCCGCACTTGCGCAAGCTGAGGCCGCAATGGAAATTTTTAGAGCGCAAAACCATGGTCATTTAGTGACTATTTCATCTATTAGTGCTGTACGTGGTTTTAGGCGCGCCATGACCGTTTACGCCGCCACTAAAGCGGCTATTACCTCATTAAGTGAGGGGATACGCATAGATGTAATGCACACGCCTATAAAAGTAAGCTGTGTACATCCAGGTTTTATAAGAAGCGAAATAAACGAAAAAGTAAAAACAGTGCCGTTTATTGTTGATACCGAAACTGGCTGCAAAGCACTGGTAAAAGCAATAAATAAAGAAAAAGCCAACAGCTTTGTGCCAAGCTGGCCGTGGGCATTCCTGCATTGGATTTTACGCATAGCACCGCTGAGTACAATTCGTAAAATGTCGTGAGTGTTATAAATTTTAGGTATTAAAAAAGGTGGCAAATGCCACCTTTTTTAATTGTTTAATACTTATAAAAGTGCAAACAACTTTTTAAGCTGTGGCATGTATTCACTTACTAATGCTAAATTACTTTCGCTAACAAGTGACTCGGTTGTATCAGCAGCGCTTGACGCATTACCTAACGAACCCATTAACGATGTAGCGCCTTTATCTTTAGCGCTTTTCATGCTTTGAAAACCACCCATTAATTTGTTTGCTGTTTCTTTATTTTCATCAGACAAACCCGATTTAAGGTTTTCTATGTATGCCATAGACACTTCAGAACCCACGCTAATTAACTGCTCAGGCGTAAAGCCATAGCGAGTTGTTACGCTCGCAAAGCTTTTATACAGTGATTGCTCTTTAATCATATTGAGGGCTGTATTTGCAAGCGCGCCTTGCTCTGCTGTAGTTTGATCTGCGGTTGCACCTAGCATGCTGCCTAAGTCTACGTTTTTTAACGCGTCTTGAGAGCTCGCCCAGCTTGTTACAGCAGGTAAGGCTTTCATGTAGCTTTGTAAATCACCTTCGGTGATATCTTTAGCAAAACCAGAAAAGCTCATTGCTAACAAGCTCAGTGATACAAGTAATTTTTTCATGCAGGTACTTCCTATTATCGAAAATCGATTATTATATTAGGCCCGTATAAGGGCTGCGCAATTAAAAACTAAATAATTGCCTATGCCAACCTAAATTTATTTATTGGCGTAAATGTTTACTCAACTTTGCATAAACCGCCTATTTAGCTTATTCACCCTAAGTCAATGTACAAATGATACAATGCATTTTTAACAACGGAAACTGAACGCAATGTTAACAATTTCAAATACAGTCACTATTGATGAGTGGGAATTAGAGCTCACCGCTATTCGTTCTCAAGGTGCCGGTGGCCAAAACGTTAACAAAGTCGCCAGCGCTATTCATTTACGTTTTGATATTAATCGCTCTAAATTACCAGACTTTTACAAAGAACGTTTACTTGCTTTAAACGATTCGAGGATCACTAAAGAGGGCGTTCTCATCATTAAAGCACAAAGCCACCGTACCCAAGAGCTTAACCGCGAAGACGCGTTAAAACGCTTAAAAGATCTCATATTAAGCGCTACCAAGGTCAATAAAGCCCGCCGTGCAACTAAACCAAGCCGTAATTCGCAGCGTAAACGCATGGATAAAAAAACCAAACACGGCCAAACAAAAGCATTGCGCGGTAATATTAAGTTTTAGCAATAAACCTAAATGGATGCGCCTAACTATATTAGTGCAAGGCGCATTACATATTAAAAGTTAAGTAGGTTAGCAGGAGAGTATTGGTCGGTTAGAATTTTGGTATTTTTAGGCCAATCTTGCTCATCTTTTGTGTACTGCATGTAATTGCTTATGGCGTTTATATCTACATCATATTTTTTAAGCTTGGGCCCAAGCGCTTTAACACGTTTGTTAAGTTGAGCCTTAGTTGGCATAGCTTTAAAACCCGCTAAAATAATACGGTTGCTTCGATTAGCGCGGCTTACGTTAATAAAATCGCCAAACACGCTATGGTAAGTTGCCGACTCATGCTCGTATAGTTTACTACTCGAAAATGTATTTGCAGCAACTACGCCGCCATCAGCCAACACACCTTTAACCTCTTCAAAAAACTCTTTGGTTAACAGGTGCTCAGGAATGTAGTCACCGTTAAACGCATCAAGAATGATCCAATCGTACTTTTTCTTTTTAATAGCCGCGCGTTTAATAAAAATACGGCCATCTTGAACACTAGATGTCACTTTATCGTTTTCAATAAAGCTAAAGTAGTCGCGAGCCACACTCAATACAGCGGGGTCTATTTCTACATTGTGTATTTTAGCCGCAGGATATAACTCATGAATAACATTCGACAATGTGCCTCCCCCAAGCCCAATAATTAATACATTTTTAGGGTTTTCGGTTACTAATAAACTCGCAAAAGTAAGCTTTGTGTAGTTGAAAACGAGCTTGTCGGGGTCGTTTTTGTACATACAACTTTGACTTGTTTGGCTACTTTTAGTGTTAAATTTTAAGCAGCGTAAATCGCGAGTTTCATCAACAATAATATTGCGATATAAAGAGCGCTCTTCGTGAATAACATTAGCTAAAGCAGCGCCTGAAAACACACTAAGTGCTAAAAATACATATTTAAGCATGCGCAAGCTCCTTATTATTAGCAACACTGTTTACAGCAATTGCAACAACACCTAGCACACCCAACGTAGTAGCAAAGGCACTAATAATGGTGTTTACATCAAACGCGAGTACAAAGTAAAAAGAGGTAATAATAGTGCCCAAGGCACTGCCAAGCGTGCTTACAAAATACAAAATACCTGCAACTTGGCCGCTTCTTTCGCTGTCGGTAACCAGCAACCTTACTGAGTACGGCGAAATCATACCCAATATAATGGTTGGAATAAAAAACAACGCAGTAGAAGCGAGTAACGAGCCATAACGGCTATCTTCAATATGGGTAAAAATAAATGCCATTATGGGCTCAGCAAACAACGTAATAGGCACAACCATAATGCTCGCAACTAAAAATATTAATCCATATTTAGTCAGCGACGCATTTTTTGTACTTAGCTTACCGCCAAGCAAGTAACCAAACGACAAGCTAAGCATAAACACAGTAATAATACTGCCCCAAATATGTACACTACTGCCGAAGTAAGGCGCTAAAATACGCCCTCCTAATAGCTCAATCCCCATAATGCAAAAGCCACTGCAAAAGGCTAAAAAGTAAATCAAAGCGTTTGTTTTTAAAGTCATGTTTTTATCGTTATGTAACTATAAGTAGAGCACCATATTAACGTGATGCCACCAGAGTCGCTAGTGTAATAATTAGCCGTTTGTAGGAATAAAAAAAGTATTGCTTATTAATTTATTGTGCTATCATTTTTGTTACAATATAACGTAACTTGTTTTATTATATTGTCGGTTAATTGTACTTGTACCATTTCGCTTGATTAAGTGATCTACTTGAGTGTGGAAAACGCGTTGATAGCCAGCCAAAATATTTGTTATTTAGTTGCTCTCGGCAATTGCTCCTGCTTTGATCTACCTTCTGCATCTGTGCAGTCGTAAATGAGAGTTTTTTAAGCAGGTATTTCCACCTTTAGCCCCGCAAAGCGATTAAGTATTATTGCGGGCTAGTATTTTTAAGCACCTTGCTATTTTGTAATGTAGTTTTCATCCTAAAGCGCTTTAGTGTAGTGGCTAAAGCGCTTTTTATAACGAATACATGAGTTTATTAAGCCACCCATCGGCCTTCGATGGTTTATAAATTAACACAATGTCTTCACTGTAATGACTGTTAACCCCCTTTACAGTTAATTTTGTAAACCCTAAATCATCAATCACAAAATTTGGTAAATACGCCAACGCCAAGCCACTTTGTACTACCTCTATTAATGCACTGTAATCGCTACATCTAAATACAATATTGCGCGGTGCAATATCGTCTTGCCAGCCGTCGGAGCCTACTCCTTGTTCAAGGCCGCACAATGGCGAAAACAGCGGGCATGCAAAAGCTGCGTGCAGTAATTGGTTTTTATTAAGCGTTAAAGAGCCAGTTTGTACTAGCTGATGATCAGCGGCTCCAGCCAAACTAAACCCTGTATTAAATAAATCAACCGACACTAAATTAGTATGTGAGCTGTTTTTTAATGCCTCGCGAGTTACTAGCGCAAT
This sequence comes from Pseudoalteromonas sp. 2CM32C, assembly GCF_023161925.1. Taxonomy (NCBI): domain Bacteria; kingdom Pseudomonadati; phylum Pseudomonadota; class Gammaproteobacteria; order Alteromonadales; family Pseudoalteromonadaceae; genus Pseudoalteromonas; species Pseudoalteromonas sp. 2CM32C. The sequence continues at coordinate 531,332 of NZ_JALNTI010000002.1, read as the reverse complement.
ATGCGCCGCGCCCGACGCCACTTGGCTTATAGCTTCACCTTCAAATACATTATTAATACGTACCGAACAAGGCAGGTTGCCAAGAGGGGTAAGTAACTTTTTTAAACCACTTTTAAGTAAAATTGCAGGGCCTGCAATAACTGCATTAAATTTATGATTATCGCTTTTAAAACGGCTAATAAGCTGCTGGTAATTATGAACTAAATCACTACTGTGCTTAACAAACTCTTTGCCTTTATCATTAAGTACTAAGGTTTTGCCCACACGATTAAACAGTTCAGTGGCTAAGTTTGCCTCAACCTTTTTTAGCGTTTTAGACAGTGCCCCTGGGGTAATATTAAAATGCTTAGCGGTTGTGTGCAGATTTTGCGAACCCGCCATATGAATTACTTTTTCAATGTCATCTAAATGCATAGCACCAAACCGTATTGATTAAAAGGAAACAACTAACAACTTATTATCGATTATTTGTATATAAAAATCAGCTTATAGTGGCGCTATATTTATTTTTGAGCATTAACATGAAACACATACTGCTATTTTTTATTTTATTCTCGAGCGCAGCGCTTGCAAACACACCTCAACACAATTCACACAACACGCATAAAGCCCACAGCTATGTGGGCTTTCATGGCATGGCGCTTATATTAGCCGGCGATAAAGTACTTGCTAGCCACATGCCTTTATACGCCCGCCCACACAACTACCAAATAGTGTACGAAGTAACTACAGATGACACCCACCTTAAAATAATTAAAAAGGCACTGAACGAGTCACAAAAAAAGCAATCTCAGATCACCATTTTACCCACTAAATTTGATTTGAATTTATTAGTAAATAAGATGACACCCACATTAAATACCACTGTGTTTAATGGCCATTTTGAGCGCGGAGGTACGGCTCTGTTTTCGACAAAGCTGACCTTTAAAAGTCCGTTATATGTAAAAAAGCTCGCTATAACACAACCTCAAAAAGAAGAGTTTGATTTAATAAAGCTATCTGCAGGGCAAGGGTTGGTGATTCATAAAATACAAAGTAAACCAAGTTATGACTCGTTAATTTTAGTAGCACTAACTAACGGGAAATATAATGGCAAGTTAAAATGTGATGCGCCAGTAACCACAGCGCTTACCAGTAAGCTAAAGGCCTGTTTTAAAAGCGCCCCAAGCTATTTAGAAACTCGCGATTTTGCAGTTAATTAATCTATAACCCTATATACAATGACAGCCACTGCTCAATATTGAAGCGTGACATGTAGTGGCTGATACCTGAAATTAGCGTTTAGATGGAAAGATTATAAATGCATGACTGGCTGTTATGAGCGAGGAGCGGACGGTCGTACTAGCCATTATTTAGAAATCAAGTCTAGCTTTATCCGACCATGTGCTTGTTGAGTATTATACTTCGCACGCGCCTTTAGTAGCTCACATTAATGAAACGATAAGGGTTACATGTATACTCATACTCCCCTACATATACTATGCTGATTTTGTGCACTTAATATAGATTTAGTTGTTGCCTCGCATTTTAATAAGACACCATCCGATTCAAGAGGGTTTAAACCGCTAGCAAATATTTCAGTAATTTCTTCGTAAGGAGTCCAACAGAAATCAACTTGACCACTACAAAGTCAACTTAAAAAACACTTTTTTCTAAAATGTGTGAAAACTAAATGTTGAGCATCTTTTTATTCGAAAAGCTTCTAATTCTATTTGCAATAGGCCTTTCAAAGAAAATATACGATAACTGCGCAAAAAACACACTCAAGCTCAGTGATAATAAAAGCTTAAGTTCAGTATACAAATTAAGCTTATTAATCAATCCGATAATAGGCATATGCAATAAATAGAATGAGTAAGACACTTTACCTAAAAAGTCACCAATCTTATTTGCTAAAAAAATATTGTTGTTCGGCACTAAAAAAACAATACAAAAGAATACGGTGCTCATAACAAATAGAACTTCATAACTAAGCCACATTCTTTTCTTGTCACCCTCGTTAACAGTTGAAAAATCAGGATACAATAGAGGGATTAAACACAAAGCTAATATAAACCAGTTGCTCTTCATATAACTCGGCACTTTAAGTGATTTGTAATGCAAACCAAATATAACGCCAATAAAAAAATACGGAAACGTTCTTAAAGTACTGAATAAGTTGTAAGGAATATTTTCAATTTCACCAAATAATCGAGGGAAGTCAGCCAAATACCAAGACACCATGAAGGCTACGATTAGTAAATATATATACCCTTTTCTATCGCCAGCTAAAAACCAGAAAGCGACAAATACGATATAAAATTGTATTTCTGGCGGGATTGACCAAAGTACGCTTTCACCATGCATAAACAAAAGGTGGCCTTTTAACGAATTAAGATCAGGTATGTTGTATAAAAGGTCATAATTATTTTGAGTTAATAAGTAAGAGCTAAAAACAATTATGAGGTATAAAGGTAAAACTCGTCCGGCTCTAGCTAATAGGTATCGTTTAATGTTCGCTCTGCTAAACTTGGTGTCTAAATAGAGAAGTGACATTAAAAACCCACTAAGAAGGAAAAATAACATTACGCCATAGGCTCCAGAGCCGCCTCCTAGAGAGCCATTTAACCAATGAGTAATATCTGAAAAGTGGGTAAAAAAGACAACAAGAGCAGCTAAAGCTCTCAGAGAGTTTAATTTTCTAATTTCCATGAAGTTGATTTAATCCCTAGCTTATTATTTTTTAAAGTTGTTAAAATTGAATTATCGGCTGTATGAGCATCAAGCTTATAAAATACTACTGAGGCTTTTTACGTTTGAGCCAGGCTTTAACGGGTATTATCCATTCTTTTCTCGGTGTGAAAAAAGCGCCATGTTCTTTACCCGTTGAAATCGAAATTTCTTTGTAAGAACTAACAGTATCAACACTCCTAGCAACTACCTCGTCACACGAACCAACAGAATCAGAAGTTTCATAGACTGAAAATAAATGACCATAAATAGCGACTTCAGCTCTTTTGGCTAACCCGCTAGTGCAGGCCGCTAAAATTACAAAGTTAAGATCCATATGTTTTAAATTGCTCGATGCAATTGCCGTAATAAACCCACCACGGGAAAAGCCAACTAACGATATACTGTTCGCAGGTACGCCATTTTTTAGTAGTTTAGTTACTTGTTTAGATAGCTGTTCTGCATACTTAAAAGGGTGGGTTTTGGCTGACCGATGAGTAGCAATTAAATGATAACTTGAGTCGGCAAGTTCTTTTTTAATGGTTGGAAAGTTATATTGCCCCCAGCGCCCATGAATAGGTGTAGGATCTGTGCCCTCTACAATAAGTCCGTGAGAATAGAAAACATATTTATCAGATGAATTTATTTTGTCAGGGAAGCTCTCAAATATTTCACCACCATAGCTAGATGAACTAAAAAGAAAAGTAAAAATAATAAAGAAGTTTTTTTGCAACATACTATGCCTTTTTAACACTATGAATAAATGGAATAAATGGGGTCAAATATTGACTTCAGACATTATAACTCCAGAGGGTCTGCAATTGGCACTTAGCTGAGCCTCGGCAAAGAGCGAGAAGCAGTCATTCAGTTGAGTCATCATTTGTTTAGTAATAATAAGAGGAAGCTTTCCTCTTTTTTACATGTTTATATAAGCTACAGAAAGCATAATATATATATCTGGTAATAACTTATAGTATTTGTTATTTATATGAGCTCACAACATTAGGATGTTTTCGCGCTAAAATAGGGAAAGTGTCTTCTAATAAAACTGTTAGCAATAACAAGGATGTTTCTTGAAATACTTTACCATTATTGCACTCATATTATCCTTCAATTCATTTGCTAATGTATTCGAAAAGATAAATTGTGCCTCTTATGAACCTACTAAATATCTTAATAAAACAGTATTAAAAGGTACTGTTAAAAGTGAGGTTACAGAGGTTGGCGTAAAAGAGTTTCTTGAATCTACACAAAATGATTCAAAGCCAAGAATATGGAAGCTTGAACTTTTGGATAGAGCGACAGGTAAGTACAAAAAGTCTTTTCCTAGAAGCTCACCTTACTCCGATGAAAAAGCGGCTATTGAGCACCAAATAATACAGCCACATGTAGTTATAAACTTGGGGAAAAAGAGCATCACAGGTAGTAATAATGGTGAATTCGGAGGTGAGTTACTTTTAATCGATGAAAACGATAAGATCACACTCATCGAGCGTATGAATGTAAAAGATATTTTTGAAATGCCTTTCGGTTTAGTTGTCACATCAGGCTTAGCCCATTTATCGTGGAATTATGGTGATATTCATTTCATAAACTCAGATTTTGAAATTGAAAAGTTATATAGCTTAGTCGGTATGCCCGTATCAACATGGCATCTGGAAAGTGGCGCTCTTCTTATTAATAGTTACCCATCGGGCTCTCAGGTTTTAACTAAGAATGGCTATATGAAACGTGTGCAATGTATTGCTAACAAGGCAAATTAAAAGCGTGGACAAAAAACAGTTGGCTTTGTTCGTGCTTCATAATGTCTGCAGTCAAGATTTGCCCCTCGGCTTTCTCGGCTTTTATACAGGCTGCATGTATGAGGGAAAGCCCTTTTAACCTAAAATAAAGCCACGCAAACGCCGCAATTCCTTCCAAAACGCCAATTAAAACAACTGCACATTGTCATCTTATATTTGATGTAAAATAGCGATAACTGATTGAACCAAAATAGGAACTCGGCTATGGTTGATTCATTAACAAAAACAAATAAAAAACGAGTTAGTCTACAGGCTTTTTATAAGTATTAATGTTTTCATCAAACAAGGAGTTACTATGTCGAAGAATTGGAAATGCCCGAAATGTGATTGTACTGATTACGACACAGATACAATTGCTACCACAGGTAGTGGTTGGTCTAAAGTTTTTGATATGCAAAATCGCAAGTTTACAGCAGTTATTTGTTCTAATTGTACTTACACTGAATTTTATCGTGGTAAAGCTAGTACGCTAGGTAATGTATTTGATTTATTTACTAATTAAGTGAATGGGATCAAATCTTGACTTCAGACATTAAAAACCTTCGATGTCTGCTCATCGCACTCAGCAGTCACTTGATAACCTAGAGTACTGATAATAATTGACAAGATATTTTGCTTTAGTGATTAGCTTTTTCGGCGGCCGCAATGGCCGCTAATATGGTTTAATACTAGTCAAAGGCACATACGTACTTATTGCGCTGTTTGTGTGATTATAAACCCACTATGGCGCTGCGCCTTTCCATTAAAATTACATTGCGCCACACACCATTTAATTTACCTAGTTTCTCTCGGTTTCCAACCTGCCTAAAACCATTGCGAGCATGTAAAGCAATACTATTAGTATTTTCAGGGAAGATACTGGCTTGTAGCATCCATATACCGTTGCTTTCTGATTCATTAATGAGTGCACAAAGCAATGCGTGCCCTAAACCTTTACCTTGGGCTTGGTTTGCAACATATACACTTACCTCGGCAACGCCCGAGTATACCTCACGGCTAGAAACGGCAGATAACCCGGCCCAGCCAAGCACCTTTTCATCCTCAACTGCTACAAGACGACAATAGTTGAGCATAGAACTATTCCACTGTTGCCAACTTTTCGCTTCAGTTTGAAAGGTCGCGTTGCCGGTATCAATACCTTGCTGATAAATATTTTGAACGGCTAAAAAATCGTTCTCTGAAAATGATCTTATGATCACAGTATTTCCTTTCAACTATTATTATTCCTTAAAATTAGCGGTCTACTTAACAATGAGTTAATGGCTAATTTTAATAACCGCTAACATGTCGTCGTCATCCTCATCGAGGCCAACTTCTTCGAACCCAAAACTTGTATAAAAGTTTTTAGCAACAGGATTTTGCGGGTTATAACAAATCTCGATTTGTTCAAGCTTAGGAGTTGCTTTAATCTCTTCAATTGCCATAGCCAGTGCTTTGCGCCCAATGCCTTTATTTTGATGAGTTTGATCTACCATAAAGCGCCAAATAGAAACCTTTGCAGGGGTTTCTTGTACCCACATAAAAAAGCCTACTGGTACACCATTTAAGTAAATAGCTTTACAGGTATACCCGCTATTGTAGTGCGCCTCAACTAACGACCACATATTACACGCTACGTATTCTTCTTGCGTTTTAGTAACATCCAATTCGCATATTGCTTCGTAGTTATCGGCGGTGATGTCTTCCAGTGACAGATTCATGTTTTTCCTTTAGAACAACTTTTTGTAATTAGTAAGCTACCAATGAATGTACCTATAATCAATCAAATGAAGAGATTGATTTTTATAACCCCCTAAATTAGCCAAACTAATAATCTACACGTTCATTTAACACAAAAAGGCCGCAGTAAATAAATACTGCGGCCTTTGTTTTTAGTTAAGTACTTTTAAGCTAAGTGCTATTTAATAAGCGCCTGCGCTGTAAATAAGCTCGTAGCTGTGGCTGTAAATCTCAAGGATGTTACCAAACGGGTCTTCCATGTAGATCATGCGGTATGGCTTTTCGCCAGGGTAGTAGTAACGTGGCTCTGGCATACGTTTTTTACCACCTGCTGCAACAATACGATCCGCTAAGCCTTCTACATCTGGGTCTTGTACACAGAAATGAAAGATACCGGTTTTCCAGTATTCAAAGTTGTCTTTAGGGTTTTCTTGGTCTTTAAATTCGAAAATTTCTACCCCAATTCGGTCGCCTGTTGAAAGGTGCGCTATTTTAAATTTTTCCCAATTTGGACCAAATACATCGGTACACATTTCGCCAATGGGGCTGTTATCTTCAGTGATCACGGTAGGCTCCATTATGGTGTACCAGCCCATCACCTTAGTGTAAAACTCTACGGCTTTTTCAACATCTGGTACTGAAATACCAATGTGCGAAAAACTACGTGGATATGTATGACTCATAATCTGTCCTCTTTAACGTGTGGCTTGTTTTGTAACGAGTTGATGGAGTTAGTTTACGAACCATGAGTTATTAAGTAAAATTATCATTAATCATCATTTTGAGTATGTTTTGTAATGATAAACCCAACATGGTTAAACACGTTTTGCACGTTGGTTGAGGTAAATCATTTTACCCAAACCGCCGAGCGCTTATTTATGACCCAATCAGGCGTAAGTCAGCATATTAAAAAACTAGAGCAGCAAGTAAACTGCGCGCTATTAGAGCGCCACGGCAAACAGTTTACGCTTACCGTACATGGGCAAAACTTATATCAACAAGGCAGCTTATTATTAAAAGAATGGCAATTTTTAGAACAACAATTAAAAGATGACTCGCCTTTCAGCGGTTTAGTTAAAATACAGTCGCCAGGTAGTTGTGGGCTAAAGTTTTACAATCAACTATTAGCAATGCAAGTAGAGCACAAGGAGCTAGTTATAGATTACCGCTTTGCTCCAAATACCAGTGTTGAACAAGCGGTGGCAAATCATAGTGCCGATATTGGCTTTTTAACTCAAGCGCCAACCCTTAGCGAAGTTACTAGCCACAAAATTGGTCAAGAAGCTTTATTATTAGTAACCCCTGCACATATTAAAAACCCAAGGTGGGAGGTTTTATGTGAGCTTGGCTTTATTGGCCACCCCGATGCAAAACACCACGCGCAGCTTTTACTTAGCGAAAACTACAGTGAGTTTGAGCATGTTGATCAAATTAAGCAAACGGGGTTTTCTAACCAAATAAGTTTAATACTTGAGCCAGTAAGTTTAGGGTTGGGTTTTACGGTTTTACCTGCGCATGCTGTTAGCGCATTTAATAAACCCGGACTGATAAAAACGCACCACTTAGCTAATCCGATTAGCGAAAATATTTATGTGTGCCATCACCGAAATAGGCCAATGGCAAAGCGCATGAATACAGTAATTGAAGCAATAAAATCAGGCTAGGGCGCGTATAACTGCGCCCGTAAAGCCCCTTTACAGCGTTGGTTTTTGATAAGGCTCAAAAAAGGGGCTCGTTTTTAACTTACTAATTTGGCTTTTAAATCAACTAAATCGGTTGCAGTGGTGGTTGGCTGAATTTCCCATGGATCAAAAATAGAATCCTCAGAACGCTTTATCCACGCACCGCGCATGCCATGCGAAATAGCGCCGGTTATATCAAACGGATTACTCGAAATAAGCCACGTGTTAGCACCCGTTGAACTTGCCTCGCGCAAAAAGTGGCTGTAAACACCTGGGTTTGGTTTAAATGTTTTCATATCGTCGGCGCTTACTACGCCTTCAAAATAATCACTTATGCCTGCCGTTTCGAGCAAAGTATTTACCGCATCAGCAGCGCCATTAGAAAATGCAAACAACCGGTAATTTTGTGCTTTAAGTTGCTCAAGCCCTTTTTTAACATCGTCAAAAGCGGGTAAAATTTTATATTGCTCAAGTAATTGCTGTTTTTGATCATCAGAGAGTGGTGTTTTGTGCGCTAGGCAAGCGTAGTCTAACGCCTGTTTAGTACATACTGAAAACGGAACATAGTTTTGCATTAAGCCGCGCCTAAACGAATACTCCAACTGTTTTTCACGCCATGTATTTGAAAAGTTTTGCGCTTTATCGCCAATCATATTTTCAAGTAAAGATAGTACGCCGTGGGTGTTTATAAGCGTGCCGTATACGTCAAATGCGAGTGTGGTTGCCATGTTTGCTCCCAAAATTTAAGTTACTTGTAGCCTAATTGTTTCGAGCTTAACTTACTTTGAACGACTGCTCAACGTTGTAAATTTGTTATATAAAAAGGTACATCAACAACACCCGCGCTATAAACGCAAACAGAAACCCCGCAACATTTTAATTAAAGAAACAGCACTTTCAAACCCGAGATACTCGCTCGTTTTAGAATGGCTAGAACGGCTGTTGAGTTTATAAGTGCTAGTTAGAAGTCAAACAAAGTAATAGCTAATCGATTGGTCAAACAGCTCTTTGCTCACATATTTATAAAAATGAGCAAAGAGCGCATATTGTTCTATTTAACTTTACTTTAAATTTTTAGAAAACTTAATGATAGTAATACCTTAGGTTATTTGCTAAAACTATATAATTTAGACAAATGAGCGTGGCGTCGGCAGAAATATGCGCGATGAGCGCACTATTAAATTGTTATACGTTTAAATTTAAGGTGCTGTATGAATAAGCAAGATAGGATTCTGTTATTTAAGAGTAAATTATCTGAAAGTACAGGAGCTATTAATGCCGAGTCTGCTCGGAATTTAATGTCAGAATTACTTAAAGTTATTGAAACTAAGCATACAAGTCCAGAAGAAAAGCATATGGTAATTCCTGAAATAAAAGATATGACGGTCCAAGAGTTTGGAGATAAAGGGTTATATATTCCACTTATAGGACACAGAATATTTATTAATTCAAATGGAGCTATTCGAATAAAAGAGATATTTACTGAGTCTATATTTTTAGAGAAGCAAAATAGCGAAGGAGTTAGTTTTAAAGAAATTCCAGATTGGAGCCCTAAACTATTAAACGTATAACAAGTTGCTTAAACGGGTAAAGATCACAAAAAACAGTTGGCTTTTGCTCATTCCTCGCTAATTTTAGCTAACTATTTTATTGCCGCTTAGCAAAGCGTTAGGCTCAAAGGAGGGTACAAATGAGTGAAACTGCGGGTACGATCATAAAGCTACTGGCAGCCCTTACTTCACCAAAGGCATGCGTTAAGTACATAACAGTTGCAGTGACATTATTGATCTCCTGGAAATACCTTGAGCCAGTTATCTCAGAGACTCAAATATCCAAAGAACAATTATCAATTGTCCTGCTCCTACTTGGTGTAGGGTCTGGCTCACTTGTAGGACAAGCAATATCCTGGGCTACTGAGTTCTTATGGAAACAGCATAAGTCTAAAAAAGAAGCAGCGCTTAAACAAGAGATGGAATTAGAAGAAGCCAAACTTGAAAGAATTGAGAAAGAAGAAAAGGAAAAGTTGCTATTAACAAAGATTCAAAGTTCGTTTGAGCATCTACATTTCGAACAGAAAGCCACCTTAAGAAAGTTAACCCTGAAAAATGAAACTCTAGATATGTCTGAATCAAATAACTCTGCGCTAGAGAAAAATGGATACATTCAAAGACTAGTTCATGTCAGGGTTACAGATTACATGACCCAAATTAATCCCCTGATCAGTAATTTCATTAGAGAGCAATGGTCAGCCGAAAAAGAATCAAAGGTAAAATTGTTCCTAGAATATAACGATCATGCAGAGAAATTGCTTGAGTTACTTGAGGAAGATAATCAGGACAAGGACATTCCTGTTGATAAAGACGTTCTGAAAAGCACTTCACGTTACTCAGAGGGTGTTCGGGGGCAAGATGACGATAGAGAAAATAGTACAGGCTATTGGCTGTGGTTCGAGGACTATCTTTTAGAGGAGTTCGAGAAAAAGACTGGGAAATCGTATGTTGATGAAGCTTTTATATCCTTGCAGAGAATTACTGACGATGAAGCCACAGCCTAACAAGCGCATGTTGCCGGACTGTTTTTCCGCTGCGCTCCAAACCAGCCGCAAATGCGGGCGTTATACCGTTCTGTTTTCCCTAAATTTATCTAATGAGAAATAATAATGTTTATTCTTAATAGCTTTGAAATAAAACACAAAAATAAAGTGATTTATGACTGCGTGTTTAATAATGAAAAAATGGAAGAAAGAGAAAATTTATTTACAACATTGATTATTGGTGAAAATGGTGCGGGGAAAAGTTTTCTTTTGAAAATGCTCTCTGACTTCTTTAGACACATCTCGAATAGAAGTAAACCTAACAATGTAAAATATGACTTTTTTAAAGTGGAATACCAATTAAATGAAAACCACTATTCTATAGAAAAGAGCAAGGGACGATTAACCTCCTATAAAAATAACAAGCTAGTTGATATTGAGAGTGTTGGGTTTCCTAACAAATTCATTGCATTATCGTTTATGGTCAATGATAAATTTTCATTTGTAAATGAAAAAGAAGGTATTGGACGGTATCGGTATCTAGGCGTCAGAGCAACTTCAAATGCAACTTATACCAGCACAATTCAAAAGAAACTTCTGTCATCAATATTAAATATTCTATCAGATTCAAGAAAGACACCTTCGCTAAATAAAGTATTTGATTTTGTGGGTTTAAACGGAGAACTTGAAATTGTTTATACCTTGAAGCGAAAAACTCTATTTACTAGAAAGATGGGGAGTACCTTACTAAAGTCAAAATTTGAATCAATTTTACGTAGAAAAGAATTCATTAATAAGTCTTATTCCGAAGAGCTTAATGTTTCTGCCAATGAATTAAATGAGTTTATTAATTCATTGGCAGGCTCTGAATTCGTATCAGGTAATAAAATTATATACTCTTTGGATTTTTCAAAATCCCAAGATTTTGATCTTATTCGTAGCATAAAATTCCTTGATCTTATGGAAAAGCTTGAGTTGATATCGAGCCCCGATATAAAGTTTGTTAAAGATGATTCATTTGACTTTGAGTACACGAGTTCAGGGGAAAAGCACTTTATATTTACAATGATTAATCTTATATCAACAATTGAAGTGGATTCATTAATTTTGATTGATGAACCTGAATTGAGTTTGCATCCCAAATGGCAAATGAAATATATCAGGTTATTGAAAAACATAACTAATGAGTTTAAAACTTCCCACTGTATATTAGCCTCACATTCTCATTTTATGGTTTCTGATTTAGCTCCTGAGAGCTCAAGCCTCGTTTCACTACAAAAGATTATTGATAATGGAATCGAATCAAGAGTGAGCAAGTTAATTCCATACGATACTTATTCCTGGTCAGCAGAGAATATCCTCTATGAGGTGTTCAAATTAAGAACAACGAGGAATTCCTATTTTGAATATGATTTAACGAATTTACTTAAAATGGTCTCAGAGCAAAGTACAGATACTGAAAGTATCTCCCAATTGCAGAAGAAATTGGAAAAGTATGTATTCAACGAAAACGATCCAATTAATGTAATCTTATCTCAATCAAGAAGTTATCTCGAGAGTTTAAGAGATGATTAATCAACTGAATCGAGCCCCTGTTATTTCTAAAGCTGTCATGGATGAAATTGACAAATTAAAACCTTTAACTGGAGGCGAATGGGATATCAAAAATAATGATGATATAACTCAATTTAAGGAGTCGTTAAAATTACAATTATTAGTCACACAAAATGATAAATGTGCTTATTGTGGACTCCCTTTTGGAGAAACTGGTAAAACAGAAATAGAGCACTTTGCTCCTAAGGGTGGAGTGAAAAGACCTAAACACCCTGAATTTGCTTTTACAGTTAACAACTTGGTTTTGTCATGTAATTTGTGTAATAGTCCTGTTAAAAAAGGAAACTATGACACCGTCGAAGTAAAAAACGTCGATTATAACCTTTGTACATTTAAGATTGTACACCCTTATTTTGATGTGCACTCTTTGCACTATGCATGGACTAACAATCGTGAAAAAATTCTTATTCAAGGAATATCTGATAAAGGGCTAGAAAGTATCCGTGTATTTAAATTAGACTCACTAAGGCACTCAGAAGCAAGGACAAGAATAAAAGTAAATGCATATTTATTAACTATTCCTGGAGGAGCTGATCTTATTGCTAATGCGTTAAATTACAATCCATGAGTCAGGGTATAACAAGGCATTTAAACGGGACTAAAATTGTAGGTTACATCCCGCTTCGCTACACATTATAACCCACAATTTTAGTCCGCTTATTACGGCGTTGAGACTGTAGAATTAATCTTTTTAAAGAAAAACAGCCCGTTTCATAGGTTTCAAATACATTACCTGATGCCGTAAAAGTGCTTAGGTTCGATTACAGGAGCTAGTTTTTTTAATCGTTTTGGATGTTAGACTTATTCTACAGCCTCGTTATGTTCTAGGAGGAACTTTGACAACAGTATCTAAAGAAAATGCGGAACATTATCAGTGGGGCGAGCAGTGCGATGGTTGGCATTTGGTAAAGTCTAAGAATCTCAGTGTAATCCAAGAACGAGTACCTCCTGGTTGTAGTGAGGTGCGTCATCTACATAAGGAGTCAGAACAGTTTTTCTTTGTTTTATCTGGTTGTGCCATATTGGAAGTAAATGGTGAAACTTTTGAGCTAAAAGAGAATCATGGATTCCATGTGCCAAATAACACACCACATCAGTTAAGTAATCGTTCTCAAACAGATCTGCATTTTATCGTGACATCTGCTCCACCAAGTCACGGTGATCGCTTTGAAGTACGAGCATAACACTTAAGCGAGCGTTGCCGTTCTCTGTAAATGGGGTACTTTCAAATCGATAATACCTAGCGGCTCGGTTAGATTTAATTACTTTTGCTAGGTTTATTGCACTCAACCCAACTAATATTCAACTAACTTAAAACCTTTCCCCTATCACCTTTCACCTAAGACCTTTTGCCTTTAACCTCATTGTGTAAACCCCCATGACATTTTGATTAAAAAAACCACACCTCAACATGTGTTAAGGTGTGGCTTTTTTGCAGCAGCTATAACTAAAATTAAGCGACATTCGCTGCTAATAGTTCGTTACGTACTAGCTCTGCACCTTTGCTAAGAGCGTTGAGTTTGCCGTTTGCAATATCGCGGGGTAGGGGGGCCATGCCGCAGTTGGTGCATGGGTAGAGTTTGTCGGCATCTACATATTTAAGTGCTTCGCGTAGGGTGCTGGCCACCTCTTCAGGGGTTTCTATAGTGTTGGTGGCTACATCGATTGCGCCTACCATTATTTTTTTACCGCGTACGAGTTCTAGTAGCTCTATGGGTACATGTGAGTTTTGGCATTCTAGCGAAATAATATCAATATTCGATTTTTGCAGCTTAGGAAATACTTCTTCGTATTGTCGCCACTCGGTGCCGAGGGTTTTCTTCCAATCGGTGTTGGCCTTAATCCCGTAGCCATAACAAATATGCACGGCGGTTTCGCATTTTAACCCTTCTATAGCTCGCTCTAGGCAAGCTATGCCCCAGTCGTTTACCTCGTCAAAAAACACGTTAAAAGCGGGTTCATCAAATTGAATTATATCAACCCCAGCGGCTTCTAGCTCTTTGGCTTCTTGGTTGAGTATTTTAGCAAATTCCCATGCCAGTTTTTCACGGCTTTTATAGTGATCGTCATACAGGGTGTCGATCATGGTCATTGGCCCTGGCAATGCCCATTTAATTGGTTGGCTAGTTTGCTGGCGTAAAAACTTGGCGTCTTCAACAAATACCGATTTCGTGCGAGACACGGGGCCAACTACTGTGGGTACGCTGGCGTCGTAACGGTCGCGAATTTTAACTGTTTTACGGTTTTCAAAATCAACGCCATTTAAGTGCTCAATAAAAGTAGTTACAAAGTGTTGGCGGGTTTGTTCGCCATCGCTCACTATATCTACGCCTGCGGTTTGTTGCTCGTGCAGGGAAATACGCAGGGCGTCGTGTTTGCCATCAACCAGCTCACTACCTTGTAATTTCCACGGTGACCATAAGGTTTCGGGTTCGGCAAGCCATGACGGTTTTGGCAAGCTGCCTGCTGATGAAGTGGGTAATAGTTTTTTCATAATAAATGCTGCCTTAAATTTTGTTGTGTAATTAAGCAATATTTGCTGAGAACTGCTGCAGTACTGACTGATAAGGCTTAATAAAATGCTGCTCGGTAAATTTGCCTTGCTCAACCGCTAATTGACCTCGCTCTGCGCGGTCATACACAATTTGCGTTAACGAATGGTCGTCATTTTTTAAATTCGGTTTGTAACGGCTACCTGCGGCGGCATTAGCGTTATAAATTTCTGGACGATAAATTTTTTGAAACGTTTCCATAGTGCTAATAGTGCTAATTAGTTCAAGGTTGCTGTAGTCGTTAAGTAGGTCATCAAAAAAGTAAAACGCTAACGGTGCAACGCTGTTTGGTGGCATAAAGTAGCGCACTTGTAGGCCCATTTTTTTAAAGTATTGCTCTGTTAACGACGACTCATTAGGCTGATACTCTACGCCCAAGATAGGGTGTAGATTTTCGGTTTGCTGATAGGTTTTGTTATCAGACACGCTTAAACAAATAACCGGTGGCTTTTTAAAGTGCTGTTTATAGGTATTTGAGCTTACAAAGCATTTAAACAACTTGCCGTGTAAGTCACCAAAGTTATCAGGGATACTAAATTGCGGTTTGCTTTTGTTATGCTCAAGCAATAACACACTAAAATCGTAGTCGCGCACATACGATGAAAAGTTATTACCCACCATGCCTTCAATTCGCTCGTTGGTTTGGCGGTCAATAATATTGGTTTTTAATACCTCAATTGACGGAAATGCCTGACCACTGCCTGCAATGTCTAAATCAACCGAAATGATCTCGAGCTCAATCTCGTAACGATCCCCTTGTGGGTTATCCCAACTGGCCAGTGCATTAAAACGATTGTTGATCATTTTTAGGGTATTACGCAGGTTTTGTTGGCGGCTTTCACCCCTAGCTAAATTAGCGAAATTGGTTGTAATACGTGTGTTATTTGACGGATGGTAGTTTTCATCCAAGTTAGTGCTTTTAATAATAAATGTAAGATCAGTGCTCATAGCCGTATCCTTTCAATTTGAGTGGTTACTGCTTTTATTAACTGGTTGTTAAACCGACATAACGGTTAAGCAGTAGTGATGCTTTGCTGAGTTAATGAATTTATACGCGGTATGCAGCATGAAGAAAAACGGGTTTATTTCAGGTAAAACATGAGACAGATTCACGCTTGAGTGAATTCATTAAGTTAGCAATATTGATTAGTTGCTGATGAGGGGTGCAATCCAATTTAGACGTCCAGATCTCTATTTAATAAAGTAAGCTATGCAGTTTATTCATATAAAACCTGAATAATATTCAATGCTTTTAGAATGTGCTTATCGTTTGTACTGGTAGATCTGCTATTTAATAAAGTCTAATTAATTTAATGACTTAAAAGTCACAACCCACGTTAAAAATTTAATATAAAGCTAAATGAGGAAATGTTTATTTTTTAAATACAATTTAGTATTTAAAAATAGGGCGCTTAATTAAACGCATTGATAACCACATGACGAGTAGCGCTAAGCTTACGTTGTTTGAGCATGCTTTATAAATTCATCGTAAATACTGTCTTGAATAAGCCTGTCGGGCGTAAAGGCATAATAATGCTGATAAACATTTTCAATTGTACCAATATAATTAACGTCGTAGTGACGCTCTACTTCGGCTCTTACCGAAATAGGCGCAGGGAATATGCCAAACCCTTGCTCACCTAACGACTTCATTAATGCGCTGTCGTCAACATGGCCAGCTATTGTCATTTCAATCTTGTGTTCTTGCAGCCAATAATACATAGCACGCGCAACGGGGCTTTCTTTTGCAGGCAGCACTAAAGGCTTGTTATTTAAAGATTGCGGAAACTGCTTATGTAACTGCGAATGCCATGTTTTGTTTCCAAAAAGAGCGATTTGGCTTTTGCCTATTTCATGGCAAAACGCCTTAAGCGATAAAGTGGTATCGAGCGGTTTATCGGCTAACACTAAATCAAGCTTATGAATCGCCATTTGTGCAAGCAGTTCATCTTGTTGGCCATCAATACAGTGTAAGTTGGTAATACGGTCGTTATTAATTAAAGGGGCTAGCCACTTTGACACCAGTGATTTGGGCAACACATCTGAAATACCGACCTTTAACGTTCGTGAATAGTGCGTGGTATCGCCTTGCGTGGTTTCGAGCCATTCGTGAGCAATAGCAAACATATCATTGGTGTATTGCTGGGTTACATGGCCAAATTCCGTTAACTGTAGGCCTCGCCCTTGGCGAACAAACAGTGGTTTTCCTAGTCGTTGCTCTAAGTTAGTAATTTGTGAGCTGACCGTTTGCGGCGTTAAATTAAGTATTTTACTCGCCGCTGCAATACTGCCATGCTTACTTACCTGCCAAAAATAATATAAGTGATTGTAGTTGATGTTGGTAATCATTCGAAAATACCTGTCTTAAAGTAAGAAATAATCAGCTTTTTCCTTTGACTCTAAGTTAGTAGATTACAGTCATGCCTGCAACATAGGTACTATTAAAAGGTGTAATTGCATGAAGCTGAAACTTACAGTTAAAAACAAGATAATTAACGCAAGTGAAAAGATGTCGCTTTTAAAGCTGATCAAAACACAATTGGCAAAACATGCTTTAAATATTCGTAAAGTGGAGATTCAAATAAATGATCTTTCGAGTGATCGCCACGGCACTTTACAGCAGTGCAAAATTAATATTCTTTTACCTGGGCTACCCAGTATTAATGTAAATACAAAAGGACGAAGTATGCTGCAAGCGATAAAGCGGGCACTTAAAAGTTTGCAGCACATTCTCGTTAATAAGTATCAACCTTCGCAACCAAGCAGTTAATATCGCACTTGTAGTAGCAAGGATGCTACTTTTTTAATACCTCTCTAATTCCAAGCTGTGTTTAGTATTAAACGATTCAATTATTACCTATTGAGCAGTATTCTTGTTCCTTTAATCTTTAAATCCAGCTGTAACCCCCCCACTATTTTGATTAAAAAGAGAGTGAAATTTCAGCCCCTAAATCCATAAAAACTAGATAAAAAAGTAACTCAAAGTCATAATTAAGCACTAAATTTGGGTTTAGATTAATAAGAAAGTGTCTACCTAATGCCAAACAGATTTATTTACTTGAGAAAATTGAGGTAGATAGAAGATACTGTTAAGGTACTTTGAAATAATAAAAAATGCCTAACTAACGGCTAAAACCTCCTCCACCTCATAGGGCGTTATCTGCTTAATTAAAGTATTAATATTCAAATTTAACTAATGAAGCGAAAATGGAAAATTTCACCAAACTACTAGCAGTTACACTTTATATATTTTCTTTGTCTGGCTGTACTTCAATTGGCAGTTACGTCATGTCAAACCCCGGTATCTATCTTTCTGAAGCACAGTTTATAAAAACAAAACCTAGTGACATTGGCTTTGAAAAACAAAAGTTTTGCTCTTTTAGTACCACTCAATGCATTACATACCTGGCTGCTGAACCTTATCAAGCAGCCGAATTTTCTCAAGAGAGTTCTGTTTATTACAACCTTCATGCAACTGGTAATAATGTAGAAAATACAATTTCACACAGAATGACACCAGATACATTTAATCGTTTTAAAGGCACTGCTTTATTACTTCATGGCTATGGAGGCAGTAAAGAAGCAATGATGGCTTCAGCTATCTATTTTAGAGCGCTTGGTATGAACGTTATTATTCCAGATCTTTTTGGCCATGGTGAATCAACTGAAGCATTTGTATTTGCAACAAAAGAGCACGGCATTTTAAATGAACTGCTTGCTGAACCACTTTTAAATCAAACAAATAACCCGACTGTTGTAGTCGGCCATTCTATGGGAGCACTTACCTTATAAATCGCCTTTGCTTAGTCATTTTTTTCATAGCGAGATTGATAATATTGTTAACCAAGCAATGTTTGAGGCAGGAGTAACCATTCAAGAAACAAATTTATTGCCTAAATTAACTGAGACTAAAAAGCCTGTATTGGTAATTAACTCAGATGTTGACTCTCTATCCCCCCCGGCTTACTTTTCATCTATACAAAATGAGTTAGTAAAAAAAATAACTTTTAATGCCCGCTCTCATTCAAGTTTAATGGTGTTTGATCGTGATGATGTTATCGAAATAGAAAACTGGCTAATAACATGGTGAGCCTTCGCTATTTTAGATGACCTTGAGTGTATAAGTCATTTTTTATTATTGTCGGGTTTTGTTGCACTCTACCCAACTTACGCTTTGTAAACCCCCGCACCATTTTGATTAAAAAGCCGCACACTAATAATTAGTGTTCGGCTTTAGTATTTTACTTTTTAAAGCGATTACTTGGTTAGTAAGTGCTTTTCAAAAAAGTCAGCCATCATAGTATGGTAATGCAAGGTAGTGCCTTTGCCTTCACGTAAGCTATGTGAGCGGTTTGGGTATGAGAAAAACTCAAACTGCTTATTGTGCTTTACAAGCTCGTCAATTAATCGCTCTGAACCTTGATAATGCACGTTATCATCGCCCGTACCGTGAATAAGCAACAGCTTACCAGTTAGGTTTTTAGCAAAGGTAATCGGCGAGGTGTTATCGTAACTCTCTGGGTCTGTATTTGGGTTGCCCGCATAACGCTCTTGGTAAATGGTGTCGTACAAACGAATGTCTGGCACGGGTGCTGAGGCAATGCCCACTTTAAATTTATCACCGTGGCGGAATAACAAGTTAAGGGTTGAACTACCGCCCCCAGAATGTCCCCATACGCCAACACGGTCGGTGTCTATTACACCCCAGCGTTTAGCCATAGCATCTAGGGCGTCTACTTGGTCTTGTACGGTAATTGAGCCAATTTTTTTATAAATCGATTTGCGCCAATCGCGGCCTTTTGGTGCACGTGTGCCACGGTTATCAACCGATGCCACAATAAAGCCTTTTTGCGTTAACAGTGATTTATACAAGTAACTGTTGCCTTCCCAGCGGTCTTGCACAGTAGAGCCCCATGGTTCGCCGTATACGTAAAACACAATTGGGTATTTTTTACTTTTATCCATGTTCTCTGGGAACATAATGTAGCCGTCAAGCTCGGTGCCATCTTGTGCACTTACTTTAAAAAACTCATGCTTTGGTAAGCTTTGCTCAGCCAGCTTTTGTTTAAGCTTTGTATTTTCAACTAAGGTTTTTACATTACTATGATCGCTTACTTTAATGATCTCTTTAGTCGGTGGCGTACCAAATTTAGAGTAAGTGTGCATAGCCCATGAGGCATCTTTTGACATGTAGTAGCTGTTTGAGCCCTCAAACTCAGCAGGTGTTACCCGTACCGGTTTGCTGCTGCCATCAAGCGGTGTGCTGTATAAATAACGCTGACCAGGATCGTTTGGCGAGGCAATAAAATACATCACGTTTTTGTCTTCATTAATGCTCAGCATATCAATAATGTCGTAATTGCCTGGGGTTAGGTCGATAATAGTTTTGCCATCGCGCGATACACGATAAAGATGACGCCAACCGTCGCGCTCACTGTGCCAAATAAAAAACTCGCCGTCTTTTGACCAGTTTGCTTTATAAAACCATTCTATAAACGCATCGTCTTTGTCTTCTAAAATTTTAGTTAGTTGCTGCTTTTGCCAATCAAACAACCACACTTTGTTATGGCTTTGTGGGCGGTTTAAGTCTTGAATCATTAATTCCTTGCCAGTGCCTGCCCAGCTAATACGCGGAATATAACGGTCGCGGTTATCGCCTTCAAGCTCAGCCCAACGGGTTTGTTTATCAGCAAGGCTTACCACACCAACACGCACGGCAGAGTTGGTTTCACCCGCTTTAGGATATGGGAATTTTTTAAGGGTAGGGTACAGATCATCAGTGTTGTTGATCATAGTGAAAAATTTAACGTCACTGGTATCAAGCTGCCAATAGGCAATTGATTTGTTGTCGGGGCTCCAACGAAAACCATCTGCAATAGTAAACTCTTCTTCGTATACCCAATCAAAATTACCGTTAACAATAGTGGCGTTACCATCGGTTGTGAGCGCAGTCACTTTGTTGCTGCCAACCGCTTGCATATAAATATTGTTATCGCGCACGTAGGCTACTTTTGAGCTATCTGGCGAGAACTTAGCAAACATTAACGTAGTTGGCTCAACGTCCTTACCACCAAGTTGCTGTAATTGGTTAGTCTCAAGGTTAAGTAACCAAAAGTCGCCTCTGCTGCGTGAGCGCCAAACTTGCTCGCTGTTGGTAAATACCATCAGCCATTTACCGTCTTTTGACCATTGGTAACTTTCGATTGCAAATGGCTCGTCTGCGCCCTCTGGCAATAGCTTTTCAAACTCAACTAATACTTTACGGCCTGTGCCGTCAGCATTGTAAAATACAATGTCGTTGCCTTTTACGCCGTGCTCTTTTTCGTCATCGGCGTTGTTATCGTCTGCTTTTTCTTTTTCGCTTTCGCGCTCTTCAAGTACGGTATAGCCGGTACCATCGTCTAGCCACTTAAAGTAAGTGCTTCGCTGGGTTTTAAATTCTTTATCTTTATAAATTTGCGCTAGGCTTAATGGGTTATTCACGGTGCTCATCGCTGCATTATTGTTGGTTGTTATGCTGGTACTTGAACATGCTTGCAAGCCTAAGCCCGCAACAATGGCCAGTGCCAAGCCCGATATTTTGATCAGATTCATTGTTATTGTTCCTTGGGTCTGCTGACCTTTATAGATTAAGGCGCTTATTACATTTACTGTAACAAAATAACCTACACAATATCAGCATGCTTAACGCACAAAGCTATGGTTTAAACCCAAACTTTTATAATTAATTACCATGCTGGATTTTTAAATTCATCACTGAGCGTGTCGATTAGTGCTCTTACTGTTGCCGATAAATGCTGACGAGAAGGGTAAAGCACATATATTTTCATTGGGTTTAATGTCCATGGCGCTAATACACGCTGCAAGCGACCATCAAGTATATATTGATTTGCCAAATACGTAGGCTGTACTGAAATACCACCACCGGCTATGGCTGCATGAAGTAATGTGGTGGCCTCGTTTGCACTTAAATTGCATTTAACATCAACAGATTGAAACTCATCCCCGTTGTGTAAATGCCAAATATATCGGTCGAAGTTTTTATAGCCTAAACACTGATGAGCGCTTAACTGTTGTGGTATCGTTATTGGCGGATAATCAGCAAGGTAGTCGGCTGAGGCCACTAATATAGATTCACACTCGGCAATAGGTTTACCTATTAAAGATGGATCAGGATTGGCTGCAATACGTATTGCCAAATCAACACGTTGCTCTATTAGATCTGTGGTTGAGTCTTCAAGATCTATGTCTATTTGCACGTTAGGATGACGTTTCATAAAGCGTGTAAATATAGGGGCTAATTGCGCAAAACCTAACGACATACTGGTCGCTACTCGTATTTTACCTGACAACTGTTGCTGGCTTTTTGTTTGTTCAACTAAACGGTTAGCCTGTGCTAACCATTGCTCTATTTCGGGTAAACAGGCCTCGCCGGCGGTGGTAAGCGTTACTTTACGGGTAGTGCGATGCAATAAGCGCGTATTTAACCAGGCCTCTGCCGACTCAATATGACGAGTAACCATAGGGCGTGACATTTCAAGCCGATCGGCAGTGGCAGTAAAACTGCCTGAGTAGGCAACATCCACAAAAACCTGCGCTGCGGTAAGTTTATCCATAGTATTTGCACGATTTATGAAACAATGATGCTAATTATTGGTTGTTTTTCTGAACATATCAAACCTTTATTATGCTCGCATTAGCAACCAATGATGAGAATACTATGAACCTACGCACTCTTTTACTAAGCACACTATTAGCCAGCAATATCGCTATTGCAGACGAAACCCCACTAACCCTTGATGTGTATAACGCTGACAGCAATAGCTTTCATGTTAATGCCACGCTGGTTTATGGCCGTACCGATGCAATTTTAATTGATAGCGGATTTACCAAAGCAGATGCATTGCGCATTGCCGCCAAAGTAATTGACTCTGGTAAACAACTAAAAACTATTTTTATTAGCCAAGCCGATCCTGATTACTACTTTGGCGCTGAAGTGTTACAGCAGTTTTTTCCTGACGTAGAGATTATAACCACACCGGCAGTGCACCAAAAAATAGCAGCAAAGCTTAAAGGCAAACTTGCTTTTTGGACGCCAAAAATGGGTGAAAACGCACCTAAAAACCCCGTCGTACCTAAGATATTTAATGGTAATAGCTTAAAAATAGAAGGCCATACCATTGAAATTCGTGGTACAGAGGGTGAGCATAATCATCGTCCTTATTTATGGATACCTGATAATAAAGCTATTTTAGGAAATGTGGCTGTATACGCTAATGTTCATTTATGGATGGCCGATGCACAAACTCAAGCAGAGCAAAATGCATGGGCAAAGCAACTTAATGAAATGAAAGCACTCAACCCTGACGTGGTGATCCCTGGGCATATGAAAGCAGGCACTCAATTAGATGCTGCAAATATTGATTTTTCAATCCAGTATTTAAAGGATTTTGCACACGCTAAGCAAAGTAGTAATAGCAGTAAACTGCTGATAGATAAAATGACAAACACATACCCAGAGGCTGTATTACCTATGGCTCTTAGCATTGGCGCTAAAGTTCATAAAGGTGAAATGAAATGGTAATTGCCGCTTAACCGCTGCAATAAATGCAGTAGTACCAAAAAACACGCCTAGTAAAGTCTGGCGTGTTTTTTATTATTGCCACAAATACATACTGGCTCGCTTATTAGCAATATTTAATTCAAATACCTCAGTGCTGGAACACATAGCAGCGCCATAGCATACATGTAGTGGTAACAAGTGCTCTTCTCTGGGGTGATTAAAGCGTGCAGCTGGAGCTTGCTGCCATGCTAATAATTGCTGTTCACGCTGATGCTCGGTTAATGTTTGATCTGCGACTGTGCTTACCAGCCAATTTTCAAATGCCAGGTTTTGCTGATTAACATCGCTTGATTGGGTAACACCAAAAGCGCG
The DNA here is from genome assembly GCF_023161925.1 of Pseudoalteromonas sp. 2CM32C. Classification (NCBI taxonomy): domain Bacteria; kingdom Pseudomonadati; phylum Pseudomonadota; class Gammaproteobacteria; order Alteromonadales; family Pseudoalteromonadaceae; genus Pseudoalteromonas; species Pseudoalteromonas sp. 2CM32C. The sequence goes on along the minus strand of NZ_JALNTI010000002.1, from coordinate 507,786 downwards.
CATATTATGGAAGGTAAAGCCTGAGCCTATAATTAATAAGTTATCATAATCAATACTTTGCAGCGCTTTACCAATTTCAACATGCAACAGCGGATCAAGACTTGGATGCAAGGATATTTGCACACAGGGAATGTCGGCCTCTGGGTACATAATTTTTAACGGCACAAACATCCCGTGATCAAAACCACGCTGAAAATCGAGTTTTGAGTCAATATTACGTGTTGCGAGCGCTTGCTGTACTAAATTAGCAAGTTGCGGCTGGCCAGCACAAGGGTAAGTTAATTGATACGCCTGCTCAGGAAAACCGTAGTAATCGTAAATAAGCGGCGGTGAAGAGTGCGCGGTTATACTAATTAGTTGAGCTTCCCAATGCGCGCTGACCATTAAAATAGCAGAGGGCTTTGGGATTGTAGCGGCAACCTGTTCTAAGCAAGCTCGCATTTCTGCATGGTTGGCATCACCTAGTAATGGCATTGGGCCGCCGCCATGAGAAATGAAAAAAACGGTTGGGCGTTGCATGTGGTTAATCCTAAAGGACAGGTATTATTATAGTGCCTGCGCCGTTAGTAAATAACTAGCCACATAAACGCACAACCTCAGTGCGCAAATATTATGTGCGGTGATTATTCATCTAGCTCTAAGTGAGCACGTTCAACGCTTTCTTGAGGTAATTCTTTTTGCACCGATACACCCAGCTCTTTAAACTCTGAGGCTTGTTTAATTAAGTTACCTTTACCCCGGTAAAGCTGAGAAAAGGCCTTGTCGTAACTTTCTTTTGCTCGGTCTAATTGTTTACCAACACCTTCCATGCTGAGTAAAAAGCCATTTAATTTGTTGTAGAAGCGCTCTGCACGATTTGCCAGCTCCTTTGAATATTTAGTTTGCTCTTCAAAACGCCACAGCTGTTTAACAATATTTAAACTGGTTAACAGCGTAGTGGGAGTAGCGACCAGAATGTTTTTTTCTATCGCTTGTTGATAAATATCACTTTGATATTTAAGCGCCTCTACAAAGGCTGACTCTATAGGTACGAACATAATGACAACCTCAGGTGAATTTAACCCAGGGAGGCGGTCATATGACTTACTGGCTAGTTCGTTTATTCGAGCCGTAACTGCATTTACATGCTCTTTAATAGCTTGATTAGCATCAAGTTCATTTTCAGCATTTACATAACGGGTGTAGGCATTAAGGGATGTTTTTGCATCTATAACTAAATGACGCTCTTGTGGTAAATACACTACAACATCTGGGCGCAAACGACCATCCTCGGTATTAAACGACACTTCGCGTTTGTAATCGGTACCTGCGCGTAAGCCTGCGCTATCAAGCACGTTTTCAAGCATGAGTTCGCCCCAGTTACCTTGGGTTTTCTTTTGCCCTTGTAAGGCGTTACTTAGCTTATCGGCTTGCTCTGTGATGGATTGGCTTTTGGCTTGTAAATGTAAAAGCTCAGTTTTTAATTGTGCACGCTGTTTTAAGTCCTCAACATGAATTGATTCCATTTTATCTCTAAAGCCTTTTAACTCACCTTGAACGGGTTTAAGCAGTTGTTCAATACTTTCTTGGTTAGTCACTTTAAAGCTTTGGGTTTTTTCATCGAGGATTTTATTGGCTAAATTTTCAAACTCTTTTTTAAGTACGTTTTTACTTTCTTCTATTTGAGCTAACTGCTCAGTAAAGCTTTGCTGCTTTTGCTCAAGCATAGTTCGCATGGAGTTAAGCTCTACATCGCGTTGATTATATTGTGCACGCAACTGCGTTATTTCGGTTTCGGCTTTTTGCCAAAACTGATTGTATTGCATGCTTTGTTTTTCTTGTTCACTGCAACGAGTTTTAAAATGCTGCGCTTCGTCGCGCTGTTCTTGGTGGCTATGCTCAAGCAACTCATGTTCATCTTGTAAGGCGCTAAGTTGCTCAGCTTTGTTATCGAACTGACTTTGTAATAAAGAGAGTTGCTGTTGTTGCTCGTTAATTGTTTTTTTTAATTTTCTGCGAGGCAAAACACCAATAACACTATAAAGCACAACACCTGCCGTAAACCCTGCAGCTGTGCTTACCCAATCAATTTGGGTGAGTATTTGAGTAATCATAAAATAAACTTATAAAATTTATGGACATGCCATCATAACGAATAAGTTTGAGTAGAAGTAGGGGGTAACAAATAACAGCCATAAAAAAAGCCAGTTCAAATGAACTGGCTCAACCATTACTAAATAAGTAACACAACAGGGGAATCAACATGAAACTTGAATTAACTGCAATTAATCAACAAGCACAATAGTAGACGCCCTGTTTTGAATTAAGTTCATTAAAAGATCTAATTATTTTAAAAAACTGATCTTTGGCAAATAAAGCATTAAACGGTAAAAATTAAACATAAAAAAAGCCAGTTCAAAATGAACTGGCTTGATCATTACTAAATAAGTAACTAAATGGGGGGGAATCAACATGAAAACTTGTGTTAACTGCAATTAATCAACAAGCATAATAGTAGACGACCTGAGTTCAAATAAGTTCAAAAAAAAGATCAAATTAATTTAAATAACTTTAGCCCGACTAATAAGCAACTAAACACTAAAAACAGGCATAAAAAAAGCCAGTTCAAAATGAACTGGCTTAATCATTACTAAAAATTAGTAACTAAATAGGGAATCAACATGAAAACTTGTGTTAACTGCAATTAATCAACAAGCATAATAGTAGACGCCCTGCATTTAAATAAGTTCAAAAAAGATCGCACTAATTTTAAAATAAATTAATTTTTTATAAGTGACAGCATTTGTTGCTCATCGAACTGTGTAAAGCTCATTGATTTATCGGTAAATAATGCATCAACAAGTGCTTGTTTGTCTTCTTGCATTTTAAATACTTTTTGTTCAATTGAATGACTCATAATCAACTTATAAACAAAAACTGGGTTAGTTTGTCCAATACGATAGGCACGATCGGTGGCTTGTTTTTCTACTGCGGGGTTCCACCATGGATCGAAATGAATAACCGTATCGGCTTGCGTTAAATTAAGCCCAGTGCCGCCTGCTTTTAAGCTAATTAAAAAAACAGACGTTTTGCCACTGGTAAACTCATCTATAACTTTATCGCGATGGCGAGTTTGGCCTGTTAATAAACTAAAGTTAATGTCCAATTCAGTTAATTGCTTTGCAATTAAATCTAACGCTGATGTAAATTGGCTAAATATAATTACTTTACGCCCCAAACTTAGCATTAAAGGGAGGTGAGTAGATAACCATTCTAATTTGGCAGACCCGGCTTGTGTATCAGGTTCAATGAGCTTTGGATGACAACAAATTTGTCTTAGCTTCAGTAAAGCCTCTAAAAAGGCAAGTTTACTTTTTTGAACGCCTTGCTCAGCAAATAGATCTATGAGCTTTTCTTCAAGGGCACGTGTTATCCCTTGATACATTTCTTTTTGTTTGGGCTCAAACTCAAACTCTTTAGTTATTTCTGTTTTTTGCGGCAGTTCTTGCGCCACTTGTGCTTTTGTTCGGCGCAGTATAAACGGCATTATGAGTGCTTTTAATTGCTCTGCACGCTGCATGTCGGCCTCACGCTCAATAGGCGTTTGAAAATGTTGTTTAAAATGAGCCTGAGAGCCTAAAAGAGAGGGCATAGCAAAGTCGAGTAAAGACTTGAGTTCAAGCAAGTTGTTTTCGATTGGGGTACCGCTTAAGCACAATTTAAAATCAGCATTAAGTCGTTTTACCAATCGAGATACTTGCGCCGTGTCATTTTTAATATATTGCGCTTCGTCTAGCACTATGTTTTCAAAAAAAAGCGGTGAATAATAAGCTATATCACGTTTTAACAAAGGGTAAGTAGTCAGTATGCACTGCGCTTGCGCTAGGTGTTGCAGTGGCTCGTTACGATTAGACCCAAATATAGTAGTTACCTTTAATCCTTTGGTAAATTTAAGTATTTCGTTTTGCCAGTTACTCACTAAACTGGTTGGACACACGATTAGTGTAGGACCTGCCTGCGGACGATTGTACGTACTCGTTAAAAACGCAATGACCTGCAGTGTTTTACCCAACCCCATATCGTCAGCTAAAATGCCACCAAGTTTGTGGCGTTTTAAAAAACTAAGCCAATCAACACCTTGCTGTTGATACTCTCTAAGTTCGACAGACTCATTTAAACCATGCAGCGATACGCTCGGCATTGTTTTATGTGTACTGTTAAGCTCCTCAAGATAGAGCTCGAGTGAATCGTCGTGCAGCTCAACATTAATTGCAGTGTGTTTTACAAGTTCTGGCAAGTACGAAAGGGGTATATTAAATTCGTCACGTGTTTTTACAAACTCAAAACGTTGCTTAAAATCAGACAAAACGTTCATGGCTGACTTATTAATAACACCAAATTGGCGGCCAACAGGGTAGTAATGAAATAACTGACTTTGTCGATTTAACGATTGATAAAGTGAATCTTCGTTGCTAAAAAGTTGTGAAAGCTTGCTGCTGTTAATAAGCACTTTACAGTGCATTTGATGCCCTGCAGCTCTATTCGCAATCAATGTAACTTCACTTTGCGGATTGGCGATATCCATCTTACCAATAGTTACTTTCCAACCATGCTCTTTAAAGCTCGGAAATACCTCGTAAGTTAACCAGTGCAAATGAATTGCTGATTGCTTATTAAAAGTAAACTCACTTTGTAAACCCCCTTTACAAAACTCAAAACCTAAATTAACAAGCTCATTGGTTACTGTGTTTTCAAACGCGCTGTTAATTAAATTATTTGGCGCTGTACCTGCGGGGTAATGTTTATTTTTATACTTAAATGATAAAGATAGCCTTAAACCAGCCTCTTCCATAGAAACTTTAATTACTGCATTACTTGCTGTATGCGGTAAAACAGATTGCGTATTGGTGGGATGGGGAATAACACCCGCACCAAAGTTATCTGCAAGCTGTTTATAAATACGGTCGAAATTAGGGCTGTGTATTGCAGGCATGGTTTGTAAGTGGGCTATTTCATCGCCACTTAACGGTGTGCGTATACGGCCAACTTTTAAGTGGTCAAGGTCAAGGTATGTAGGAGGTGTAGTTTTGAGTACCGCCCAATTTTTACTTTGTTCTAAATTAACGACTAATTTTGTAAGCTCTTTTTCTTGTTGCCAATTAAAACTAAGCGCCTGGCCACTTTGAGGCTTTATTGCAGTTCGAGAACGATGCAAAAATAAGCGCTCGGTTGCAATCAACTGCTGTAACGCGCTAAACCCCCATTGACCTTTTAACTCAAGACTACCAACTGCATTTTGTGAACGGATCCAACTATAAAGTCTAAAGTCGCTTTCAAGTAAATCATTTGGCGTTATAAAGCTATTTAATTGCTGGTCTGTTAGATTGCGCCCTAAGGTATAATTTTGGTCTTTGTCGAAATTAGCTATTTTAGGAGATATAAATACTTTTTTATTTTCAACACTTAATACAAAAAGTAGGACTTGAGACGGTGTTGTTGATTCGGTACTTTTAAGTGTACTTAATTCACTGAACCAATCATTTATAAAATAGTCTTCGCCATACTCACCGGAGTGCTCAATTTTAAGCTTTAACAAAATGGCTGCTAGGTGTAGGCATTTTGATTTGATATTACAGGTACAGTGGGTATCAACAGAATAACCTGTTGGTAATTTACTGATCTCGATTCGCTGATTATAAGAGGCGCCGGTATCACTTTGAACGGTTGAGTCTATCACCGAAAAATCACTGTTATGTTCTAACCAGGCGATTTTACCATTTTTATAATACGCTTTACCCTTTGCCAACACGTTTGGCTTAAACAGTTTATTTATAAAACGCTCAGAAAGAGGAAACTGAGTAGCCTGCTCATTTTTAATTTCTTCAAAAATAGCCAGTAAATCATTTTTTGATAAGTTAGCAGACATGTCACTCAAAGGATTAATTTTTTAAAATAATTTTCCCAGTATATGCCTTATAAGCGCTGAGCTAAAGCACTATTCACAGTAATGTAAACTGGTTGGAGTTGATAGGTTAGTAAAAATTCGGTTTATGATGGTAAACGGTAGCGTAATAAAAAACGAACAGTAACCCACAAATAACAAACAAAATATAAACACCTTACGCACAACGTAGGGGCTTTACAGATCATAATTTTACTAAGAGATAAGCTAATGACAGAAAAAATACAGGGAAGTGGAAAATAGTTAGTAAAAAAATGATCTCATTAATGCTATTTAAGTAAAATCGCTATGACAACACGAACATGGATCAAATTTTTACTAACTAGACAGACTGCTAGATCATAGTTTAACTAACTGATAGAACCTAACAGATCGTTATTTTACTAACTAATTAAATGCACTTAATAACTTGGTCAACTGCTCTAAACGTTTGTCGGTCATTACTTTATTATTAATTTTAATCGACACATCGCCACTTTTTAAGTTTCGTTGCAACATTACATACTCGTTTTCCAACACAGCTTCTTTCTTTGAAGGGGCTTGAGGTTCAGCAGTCAATAACTTAGTGATAGCCATAGCACGCTTGTCGTCACTTGTGATGGCGTTTACCTCAGTGTTACTAGCGACATTAGCTACTAAATGGTTAAAGCTCTCAGCATCGCGCTCCTTGGCAATAACAAGCTTTTTAGCGACTTCTCTACCAACGTGATTTGCTGTAGGGTACAAAGCAATAACAGAAGACGGTATTTGCTCATACGCTTTTATTGCATCTGCAATTGCTGTGTGGGATACACCTTCAATGGCTGCAATTTCGCGATACGATCCTTTTTTACCTTGTTCTAGAAGTTCGTTTTTGGTTTGTTGATAAGCTTGACCTAATTCCCACAAGCTGGGTGCTATATATTGGTCAGACGAAACAGCTAAAATTTTAGCATCTTGCTCTGTGAAATCGCTTGAACTTAAAACAAGATAATCTGCATTACCTAAAATACACGCCATTCTGCGGCGAGAACCAGCGAGTACTAAACTTATATCTCCTTGCTCCCAAAGCAGAGCGGGATGCTGATTTCGTCCGTCTTCACGAATAGCAGGAAGAATATCCGACACCGATTTTTCGTTTAAAAGCGACTGAACACGACGGTTTTTGCCATAAACATGAGTCGTTTTTTCAATATCAGCATGTGAGATTACTTTACAAACAAGGGTAATTTGTCGCGAAGAATCACTCGGTGCTGGCATTTTAATTACATCGCCAGCATTAGCTTGTTCTAAAAGCGCATCAAGGCTGCTATTTCCTACAGCTGTTGCAAATGGGTCTAAGCGGGTGTCGTTTTTACGTTTTTTAGCCATTATTATTTAACATCCTTACTTAGGTGTATTTAATTTTGATTGAGTAGACTGCCAATTGGATCTGATCAGCATTTCAAGTTCGTCAACAACATCTTTAATATTTTCTTGTGCTCGCATAAGAGATTCGCGACTTGCTAAACTGTCTGATGCTTTTTGATCAAAAATGGTATTGAACGATGATGAGCTCGCCGTGATAGCAGAACTGTGGTTAATTGGGTAACTCATTACTTGGCGACCAAAAGCACTACGTACATCTTTAACAATATCACGTTGTGAATGGTTACCTTTTACGTAATTAGTAACTAAAAACTGCATAAAGTCCCAACCTTCATGGCCAAGTGCGGCAACAGTATGATAAATCTCACCTAAACGTTTTAAATATTTATTATTAGCATCAAAATCAACAGCTTCTGGATGAACAGGAATTAACATAGCTGTAGATGCCATTAATGCATTATAAAACATAAAGTTAAGGGTAGGGGCAGTGTCGATTAGTAATATGTCGAACTCGTCTTTTACCGGATCAATTACCTTTTCGAGTAATTTGTGATAATGACGTGTTTCTTCATAATTTGATGTGTCTTTGAGTAAAGTTGCGGTTTCGTGTTCAAAGTAAAAATCATCCATACCCGAAGGTAAAACACGAATATTAGGAATATGTGTTGGTAAAAATGAACTTGAAACAAATTCTGGCCAGGTTTCACCGTCGTCTAAGTCGATACAATCGCGCATTAGATCCCCAACAGTAATGGGATCGTGTTCACTCGATGGGAAAAAACTAGATGAAGAACCTTGAGGGTCTAAATCTATAATCCCAATTCGGTATCGCTTAATATTAGTAGTGGCAAGTGCCGCTGCAATATTAACCATACTCGTTGTTTTGCCACAGCCCCCTTTGAGTGAATTAATAACAATAACTTGTAGTTTATCACTATCAGAACGGTGATCTGGCTTTATGTCCATAATATCTGCCATTGCAAATATATTAACCAATGTGTAAGCATAATGGCCGTTAGCGCCCCGTTTGATATTCAAATCGTCAAAGTCGCCATTATCATGACGACGTTTTAGTGTACGATTGTTACATCCTAATAAATCAGCGGCTGCTTTTTGGGTGTATGTTCTTAATTCTTTTTCTTCTGATTTAAGATGAGCGCGATAATGTTGAATACGTCCTTCTAATGACTTTTCAGCAACTTCGGCAGTTGCTTTTAAAAGTCGATAGGTATCAAGCGCATTATTGTTAATTGACATACTTTCCTTCCTCAAAGTTAAGCAATTAGTATAATGTCCATTCAAATACCTGTAAACAACTATTTATGACGACATGTGTTTTAAAAAGAAGACATCATAATATAAATTTACACCTTTAATATTGCTTAGTATAAATAAAGAAGTTTAAAGGTGGTTAAATATATAAGGTAGTAAAGGTTAAGAGGTTAAAAGTGTAGTTTAACTATATGATAAATATAAATAAACTATAAAAAGTTAGATCAGCATTATACGTGGTTAAGATCAGATCTTTAATAACTAACAGATCAGCATTTTATTAACTGCTAAATAAATTTTATAGTTATACACAGCTTACCCTTAAGGTTATAAACAAATAGGTCGATTAAGATCATGCTTTTACTAAGTAAATTAGAATGTTATGCACCGTTCAATGTAGAAAAAGCAGTAATCAATTGGTATAGATCTGATCTGTAGTAAGTACAGATCAGATCTATGCTAACTAACTAAGTCCTTATCCACAGGCTAGTATGAAAAAGAGCAAATTTGTCGTGCTTTGCAGTCTAAATTTAGCATAGCAGTGGACAAATTTATAACTGAGTTAGTAAAAATGAGATTTGAAATGCACGTGTTAGTATAATATTGATCTTAAATTAAAGAAAAATGCTAGTACTTAGTATAAAACTGATCTGAGTAGATTAATTAGAGCCAGATCACTTTTATACTAACTTAAACATTTAACTTTTTTTGTTTTATGTGTTGTTATTAGCTGTCGCAATAATAAATGGAAATAAGAACAATGAGCCGAAAGGTCAACATCTCGGTAGATAACTTGCCTGATACACTAAGAGGCCAAATTCACGGGGTGGAAAGTGCAATTGATAATGAAAGTTTAGCACTATTTACAGATAACAAAGATGTTCGCATTTCTATTGAGAATGCAGCTCATGGTTTACGTGCCTATTCAAATACATTTAATCATTACGATTTATGGGGACGTTTTGTTCGATCGGGTCATAAAAAACTTCCATTAGAAGAAGCGCCTAAAAAAACAATCATTACACGTAAAATATCAGAAAAAGTAGATGGTATTTTATACGATGGCGAGATAAAAATAACACCCGCCGTTGTTAGTACCCGCAAAGACGGTGAAGATATTGAATACCTAGTATGGCCATCAGATAGAGAAGAAAAAGTAGAACGAGCTCTTATCCGTTTAGCCTCAAAAGGTAAAATAGTAAAAATAAATTTTAAGTCCGGTATTCAATATGCCGTTGTTTTTTCGATGAACGAATTAGCACAAGAACTTAAAGCCGTTGGTCAGTCCATGCCATATCCTGCAATTAAAGAATCACTTGAAGCACTTCAAGGGTCAAAACTTTCATTTAAATACTCTGCAACAGATACTAAAAATTCAGATATTGATGATTCATTCTACGAGTCAAATATGAATTTTTTATCGTCTTTGCATTTTAGTGGGAAAAAAGGTCAGGGCGGTAATGTTAAATGTGTTGCCTGTTTAAATGCTTTCGTTCATAACATGATCGATAACTTAGAATATAAAGGTTATTATTTTAACAGTGCCCAAGAACTAAAGCGTGGTTTATCACGTTGGATGATGCTGCGTTTGTATCACTTATGGCGCTACGCGGCACCGGGTAAAACATATCATTTTAGATTACTTTCTATTATGGAAAAATATGGTTCGATATACTCAACCGACAACATAACAGAAAACAAATTAAAAGCATTACGTCGTGATATGACAACTACCATGAAAGACCTTATAGAAAAGGGTGCCATTTCAGAATACAGCATTACCAATGTTAAAGACGATAAGACCGGTAATATTATAGATTACACCTATGAAATGCATCCGTCAGATCAGTTTTGTGATGAAATACTTACATTGAATAAGCATAACAAACGTATAGAGATTCAAGGCGGTAAACGCATAGTTGAAAATGCCGTTTTAATAGATGAAGATAAAATAGAAGAAATAGTCGAAAAATAGTTTTTTATTTATCTTTGTTATACAAATACTAAAAGGCCACTAAATGTGGCCTTTTTAACATAATTAATTTGTTACTTGTTCAAGGTAAAGCCTATCAACCAGGAAATCATAATCTCGTTTTCGAGGATGACTATCTGGCTTTTCATAATCTGGTAAGGTTCCTATTTTAACATCGGGCTCTGGGTTTATTAATATAAATGGTAATGCAGCACTAACGTGGTAACGATTTTGTGCAGTGTATCTGATATTTACTTGAGGACTAACTCGAGTAGGGCGTCTTATTCTTAGTTTTTCCTTTTCACCTAAGCTAGCAATCCTCATTTGTTCTTGAGCGACTAGAGATTGCCACTTTTGCTGATCGATCATTCTTGGATTTGTATAACCTGCAGATTTACTCAACATTTCAAGAGCCATCTTTTTAGTGAGGGTTTTAGTTGCATGTTTGTGCATCCATGTAAATCTAACAGAAAAAGGAGATTCACTCTCACTGTGTATTTTTCTGTATGCAGCTAAAGTAATTAAATTTGGTACTGCATTATGAACAGCTTCAAAACGAGCGTCGTTGTTATCAATACTTAGAATACATTCCTTAAATGCTGCTTTAGCTTTATTAACCTGATTAATCCTATCATTGAGTGCCTGTTTATTAGCATTTTTTATAACTAACAAACCAGGGTGCCTTTTAAGTACTCGGCTACTTAACCCTGACTTTGTATACATATCAGTAAATGAATTAAGAATAGCTCGTAGAGCATTATCTCCTGTTAGTTTTGAAACGGGTATACTTTGCGGGACATTATTTTCTTCACTAGTAAGAACCTCAGGCAATTTATAGTATTCAGCTTTTGAGTATTCACATTGTTTGAGTTCATCAATTAACAATGAGGTAAGCTCACTCATTAAATCAAACTGACTTCTTATTTTTATTTTAGAGACCATCACACACCAAGAACACATCTTACTTTAACTAGGAATAATACTAATCTTTTGCTTTGATAGCTAGTTTTTAATAAATCCTTTGGTGTTGAGATTAACATTCATTGGAAAATAGTATGATGTGTTCTTTGCTATTTAACATATAAGCTATTCTTTATATTAGATATTATTAATGTTATGGGTGGGCTGCTTAAACTTGGTTGTGCTCCCTTAGCATATATAAATATAAATACAATCAACATGATTATAATTTTTAAAATTTAACTGTAAAGTTTAGATTACAATTGATATGAATTTAGTATGATGTGTTCCTTCTTATTCTGTATATAATATCTGGTATTAAGCTTAGTGTTCTCGAACTCTTTGAAATTAACATTTACAGGTGTAATCAATTGATAATAAATGGTTTTAATAATAGTTTGATTAAGCTAATTTATGAAATATACACATATGGAAAGTTGTTAATTGGTGTTTATAACTAGCCCATAACAAAATAATTAGTAAATAGTGAATTTAGTACTTGAACAGAGGTACGTGCATACGTTAATTTCAGTACATCAGGTAAAGTAGGAATGAGGAAAGAATATGCAATCGTGGAACCCAAATAGCTGGAGAGAGCTGCCAATACTGCAGCAGCCACAATACCCAGATCAAGACGTGTTAAAATCTGTTGAAGGCCAATTAAAAACTGCACCCCCATTAGTTTTTGCAGAAGAAACTCGTAGTTTATTTAAGCAACTTGAAGATGTATGTGAAGGCCGTGCATTTTTACTCCAAGGTGGAGACTGTGCAGAATCGTTTAGTGATTTTAATGCAGCAAACATTCGCGACACATTTAAAACAATTTTACAAATGGCTGTGGTTTTAACCTACGGCGGTAAATGCCCAGTTGTAAAAATTGCCCGTATGGCTGGACAGTATGCAAAACCCCGTTCTGCTGATTTAGAAACTATTGACGGTGTTTCACTTCCATCATACCGTGGCGACATAATTAACAACATAGACTTCACAGCTGAAGCCCGCATACCCGATCCGCAACGTTTAATGACGGCTTACCACCATAGTGCAGCTACATTAAACTTACTACGTGCATTTGCACAAGGTGGCCTTGCAGATTTACACCAGGTCAATCGCTGGAACATGGGGTTTGTAGCCGCCAATCCTCAAAAGCAAAAGTACCAACAGCTTGCTGATAAAATTCAAGATGCATTAGAGTTTATGGAAGTGTGCGGTATTAATTCTACTATAGCACCAAGCCTTAAAGAGACAGATCTCTACACATCTCACGAAGCATTGTTACTGGGCTATGAAGAAGCACTAACACGACGCGATCACTTATCAGGCGACTGGTATGACTGTTCAGCGCATTTTGTTTGGATCGGTGAACGTACACGTCAATTAGACCATGCACACATTGAGTTTTTTAAAGGAATTAAAAACCCAATTGGTGTAAAAGTAGGTCCTGGTATGGACCCAGATGAATTAATCCGCCTAATTGATGCATTAAATCCTGACAATATTCCAGGACGATTAACCTTAATTACACGCATGGGGGCAGATGTACTGCCAGAGAAATTACCAGCACTCGTACGTAAAGTACAACAAGAAGGGCGTAAGGTAATTTGGAGTTCAGACCCAATGCATGGCAATACTGAAAAAGCGACCTCTGGATACAAAACGCGTAATTTTGACAATATAATGCGCGAAATCAGCCAGTTTTTCTCTGTTCACAAAGCAGAAGGTTCGTATGCAGGTGGCGTTCATCTAGAAATGACAGGTCAGCACGTTACAGAGTGTACCGGCGGAGCATATGGTCTATCAGACGACGATTTAGCACAACGCTACAAAACACAGTGTGACCCACGTCTTAATGCAGACCAAGTATTAGAGCTAGGGTTTTTAGTTGCTGATTTATTAAAAGACGCACGTAAATAAAATTTCGAACATATAAAAAAAGCCGCTTAACAGCGGCTTTTTTGTGGCGTAAATATTTAACTAAGTTAGTACTTACGACGCTCTAAATCCGTATCCATTAATATTTTTGCAGAAATTTCTTCAACAGAATGGTGGGTTGAATTGAAGTAGGCAATTTTATGACGCTTGTAAAGCATTTCAACCTCACGTACTTCAATACGACACTGCCTTATAGATGCATATTTAGAGTTGGCCATTCGACGATGCCTAATTGCAGCAAGTCTCTCTGGGTCAATAGTTAAACCAAACAATTTATGTTTATAAGGTACTAAACATTTAGGCAAGCCTTCGCTTTCTAAATCTTCTTCGGTAATAGGGTAGTTTGCTGCTTTAATGCCATATTGCAACGCTAAATATAAGCTCGTTGGGGTTTTACCACTTCGGCTCACACCTATTAAAATAATATCAGCCTCGGAAAAGTTTTTGATATTGCCGCCGTCGTCATTCATTAAAGCATAATTCACCGCGTCTATTCTAAAGTCATAACTTTTTTCATGTATAGAGTGTGTACGATGCATTTTTGGTACAGGCGCCACCTGTAATTCTTTTTCAATTTTTTCGCTATACGTGGTCAAAAAATCATATGGGATAGCATCCGCTGACTTTATGATTTCGCTCAAACTATGATTAACAAATGTAAAAAACACAAAGGGCTTTTCACCCGTTTTCGCAGCTGTTGCATTTATTAAAGCTTTAATTTCGTGTGCTTTTTCTTCTGTTTCTACGAAAGGAATAGTTTTGTGATTAAAATCGATTGGAAACAAAGATAACGTTGCATGCCCAAACACTTCTGATGTAATTGCTGTTCCATCAGATATATAAAATGCAGTTCTCATAATTAACCTTTTTGTTACTTTTAATCCCTAAAATGGGTTACTCACGGTTTACGCGAGGACTGTTGCCAGTGTAGAATGAAGGTGGCCTTTATAAAAGGTTTTCTTTCTTAACTCTCACAGTTTCAACTACAATTTGTTTTTTGGAGAAAGACCCGTGCAAGAATACGTTCTCTGGTATCAAGAGCTTGGTATGCAAGATGTTCCTCGAGTTGGCGGTAAGAACGCCTCTCTTGGTGAAATGATCTCTAACCTAGCTAACGCTGGTGTACAAGTACCGGGTGGTTTCGCAACAACCGCCGATGCTTTTAATGAGTTTTTAGACCAATCAGGACTCAATGCCAAAATTCATGACATCTTAGATACTCTCGATGTTGATGATGTAAATACACTCGCCAAAGTAGGTGCCGATATCCGCCAGTGGATAATCGATACACCATTCCAACCAAATTTAGACCAAGCCATTCGCGATGCATACAGCCAACTTCATGGCGATACATCAGCTGATGTGTCATTTGCTGTACGTTCATCAGCAACCGCTGAAGATATGCCAGACGCATCTTTTGCAGGCCAACAAGAAACATTTTTAAATGTTGTTGGTATCGATTCGGTTATGGTTGCTATAAAGCATGTATTTGCATCTTTGTTTAACGACCGCGCAATTTCTTATCGTGTTCACCAAGGTTACGATCATCGTGGTGTTGCATTATCAGCAGGCATACAGCGTATGGTACGCTCTGATAAATCAGCATCTGGCGTTATGTTCAGTATCGACACTGAATCTGGCTTTGAAGATGTTGTATTTGTAACCTCGAGCTACGGTTTAGGTGAAATGGTTGTACAGGGTGCTGTTAACCCAGACGAATTTTATGTACATAAACCAACATTACTGAAAAATAAGCCATCTGTAGTACGTCGTAATATTGGCTCTAAAGCCATTCAAATGATTTATTCAAACGACAAAGCACATGGTAAACAAGTAGAAATAGTTGACGTAAACCCTGAACTTTCTAACAAATTTTCGATTACAGATGAAGAAGTACAAGACCTTGCCAAGCAAGCTGTAATCATTGAAAAGCATTACGGTCGTCCTATGGACATCGAATGGGCAAAAGACGGCAACGACGGCAAACTATATATAGTACAAGCTCGTCCAGAAACTGTGCGTTCAAACGAAGATACAAATGTAATGGAGCGTTTTCAGTTAAACGGTTCAAGTAACGTTGTTGTAGAAGGTCGTGCAATTGGTCATAAAATTGGTAGCGGTGTTGTTCGTGTTCTTGACTCGATTGATGAAATGGATCAAGTGCAAGTTGGTGATATTTTAGTCACCGACATGACCGACCCAGACTGGGAACCTATCATGAAGCGTGCAGCAGCGATTGTTACAAATCGTGGTGGCCGCACATGTCACGCAGCAATCATTGCCCGTGAACTGGGCATCCCTGCAGTTGTAGGATGTGGCAATGCAACCGACTTAATCAAAGCTGGTCAAGAAGTCACTGTATCATGTGCCGAAGGCGATACTGGTTTCATTTACGAAGGTATTTTAGATTTTGAAGTGCTTACTTCACGTGTTGACGAAATGCCAAACCTACCAATGAAAGTAATGATGAACGTGGGTAACCCGGACCGCGCATTCGACTTTGCACGTTTGCCGCACTCAGGTGTTGGCCTTGCACGTGTTGAATTCATCATCAACCGTATGATTGGCGTGCATCCAAAAGCATTATTAAATTTCGACGCACAAACAGATGCCCTTAAAGAAGAAATAACCGACATGATTGCTGGTTACGATTCACCAGTAGAGTTTTATATTTCAAAACTTGTTGAAGGTATTTCAACGCTAGGTTGTGCGTTTGCTCCCGAGCGAGTAATTGTTCGTATGTCTGATTTTAAATCAAACGAATACGCTAACTTAGTGGGCGGCCAACAATACGAACCTGAAGAAGAAAACCCAATGATTGGTTTTCGTGGTGCAGCACGTTATATATCTGAAGACTTCCGCGACTGTTTTGCACTAGAGTGTGAAGCAATCAAGCGTGTACGCAATACTATGGACATGACTAACATTGAGATCATGATTCCATTCGTACGTACACTTGAAGAAGGTAAACGCGTAATTGAATTACTAGAAGAGCATGGCCTAAAACGTGGCGAAAATGGTCTTAAAGTAATTATGATGTGTGAGCTGCCGTCAAATGCATTACTTGCCGAAGAGTTCTTAGAGCACTTTGACGGTTTTTCAATTGGATCTAACGATTTAACACAGTTAACACTAGGTTTAGACCGAGATTCTGGTTTAATTGCTCATTTGTTTGACGAGCGTGACCCAGCAATTAAAAAGCTTCTTTCTATGGCAATTCAAACAGCCAAAGCAAAAGGAAAATATGTAGGTATTTGTGGACAAGGTCCTTCAGATCACGAAGACTTTGCTGCATGGTTAGTTGACCAAGGTATAGACTCTGTATCATTAAACCCAGATACAGTAATCGAAACTTGGTTATACTTAGCTAAAAAATTAGCTTAGTAACCTGATATAGCTATGTAAAAGCCA
Organism: Pseudoalteromonas sp. 2CM32C; assembly: GCF_023161925.1. Classification (NCBI taxonomy): domain Bacteria; kingdom Pseudomonadati; phylum Pseudomonadota; class Gammaproteobacteria; order Alteromonadales; family Pseudoalteromonadaceae; genus Pseudoalteromonas; species Pseudoalteromonas sp. 2CM32C. The sequence goes on along the minus strand of NZ_JALNTI010000002.1, from coordinate 490,951 downwards.
GCATATATTGCTGGCTTTTTTGTTGGTCAATTTATTTTAACTGCGTGCTAATTTTTTATCTAAATACTGACACGATTTAGTCAGTGCTTTTTGGCAAAGGGTCAAATAATAACGCGCTTTTGGGTAATAAAACGAATAACACAATAAACCAGCCATAAAAAATATAAGTGATGGACCAGGTACAACCGCAAATATTAATCCTAATAAAATAAATAACGCACCCATGATCTGTAATACAATTTTTTTCATATAAATGACCTCTCATGTAGTTAACTTGATTATAATTACAGCAGCGCTTAAATCGACTAAAAGAGTGTTACAAACTGTAAATTCTTCAATTTCTATTAGCAATCAGCATGATATAATTAACCAAATGTCTAAAAGTATGCCGTTATGATCGCAACAATTACTCAGCAAGATGCCGCGTCAGACCTTGTCGCAAATTACCTAAATACATTACAAAAGCAAGGCTTTACCGGTGATACAGATGCAAGTTATGCAACACGTATTACCGCTTCAACCGATAACAGTATTTACCAGCAATTGCCTCAAGGTGTCATTTTTCCAAAAAATGAAAAAGACATTCAACTTGCTTTGCAAACTGCATCACGGGACCCTTTTTTATCATTAACATTTGGACCTCGCGGTGGTGGAACTGGCACTAATGGTCAGTCATTAACACCAGGTATCGTTGTTGATTTATCGCGCTACATGCGTGAAATTCTCGAAATTAATATCGAAGAAGGGTGGGTTCGGGTTCAAACTGGCGTAATAAAAGATCAGCTAAATGACTTTTTAAGGCCTTATGGATTTTTCTTTTCTCCCGACTTATCTACCAGTAATCGTGCAACTATAGGCGGTATGATCAGCACCGATGCTTCAGGGCAAGGTTCACTTGTTTACGGTAAAACAAGCGATCATGTTTTAGGCCTTACAACCTATTTAGTAGACGGTACACCAATGAGTACCGCTCCAATAAATGTCGAAAAAGCAAAAATAATTGCAGAGCAAGACACGCTAGTTGGCACAATATATAAAACTGTACTTAATATAGCCATCGATGAACGTGATGCTATTTTAAATAAGTTTCCTCGGTTAAATCGTTTTTTAACCGGCTATGACTTAGAGCACGTCCTAAGTGATGACTTACTTACTTTTGATATGAGCCGTTTAATAACAGGTTCAGAAGGTTCACTAGGTATTGTCACCGAGGCAAAATTAAACCTTACACCGATTGCCGAATTTAAAACACTTATAAATATTAAGTACGATAGCTTTGATTCAGCACTTCGACACTCTCCATTTTTGGTTGATGCCCGTGCAACTTCAGTTGAAACTGTCGATAGCAAAGTATTAAACCTTGCTCGCGAAGATATCATTTGGCATTCAGTATCGGACTTAATAACCGATGTGCCAAATAAAAATATGCAAGGGCTCAACATGGTTGAGTTTAATGCAGTATCACCCGATGATATAGAAGACAAAGTAGACACGCTTTGTAAATTATTAGATGAATGTGTAGCCAACCAAACCAATGGTGTAATAGGCTACCAGCTAACAAATGATAAAAGTGACATTTTAAAAATTTACGCAATGCGTAAAAAGTCAGTTGGTTTACTTGGAAATGTAAAAGGCAGCCAAAAGCCATTGGCCTTTGCAGAAGATACTGCAGTACCGCCTGAAAATTTAGCCGACTATATCGTTGAGTTTAGAGCCTTACTCGACAGTCATAATTTACAATATGGTATGTTTGGCCATGTTGATGCCGGTGTTTTACATGTAAGACCCGCACTGGATATGTGCGATCCTGAACAAGAAAAACTTTTACGTACCATTTCAGACGAAGTGGTTAAACTCACAGCTAAGTACGGCGGTTTAATGTGGGGCGAACATGGTAAAGGGTACCGCAGTGAATATGGACCTGAGTTTTTTGGTGAACATTTATTTACCCAACTGCGCATAATCAAAACAGCGTTCGACCCATACAACCGAATAAACCCAGGAAAAATATGCACACCTATCGATAGTGAAGACTCACTAGTTAGTGTTGATGGGCAGAAAAGATCGTGGTTCGACAAACAAATTTCCATCGACGTTAAAACGAGTTTTAACAACGCCATGACCTGTAACGGAAATGGTATTTGTTTTAATTATGATGAAAACTCGCCAATGTGTCCGTCGTATAAGGTAACCGGCGATCGCCGTAACTCACCAAAAGGGCGAGCCAGTTTAATGCGTGAATGGCTACGCCTTCAAGAATCTAAAAACATAGATCTACTGGGTGTAGAAAAAGAATTAAATAAAGGTGAAGTAATTACCTGGTGGGAAAGGTTTGTACATAGCCGCGAAAAAAAGAAAGGCCTTTACGATTTTTCACACGAAGTAAAAGCATCTATGGATGAATGTTTAGCCTGTAAAGCATGTACAACTGCTTGCCCTATTAAAGTGGATGTACCTACTTTTCGTGCCCGCTTTTTAAATTATTATCACAGTTATTATGCGCGACCACTCAAAGATTACTTAGTGGGTAACATTGAAAGTAGCGCGCCACTTATGGCTAAATTCGGTAAAATAATAAATCCAATTGTTAAAACAAAATTTGTTAGCAGCGTAATTAAAAGCACGGTGGGTTATGTTGATACACCACAACTGAGCATTCCGTCATTAGCAAAACGGATAAACAAAGCACAGCAATTTAATGTTGAATTTTTAAATAATTTAACCGCCGAACAACAAAGTGAATACGTTTTAATAGTTCAAGACCCGTTCACTAGCTTTTATGAAGCCGAACTAGTTGAAAGTTTTATAACCTTAATTGCTCAACTTGGTAAAAAACCAATGTTGTTACCCTTTAAACCCAATGGTAAACCGCAACATGTAAAAGGTTTTTTGCACGAATTTAAAGTAACTGCCAAAAATGCCGCAGAATTTTTAAATCAACTAAACGATATTAATGCGCCACTAGTGGGATTAGATGCGTCTTTGGTTATGTGTTATCGCGATGAATACAACACAATTTTAGAAAATAACCGCGGCGATTTTAACGTACAACTTGCTCACGAATGGTTAGAAACGCAATCTTTTAAAGGGCTAACTGCAAATAATAATAATGAAACTGAATTTACATTATTAAGTCACTGCACAGAAACTACATCTTTGCCAAAAGCAGCTAATGTTTGGAAAACTATATTTACTGATATCGGACTAACTTTAAATACAACTAATACCGGTTGCTGTGGTATGGCGGGTACTTACGGACATGAAGCACAAAATCAAGATAACTCACGCGCACTTTACGAAATGAGTTGGAAACCCATAGTTGAAAAAACTAAATCAGAGCAACTTTTGTCAACTGGATTTTCGTGTCGTAGCCAAGTAAAACGCTATGAAAAGTTTAAGCCTAAACATCCTATCGAATTACTTGCCCATGTACTAAGTTAAAATTTTTTAAATATATTTAAAAGGCGTAACTTAAATTTAGTTACGCCTTTTTTTTACTTTACATTTTTAAAACTATCAGCAATCGGTTTTGTACTAATGCCATGAATAAATACACTAAACAAAATTGTAGTCATGGCAATGCTCGCAATCTGAAATTTATTTTCTATTTGCTCATCAATCACCATAAGCGTAAATACAATTGAGGCCAATCCTCTTGGCCCAAACCATGCAAAAGTAAAACGCTCTTTTAAATTTAAAGATGTAAAAAGTAATGACAACATTACAGGTATAATTCTTATCAATGTAGTACTTAATAATGCATACGTTACTATTTCAAAATTTAATTTTGGCAAGACTAAATAAGCACATGCATAACCGAATAAGCACCAAATCATCAGAGACGTAAAGTCAGCAATATGTTCTGAATCTTCTATTAATTCAGTACGCACTGTTTTAGTTGAAAACTTATCAAACAGTAAACCCGCTACAAACACAGCAATAAAACCACTGCCATGCAAATATTGGGTAACAGAAAATACCGCCATTGCAAAACCTAATAACAAAAATGGGCTAGTGTTTTGAGCAAAGTAATGCCGCTTCATTGCAAAATTTAAACTCGGAATAAAAATCGAAATACTCGTTATAGCAACAAGTAATGCAATACCTAACTCTCTTGAAAATACACTCACTACATGATAGGTTGTAATTGCCGACTCAGGATTTTTTGCCAATAAAATAAATATTAAAAATACGGGTACACATAATCCATCATTTAATCCGCTTTCGGTATTGATACCTTCACGAATTTTTTCGGGCACTTCACTGCTTGATAGTAATCCTTTGCTAAGTGCTGCATCTGTTGGCGTTAAAATAATAGCAATTAATGCCGCTTGAATTAACGAAAGCTCAGCAAACAAAAATAAACCAACTGCAATTCCCAGTAATAATGTTAAGGGGAGGGCAACAAATAATAATAAGCCAGGATATTGAAAACTATGCCTTAATACACTTAGTTTAGATTTAGCCGCATCCGAAAATAAAAATATACTCAAAGTTAATTCTATAAACGGCAGTAATAAATCAACGCCCGCTTTTAACTCACCACCATTATTAGGCACTAAATTGGCTAATGTAATACCGCCAATAACAAAAAACATTGGGCCAGTTACTTCTGTTTTTTCTAGTTGGCGAAGCGTCAACGAATATATTAAAAACAAAGCGCCTATAAACGCTATCACTAAGTAGGTCATTAAATTTTCCTTTTAGCTCCAGATTTTGCTCGCTCTTTAATATTTGTTTGAATATAAATTTGATCGGTGGTAGCAATTTTTGCATGTCCTAAATCTTCAGATAAATGCTTAAGTGGCCGCGTTTGCGCATCGTGTGTTGCTCCCGTATGGCGCAGCCAATGGGCAGTTGCTGCACCTAATTGCTCAGCATCATCTTTAAAACCATCATCCAACAATGATTGTTGCGCATAATCAAAACTTTGTTGAACTAATCGCCTAATTTGCCTAACAGTCATACCACCTTGGCCTCTAATTTTATGAACCAGTGGCTCGGCTTCATCAACGCGGGGAAGGGCAGGCAGCCCTCGGTATAATCGGTAACGTTTTAAATATTCAACAAAATCATCACTTAACGTAACATCTCTTAGCTTGTTACCTTTTCCCATTATTCGTAAAAACCAAAAGCCGTCGTTATCTTGCCAAAAGTGAGACATAACCGGTGACCACTGAGGTCGCTCAGATAATTCAGAAATTCTTAAATATAATCCCTTTAAACACGCTAGGGTAAATAAGTTTCGTTCTAAATCTGGGTTTTGTTCACATAAATCGCGAGTCACTCCAAACACATACTCCCATTGTATATCGCTTAATGTGTCTGGGATCTGAATTTGAGATTGCACAACTAAATACGGGCTATTTTTTTTCACTACTGGTACAAAGTTAGCAAACGTTTTTTCTTCAAGTAATGAAAATTTATAAAATACATTAAGCGCTGTGAACATAGCCGACAATGTTTGTTGGCTAGCCGTAGATTCTTTAAGCATAAAAGGGCGCCAATTTTGATTTAATCGGCGAATCCCTTGCTCATCTTTATAACGCCACTGAACAGAAGTCGATGCCCACTTTTTATCGGGTTCAACCATAAAATCAACATAGGCTTCAATATCTTCACGTTTTAATTCGAATACTGACTTTTCGGCAATTAACCACGACCATAAATAAAATCGTTCAAGTTCGTTTCTAAATCGACTGTATGTTGCTTCTGATTTTCGGCCATAGACATATAAAAATTGATATAAAAATTTAAGATCCGATTCTGATTCAGTTACAGTCAAGGCAACTTGCTGTATAAAGGTTGCAAGTTCTGGGTATTCCGATTTAAGAGTACCGTCATCAAGATGAGCAATTTGATATCTTAATTGTTTTAACGTATCGACCAACGCAACAAGCATAGTATATAAATATTCAATTAAATAAGTTAGTTACAGAATAACCTTTAAGTCCGATACTGTCTAGTATTGGACATAGCAAATAACTGTTTATTTTAGACTATGCTTAAATGGCCATGCCAAACCTTATTAAGGAAAAGTTATGAAACAAGTTAGTATATTATTTTTACTTACACTCTCGTTAATACTCACAGGTTGTGCGACTACTGGTAGTGCATCTCCTAGTGAAAAACGTTCTTTAGTACAAAGTATGAAAAGTAACACACTCAGTAAACTTTATACTAAAAAGCCAGATGTTAAAACGCAAATAGCAAACTCTGCTGGTTATGCTGTTTTTGATAACGCGAATGTTAACGTTATTCTTGCTAGTTTTGGTGGTGGTTATGGCGTAGTAAAAAATAACCTAACAGGTAAATCTACTTACATGAACATGGGTGAAGCTGGTTTAGGGTTAGGTTTAGGCGTTAAAGATTTTAATGTAGTTATGGTTTTTCATACTCAAGCAGCAGTAAATAGATTTATTGAACACGGTTGGGCATTTGGTGGGAACGCAGATGCTGCAGCAAAATACGAAGATAAAGGTGGAGCATTGGTGGCCGAAGCCATTGCAGACCAAGTTACTGTCTATTCTGTAACCGAAAATGGACTTGCTCTACAAGCTGTTCTAAAAGGAACTAAATTTTGGGTAGATTCTGAGCTAAATTAACCGTTAATAACTCTCCTAAAAGCGGGCTGATTTATATAATCACGCTCGCTTTATTATTAACATCACAATTTAACATAACGTAATTTATGGGTTGTTCTATAATTCCTAAATGATGGACCATATCATGTAAAACTTCTTAAAAATCATTAGTATTATTTTGTTTCAAGTTTTTTAAATATTTCTGGGATCATTCTTTCACTAAAACCTCCCAAAACTGAAAGTATAGTTAAACTATAAATATTGTCATTCGAAAAACTAAGCGCTAATCCAGACTTTGATATTATATAAATTAATCCTCCTGCAATACTTCCCATTATTGCAGTAAATAATGCTTGAAGAATTATATATTTATTATCTAACATTGTGTCCAGTATTACTTTATCGTTTCTTTGCATTACAGAGAATAGCGAACCAATGCAACCACATGAAATGCACATGAATATTGCTTTTAGGTTTAGGTCTGTAAAAAAATACAAACTGGTACTTAAGGAGCTTATAAGAAATGTGAATAAAACCGAATAAAGTATAAAAATACATTTAATATGAAAATGTGTTTTTAAATTTTTAATTCTTTCCTCAATCTGTAAATATGCATTATCACAGTCACTGATAGTTTGAGAGTTAAGTGCGGTAAAAAAAACATTGCATAAACTTACTTTTATATTACTAGCGACTCGATCTGGCAAATCATTAGGTATTATTTCTCGCAATTCATGAAACTTAACAGCCGCTCTATCGACAATATCACCATTTTTATAGTTATATTCCCAAGAAATTTCTCCATTGCTAGTTTCAAAAACAATAGAGTTTGGTGCTGAGCAAAATATCCTTTTTATAACATCACCAGATAATGAATTATCACCATGCTTGTAGTTCGTTTTATCCGTTATAGTTTTAATTGTAGGTTCCATTAATTTCCTTTAACCGCTATCCATTACTCGTGCATATTACTCTATATCAAAGTTTTTATATTTTTAACCTATAAAATCACATTGTCATTATTATATACTGAATATTTACAAATGAAATTGTAATACCTGAAATTATACTTTTCATTAACCCTTACTAAATTAACTAACTTTACAAGTAGTCTTGATTTAAAACACCAACAAGTAATTTTGTTTCGTTCATAAGTTTAAGTGGTTATTAATGTAAATCTGTTACATATGTTTAAATAGAAATCTCAGCATTTAATTTCTTATCAAATACTTCAGCCAATTTTTCAGTTTCACTAAACACGGTGTTCCAATATTTAATACGCGTGTCGGCATCAAGATCGGTAAAGTCGTTTCTGTCTGGGATTTTTCCGTAAGGTAAGCCGGCTACAAATTCTTTTGATGGGGTGATCATTACCACGTTGTCGTAATTTTGTGATGCTACTTTGCGTTTTAAGTTTTTATCAAACCACCCTGCTTTTGGGTCGCTGTTAAAATGTGGATATAAAATTAAGCCAGGGTTATTAATTTTTACATCAAAGTGGTAATCAATTATTCCGCCATCGCGATACATACCTTGTGGCGAGCCTGCAATATTTTTTATACCTTGCATAACAAGCGGTATAGAGCCGGATGCAAGTAAGGCATCTTTTAAATTTGTTTGGTTAAGTGCTATATTTTGCGTTTTAAAATTATAACTGTCGGTTATTGATAAATTACTATTTGGCGCGCCAAAAATAAAACGCTCGTATTGCGAGCCTAATAATTTTCGGTTTACGCGGTTTAGCATGTAACTTTTTGATAAACCTAAAAGCTGAATTAATTTATTTTCGCTGGCAATAAAGCCATTAGATTTAGCGACTATAAAATGTGCTTTAAATACGGGGTTATTTATTATTTCGGTCACGCCATTATCGCCAAATACATCTTCAAGTAATGCGCGGGCTTTAATTGTAATTTCAGCAGGTGTTGGTTTATTACTTGAATAACGCGTTTGCGAATACGATGTTGCTAAACGCTCAATGGCGGCAACCGGGTCGTTTTGTGCAAAACACGCAGAGCGAAATGCGCCAGCTGATGAGCCAATTAAATTAAGCGGTTGGGTTCGGTTTTTAAAAAATTCACCAAAAATATATTTGTCTAATCCAAATAAAGTAAACCATTTAGGCCCACCACTTGCGCCTAAAAATGAAGTAAATAGCTCAGGCTTAAAGCCTTGCTCGTTTATTATTTTTGCTGCGTTCTTCCCTGCGACAATGTCGATCATGTCTGTATTTTTACCTTTTATATATGTATTTTAAACTCTTTAACGCGCTACAAATGTGAATAATTATGCAAAATTAAAAAGCGGTTTTATGCTGCCATAAAACCGCTATTTGTAGTTAAAGTTAGCTAAAATACATGAATTAATCCCAAATGCCGTCTTCGCATTTTCCCTGAACTTTTACATCTTTTACTTTAAATTCGGGTTCTATACCTTTGTCTCTTTGCGTGTGGTAATCGTGCGTTACAGACAAAATAGTAGGCGTTAACAGTATGATAGCGATTACGTTAACGACTGTCATTAACCCTAACGCAATATCCGCTAAATCCCATACTTCTTTTAATGTAGCCGATGCGCCCCACAACATCATTGATAAATATAGTAAGGTGTAAATACCACGCCCTACTTTGTTATCAAGCTTAAATAGATGTAAGTTACTTTCAGCGTAGGCGTAGTTAGCTACCACCGAAGTAAAGGCAAATAACGTAATGGCTGCAGCTACAAAGTATACGCCACCTTGCGCCAAATGCGCGGTCATAGCGCTTTGCGTTAAACGTATGCCTTCCATTTCGCCGCTTATGTCTATATCAGCTAATAAAATAACAACGGCTGTACAACTACACAGTACGATTGTATCGAAAAACACACCAAGCATTTGTATGTAGCCCTGTGTTACAGGGTGATTAGGAATAGGGCTAGCACTTGCACTGGCATGCGGAACACTCCCTGCGCCCGCTTCGTTAGAATATAAACCGCGTTGAATACCATTTTTAATGGCAGCCCCCATCGCACCTGCGCCCGCTTCTTGTAATCCAAAGGCTGACAAAAATATATCTTTGAGCATGGCCGGTACTTGAGTAAAGTTTATAACGGTAATAATAACGGCGGCTAATACAAAAATAATGCCCATAATGGGCACTACGCGCTCGGCAAACCGGGCAATAGCTTTAAAGCCGCCTAATATAATTGAGCCTGCAAGGACTGTAATAACAATACCGGAGTAAAACGTGGGTACTTCAAATGCGTAGTTTAGGGCATCAGTAATCGTATTGGTTTGCATTGCGCTAAAAGTAAACCCGTACCCTAAAAATAAGCACGCGGCAAATACAATTGCAAAGGCACGGCTTCCCAGTCCTTGTTGAATATAATACGCAGGGCCACCTCTAAATTCGCCGTTACTATCGCGAATTTTATACACTTGGCCTAATATACTTTCTGCAAATCCGGTTGCCATGCCCAATATAGCAATGACCCACATCCAAAATATTGCACCACTGCCACCAAGCGATATAGCGACTGCAACACCGGCTAAATTACCAGTACCTACCCGAGCACAAAGCCCTGTACACAATGCCTGAAATGACGAAATATCGTTTTTATTACATTTACTGCTGCCTTTTAATAGGCTAAACATATGCTTAAATTTAACTATTTGAATTGCTTTTAAACGCACAGAAAACCATACGCCGGTGAAAAGTAAAATATAAATGAGTACCTGACCTTCTCCCCACAAAAGGTTATTCACACTTTTTACTACCGTATCGAACATTGCGGATTCCTTATTATATTTTTATAGTTATGCGCTTTAACATAGGCATTTTAAAATGTACTGGCAACGCTTAATATTTTATACGTAATAAAGGCAACCATGTTGCCTTTAGCTTTTGTTATTTGCTTTGTAAATGTACCCCTGCAATCATACATCTTACTGAACCACCAGCAGATTCAATGGTAGGTATGGGCAAAGGGACCAGTTTAGCCGTTTTTTGTATTGCAATAATTTGCTCGGCTGTTAGCGCATCATAAGCTGTTTGTGACAGCGCTAAAATTCGCCCATTTTTACCTTGTAATTCAATGGCATTCCCGCAAAAGTTATTTATTTGCTCAACCGACAAATCAATTACTTCGTGATGGCTTTGTAAAAAATGCCCTACCAGCTCACTGCGTTGGTCTTCAGGCACCATATTTAAGCCAATCATTACAAACTTGCTAGCCACACACATTAGTACATTAGTGTGATACACCGCTATACCTTGCTCGTCAGTTGCGTTAAACACAACCGGCTTAAACGAAAGTAAATTACACACCGTATTAACGACCGACCTTGTTGTGCGTTTAGATTCTACCGCGTAGGCAAGTTTATATTGGTGATCGAGCACCAGTGATCCGGTACCTTCCAAAAATGAATTTTCTTTCGCTAAATGCGCATAATCAGTCACTACCGCCACTTTATAGTGATCCGTTAAAAAATCAATTATATCTTTACGATATTCTAATCTTCTGTTTTCAACAAACATTGGGTAAATAATTAATTGCCCATTTTGATGGGTAGAAAACCAGTTGTTTGGAAAAACCGAGTCGGGTGTGTGTGTTTGCTCATCTTCAAATAAATGAACGGTTACACCTTCGCTTTGTAGTAACTCAACCGCGTGGGTCACCTCTTTAAATGCTTGCTCGCTTTCATTTTTTACTTCACACTCGCTTTGAAATGCATTGTCGAGCATGGTTTGTGGATTAGAAGTAAAGTGATGCGGACGAACCATAACAACCGCGCTCGGTGCTTGTTGTGTTAGGCTCATGCTGCACTCTCTTTATCTTTATGCGGTATTTCAAGAACTGAAAATAAATTGCGCGGGTCGCCTTGCTGAGTGATCAGGTCAAGTATTTCGTATTCTCCTGACTTAATAAGCTGCTCGCGAATATACACTAACGCGCTAAAGTCTTCGCTTGCAAAGCCTACACCGTCAAAAATAGTAAGCTCTTTTTCGCATGTACGACCAAGGTGCTGTTTATTAATTACTTTATGAAATTCGGTTACAGCAAAACACCTGCTCATTTGTTGAATTTCGCCCTCTACTCTAGTTTGTGGTTCGTACTCTACAAATACATTAGCACGCTCCAACAACGCTGAATCAAGCTCAGTTTTTCCAGGGCAATCGCCACCAATCGCATTAATATGAACACCTTGTGGGATCATATCGTTTGTTAAAATGGTTGCGTTGGTTTTATCGGCCGTGCATGTGGTAATTATGTGCGCGCCCTTTATTGCTTCCTCTACACTTTTACAGATAGTCACGGTTAAGCCTTTATTGCTTAAGTTATTAAATGCTTTTTGAGAAGCTGCTTCGTCTATATCGTATAAACGAATGTGTGTAATACCTAATACCGCTTTAAATGCTAAAGCCTGAAATTCTGACTGAGCCCCATTACCAATCAGAGTTAAGGTTGTTGAGTTTTTTGGTGCTAAATAAGTAGCCACCAGCGCTGATGTTGCAGCAGTGCGTAGTGCGGTTAATAGGCACATTTCGCTAATCATTGCTGGGTAGCCGCTATCAACATCTGACAAAATACCAAATGCCGCAACCGTTTGAAGTTCCTTAAACGTGTTTTTTGGATGGCCATTGACATATTTACAACTAAACATTTTTCCATCACTTACCGGCATAAGCTCTATTACACCATCCGGAGAGTGAGCTGCATAACGCGGCGATTTATCAAACTCATGCCACCGAGCAAAATCCTGTTTTAACGTGTTAGTTAGGCTAACTAATACGTTTTCTATTCCTAATGTATTTATTAGCTTAGCCATAGCTTGAACACTTACAAATGGAACGCCTTGTTTTGGCTCTGCTATAAAATGACTCATGACTACCTCTGTAATAATAATATGAACTAATTAAAATAAGTTTATCGACTACAGATGCCATTTAATATGGCAATACTTTATACAAATAGTAGTAATTTTTATCAATTTGCTATGCATAAATGTAAAGTTTTAGTATTTTGTATGAAATTAATTAGAGGTAAGCGAATGATCCCTTACATTTACGACTCATTAGATAACGCCTTAATAGCCGAATTAAGAAAAGATGGCCGTGCTTCTATTTCAGCCCTAGCCGATGTTTTAAAGGTGTCGCGCGGTACAGTACAAAATCGTTTAGACCGTTTAGTTTCATCGGGCGCGATATTAGGCTTTACCGTGCGTGTACACGAACACATAGAAACCGAAGCTGTAAGAGCAATAATGATGGTGGAAGTGGTGGGTAAATCTACATCGCAGGTAATTAAAACTCTGCGGGGCATACCAGAGCTCACTAAATTGCATACCACTAACGGCGCTTGGGATTTAGTAGCAGAAATACAGGCGGCAAATTTAGGTGAGTTTGATGGCGTACTCAGGCAAGTGCGCGAAATAGAAGGCATTTTAAATAGCGAAACCAGTATATTATTGTCATCTACTTAGGTTTTATTAACGCTATGTTTTACTTAAAGTATTTAAGGCAATACTCGATTTATTTATTAGGTAATGGAGTAGGCAATGAATAAGCTTTCTATTCGGTATTATTCGCAAGATATAAAGTGCCACCAGCATAATTACCATCAACTTGTTTTACCCTTACACGGTGAAATTTTCATAACGTTAAATAATGACTTTAAAACAACGGTGAGTACGGGCAGTTGTATCGTTATAGAGAAAAACGTAGTGCATGCTTTTACAGCCGATGAAGCCGCGCGTTTTATTGTGGCAGATTTAGACGCGCTTCCTGATAACCTTGTTAACCTTTTATGCCCTAAAATCCCAATAGATAGCCGTTTATTAAGTTACTTACAGTTTATAGAGCAGCAACTGCTCGTTGTTAACGATGAAAAGCTTACTAATTCAACTTTTGATTTATTTTACTTATTACTTTGTGAGCAAAGCAGCCACAGTAATATTGATAAGCGAATAGATAATGTAATAACCATTGTTAAGCAAAATTTAGCCTACCCCTACACGTTAAAAGAGCTGGCCGATATAGCCTGTTTAAGCGTTACGCAATTTAAAACTGTGTTTAAAAAAAGTACCACTATGAGTGCACTGCAATATTTAACTATGTTGAGAATGCAGCACGCTCGCGCCCTTTTAACCCATTCAGACTTACCGATTGCTTTAGTAGGCGAGCGCATTGGTTATAGCGATGCCTCTGCGTTTAGCCGCCGGTTTAATTTATACTTTGGACAGCCACCTAAGGCGTTTGCAAAGCAGTAATATAGATAACCTAAACACGAGATAATAAAGCAAGCTCAAGCAGAGCGTAGGTTAAATAGCGTCAGAGCAAACAATAACACCGTCTTTTTAGCACATTTTTAAAAGCCTATATTGATACACTCAGTACATAGTATTTACGGAGGGTAATTAATGGCAACACACATAGGGTTTTTAGCAATATTTTCGTGGGGGCTTTTAGCATTACTAGGTAATTTAACCAAAGCGATCCCGGCTTTTCAGTTACTTTTTATGTGCTTTGCACTCTCTTTTATTATTTTATTAGTAAAACGTTTTGCTACAAAACAGCCATTATTAACCCCTCCAAAGCTTTCTAAAAAACAAATTGTAATAGGTGTTACCGGCTTATTTGGTTTTCACTTTTGTTATTTTATGGCTTTAAAATACGGCCCTTTAATAGAGGTAAGCTTAATTGTGTACCTTTGGCCATTATTACTGGGTGTATTTGTGGCTACCCCTGGGTCTAAATTTAAAGCAATATTGGGCGGATTACTGGGATTTTTAGGCACGCTTAGTTTAATTACCGATGGCAGTGGGTTATCTATCAATAGTGAGTATTACTTAGGGTATTTTTTTGCAGGTTGCTGCGCAGTATTGTGGTCTAGTTATTCTTATTTAATGTCGCAATTTAATAGCCATGTAGATGACATAGGCTGGCTTTCACTTATTGTGGCTGTGCTTGCCCTTTGTGCACATTTTTATTTTGAAACAACCGTTACTAGTTTGTCTGTTTCACAATGGCTAGGCGCTATTTTATTAGGATTAGGCCCAGTGGGAGGTGCATTTTATTTATGGGATCATGGTTTAAAATTTGGTAACCGCTCTCTATTAGCCTCGTTAAGTTTTTTAACGCCGGTGCTTTCTACTTTTATTTTAATACTCGCCTCGCAGGCTCCCTTTAGTTGGTCAGTATTTATTGCTTTAGCACTTATTTTATTAGGCGCGGCAATTAGCAATAAAAAGCCATCGATAAATCTAAAAAAAGCATCGCTTTAATTTTGCCAAGGCACTTTACTAAGGCTTAAACTTAAGTGGTAATTTAAGTTTAAGCCTTAATCACAGCTACATGGCGTAGCTGTGTGCGTAATCTACAATACGTGCATTTTGGCTTTTTAAGTATTCACGGCCTGCTTTTACACCAAGCTTATGATCTTTACGTAGATCGTCGTTTGTACTGCCTAATAATTTGCTGTGCAGTGTTTCGTCTGCAAAAATTTGTATAATTTCTACATCACTTGGCGGGTTTGCCATAAAGTTTAGCTCGTCTAAGTAAGCTTGTTCGTGCTGAATTAGGTAGTCGAGTGTTTTTGGGCAGTAACCGGCAGCTGTAGCAAGCGATCTAAGCTTTTGAACCCATGCAGATTGCGCTTGAAAATCAGCATCTACCGTTCTAATAACCACAATTTTACGTGCCCCACGGTTATACGCTTCGCGTACTGGTAATGGTGCTGCTAGCCCACCATCAAGAAAAAAATCTTCTTGGGCTTTGTTTATTTGCGTGGTTTCGTTAGCTGCTTGCGCATTTAACCAAGGCGTTAATTTAACACCTTGTTTGTATAAAAATGGTAAAGCACTTGACGCTTTTAATAGCTCTCTCCATTGATGCTCTTCACCCGTTGGTGATAAGTAATACGCTTTTCTGTCTCGTGCGTTTGTAGCAGTAATAAGTAACTCACGTTCACCTAAAGACGTTTTAGCTGTTTTAAAGTCAATCGCTCTATTTACTTCTTTTGTTTTATCAAAGTACCAGTCTAAATCAACAATGTGTTTTCCCATTAGGCCGCGACCTAGCTGAAAAAAACGTTTATTACGAGACAGCCCTCTAATTAGGCGTTTAGCGTAACCTTTTTGACGTGCTAAGTAACTTGTTAAGTTTTGTGAACCTGCCGACGTGCCAATAAATAAATCGAATGGGTCGTAGTTTTGCTCTAACCACGCATCAAGCACACCTGCGGTGAAAATCCCTCGCTGCCCGCCACCTTCAGCAATTAACGCAACCTTAGGCTGTGCTATTTTAGTTACTGAAGAAGCTATTGCGCTGTTTAGAGAGTTCACGGTGTACCTGCCTTTAATTTAATAATGTTTGTTTCAATGAATACATTTTATAGAATTAAAGCAATGCCTTAAAATTGATTGTTTAAATCAGTTTGATTGATAAAATAGAACGAAAAACTATCCATTAGTACACTTAGCTAATAATGATCAATGCGTTTTCCTGATTTTAAATATTTAGGCATCACATCAATTAATTTAAATTGTAAATTACTGATTGATGCCACTACTTTAGCAAGCCTTAGGTGTACGCTTGCTTAACTAAAATAAAAATGAGTGTTGACGAGTGTATTAAATAGCTAAGTAACCTATTTTACTTAGCTATAAAGAATTAAGCCGTTTGTTTATTAGCTTGGCGCTCTAACTTGTAGTTTTCTGAATTTAAGCCTTTTTTCCAGTAACCTGATGCCACTATGTTGCCCCTTGGTATTGAATGCGTGTTAGTTAATGCTGCTTTAAGATCTCGCACTAGCCCAGCTTCAAGTGCCATAAATACAATAGGTGGCTGTTCATAATGCTGTAGTGTGGTTAATGCATTAGCCATCTCAACCTCTGGCGTTGTAGTTATTAACCAAGTGACCTGGCGCGTTGAATCTAAGCTGATTATATCCGCATCAGTCGGGGCATGAATAAACGCGTCAATTTTGGCGTTTATTGGCAATTGCTTAATGTAGCCTTTTATAGCGTTTACTGAGGTCAAATCGCCCATCAATATATAACGAGGGTGGGTAAAATTATCTAGCTTTTTAGGACCGGGGCCTGCAATAGCCAGTTCATCACCTACTTTAGCGGCTTTAGCCCAGTTAGTTGCAGGGCCTTGGTGCATATTAATAACAAAATCGAGCGTAATTGCACCATTACTTTTATTTACATTTTGTATTGTGTACGAACGCATACACGCCGTTTTTAAATTGAAGTCGGCCACACCGTTTTTTGGAATAAGCACTTTTACATAACTGCCAATGTGATCGGAAGTTAAATCTGTAAACTCTTCAGAGCCTAAAACTATACGTTGTAAATGCGGGGTTATTTGCTGTGTGCTTAATACTGTTGCTTTGCGTACTTTTTTTGCCATATAAATTAACCTCATTGATTAAAAATCACTGCTTTATAAAGCAGACATTGCACAACGCCCCATTGGTTGATAAAATCAACTATATAGATTTAATTGACTTTGTCAACTATTTGGAATGTATTATGAACACCTCTTTAGCCAATACGCTATTTATGTTAATGCAAAACTACCGGGTAACCATACGCGAAGCCATTAATGCCAGCGAGCTCGGTTTAAATGCAATGCATGTACGTTGCTTACATATTATTGCAAGTACTTCGCAGTGCACAGCAAACGACATTGTGAATAAAACCCAACGAGATAAGGCTCAAATAGCGCGGCTTGTAAAAGAACTTATAGCTTTAAAGCTTATAAATAAGTGTGCCAGCGAACACGATAAGCGCTGTTTTATTTTAACGTTTACCGATCAGGGTGCCGTGCTTTTTGAAAAATTACTGGCCGCTGAAAAACATGTAAACGATCAAATGTGTAAAACGTTAAACCCCAATCAAATCAATGACTTTTTAAACACTGCTCAGCAAATGATCAAAAATATGCAATGATCTTCACTTCATTACTTGGCATAAGTTAAACAAAACACATATACTGTACACTTATACAGTATATGTGTTTTGGTTGTTTATTTATGTTTGTTATTCCTATTTATATAGAAGCAGGTATTTGCGGGTTTGAATCTCCTGCCGCACAATACACTGAGCTTGGCGTTTCCCTTGATGAGCTATTAATAAAGCACCCTGATGCCACTTTTATTGGTATTGCGTCGGGTAGCTCTATGCAAGAAGTAGGGATTTTTGAGGGTGATTTACTCGTAGTCGACCGAGCAGAGCACGCTAAAGATGGCGATGTAATTGTGGCTAATTTAAATGGCTTATTTGTGTGTAAGCTACTTGATAAAACAAACGCTCGATTACTATCGGCTTCGCCTGTATATCAACCCGTTAATATTACGCCTAGCGATGAGTTTCAGCTTGAAGGCGTAGTCAGTTTGTCAATTCGGATGCATCGCCAAAGCCCTGAGTTACTTTCATGTATGCCTTAGTCGATGCCGTGGCGTTTTATGCCAGCGCCGAGAAAGTATTTGATCCCGCCATTCGTTCAAAACCTGTGGTTGTGCTCACTAATAACGACGGCTGCGTATGTGCGGTATGCCCTATTGCGCGACGTTTAAATATTCCTAAATTTGGCCCTTATTTTAAAGTTAAGCAGTTATTAGAACAAAACAATGTGGTTGTACGCTCTAGTAACTATGAACTATACGCTAATTTAAGCGACCGAATGATGAGTGTGATTGGCCGCTTTTGTGACACCCAGCATATTTACAGTATTGATGAATCGTTTTTGCACTTTAGCGGCTACGAAAACGTTGTAAAAGATTGGCATACTTACGGGCACCTTATTAGACGAACCGTATGGCGAGAAACAAAACTCCCCGTTGGCGTGGGGTTTGGGCCAACGCCTACACTTGCAAAAGCGGCAAATCATGCAGCTAAAAAATTAACAGGCTTTGACGGTGTTGCTGTCATAAATGACGAAGCAAGCCGGCGAGCTATTTTACAGCGCATGGACTGCCAAGATGTATGGGGAATTGGCAAGCGCTTAGCTAAAAAGCTAAAAATAATGAACATAAACACCGCATGGCAACTTGCCCAACAAAACCCAAAAACTATGCGCCGCGCTTTTAGTGTGGTGGTAGAGCGCACAGTAAGCGAGCTTAATGGCTTAGTATGTTTAAACTGGGATGATGTACGCCAAGATAAACGCGAAATTTACTCAACTCGCAGCTTTGGAGAGCGTATTTATGAACCAACCGCTCTTAAAACCGCTTTAATTAACCATGTCACTATTGTGGGCAAAAAACTAAGAGCCCAAAAGTCGCTAACAAAGCAATTATATATTTTTGCATCTAGCTCATCTCATGAAGATGTATTTTATAAAAAGTCTTATATGTATCAGTTTAGTATGCCAACAAACGATACTTGCGTTATGGCCAATGCGGTGTCTGAGGTGTTTGAAAAAATTTACCAACCTGGCGTGCGGTTTTATAAATGTGGTGTAGGTGCACTAGAACTCACCGCTGAGCAATTTCAGCAAAGTGACTTATTTGCACCACAACAAGATAACCCAAAGTTAATGGGCTGTTTAGATGCTATTAATACCCGATACGGCAAGGGTATGTTGGGCTTAGCAAGTAGTAAATTAAACGATCGCTGGCATATGAACAGAGATTTTTTATCGCCTCAGTACACAACCCGCTGGCGAGATATACCAAAAATAAAATGCGATTTATAGACGCTTTAATTCAAACTTGCACTGAACACTTGGTGAGCTTAATGTATAAATAAGCATGTCGTTAGGTAAAAAACGAATGCTTTGTCGAATTGTTTTTTCGTTTACAGGATCCTCACAACGGCTCATTCGTAAACCATTATCAAGCCCATCACTTTTATATTTTAACGAACTAGTAATAAAGCAAAAGTTTGGCTTTTGTATAGTTTGAGTTCCGTTATGTAATGAGCCAAACACAATTTGTTCACCCAGCTTAAACCCCTCACTTGGGTTACTTGCATTAATTAAACTCAAGTCACTGTTTACGCATAACCCTGAATTAGCAGAAACCACCTTATATGTACCAAGTTTTGATTTTAAAAGGGGTATAAAGCGTGCCTTATTGCTTGGCTCAGCGGCTACGTGGACGCTGACAAAAACAAACATGAATAAAGTCAATTTGATGTGTTTCATTAAGTAAACGTATCCTTATGCGTTAATTATTTTTTTAGTTCGTATACTAAATGGCTTAACTTTATTACATAGCTAAATATAACAGAGATTTACTACTAGAAGACAAGGCTATATAAAAAGAAAAAACTAAATTAAGGCATGTAATTATTTATCACATTTTGAGATACGTTATCGAACAATAAAACGATTTAAAATAATGCGCTAAATAAGCGCATTACTATAAGATTTACTGCCAATATTTTGAGAATAATTGTGGGTAGGCTTGTTTTAAAAATTTTGCTTTGTCTTTAAAGCGTTTTCCTGCGGGTTGATCGCCTGATGGCACGAAGGGTAATTCATCCTCGTTGCGCTCTTCATATAATAAGCCGGCGATGAGGTCATACTCGTCAATGTATGGGTAAGGCTGTTCATTTAAGTGATAAACAGGTGTACATAATGCAATGGAGTCGGCATTAACGAGCGCGTTATCAAACACTGTTTTACCGCGTGAAATAAGCCAACATCTAAACTCACTAAAACCATATTCGTCATTGCAGCCTGCCATAACAAATGCAGCGCCAAATAAATCCCATGTAAAACATTTACGCATATTTATGCCAAAAAACTTATCAAATGCAATAAGTTGCTGATCGTCTAAATTGCTTAGATTTGCTTTAAGGTGGTCGCTTACACTTTGCGGATCAAGGCCTAAGTCGGGTGTAGTCACTAATTCCCAAAAAGCCTGCTCTGATAACGCTGCCATTATAAAATCTCTTTTACTCGGCCAACTTGGCCATCTTCTAATCTCACTTTAATACCATGCGGGTGGTTTGGTGATTTAGTTAATAAACGCTCTACCACGCCTTCCGTTAATGTACCACTTCTTTGATCTTCTTTTAAAACAATATTAACTACAGTGCCTGGTGATATTTGCGAACGAGAAGGAACAGCCATTATTTAAACCCTAAATATAATTTTTTTAATTATAACGCCCAACTGCAGGCAAACCAACAAAACCCATTTTAATTGGCAAAAAACACGATATGTGACGGTTTTATCGTCAATTTAATACCCGTTAGTTGAGTAATAATTATAGATTTAAGGTGTTCAATCTCAGAGTCAGCGTTATTAAGCGCTATAGTATCTTCAAAATAGCAGTTAACTTTTAAGGTGTTAGCTTCGTTATTTAAATCGACAGTGTGAGTAAGGTATGCAAAATCGGTCACTGAGTCTTTTATAGACTCACAGGCTTTAATCAGCGCTGCGCGTATTTGTTTGTCTCGTTGTTTTTGTGTTTTAGTCATGAGGAGGATTATTTACTTTTTTCTGCTTGTTGTTTTTTAAATTCTTCGTAATTTGAGTCTTGCTCTTTAAGGCACTCATAATATTCTTTATCGGCTTTGTAATTACATTCGTTAAGGCGGGCTGATTGCAATTGTTCAAAGCGTGCGTCAGAACTACACCCGGCTAAGATAGGTAATCCGATTATAAATGCAGCACACACTTTTAATTTATTAATAACCATTAAATTTCCTTACACTATTGCGTTTAAAAAGACGTTAAATTGTGCCGAATATATTGTATATTAGCGCCATAAAAATCTTCGTATTTACAGGACCACTTATTATGATGTCGCAGTTACAAGCTTTGTTTCAGCGTATAGACAAAAGCAAGATATTTCAATCATTTGTTATAGCTGTCATTATTGTTTCTGCCCTTACTGTAGGCGCTCATACCTATAGTCTTCATCCTACGGTTGAGCTTGCACTTAACTGGATGGATATTGGCATAACCGCATTCTTTTTAATTGAGCTGATTATTCGCTTTGTTGCAAGCAAAGGCATAAAAGACTTCTTTTCAAAGGGCTGGAATATATTCGACACCATTATTGTATTGGGTAGTTTATACCCCGCTGCGGGCTCTACAATGCTAATAGCGCGTTTACTACGTATATTTAGAGTGCTCAGGTTAGTGTCGATGATTCCTGAACTTAGACTACTCGTTAACTCCTTGCTTAAAGCAATCCCTCAAATGGGCTACATAGCTCTGCTTATGTTTGTTATTTTTTATATTTACGCCGCTATGGGCAGTATGATGTTTGCTGACATTAACCCCGTGCTTTGGCAAGATGTGTCTATTTCAATGCTAACGCTATTTAGAATAGCGACCTTTGAAGATTGGACCGATTATGAAATATTCACTTATTTCGCTTCTTTGTTGACACTTTTAATCACTCCAACTACACTGTCAACAAATATGATATTTTATAAATATTCTTATGGCTGTTATAAAGGTTTCAAAGGTTCAATACAGTGGTTTAAATTTCAAATCGTTTGCACTTATAGATAATAACGGTGATATTCGAATAGCCCCTTCATTATTTCTTGCCAATTTATCTCTTAATGGTCATTCTCAAGAAACAATTTCAAACTACTCATATCGGTTAGATAATTTTCTCAAGGTTCTTGATGATGCAAAGCTAGATTTTATTAATGTCGAGCAATTACATATCGACATATATTTAAACAAATATTTAAACAATCACTTAGATTTAGAGTTTTCATCAATTCAAGGCCATATAGCTTGTTTAACCAGGTTCTTTAAATACCTATATGAGTTTGGGTTTACTTCTCGCCCTAACGATTTTATATATCGTGTCACAGATAACGATACCGGCTATCAAATAAAAGCTAAAACCAGAAAAAAAATAAAACTTATTGAACATTATCTAACGCGGGAAAGATTTGATGAATTGCTTTGTTATGTAGACTCCAGTGATGATTTCATCAATGAAAGAAACGAATTAATTCTTCACATCGGCTTTCATATGGGGCTAAGAGCTAGTGAAGTAGTTGATAAAAGAAATCTTATATTAACAAAACTTATAAACAAATATACGGGCTTTGTAGTTGATAAAATCGATATTATTGGTAAAGGAGAAAAACTACGTCAAGTTTTAGTTCCGCCTAAACTTAAATCAAAAATTCAGTCATTTGTAGATGGTAGAAGAAAAAAAATACCTGGAAATCTACTTATCTGTGCTAAAGATGGCAGCCCTCTAAACAAAAGTTTCGCATCAAGTGTTTTTAGAAAAGTTGCATCAGCGTCTAGAAAGCCATATTTAAAGTCTCGAACATTTCATTCACTTAGACATACCTTTGCAACTAACTGTGTTATTGAATGCCATAAAAATGGCCATGACCCATGGACTGTATTACCAGACAGAATGGGTCATGCAAAAAAGGAAACCACCCTTTTATATGTTTTCTTTGAGGCTGTTTTGAATAGTCGCCATTCGCTAATTAAAAAACTGTCTGTCAAACACAAAAGCATATTTACAAAAAATAAAAATATCAGCCAAGGAATTGATGTTGGAATTCTCTCTTAAAGAAGCAATTAAAAATGCAGGTAAAGTTTCTGCGATAAAAAGGACTGATGAGTTTGTATTTATTGCTGAATCTTTAGTGAATGATTCAAAGACAACTAAAAGAATTGAGTTGCCCTCCGACATGAAAGGCAATGTGGTACTCAACGCATATTGCTTATTCTCAGGCTCTCCGGATTTCATCAATTTATCTGCATCAAGTCAAAAGCAGTATGCTGCAACTTTGAATCGCCTAGTGGAATTCTTTAAGAAACACGATGGTGCTAGTACAAGTGATGACAAGGTGATTTCTGTTCATTATTTATATTATTCAAGTAAAACGCTAAACCGTTCGCGAGAGGCGACTGTAGGAGACATTTCACGCGTAAAATGTGCCCTAAAATACGCATGCGATCATAAGTTTCATTTCAAAAAAGACGCAGATAGGCTTGAAGTTATTTTTCAAGATATTCCAAAATTTGGTAAGTCTGTATCTCAGCCAAAACCAACACTGATGAAGGTGTTTCAATCTGACTTTACTGATACTGAAATTATCGAGTCACTTAGGCATGTACTGACTTGGTTTTGTCTTTATATGAAAGACATAAGAACCAAGTTTTTACTAAAAAACGAAGATTTAGCCAAGCAAATATTCCATGATTGTGATGATGGTAAGAGTGTTTGGCAAAATAATGTGATGAAGATGACGCACAACGGTGGGCTGGGAAATACTATCGCTAATAGGGTTAATGGCTATTACTTAAGAGCTATGTTGGACACGAAAGATCCATTACTCAATGAGATGTTGTTGATGTCCCAAAGAGAGTTTGCTAGAAGGTACTCTAAAAGTGAACGCTTCACTCCAGCTCAAGTACAGAGCGAGTTAGAAGCAATGTTTACAACAGAGAGTAGTTTAAAAAGAGCTCAAAATGATATCGACAGGACGAACTTTACCCGTCCCAGATATAGGTCCATTCTTGTACCTAATAAAACATTTAATGGCATGAGGCAGTCAGTTTTTCCAATTGGCTTTATGTTCACTAGTTCTTTGTCAGAGCGAAGAGCGTTAAGTTGGTTGATGGCTTCAGATAGGGTTCAGTCATCTGGATTTGATAGATTAACATTGGAGGATGGTTTTTTATTTGATGGTGTTGATGAGTCTGGTGCAGCATCAAAACTACAAATCAAATTTCCCAAAATAAGGAGTAAAAGTCGAGAGTTCCTATCCCCAATTTACGCTAAAGGTGAAGATTTGCTTTTTGATGTATACATGCATTTATACCAGCTCAGAATACAATCAGAGTCAATATTTGCAATCCAAGAAAGGCCAGGATTTGCAATGCCTACAAAAAGTAATGTGCTTTACAACCGACCTTTGAGCACTTTATCTCAAACAACTGCCTTACCTCTTTGTGCGCTGGGACTAAAGGGAACCCAGATCAATAAGTTCTGTAGAGAGAATGTTGCAAATTCTGAACCTTTCCTTTCGATACTTGAGCAGTCTACTGAGTCAGGAACAGCGTACTTCAAGATTAAAAATAAAAAAACTGGGGAAGCCAACTTTTGTGATTATAAATCGATTACTATGGATTTGATTGCCCAAACAAGAGCTGTTTTGGAGGGTGAGGAATCAGATGACGAGCATGTATCAGCTGAATCATCAGCACATAGTCTCGATACACATAAAAACGTATATATAGATCGCTCCGACATATCACAAAAAACGGATGCCGATATCCATAATTTTGCCAGCAAGGTTGGGGGTGAGTTATATAAATTAGCGAAAGAAATGGGCGAATTAAAAAGAAATGAGCCTAATTATCACCGATCTAGGGTCATGGAAAAGTTAGAGCTGTCGACACCATCAGTTAAAAATTTAAGTGGCTCATCTGAGTTAACCAAAATGCTCAGCATAGCCAAGAAGAGTAGATTAGGGGTTAGTCTTTTTGATGAACTTAGAACTTTTAATGACAAAATAATTATCGACCATCCTTTATGTGCTGCACTGATTATAAAAACACGAAAACATATTGAAAACATTCGTAACCAACTAGAAAAAGGCTCTCCAAAAGTAAAGGTTGCAAATACACACTTAATTTATCTTAATTCTCTTTTAGATGGCTTCCATAGCAAAACAGTCAAGGAAGGAGAAGAAATTGCTCACTCATTAAAACTACCTGTTAATAAGGATTTATTACATGAATGTAATTCTGGTCAGTGATATTAAAGAAGAGGACTTACTGCCAGAAGATGGGTTTGCAGAAATAAACACCATGAAATGCAGGGCTTGGAGCTTTTATGATTCAGAAAATTTAGAAGAGACCACTTTGAATTGGGATAGCTTGAACTATCCAAGACACACTGAAATCACTTTTAAGGAGGTGTTAAGAGCTCTCCATGGAGCCAGTGTGCGAGTTTCTGGTCCTCTATATGGTCGGACCAAAACAATTAAAAATAGGGTTTCAGCCCTTAAAAAAATCTTTAATAGCAAGACGAAACTATTTGGCCCAGACACATTATTTGGAACCTTGTCACTCAATAATTTTGCTTCGATCGTACAAGATATCGCAACAAAACATAATGGTGAACTCTGGACTGGAGGAACGGTAGAGCAAGTAATTGCCATCCTAAAACAAATGAAAGACTATTCTCGTCAGGAAAAAATAACTGACGGAATAGTGTGTGACTTCCCTAAGAAAAAAATAACCGACTGTTTCCTTAAAGCGTACGTTGAAAGTAAAGGGGTATGCTACAACGAATGGTTAACTAGAGGAACCTGGCATAATTTACCTATAGATGTGGCACTTCTTTTTCTTAACGACATGCTGGAAATTATGGAATCGCCTACGGCTAATTTTTTGGTTGACTATTTTAAGTTTCAACGTTCTCAATATAGTGTTGTTGTAAGTGATTTTTCCAAACCAGGAGCATTTAAGCAGGTATTCCTAGTGGCCGTAGAGGAAGTAGTTAGTAACCCTAGTGCCAGTACGAAGTCCAATATTCATCGATTAGCAAAATTATTCTCTGATCACGGTTTTATGGATCAAGAAAACGATGATATTCACTTTTACCCTGGAATGTTTACTGATGAAGGAGCTGTTATCAAAGGAGCTTGCCTTGTTGTTTTTACCATTTTATCAGGGGGCAGAATTTCTGAAGTAAACTCAGTTAGATTTGCTGGCATGGAAGTAAAAAATAATGAAGCTTTCTTTTACAGTAGGCTTAAGAAAAATGACCATGGCATGGGTAGGAAGCGGTCTTGTAGTAAAGAAGCCCTTAAAGCTATTAATATAGCCTCGAATATTAGTTACTTACCACCACAAGAGGACGTCTCGCCATTTAGTTCAACGCATATTCCTTCTATTCAAAAAGCACTTAAAAAACAAAAAAGACATTTACCAAGCGCTGATACGACAGCTAAAAGAATTACCCGAATTTATGAGCGTTGGGCTGAAGGTAATTCTGAAATTGATGGAATTCCAGAGACAAGCTCTCCTCATGCCTTGCGTCATATTTTTGCTGCCATTGCCCTCTATCGATTTAAAGGTAATGTTAGAGAATCTATTCGGAGACATTTTGGCCATTCCAGTGAATCAAGTTTTACTAAGTCATATGTAAAAAATAAACTCGATGAAGAAATAATATCTGCCACTGAATCAAGTTATTTTAAAGAGCTGGCAAATGAAATTAGTTCAGATGATTCCGAGTTTTATGCTGCTGTTATCAAGCGTATTAGAGAAAGGGTCAGTGAAGAGCATGTCTTTAAGTCTGTAGATGAAGTTGGTGACTATATCGCTGAACAAGCTTTAGACACCATAATCATAACAGGCCATGAATTTGGATATTCAGTTTCATGGCTAGAAGATGAGGCTATTACAACAGACCTTCATCATTTATCACCAGACTCTGATTCTGCTGAAATTGTAAGAATTGGCATTCATCATCAAAACCTAATTGAGAACATAAGTGACCCATTTGTTAGAGAAGCATCATTAAATATTGTTTCAATTTGCGAGTATATGCTGGAAGAGTTAGAAGTTAATCTTGAAGAGTTAAACTATGAGTAAATTTCAGTTAGATAATTTTATTTCTAAAACCGGGAATGTTGAAAAAAGCGATCCTTTTCCAGACTTCATTGAAAGCGAACTTAAAGACAACTTAATTGGTTGGTTATCTAGTGCGACTGACAAACAGTCTAAAAGCCTGAACGTCGTGCTTGAAACCTATCACGAAATAATAAGTAAAATAGAGAAGAAAATTGATTTAAAAATAAATGAAAGAAAAATTATTCTCTCTAGAGTTGCTGAAATCGCCAGAGTTGATAAAAGTAATCTAACAGAAAGAAGAACCCCTGAGTTATGTGCTTTAGTGCGCGAACTTAATATTGAGATCCAAAGGTTATGGAAACTAACATCTAGAAAATCCAAGACCACTCAGTTAACAAAAAATGAATTAGCACAAGAGCTGACAAGAGTAAAAAGGGAACTGGCCAACGAGAGAGATAAAAATATAGGAAAGATACTTACAGCTCTCTTAAACAATAGTATTTACAGTGAAAAAAAGACTCTTGCAGATAAAAATGCACAACTGGAAAATGAAGTTATAGAGCTACAAAAGCAAAATGCTCAGCTTAAGGTTTTGCTGAAAAGCCACAACTTAAAAATTGTGAAAAACTAAGGCAGTAATTCATGGCTAATGGACAACAAAAAGCACAGCAAACACTCGAAGCTTTTGAACTGTGGGTTTCGACTCAATCCAATCACGATTTCACTCAGCTAATCTACAGAGGGCAACTCAATCGCGGCGAAATAGCCAAAGCCATCGGTTGTGGTAAATCAGCTCTCAACCAGAACCCAGCGCTTAAAACAGCTCTTGGTAACTTGGAAGATAGGCTTCGCGAGGAAGGCGTCTTACCTCCCTTAACTACAAAAGCCGAAGAAAATAACGGCAAGCCAAAGCAATACGATAACACCTCCCATAAAAAGCATCTTGAGTCGAAAAGACTATCAGCTCTTGAAGCCGAAAATATCGAGCTGAAAGCTAAAATCAAAGAATTAGAATCTAAGCTTGAGCGTTTTGGTGAGTTATCCGACACCATGTATGAAATGGGGTTTATGCCACGATGAATACAGAGTTTTTTCGAGTAACTAGCATACGGTTTGATAACGCTAAACATGTCATTTTCATGGGCATACCGCTCAAAAAAAATAGCTATAAAATGAACAGTGGCAAGTACACCGTTTCTGTCAAAGCTTTTCCCGATAGCCTCCCCGTGAACCCAGCCATTGGTCAACATTGGGAAGTTAAAGGTGTAAAAACCTTAAGTGAGTATGAGAACAATGGTTATGTCATGAAACAGCATGTTTTTGACTCACCGATTGAAGTAAAATGCTCTCTTCCTGAAAGTGGTGAACAGCTCATCAACTTCATAGCTAACGAAAAAGACTTCATAGGTATCGGTGAAAGTAAAGCCAGGAAGTTGTGGAATGCGTTGGGGAGTGATTTTCATCAGCTTGCTAAGAAAGACACAACAGAATCGAGAAGTAGGTTTAGCGGCCTTCTGAGCGAAGTGTCCATCAACGCACTTTATAAAGGCTATGCTAAATATACTAATTTAAGTGCATGTAACTGGATGTCAGAACAGAATATACCTTTTTCTATTCAACAGCGTTTGCTTAAGTATCATAACGAAAACTCAATCACTGCCATTAAGGATAATCCGTATCTATTGATCGGTTTTGGCATGTCATTTGAAAATGCGGATAGACTCGCTATTAACATCCTCGATCGTGAAGAAGACGAACCAAAACGCCTAAGCGCAGCGTTAGAAGTTGCAATCCGCAAACAAATAGAACTGGGCCATACTTTTACAAAACAGAACGAACTTAAACCAAAACTTATGGCTATTTTGAATAACCAAGAGTTGTGCTCAAAAGCATTAAAAGCTGGGCATAATAAAGCTCAGTATATTTTAAATCCTAAATTAGGCACATATCATCCAACCGCACAGCTATTGATGGAAAATGTCGTTGCTAAACGCCTAATAAAACTAGCTAGCCAAAACAATTTACGTGATGAATATACTAACTCAGCATATTGCTTTGCCGTAAACCAACTGCCTTATGCGTTAACAAAAAAACAAATTGAAGCAATTACAACATGTTTGGACAATGCAGTAAGTTGTATAACAGGTGGAGCCGGAACCGGAAAAACAACTGTTCTCAGAACAGCACTTAGGGCTTACCATAAATTAGGATATGAAATTCACGCTGTGGCACTGAGCGGGAGAGCAGCAATGCGGCTTCATGAATCAATCGGGTTTTTGACTTCAACCATTGCTAAACTATTTCGTGAAGCGCCTATAGAACCCAGTGATGAACAACCAAAACATCTACTTGTTATTGATGAAGCCAGCATGATTGACTTACCCACTATGTACCGCTTGGTTAATCATGTTCACCCAACGGTTCATATAATCTTCACTGGTGATCCTGATCAACTTCCACCGATAGGCTGCGGTAAGATCCTAGCCGATATTGTTCTATCACAAAGCATTGCTAATACGATGCTGGATATTGTTAAACGCCAGGATGGGTCAACAGGTATCCCTGAATATTCAAAGTATATTAACCAAGGTATAGTACCTGAAAACTTAAGCTTTGGAGCCGTACATTTTCATGAAACCCCTAAGCAACACATAGCTAATGTATGCTGCGAATTATATTTAGAGTCTTCGTATAATAGCCGTGTAATGGCACCAACAAAAAAATTGGTTCAAGACATCAATAATCAAATTCAAGATACTGTCAATGAACATGGCGAGCAATTAAAATTTAACCTTCAAGGGGACGAATTTTATGTAAAATTAAGAGTTAATGATCAAATACTGTTTACTCAGAATTTATATGACAAAGGAGTAAATAATGGCTCTCTTGGAGAGCTTTCTTCAGTTACCAATGCAGGTGACTGCTTTGGTGAGGTTACATTAGATACAGGTGATAAAGTCGAAATTACACAACCAGTACTCGATTGCATGGAGCTTGGTTATGCCATCACCCTCCATAAGGCTCAAGGCTCTCAATTTCCTAGAGTAATCATAGCACTTCAACAAGGTCGAATTGTTGACAGAGCATGGCTTTATACAGCAATAACTCGTGCTGAGAGTGAAATACACTTAGTAGGCTCAGCAACTGATTTTAAACTAATCACTAAGTCACCTAGCAATTCAAACAGCAGAAATAGCTTTCTCTGTGAAATTTTGCGTGATCAAGGAAATTGAGGCTAATTATTATTTCTCAAAGCAAATATTAAGAAGAGATCTTGGCTGATCAAACCTCTTTGTTCGCTTTAAAACTCTGCGCTTGTTCAAATATTTCTTTATACACTTCATCGCGGCTGATTGGTGGGTATTTAAATTTAGCGAGTATTAAAATCAGCTCTACTTTTAAAGCTGATTTAATATCGTCGCGGTGGTTCCAATCTACAAATTTTACCTTGTCGTCTACGATTACTTTTACCGCTTGGGCGAGCTCTATTAGCTTATCTTCGGGGTAGTCAAAGTCGTACTTAACCGCTAACATTTTTAACGCGTCGTAAAAGCCCTTTTCTTCAATATCAATGCCTAGCTCATCGCCGGCGTTCATTTCGTCGCGTACGCTGTAAATCATATCAACCATGCTTTCTGAAAAGTCATCAAGTACACTACTTACCAACACGTCATCTTCTTTTCGTTCGTTGTAGCGCTGTACTAGCGATTCAAAGCGTTTAGTAAAATCGATACCTTGGGTTTGGTTTACTTTTTTAAGCTCGCCAATGGCTTTGGCTAGCATTTGTTGCAGTATTTTTATTTTGGTATTCGGGAGTTTTATTTTTTCTATTTTAGCAATGTAGTCGTCATTAAAAATGTCGATTTCGCCACCGTCTTCATTACCGAGTTTAAATACTTCTTCTACACCGTCGCTTTGCAGGGCTTCGCTTATCATTTCACGTACTTTGGCGTTCATTTGCGCGGTATCGGGCGCTTCACCTTTGGTTAGTTTGTAAATAATAGAGCGAATGGCAAGGTAAAAGTGAATGTGGTTACGCTCGTTTTCGCTAATTTTTTCACTGCCACAACATACATCGTAAGCGGCTTTTAAACGCTTTACTAAATCCATAAAACGCTTTTGGCGTTTTTCGGTAATAAGTGCAAACTCAGCGGCGTGGTTTAAGCAATTTAATTGTGCAACGGCTTGACCGGTAAAGTATGGGCTGCTGTCAAATTTATGAAATAGCTCTGCAAGTAACGCTAAGTGATTTTTTACTTCAATAACCGAGGCGGTAATGTCTTCAAAGTTGGTTTCGTCAGTTTTTGAATACTGCGCTAACGCTTTATTCATTTCAGATTTAATACCAATGTAGTCAACCACTAGGCCTTTATCTTTGCCTTCAAACTGACGATTAACCCGCGAAATAGTTTGTATTAAGCTGTGTTTTTGCAGTGGCTTATCTATGTACATGGTATCTAAAAATGGCACGTCAAAACCGGTTAGCCACATATCTACTACTATGGCAATTTTGAAGTTTGAATTTTTGTTTTTAAATTGCTTATCAAGCTCTTTACGTTCGTCTTTACTGCCAAGTAAATTATATAAGCGCTCAACGTCGTCTTTGCCTCGCGTCATCACCATTTTTACTTTTTCAGAAGGAGCTGCAATACGGCCTTCGCTAATGGCGCGCTTTCGCTCGGTATCTGATAGCTTTTGCGCGTCATCAGTATCTACTACATCAAACCACTGTGGGCGTAGTTCTTCTAGCTCTTGATACAGCTGATAGGCAATGCCGCGCGAGCTACACACAAACATCGCCTTTCCTGCAATGGTAGAGCCTTCCTCAACGCGTTTTTCGTAATGTTCAACAAAGTCTCTTGCTAATACACGTATGCGGTCAGGGTCGCCTAAAATGCTATTCATGTTAGCGGTGGCTTTTTTACTGTCTTCTATTTGCAGCTCGTTACTGCCTGCATCGGCGCATTCTTTGTAATAGGCTTCAATTTCTGCCAGCTTGCTATTGTTTAAACACACCTTGGCGGCGCGGCCTTCGTAAACAATGCGTACGGTTATTTCATCTTTAACCGACTCGGTCATAGTGTACGAGTCAACCACTTCACCAAACACATCAAGCGTGGCGTCCACTGGCGTGCCAGTAAAACCAACGTAAGTAGCATTGGGCAGTGAGTCGTGCAGGTATTTAGCAAAACCAAAGGTCTTTTTTACACCTTTTTCGGTAATAGTAATTTTTTGATCAAGATTAACTTGGCTACGATGCGCCTCATCAGAAATACAAATAACGTTAGCGCGTTCAGTTAATAACTGGGTGTCTTCGGTAAACTTATGAATAGTGGTTAAAAATACACCGCCACTATTACGGCCCTCTAATAACTCACGTAAGTGAGTCCGGCTGGTAACAGTTTTAACTGTGTCGTCGCCAATGTAGGTTTTAGCATTACCAAACTGCTGCGAAAGTTGGTCGTCTAAATCGGTTCGGTCGGTAATTAAAATAATGGTGGGGCTTTTAAGTTCAACGCTCTTCATCAATAAGCGTGTTAAAAATTGCATGGTGTAACTTTTGCCACAACCCGTTGCGCCAAAGTACGTACCGCCTTTACCATCACCTTGTGGTTTTAAATGCAGTTTTATATTTTCGAACAGTTTATTAGCCGCATAATATTGCGGGTAACGCGGAACAATTTTTATCTCTTTTTTGCCCGCGCTTTTATTATCAGAATCGGGGAAGAATACAAAATTGCGCATTACATCGCGCAAACGCGCTTTATCAAACAAACCCTGCAATAAGGTATGTAACGAGTTAATACCCTCTTGCGCGGTGAGTTCTTGCCCCGTTACTTTTCCCCACGAGTAAAAAAACTGATACGGCGCAAATAAGTTACCCATTTTGTTGTTTACGCCATCACTTATAACGCACAAGGTATTAAACACAAATAACTGCGGAATAGCGCGGCGGTAGCGCACCGTTAACTGCTCATACGCTTCAAAAATAGGGGCTTGCTCGCGTATCGCGCTTTTAAATTCAAATACCACCAATGGCAAGCCATTTACATATAAAATGCCATCGGGAATACGCAGTTCAATGTTGTCGTAGCTTGTGGGGCTTTCTATCTCTAACTGGGTAACAAAGCGATAGATATTGCCGTCTTGCAGGTAAGTAACGCTTGCTTCATTCACGTTATCGAGAGCCATATTATCCAAAGCAGCCATAGCACTGCCTGCTACTAGGCTACTTTTAATGCCTTGCTCAACGTTGTCGTAATCTAGCAGCTGAACATACAAATCTTTTTGCGCTGCACTGCCTGCTACTTTGCCACGCTCACGTGTGAGTAAAAAGCCATCACTCAGCCACTTACAAAAGGTTTTATTGCTCTCGTATAAATCACTGGCTGGCAGCTTTTCAAGCTTTGCAATTATTGAGTCTACTTCGCCGGTGGTAATATTATTTTTAGCGTAGCGTTTAGTTAAAAAAGCACGCAAGTCGTCTTTAATTAATACATCGCTATTACTACGAGTGAGCTCACCGCCCAGTAAATGCGGGTAGCCTTGCTCGCCTAATAACTCCACCACCGCTTGTTCTAATTTGGCTTCAGTAAATTTCATCAAACATCCTTATTCTTTTTATATTCGCCTTTAAACGCTTAGCTAAGGTTATTAATCTACTATTTTTTCATCAGTGGTTACATCGGGTATTTGTACTTCACCAGAGATAAGTTTGGGTAATAGAGTATCGCGGAGTTTTGTTAAGTATCTATTTTGTTGTTCATTTTTTGCAACTTTAGCCATAAATTTTCCAATGCTAGATTCAAATGTATCCAAAATTTTATTATTTGAGTAGATGCAATATGTATTCGCGACATCTTCAGGCTTAATTGCAGGGTAAGCAGCACCATCTGCAATGCGCGTAAACTCTTGAATGCAATCATCATTAGTTAGAGAAAAATATGCAAAAGCTCTACAATTTTGATTGTTTGCTCTAACTACTGCAAAGCCTGTACTACCCGTTAAATTTTCTTCATTTACATAAGCAAAAGATCTATTTGCAGGTCTAACTACACCAATGATTGTGTCATGCGGTCGCAAAACTCTTCTGGCCCGGCTTGGTGCTTCAGAAAAACTATACTCTATAGTTTCCCCCACAGCTCCATTTTTAGCATTAGCCAAATCAACATATTTAACTACCTGCGGTGCATTTTTTTTAGTCCACGATTCTGGATTTATTCTACATATTTCATCAATAGTTTTTGCTTCCCAGCCCTTTGGTATCCAGCCTAGTTGTTCGTTGTGCTCGAACTCATTGGGGAAGTGAGCGTGGGTGTTGGCGTGTTGCGTCAATATATTAGGGTTGGTGTTAAAGTTTGCTTTAACGGGTGTTTCAGTGCCTTTCTCTGCTTCTTTTGTTGGTAACTGTGCTTGTAGATCGTGAGCGAGTGCAATGAGTGATGCTTTGCATTCTGTCGCATTTTCTAAACTGTTCAGTGCCGCTAAGCGACGCTGCGCTTTTTGTTTTAACTCGTCAGGCAGACTAGTTTCAAGGTTTTCTAACTTAAAATCCACGCTGGCAAGGAGGTTGTCGAACACAGGATCAAAGTCAACAAACCAACTTTTAAACAACGCCTGCGCCATTTGTTCGAGGGTTTGGTTGGTTTTTTGGTTTAAATGAATTTTGCTGTCTAATGAATAAAGAATGTCAGCAATACGTTTTTGCTCTTCTACAGCAGGGATTGAAAATTTAAGTCGCTCAAATGTTGCTAGATTAATATTATCTTGGACAGAACCTATAGCTTCTCTCTGTAGTTGTTTTTTCAAATATCTAAAATGATATTCAACAAATCGTACATCACACTTTTTTTCATCAGCAACAAAGCCAATTACACTATCAGGAAAGCATGCTGGATATGTTAAAATTCCAGTTTCAGCGATATTAGCTGCAATAGTTATACACATAGTATTAGTTGGCCATAAACGGCTTTGCGCCAAACCCGCTTCACTATATGTTTGTGAATGAGAGGTTACCAATCCACCTGAAGCCTTAATGTCACCCGTTTGAACAAATGGATATTTACCACCATATAAATGTTCTGCGTATCTAGGCCTATGCCTAGATTTTCCTCTAGCAACTTCACCTAAATCATTTAGTCCTACTTTTTTCCAATCACTCCCCATAACCCAGCGCCTCCAAGTTTTTACGGATAGCTTTATCAAGCTCATCGCTTTGGCTCATTTGGCTATAAAGTGTTTGGCTAAGTTCGCTCATTTTAGTCTCAAACGGAATGCCGTCGTCTGCAATGTCAGCAGCACCTACATAGCGCCCTGGGGTCAATACGTAGTCGTTCGCTTTTATATCGGCAAGGGTGGCTGATTTACAGTAACCGGCAACATCTGCATATTCTTGCTCTGTATTTATGCTTAGCTCTTCACCGCGCCATATATGGTAGGTTTCGGTTATTTTAGCTATGTCGTCGTTAGTGAGCTCTTTTAGGGTACGGTTAACCATAGAGCCCATTTCGCGGGCGTCTATAAATAGCGTTTCGCCTTGGCGGTCGCGGCGCTTTAGAATGCCTTTTTCGTTATTACCGCGTTTATCTTTGCTTATAAACCATAAACACACCGGAATTTGTGTGGTGTAAAACAACTGCCCTGGTAGGGCTATCATACAATCGACTAAATCGTTTTCGATTATTTTTTGGCGAATATCGCCCTCGCCACTGGTGTTAGAACTCATTGAGCCATTAGCCAGTACAAAACCTGCGGTACCATGCTCGCTGA
Organism: Pseudoalteromonas sp. 2CM32C; assembly: GCF_023161925.1. Taxonomy (NCBI): domain Bacteria; kingdom Pseudomonadati; phylum Pseudomonadota; class Gammaproteobacteria; order Alteromonadales; family Pseudoalteromonadaceae; genus Pseudoalteromonas; species Pseudoalteromonas sp. 2CM32C. The sequence continues at coordinate 455,076 of NZ_JALNTI010000002.1, read as the reverse complement.
GTTTTGAGATCATATGCATGATCCACGCATAGTTGGCATTACCAGTAGGCGGTGTTGGGTAACCTGCCCAGCGGGCATCGTCGACTAGTTCATTATCGGCGCGCCACTGTTTTTGGTTAAACGGTGGGTTTGCCATTATGTAATCGGCTTTTAGGTCGGGGTGTTGGTCTTTAAAAAAAGTATCGCCCGCTATATCGCCTAAGTTGCCAGAAATACCGCGCACAGCAAGGTTCATTTTAGCCAGTTTATAAGTGGTGTTGGTGTACTCTTGCCCGTAAATAGACACATTTTTTTGGTTACCGTTGTGGCTATTTATAAACTTAAGCGATTGCACAAACATACCTCCCGAGCCACAACATGGGTCGTAAATTTTGCCCTCGAACGGTTCTATCATATCAGCTATGAGGGTAACAATTGACTTAGGCGTATAGAACTCGCCCCCGCCTTTACCTTCAGATGCGGCAAACTTACCTAAAAAGTATTCGTAAACACGGCCAACGAGATCTTCTTCTGTTTTTTCGTTTTGGTTGGCAATGGTGTCGATATTATTAATGGTGTCGATTAGTGCTGAGAGCTTACTGGCATCAAGCCCTAAGCGTGAAAAGTAGTTATCGGGCAATGCGCCGGCGAGTGATTTATTGTTTTTTTCTACCGCGTGCAGCGCGGTATCTATTTTAACGGCAATATCGCCTTGCTTAGCGTTGATTTGAATATATGACCAGCGTGCGTCTTCTGGGAGGTAAAACACGTTATCCATCGCGTAAAAATCGACCATGTCGATGTATTCATCACCGTACTCAGCAACGATAGCCTTTTTACGCACTTCAAATTTATCACTAATAAATTTAAGAAAGATTAAGCTTAAAACAATGTGCTTATATTCGGCTGACTCAACACTTCCGCGCAGTTTATTGGCGGCGTCCCAAAGGGACTCTTCAAACCCGACTTGTGTTTTTTTTGTGGCTTTTTTAGTTGCAGGCTTTTTTGATGCAGCGTCCATGTGGTCTCTCTTTGCAAGAATATCAATATAATTATTGGCTTATCATACCGCAAAGGTCGTGGTTTTTTGAGCGTTAATTAGTAATAAATTGGTATTAAAAAGAAAGGTGTAATATTACTGCTAGGTAGAAATAATACACATGGGCGACTAAATTACTTTTCTTCATAGCCCTTAGCTGAAGAAATGACCCATGAATACTCAGAGCCATTTCCAGCTGGAATTATATCAAAACCAAAGCTTTTGCTTGTTAAGGGGGGAATGTTAACCTCATCAATATAATATCTTGACGTTTTGCTTTTTCCATTCGTAGTTGTAATTTTAACTTTTAATTCTGTAACTGTAATTGATTCATTACCATTGTAAATATTGCCGGAATAATAATTTGAATAACCTAAACTTGCACGACCGGTTAAGTTTAACCGTTCTTTAACTTCAAGTTGTTTAATTTCTTTATGCGTCGTTTGCTTTTTATTTTTATCGTAACAAGACCTATGGATTAACTTAGCGCCAACATCACTTTTAACGCCTTTCATATTCTCAAGAATACATTCATCATAAGTTGCGGGCTTTCTATCACAGCCCAATAGAAATAAAGTAACTAGTATTAAAGGGATAATTCTCATAAACATCCTTATTCATATGATAAATAAACTAAAAATTTTTCTCGAATTACAAGATTTACTATTCTGATTCTAGTAGTTGAATTAGTTTTCGCTTGCCTTCTTCATCTAGCTTTTCGATTAAACACGCAAGAGTTGCGCTTTCTTCTGACTCACAAAAAAAGTAATTTACGGGAACATTTAGCTCGGTTGCTAGCTTTTTTAGAGTAGCTAAGTCGGGCATATGGCGACCCGTTTCGTAATGGTTCATTCTGCCACTGGCTGAACTTGGGTCCATCCCTATTTTAACACCTAACTCTTTTTGGCTTATCTTCATTCGCTTTCGAGCCTCTTTAAGACGCTCTGTAAAAAAGGATTTAACCTGCACCGTTGCTTCATCTTGGTAACTCTCACATTTAAATGATTGTCTAGCTTTTACATGAGCATGTATACTTAGGAATCCTAAGTTTATGGTTGATAGTAAGGTTTAGCAATGATTAAGAAAGCGAATATGAATGTATTTTTACATTTTCTCTTGGTAATCAAGCAGATGGATAAATTTACTGTAACAGAAGCTAAAGAGGGGTTATTACGTGAACAGCCTACGTTTACCGATGCGGTAGAAACCCGAAAGTTTATATATCGTCAATTAACTCGCAATGTTGCAAAAGGACTTTTAAAACGAACCAACAAATTAAACAAGGGAGTTAAGGAAGTTATTTATTCAAAAACAGAGCTATTTCTGAGCTTGGAAATAGTGCCGATTTCAAGAGGAAGTAGAACAAGCGAAATAAATACCCTCAAAAATGTCTCGACCGAAAAAGTTAAGGTTATTGAATACCAAGAAGAGCTTCAAAGAGATTTATCAATGCACGAGGTTGATTTAAAAATAGTGCTTGAAGAAGCTAAAGAGTACAAGCGTCTTTCATTACATTACCCGGAGTTATATGAAAAACTTAAACAGCATCATACTCAGGCTAAGAAGAAATCGATTAAATTACTTGGCAAAATAAATGCTTTGCAGACTTTACTGGATAATAAAATAACAGAAAAGCAGCCACATTAATGGCTTGGCTAACAGTCTGCTTATCGGCAGTTAAAAACATTATTCTTAAAACTATAAACACTTTTTTTGTTTGGCTACACCGATGATCAAACACACAAAAGGTGGGATTGTTGCACAGCGTGAGATTTATGACCGATTTAAAGTAGCAAAAATGGCTTTTTAATTGAACAAGCTATTCGAATATCTCAAATTAGAATCAGGATAATACCTAGACAACAATGTGTAAATAACCACCGTCGGCTGAGTGCCAAAAGCAGACCTTTACTTTTGTTTGATGCCTACATTTCTTAGCGAATACTCAAGTGAATACTTAACTTTTTACCCACTTATTTCGATATTATCATATATAGCGATTATGACTATGTAACCTAAATATCAGCCATAGTATTTAGATTACTTGCTTGTTCACTGTCATAGAACAGAGAGTGCAACCTGTAATATAGCCCTAACATCCTCACTAGTTTCGCCCTTCATCATCTGTGATTGAGCAAAACTGATTTGGGCATAAATATAGACCGCAGCAAATCTGCTATCCATATCCATCATTTTAAACTCACCTTTTTCTTTTGCCGCATCAACCCATTGTTCGAATGCTTTAATGACACTTTCATAAGTTTTATCAATTTGCTCGATTGTGAACTCACCTAAGCTCAAGCGCGACTCTTTCATATTCGCAAACAAGCACCCTTTGGGCATTTCAGAAGTTTCATCTGCACTCGTACTATAGAGTGCCAGATTTTTTAGCGTGTCGTTGAATAGAGCGTCCAAGCTCAAAACGCTTAGCATTGGACTGAGTATTGTATTGTTATAACGCTCTAGTACAGCTTGCATCAAGCCATCTTCCCCGCCAAATTCGCGATAGATGCTTGGCTTAGATACACCTGCCAATTTACATAACTCATTAATCGATACCTGATTGATACCGAGTTTCCAGTAACTTTCTTGGGCAATATCTAACACATGGTTACGGTCGAATTTTTTAGGGCGACCACGTGATGCTTTTTTTTCTTTACTCATATTTTAGTACCAGCCGGTATTTTATTGTTGACAACTAAATAACTGGCCATTAAGATACCATGCAGTATTTAATTAATCAAGAAACTTAAAGGCACCCACTATGACAAAACAAATCGTTTTACTGACTGGTATTTCAGGCTTTATTGGTCTTCATATTGCGAAACAACTTTTAGACCAAGGCTTTCATGTTCGTGGCTCTGTTCGTAATTTAAGAAAATCACAGAGCATCAAAAATACACTAGAGAAAGCATCGACTAATGTGAGCGAGTTGTCATTTGTTGAATTAGACCTGACTTCTGATAAAGGATGGGATAACGCTGCTGAAGGTTGTGATTATGTTATGCATGTTGCTTCTCCGTTTGCAGCCGCTGAACCAAAACATGAAGACGATATGATAAAACCTGCTGTCGATGGCTCACTTCGAGCACTTCGAGCGGCTAAAAATGCAGGAGTTAAGCGAGTTGTATTAACCAGCTCAGCCCTGACAATGATGGCGACAATGAAAACTGGCACAATTGGGCCTGATGATTGGGCTGATACTAACTCTAAAGACATTGGCACCTACGCTAAAAGCAAGACATTAGCAGAACAAGCGGCATGGCAATTCATGGAAAAACAAAATTCTGCTATGGAACTTGTTACTGTCAACCCTGGTGGCGTATTTGGTCCGGCATTAGGTGATGACATTAGTGGACAATCGATGTCTACGGTTGACCAAATGTTACGCGGGAAAATTCCAATGGTCGCCAATGTTGCTATTCCGATGGTTGATGTTCGTGATGTGGCAAACGCCCATGTAAAAGCGATGACAAATGATCAGGCTGCGGGCCATCGTATTATTGCTTCTCGCTCAGAAGCAACTCATCTTAAAGAGATTGCAAAAATACTGAAAGAGCATGGTTACAAAGGCCCAAGCACACGTGTTGCTCCTAACTTTTTACTACGCTTTATGTCTCTTTTTGATAAAGAAGCAAAAGGCATGGTGAGTTTCCTAGATATGAATATCCGTGCAGACAATAGCAAAGCACTAGAGCTATTTGATTGGACACCTCGCCCATTTTCAGAAACCATACTTGATGCTGCAAAATCGATTATAAAGATTCAGAGAAATTCATAATCCACGGTTCCAATAAAGCACTCGATAATCACCGTTGACTTGTGCTCAAAAGTCACAGCCTAGAGAGAGCTATTGACCTTTTATCATCACATGCGAGAGCGCTCAAAGTTATTAGTTTTGGGCGTTTCCTTTAAAACTTGGCTTTGATTAATTGAGCTTTAAATTACCTTATGCAGCATTAGAATTAGTTTTCAATGCCTGCGATTAATGAAGTTTTTTTAGAAATAGAGTAGCTAATAAAATAAAGGAGCAAATAATTCTATTAAGGTCCGCTTCTCGCTCATTGACGAAGTTCGGCTCAGTGCCATGAGCGGACACTCATTGTTAACTCGTTTCTGCCCCATTCGGTGTTAACGCAATTACTCAGAGGCAGACCGTGCCACTGGAATCATAGTATTTTTGCTTATGACTGACGGTTGAGGGGCGTTGCTATGAAGCTTACATTTTCTTGCAAAAACGGAATTCCTAAACTGAAACGATCGTCTACATTGTTGTGGATATTCGCTGGCAAGTATATCTCGCAACTCGCTATGTGTGTTGCTTGGCATACCAAAAACCGAAACCAATGACCATTACTAGCTCAACTGCAACCCACATCCAATGCCGTGCTACGGAGCCATTAAGGAAAATCCCCATTACGCGTGCAACCAAAGCTCCCAAGGTCAATGTCATGCCGAGTGCAGCAGCAGTAAATAAGTATGGGGTAATTTGATGATGAAACATGAGCAGCATACCTACTCCCATTAGAAAGCCCCACCGAACTCTTCGTTCAACAGCTTGGAAGGTATCCTCAGGGATGGGTTTATTACTCACTAGCTCAGGGTTATAGCTGAGTATTCCCCCTAATAATAAAATGATAAAACCCACCACCTGTAAAATTATTTTATTGTCCATAAATACCCTTAAACGTACGTAGCACAATGCTCTTGTATAATCATTTAATATTTGATGCCTGTTATTTCTTCAGATAGCGTCCAAAGCTTTTGCGCCGCGTCGGCATCATGTGACCGCTTGCTTGAATCGACCTTGATTGGTGCGCCGTGCAATTCAAAAAAATCTTTCGGGCCGAAAAAATCACCCGAATACGCACTCCCGTCTGTTGCGGCTCTCAGCGTTGGCAATGCTCCCATTTCTTTGCTCTGGCCGAAAAAACTATTTAAAAATTTCACAAAGCCACGCTGAAGCCCTGATGTCGTCCATCCTGGATGAGCGGCTGTAACCATAGGATTGCAACCTTGTGATTTAAGTCGTCTTTTCAGCTCATAGGCAAAGTAGAGATTTGCCAACTTGCTATCTGCGTATGCCGTAAAATTGCAGTATTTTCGTTTTTCCCAATTCAGATCATCCAAATCGATCTTAGAGGCCTTATGAGCGCCAGCGGAAACGACAACCACGCGGGAGTCTGGTGTTTTCTTGAGTGTCTCGATTAAATGACCAACTAATGCAAAGTGACCTAAATGATTCGTACCCATCAGAATTTCAAACCCGTCTTCTGTCTTGTCATAAGGGCACGCCACGCCTGCGTTGTTGATCAGCAAATCAAGTCTGTTGAACTTGGCCAAAAACAGTGAACTGAATGCTCGAATTGAACTAAGACTGGAAAGATCCAACGGCATAACCAAAATATCTGCATCTGAATAGTCAACTCGAATTTCCTCTGCAACCTTCTCGCCTTTGGATACGTTTCTAACAGCAAGTATCACAGTCGATTGTTTTTGTGCTAACACTTTAGCTGTTTCCTTGCCTATCCCGCTGGTCGCCCCAGTAACGACAGAGACTCTGCCTTTTTGATTGGGTATGTCGTCAGCACTCCAAGGTTTTCTTGACATGAATCTTCACTCCTCAAACTTTATATTGAATTAACAGTTTCGAAACAAAACATAGAGCCGATGCAATTGAATTTGACGGTTTCGCAATCGAAAGAGGAATTTTAGGAGGTATGGTCAAAAGTAGCAGTGCACAAAACTGCAAGAGTTGTATACGAAATAACGAATGGAACTGCTTTGAAATTTTGTATACGCATAGCGACAATTTGTGCACTGATTTTTCAGTTCAATTACACCATAATGTGTTTAAGAATGAGGTTTATGCTGCTAAAGGTCACTCTGCAAGGTTAAGCAATGAAAAAATTCCATTTTGACACCATTAAAGAACTCAATGCCGTCCTTGGTATTCGTCCACCAGAGCGTCCTTTAATTGATGTAATGAAACTAAATCCAGACAGTGATGAGAATCAATTGCTCAGTGGTGACAGGATTTCACTCACCACCAGTTTCTATTCGATATCATTCAAACACATCACTTCAGGTGAGGTCATGTACGGCCGTACCAAATATGATTGTTCCAATGGGGCGATGCTTTTTATTGCCCCTGGTCAAGAGCTGACCGCTAGTGGTATCGTAATTGACTCCGTAGCTCGCACAATCTGTTTTCACCCTGATTACATTCGAGGTCACAAGCTGCACGATGAGCTTAAGCAATGTCAATTTTTTAATTATTCGGTTAACGAGGCTCTACACCTTTCGCCAAAAGAAGAACAGCATATGATCGCGATGTTTAATGCGCTTGAGGCAGAAAACAACAATACTCTAGATGCCTTTAGTAAAGACCTCATTTTATCTCAAATCAGTACGTTATTGATGTATGCCAATCGCTATTACCACCGTCAATTTATGATGCGTAAGGAGGCAGACACCTCCGTATACGATCGCTTTTCAACGCTTTTAGAGGCTCGCTTAGAAACTGTCACTCAAGAGTCTGCCGCAATCCCTAATGTAGAAAAGCTGGCTCAGGGCATGAATATGACCAGTCGATACCTAAGTGATGCCCTTAAAGCTGAAACAGGTAAGACAACCAAGGACTGGATTCATTATGCGCTAATTGATAAGTCAAAAGATCGCTTACTTTCTAGTAAGGATTCAGTAGCGACCATTGCCTACAGCCTAGGTTTTGAATACCCACAGTATTTTTCGAGATTATTTAAAAACAAAGTAGGGATGACACCTTCAGAATATCGAACAGAGAATACTCGCCATTGAAAGCTTTTATCCAGTTCTGAGCACATTGACCACCGATGACCTTTGAAATTTTAGTATACGAGTAGTTATCCGAAGAACGGGTTTTGGCCTATCTGCTCTAACAAAGTTATGTCCAGAGACGGGTTATAAATATAACTCGCCTTTGCCTCATTATGAGTTTGCGCAACAGAACAGTGTGTTTTTCATTCAGGAATACGTCCTACAATTACGAATGAGTGAGCTTGTAAAACAGCTTTCTGATTGATGTGTTCACATCAAGCTCTTAACCTTATGACTCTCGTGAAATTGCAAGTATAAGCGGGTAAAAGTAGATATACCGATCCAGCTTCATGGTTCGGCTTCTTCTTGAAATACGACCAATGACAGAAGTGTTACACGCATAGTTTAACAGTTGATGTACACACTTAATCCGCAAGCAACTTTAGCGAGCTATTATGGTTAGATCGCCCAAGTGCATTTTTATCATTGAGGTAAACCAAGCTCTGCTTGCTTTCGCTTGCTTAGCGCTGAGGAAACTATTCGATAGGATTCAGACATGTAATACTTCAGCTCTTCATCAAGCGTTCCGTCGGTATCGGTTTGCTGGATCCATTTCATCCCTCGACTAGCAAAGTATGGAGCAGGGCGGTAGCCATCATGGTTACACAAAAACTCATAATTCAGGTTCGATGCTTTGAATGTGTATGCTGTCGTGCCTCCTTTTAAAGTAAAGCCAATCGCATACACCTTTCCCCCCACCTTCCACACATGTGAGTTTCCCCATTGCATGACATAGGTTGAGGATTTTAAAGCTTCACAAAATTGATTGAATTCATCGTGTTTCATACCCCTGTATTCCTTATCTGATGCTTTTTAAGCTACTTAGCTCACTTTAGCTACATTGGCTTTATAAGTGAAAAGGCGAAAGCTTTTAAGAAGCGGACTTTCCTAAAATCAGAGACATAACTGGAATCCCCGTTATTTTTGAACTTCCGATTATGTAGATTGTGGCAGCGAGCAGATCCATTAATGAAATAGGAATAAATGCCATTGGCGCGATACCAAGCAGAGCGGCATAGCTGACAACGAAGAAGCCAAAAAGTCGAACAAGGCCATTCCAAACAATTATAGGAGCACGTCTAGGTAAATCTGAGACAGCCCAAAGTAATGCTGCCCCGATACATATTAAGAACGAAGCGAGCACAAGAGTAACAATGAATGAACTTGGCTTAGGAGAAAGAAGCTCAGGGATCATTATCCCAATCGCGATAGGAAAATTAAAAATGGCGGTAATTTGTACAAACTTCTTAAACATATATCTACTCAATCATTTGAATGTATCGGTTGACTAGGATTTATTTTGTAGTGATCAGTAAGTAATGTCAATATTTTTTAGCGATAACTACAAAATAGGTTTCACCCCTTATCCTCGTTGCAAATCAATCACACAGACTGCATGAAGAATTCGCTTATGCTATGTCATTTACCAGAACAACAAAAAAAAGAGTTTGCCCACTTACAACAAGACTCAAACGGCGATACTCACCATCACAATAAGCGACACAAACTCCTTTACCCTTTCTCTCCCCAATCAAATGAAAGGGTTGTTCGAAGTAATTCTGCATCGTTCACTAAAAAATATTTAGTTATAGCGTTGACATTACTTAGTGATCGATACGGAATTTTCACCCTGGCGTGGTTGCAACAGATATGGCGGATATTACTGGTTTAAGTGAAATGGCATCGTCACCACAATAGTATTACTGACCGCTGCTAGTCTGTATCGAATTGAGTGCGTAGTCTATGACCGATTCTGCAACTTGCTGTGACTCACCCGCTCGAATCTGAGTAGAAAGCCCATAAAGAACCGATAGCAGGTATTTTGTCTGCAGTTCTGCGGTCTCAGACTCAGTGATTACACCCTCAGATTCGATCAAGGTAGTGATCAGGTTTTGGGTTTTCAATCCAAATTGATTGATGTACACCGTCGCTTCCTCGGGAAAGGCAACGCTGTCAGACTCATTGACGCTTTTTACTAATAAACACCCCAGCGGGGTATCAGCATCTGAAAACTCTTGAATCAGCTCATAGAAACACGCTCGTAGCCTTTCTATGAAAGGCGCGTCTGAAGGCTCTGTGATATGGCGATAACACGGGTCAGCATATTGCGTGATGTAATGCGCGATCACTTCTTTGAATAGCTTCTCTTTGTTGCCAAAAGCGGCATACAAGCTAGGCGTATTGATCCCGAGCTCTGAGGTTAGATGCGCCACAGATGTAGCTGCATAACCGTTGTTCCAAAATATGCGCATTGCCTTATCGAGTGCGATCTCTCTGTCAAACGCTCTTTTTCTTCCGGCCATTACCGATGATGCTCCTACCTAAAGTATATTGATCGATAACTATTTTGTAGTATTCACTAAAAAATGTCAATTTCGTTGTTGACTTGCTTTATCGATCGGTACAGAATGCATTCTTACAATATGTATCGATCACTACAAAACATTAATGACCGTGCAGACAATTTTATGAAAACTAACCAATCTGTAGGAAAAAATAATGACGATTAAAGCATTAAGAACACCAGAAGAACGTTTTTCAGTACTCCCTGCGTTTCCTTATCAACCTAATTATGTTGATGATCTCGGAGGATATGAATCGCTGCGAATGGCGTATATTGATGAAGGTGATAAAGACTCGGAATACACGTTTCTTTGTTTGCACGGTGAACCAACATGGAGTTATCTATATCGTAAAATGATCCCAGTTTTTACTGATGCAGGTCATCGTGTTGTTGCCCCTGATTTATTCGGCTTTGGCCGCTCAGATAAGCCTATTGAAGACTCTGTGTACAACTTTGAGTTCCACAGAAACAGTCTAATTCAATTAATTGAACACTTAGATCTTAAAAATATTGTGTTGGTTTGTCAGGATTGGGGCGGGTGCCTTGGTTTGACGATACCAATGGATATGCAAGATCGTTTCAAAAAACTTATTGTGATGAACACTACTATCTCAAATGGTGAACCGCTGGCCGAAGCCGCAGTACAGTGGATGGCTTTTAATGAAACAATTTCAGAATTACCAGTAGCAGGGATCATAGCATGTGATGCTGGCGCAGCTGTCAATGTGATGGACGCAATTGCGTATGATGCGCCATTCCCTGACAAAAACTACAAAGTTGGCGTGAAACGATTCCCACAGATGATCCCAACGAATGCAGATGATGATGCGGTGAAGTATGGACTTCGTGCGATTGAGTTCTGGTCAAATGAATGGAGCGGTGAAAGCTTTATGGCGATAGGAATGAAAGATGCAATCTTAGGTGAGGCCGCCATGATGCAACTTAAAGCGGTTATCAAAGGTTGTCCTGAGCCAATGAAAATTGAAGAAGCTGGTCACTTTGTTCAAGAGTATGGTGTTGAAATAGCAGAGCAAGCTCTTGCTTCATTTACTATGAGTTAGTTGTACTCATTCAAACCTGACAGTTGTCTATAACTCGACTCGGCATCTGTCAGGTGATATCTGAAAACCAACCTCTATATATTTATCCTATCCCCAAAAGAGCCAACTAGCAGCCAACTAGGGTCAGCAGCCAACTAGGGTCAAATCTTGACTTCAGCAATGTTGACGTAATCACACCCCTATTATTTTTGTAAAATCAACAAATCAACAAATCAACGAAGGTATAAATTCAAAAAGAATATTATTGGAACTCTAACATATTTAACATCAAGGTTTAGAATCATTGCTACTGCGCTTTAATATTTGTTTTAATTCTAGAATTTCTTTATGTAAATCCTCGATTGTCGGCTTATTCAGGGCTTCTTGTTTTTCTTGACGCATCTTAGCGTGCTCATCTTCCATAACATTAACTACGATACCAATAACCATGTTTAAAAATGCAAACGCTGTAAAAAATATAAATGATAAATAAAATACCCATGACATTGGGTAAACTTCCATAGTTTCATATTGAATGTCAGTCCAGTCCTCGAACGTCATTATTCGAAAAAGTGTCAGCATTGATATAGCGATATCTCCCCATAATACAGGATTGATTTCGTTAAATATAAAACTTCCAATAGCAGCATATATATAAAAAATAATAAACATTAATAAAATAACATAACCGAGTTGAGGCATTGCTTTAATTAGTGAGTTAATAAGCACCCGTAATTCAGGAACAACAGATACCATCCTTAAAACTCTAAATACACGAACTAATCTAGCCAAAAGTGCCATTTCACTGTCATCTATTGGGATCAAACTAATTGCTACCACGAGCGTATCGAAAATATTCCAACCTTTTTTGAAAAAGTTCTTTTTATCTTCGTCTGCAACAAAACGAACTGTAATTTCAAACAAAAAAAACAAAGTTATCAATATATCAAGTATATGTGTAGCTGAAATTGCGGTATCGGGAAGCGTAAAAGTTTTAGCGCCTATTTCCAAGGCTGAAATGATTATTACTGCTACAACCGTTAGCTCAAAAGCTTTATTGTTTTTAAGGTTGTTCAACTTAATTTTTAAATTTTCGTACATTTACATCTACTAAAAGGTTGGAGTAATTTAAATTACGTGGATTATATCCTAGTTATTTGTCAACAAAAATGCTTAATGTGGTGATCTGAAGTTAGGGCTTAGATAATTTCTTTTGACTATATTTTTGAGTGTCAACGTTGACAGTGGCAATTTGAAGAAAGATTCCTCATCTCCTTTTGTGATGCGTTGTAATATGGGGGGGTCACTCACTCACCCATTGATTGTCACAAAAGAATGGGTTCTTATAAAGTGGCCATAATGTACGAAACAATGGCGGTGTATGAGCTAAGCTGGATTTACTACCTGACCTTTATATTTTTAACCGCCTTTGTATTTTTAAATATGATGGTTGGCGCAATTTTAGAAGTAATGGGTGAAGAACACCGAAATGCACGAGAAGAACAGGCCGATAACGACTCGCTTCCTGCAACACAAGGACAAGTTAACGAATTACAAGCGCAAATAGCAGAGTTAAAAACATTGCTGAGTAAAAAGTAACAGTTTAAGCCTCACAAAATATGTTTGTGGGGCTTAAAACTCAAATAGCCTGTTACTCATCTGATGTATTTTCTACTGTTTCAAACGAGATGACGTCGTCCACTTCCATTTTAAACGCCTCTAAAAACGCATTTTTTAATACTGATACCACTGCCTGAAACGTAGATATATCGGTGTTGTTTAATGTGCCGTCGATCGGTATACGCGCAGCAACTAACTCAGATTCATCATTTTCAAGTAATTCGCTGAGTATATCTATGCTGCCTTCAAAAATAGCAGTGAACAGTCCGTCGTCGTCTTTTTCTATATCTTCACGCCACGAAAAAACACTCAAGTTATAAACACCGGCCTTTGCATAGCCGTTTAAAACATTGTCTTTTGCAGCAAGCTCCATTGCCCCATCAATGCCTCCTGCTTCAATGTCAAACGGGGTGTACACTTTAAAAACCGTTTCTAGGTGTTTAACCGAAAAACGTTGAACCTCTACATTAAAGTCAAAGTTTGCTTTTTCACTAAATGGGTCTAATTGCCCTTTAAGAGACAATGCAGCTTCGCCCATTAAATCCCCTTCAACGTTTAACGAAGTCACTAAGGTTTTTGTAAGGTTTTGAGCATTGGTTATGTTTTTAATCTCTGCATTAATATTTGAGATATAGGTAGGTTTATCACCCTCGCGGGTGGCATTAACTAATGAAACCTTACCGTTATCAATAATTAATGTATCAATTGAAAAAGGGACTAAATTATTAGCAAGCCCAATCCAGGTTGTTTCGTTTTTAACTTGTTTGTTTTGCTCCATTTTATTAGGGGCTTTGTCGTAAACAACAATTTCAGGATGGGTAAATTGCATGTTAGTTACTAAATTTCCTTTTAAAAGCGCAGGCCAAGAAAGTGAAAAATTAAGTGTATCCACTGCTAATAATGGTTTTGGAGCGGATGTTGCTCCCAGAGCGTAAATGTTAACGCTATCTATAGCGTAAGCACCGCGATATAAATATAAGTCTACATCGCCAACATGCCCTTTGATCCCTTGTGTTTGTTCAAGCTGCTGATTTACGTAATATTGCACTGCATAAGGCAATGCACCTCTTAGCAAAATTAAAAATAAAACAGTAGCTATTACAACAGAAAGCCACTTATTTCGGGTATGTTTGAAAATAAAAGCCATTTTATGTCCTTGTGGTAAAACTTAGTAACTCGGTATAAGTAAAAGTTACACACGTAAAAGAACTAACTACCTAAAAAACAGCTTAACCGAGCTAAAAACAATGTAATCAATATAAATTGCAAAAGCTGTTCCAAAAAAGTAATTCATGGAAAGTGGATACGCACTAGCACTAAATATTTTCTAATGGAACGTGTTAAATACATGGAGTTATTAGAATTATGAGGAAACCTCTACTACATTAAAAAGTAACTCAAACAAAAACAAATATTCTATGAGCCCAATCTTCTTTATTTTAATTACTCTTTTGCTTACCAGTATTATTTGGTCCGTTATATTTTTGATGGCATGGTATACATTAGGTAAAAAATCATATGCTTTATTTTGGGCTGGCGCGTTTATATGCTCGGCATGTCAATGGAGTACAATATTATTACGACCCTACTTTGAGTCAGAGGTTACTTATTGGATGTTAGCTATAAGCTTATCTATGGGGTCTGTTTTACTAGGAACTTGGGGGCATTGTATACGTACACGCTGTCCGATAAGTATTCGCTTTTTAGTCGCATTAGCCATTATAACATTTGCTGCTGTTTACTACTTTAAAGCAGTCGATCTACATGTTGGACTATCTATGTCGTTGTACTTATATTACGATATAATGCTGCTGTTTATAAGTGCCATTGTTATAATAAAACATAAACCGCAATCCCTTCCGGCTGAAATTGGCGCAGCTGTTACCTATACCGTATGTGGTTTACTTTTATTTGTTGCAGCCACAACAGCGCTTATGCAAGGCAGCCAAGTAAATCAAACTTACCTAGATTTATACACACTCATAAATTTTATTACCGTCCCTACTGCACATGTTGGTATGGCGGTATTTATTATTTTTATAATGGCGTCAGACTTAGCCCAAGAAATGCAAAAACTCGCCACCACCGATATGCTAACTAAATGTATAAACAGACGTGGATTTTATGAAATTGGCGAACAAAAACTACAAACTCACTTAAACTGCCTACAACACGTTTCGCTAATATATTGGGATATAGACTCGTTTAAGAACATAAATGATGAATACGGACATGCTGGTGGTGATGAAGTGCTTATCCAAGCTACTAAACGCATAAGAGCCTGTTTAAATAAAGACGATATATTTGCTCGTATAGGCGGAGAAGAATTTGTAATACTCATAGCCAGAGATTCAGAACAAAAAACACAGCAATTTGCCGAAACACTACGTACACAACTTTGCAGTAGGCCTATTGAATATAATACACAACAAATAGAAGTAACGGCTAGCTTTGGGGTAGTTATTATAAAAAGTGCAAACACACTTATAGATAAAGCAATAGACCTAGCTGATAAAGCCCTTTACGTAGCAAAACACGAAGGTAAGAATAAAGTCGCTTATGCAACACCTATTAACTAAAATGGGTTAACAGTAAGCTAACCCATTTTACTAACTTCCTTAATTAGGTGTTAGCGCAAATATATTTTAGTTCTGAACAGCGTCTAAAAATAAAGATTGCTTTAATACACTGGCATGAATTAAATTTATTCACCGTCTACAATAATGCGAAGCATACGACGAAGTGGCTCTGCTGCACCCCATAAAAGCTGATCGCCCACTGTGAAAGCACTAATATATTTAGGCCCCATTGCAAGCTTACGAATACGCCCAACAGGGATGCTTAATGTGCCCGTTACTTTAACCGGTGTTAAGTCAGTCGCTGTAATGTCACGCTCGTTAGGAATAACTTTAACCCACTCGTTGTGCGATGCTAATATTTCTTCTATTTTCTCTACGCTTATGTCTTCGCGTAATTTAATAGTCATTGCTTGGCTATGACAACGCATTGCGCCAATACGAACACATAAACCATCAATAGGTACAGGCTGCTGGGTAGAGCCTAAAATTTTGTTAGCTTCAACTTGTGCTTTCCATTCTTCCTTTGATTGTCCACTTGGCATAGGCACGTCAATCCATGGGATCAAGCTACCTGCTAATGGCACGCCAAATTGATCTTGTGGTAAATCGCTTGAAGCCATTTTTTCACTGACTATTTTATCAATTTCTAAAATAGCTGAACTTGGGTTATCGAGTTGCTGAGCAACACTTGAATGAATAGCGCCCATTTGTGAAATCAGCTCTTTCATATTGCGTGCACCCGCACCCGAGGCTGCTTGGTAAGTCATAGGGCTTACCCATTCAATAAGGTCTTTCTCAAACAAACCACCTAAAGCTAGGAGCATTAACGACACAGTACAGTTACCGCCAACAAAGGTTTTAACGCCTTGCTCTAAACCTTGAGTAATGACATCTTTATTTACAGGGTCAAGCACAATAATGCTGTCATCACTCATACGAAGTGCAGAAGCAGCATCAATCCAGTAACCATCCCACCCCGATTCACGAAGCTTTGGGTAAACCGCTTTGGTGTAATCGCCCCCTTGACACGTAACAATAATATCCATTTTTGCAAGTTCAGATACATCGCTTGCATCAAGTAGCGGTTTAGCATCACCCGCTAAATCAGGACCAAGTTGTCCGGCTTGTGAGGTAGTAAAAAAAGTGGTGTCTATATTGGCAAAATCATTTTGCTTTTCCATACGCTCTAATAACACAGAGCCAACCATGCCACGCCAACCGACTAAACCTACTTTTTTCATTGTTTTATCCACTGTTTTGTTCATAAAAGATGCCTTAATACATTAAAAATTAAATTCATTGCGTGAGATTCAATTTTCAAGTTAACAAACTAACACTGCTAGACGGCTAAAACTAGTTAATAAAACAGAACTTAAAAATTTTTCATGCGTAATTAAGGTATAAAAAAAGCCCTGTATTTAATACAGGGCTTATAGCGTGAATGTACAAGGCTTAACGCAAGCTAAAACTAAAATTCATAACTATAGCTTAAGCTAAACTCGGTGCCTGTTTCTTGGCCCCAAAGGGTTAACCCTTCTTGCTCTATTTGTTTTTCTTGGCCTAGAATATTCTTCACTTTAAAATTAACTTTAGAATTAAAGTTAGGAAAGTAAGAATAAACTAAATCAAGTGAGTGAAATGACTTTTCTTCAGCATCTTCATTTCCACGCGTACCTGGTACGATAATTCGCGGCCCAAACACATTGTAAATAACCGATGTTGAATGAAAACCGTCATCTGAATCGTAACCCATTTGTAAGTTAGCAACCCATTCAGAGTGGCCTACTAAACGGCGTTTGTTGTTAGTAACAATATTTGAAACGGTATCGGCTTCGAGTGCTTCTTTAAGTTGCGTTTCAAATAATGAATCAACATTATCTGAGTCATTTATACCTAAATTGACGCTCGAATCAGATAGCGTTACGTTACCCGACAAAAATGCAGAGGACCAATCTTTATTAATAAAACCAAAGTCAGTTAAAAAATCTACCTCAATACCTGATAGCTTACCCGACTGCGCATTAGCCGTAAGTAATTGCGGAGACGCACCACCTACACCTGCAAGTTCTACCATTTCAATTGGGTTTTCTATGTCCTTGTAAAACAATGCAACTGACAGGTTATTCCCTGTTGGCATGTACCACTCAAACCTAAAATCAATATTCGTTAGCTCAGAGCTTTGCAAGCTAGGCGAACCACGAACCAAAAACTCAGTTAGCGGATCAACAAAAAACGAGGTACTTACATCACGTAAGTCTGGGCGAATGGTGGTTTCGCTCACGTTTAAACGAAACTGCATTTCTTCATCCATGATGTACGTAACAGCAAGTGATGGAAAAAAAGTATCTTCGTTAATGACAACGTCTTGAATTTCTTCAAGCGTGTTTTCGAATAAGTTTGAATGTGCCTGATAACCAATTGATACTTGTTTGAAATCTTCCCAGCGAACACCGCCAGTAATACGCCATGTATTTTCAAAAAAGTAGTCAGCCATAAAGTAATAAGCATCTAACTTATGCGCTGCACTGTATTTGTCACCGTCAGTTGTACCATCATCAAAAATACCTGAACCCGTAGCACTTGTGTAAAACGCGTCGTTTGATGTGTTTGCATCAGCAAAAATATCGCTAATGTTATTACCAAACGTAAACTCATCGCTTATACCACGGTGCGTTATGCCAAATTTAACATTGCTTGCATCACGTTTTTTTTCTGAAAAGTCACCGCCAATTTTAAGTTCGAGCTCGTAGCCGTCCCCATAAAAAGGTAACCCCATGTTCCAACCAAATGTTTCTACGTCATCGTGAAGTACCTGGTATTCACGCGTAATATTAGTTGCTGCAACATCTTGAAGCTGCTCTGACTCAAATACACCGTCGTTATAGTTTTGTTGAAAAACAACATCTAAACCGCCTGGTGCGTTGCGGTTAGCTCTACTTAAGCCACCATACCAATCAAAAAATAAATTATTTAGCTCTGGAAAGTTATGCGTGCCTTTAAGCTGAGAAGAAAACATTTCACGTTCTTCGTAGCTAATATCAACACGGCGAAGCTCAGTAACACCCTCTTCGGTTTCATTGGCATCGTAATAGTTACGATTACGAACCCGATCGCTCATGTCGTGTAACGCAATGTTAGTCAGCTCAAATCGATGGTTTGAGTTAAACTCATAGCCAAGGTTTAACGTTCCGCTCCAGCGAACATTTTGTTTAGTCGATGTACCATCGTAATATTGTGCAAAACATTTGTTCTCACAACCCAAACTACCTAGGCTTGAACCACTTTGTTCTTGAACAACTTCCCATTCGTTGTCATAAGAAACAGCCGCAAGCATGCCAAAGGTGCCTATTTCGCTTTCTAGTCTGTCGCCCACAGCAACAGAAAAGCTCATAGCTGGGTCAACATCTTCCTTGCTAATGCCTACATTCCAATCAAGCGATTGAATAAGGTTTTTACGCTCTTCAAGCGTAGAATTAATATTGCCTTCAAGGCCTGCGTCGCTGGTAAGTGCTGTAGTAAATACATTAGATAGCGCACGTGTGCCATCATCACGGCCCATCCAATCATCATCACCGCCTTCGTAAAAGTAGCCAGAATCACTATTTGACGTGTTATACGATGAGCCTACTTGTACTTTAAATAAAAAGTCAGACGGAATAGACTTGGTACGAATGTTTACATTACCACCACCAAAATGCGCAGGCATATCTGGTGAAAATGATTTTTGTACACTTAAGCTTTCGATTATTTCAGATGGAAATAAATCGAGTGGCACAACCGAGCGAGTAGGATCGGGGCTTGGTACATACATGCTATTTAATTGTGTACTTGAGTAACGCTCACCTAAACCACGCACATATATAAATTTACCGTCAACTAAGGTTAAGCCTGTTACACGGCGAAGAGCCGATGCAGCATCACCATCGCCGGTGCGTGAAATTTGGTCGGCACCCATAATATCAGCAACAAACGCCTGATTTTGGCGTTCTTGCAGTACTGCACCTGCGCTCCCTTTGAGTCGTTGCCCTACTGCAACCACTTCTTCTATTTCTTGCTCTTGAATGTCGGCTTCTGCAGAAGCAGTATTTACCGACCAACCAAATAGTGCAGCCAAAACGGCGCAATTTAATGTTGATAAGGCAAGTTTAGAGGGTTTATAAGAATTCATTTTTATACTCCGAAACAAAACAAGACATTAGCCGGGCTTTCGCCCGGCCTAAAGCGTTTAAGGTTAAAGACCTACTTTTACCCAACCCGCTGTCCAGTCTGTTTGTGCATCCATTGCACCAATGTAATCTACTGTATCAAAGTAGCTATCTAGGCTAGAAGAATCAAAACCTGCATCGAGTAGTAATGATTCACTTGAAGGCATGTAACCGTTACTCGCTAGTGCAAGGCTTGCAGCTGTTTGCACTGAGTTACCAGCTTGACCTAAGAACCAAGACTCAACATTGCCATCACCAATTGCTTGAGTACCAAAGTTGTTAGCTGTTTCACACGCAACCACTGAGTGAGTGATAGTAAGTGAACCGTCTTCGGCACGTGGTGCTGAATCAGAACCTACACGTAAACAGTTTGCGTAATCTGCGCCACCGGTTACCACTACGTTTTTAAGTATGCCCGCAGTACCTGCACGTAAGCGAATACCGTTTACGCCTGCGTCACCAATAATGGTTACATTAGAGATAGTAGGCATAGTAAGCGGTGATGCATCTGAATCAAATTCAGAGTTATCAGCTTCAATCGCGTTATCGCCCTCAGAGCCTGATTGTTTGATAAGTACGTATTGCGCTTTACCCGTCCAACCAAATGACCAATCTAAAGAGTCGTCACCAATATTTGTAAGCACTAAGTGGCTGATGTTTGCTGTGCCACCGAAGAACTCTACGCCGTCATCTAGGTTTTCATGAACGTGGATGTAATCTAGCTCTGTTTGGCTACCTACACCAGCAAGTGATATACCGTTAAGTTCATCACCATTACCTAGCGTTTTTCCCGCTTGTTTTACAGCAACATACTTTAACGTACCTGAGTTATCTTCTGGGTCATTACCACCAAATTGGCCAGCATCACCTTCAGCAGATACACCACAGTTTGCAAGTTCATCAGCTGTTGCTTCACCTTCTTGGTCGCCACATGAGTTAGCCGGTGCATTACCTAATAATACTAAGCCGCCCCATTGGCCAATCGTTGTTTCGCCACCCGTTACATCTTGAATAGATGTCATGGTGATAGGCTGAGTTGCTGTGCCTACGGCCTCAATTTTTGAACCACGACGAACAACTAAAAAGTCATCACCCGATTCACCAATTAATGTTGTGCCAAACTGAACATACAATGTTGTGTTATCTGCGCGGTCATTACCAACAGCTGTACGCCCTTTTAAGATCCAATGTGCATCATTTGTTAGTGTTACATCAGCTGTGAATACCACATCTGAATTTAACTGATAAACAGGCTTATCGGTAATAGCTGGGAAACTTGCAGACACATCTGTTGCTAGCCCTTGCTCTAAAGCGTTTTGGATATCTGTTGGGAAGCTAGGTTTAATAGCAACGGTCCAGCCTTCCATCCAGTTATTATCACCATCAAACGCACCAATGTAATCGGTTTTAGTGAAGAACGAATCAAGGCCAGAGGTATCAACACCTGCACCAAGTAAAGGTGAACTCGACTTAGGTGTATATCCATCAGTTGCTAAGCTTAGGTTTGCAGCCGTGAGTGTTTGGTTACCTGTTTGGCCTTCAAACCACGATTGAACGTTACCACCAGCAATTGCTTCGCTACCGAAGTTATTATCTTCATTACAGGCTACTACTGAGTTTTCAATAGAAAGCTCACCCGATTCTGCATTAGCTACCGAGTCAGAACCTACACGTAAACAGTTTGAATACCCATCTGGGCCAGTGATAACAACATTACGAAGCACACCCGCTGTACCTGCACGTAAACGAACACCGTTAGTACCATCTGCACCTACAATTGTTACGTTAGAAATAAGTGGCTTAGTCAATGGCGTTGCATTTGAATCAAATTCAGAGTTATCAGCTTCAATGGCATTATCGCCTTCAACAGCACTTTGTTGAATATAGATATTTTGTGCACGACCTGTCCAACCAAACGACCAGTCAAATGCGTCATCGCCAATATCAGTCAGTACAATGTTACGTACGTTTACTGTACCACCAAAAAACTCTACACCGTCGTCTAGGTTTTGATGAACCTGGATATATTCAACCTTAGTTTGTGAACCTACACCAGCAAACGAAATACCGTTTAGCTCATCGCCATTACCCAGTGTTTTACCAGCATGTTTTACAACAATGTAACGAAGAACACCTGAGTTATCATCGCTGATATCACCACCAAACTGACCTGCATCACCTTCTGCCGATACACCACAGTTAGCGAGTTCTTCTGGAGTAGTCTCACCTTGTTGGTCGCCACAAGAGTTAGCAGGAGCATTACCAAGTAACACTAAACCACCCCATTGGCCAATATTTGTTTCGCCACCCGTTACATCTTGAATAGATGTCATAGTGATAGGTGCTGTTGCATTACCATTAGCGTTGATTTGTGAACCACGGCGAACAACTAAGAAATCGTCACCAGTTTCACCAATAAGCGTAGTGCCCGCTTGAACGTAAAGTGTAGTTGCATCAGCGCGATCGTTACCTACCGCAGTACGGCCATTTAAAATCCAATGCGCATCGTTTGTAAGCGTTACATCGGCTGTAAATGTTGTATCTTGTGTTAAACGGTAAACAGGCTTATCGGTAATTTGTGGAAATTCACTTGATACATTGGTCGCTAAACCCTGCTCCAACGCATTTGAAATATCTGTTGGGAAGCCACCATTAATACCTACTGTCCAACCTTCCATCCAGTTAGTTGTACCATTAAATGCACCAACTTGCCCATTGGCAATAAGCGGTGAACCCGGCAGTGGTGTGTAACCATTATCATCAAGCATTAAATCTGCTGGAGTTAGCGTTTGGTTGCCGTCTTGAGCTTCAAACCACGATTTAACATCGCCGCCATTAATCGCTTCACTACCAAAGTTGTTAGCTGTTGTTTGACATGCAACAACTGAATTAGTAATAGTTAATGTACCATCTTCTGCGCGTGGTACAGAGTCTGAACCCACACGTAAACAATTTTCATAAGTAGCTGGACCCGTTACGAATACATTACTTAATGCGCCCGCAGTACCTGCACGTAAACGAATACCGTTGTTACCTTCAGCACCTACAATTGTTACGTTTGAAACAGTTGGCATTGTAAGTGGTGTTGCACTTGAATCAAACTCAGAGTTATCAGCTTCAATCGCATTATCGCCCACGTTTGCAGCTTGTTGAATGTATACGTTAGTTGCAGAGCCTGTCCAACCGAACGACCAATCAAGTGAATCATCACCAATGCTGGTTAATACAACATTGCTTACATCAACTGTACCACCGAAAAACTCGATACCGTCATCAAGGTTTTCGTGTACTTGAATGTAATCAACAGTTGTTGCAGAACCCACACCGGCAAACGAAATACCGTTTAGCTCATCGCCATTACCCAGAGTTTTACCTGCTTGCTTAACGATTAAGTACTTTAATGTACCTGAGTTATCATCTGCAACATCGCCACCAAACTGGCCTGCGTCACCTTCAGCAGATACACCACAGTTAGCTAGCTCGTCGGCTGTTGCTTCACCTTGTTGATCGCCACATGAGTTAGCAGGTGCATTACCTAGTAATACTAAACCACCCCATTGACCAATGGCTGTTTCACCACCCGTTACATCTTGAATAGAGGTCATAGTAATTGGCTGGCTTACTGTACCAACCGACTCAAGCTGTGAACCACGACGAACAACTAAAAAGTCATCGCCAGATTCACCAATAATTGTTGTGCCTTGTTGAATATAAAGCTTTGCGTTATCTGCACGGTCATTACCTACTGCTGTACGACCATTTACAATCCAATGCGCGTCGTTTGTAAGTGTTGCATCGGTAGTGAACGTTGTATCTGCTGTTAAGCGATACACTGGCTTATCAGTAATTTCCGGAAATTCGCTTGATACGTCTGTGGCTAAGCCTTGAACAAATGCGTTATCAATAGTAGTAGGGAAACCAGTTGTGCCGTTTTGTGAATCATCACGAGATGACGTTTCACCGCCTGTGTCTGAGCCGCCTTCAACAACGTTTGTTATTGTATCGCCTTCGTTAATTGTTGTGTCGCCTTCAGATACTACTAAGTCACCACCACAACCCGCTAAAGATACTGCAGTTGCAATCAAACTAACTTTGAATAAGTCAGATAATTTCATTGTTCACTCCGTTAAAGTATTTAATTATTTTGTTAGCGCTTTATAAAAACTCAAGTCACTTTAAAGCACTTAATAATGCGTTAAGGTCACTTGAGTTATCAGCAGGGCTTACCTTACGGGAGCTATATGACACTGGAGTTACACTTTAATAAACATAACATGACAAAACTATGCTGTTAAAATTCAACAACTTAATTGCTAAAGCAATAAAAAAGCCGACTCAATTATTATTGAGCCGGCTTGCGTAGTGCGATTATGAAATTGATATTACAAGCACCAACGAAGTAGTGACTTGTTGGTTTAAAATTTAAAGCAAAGCGGTTCTTAACGTTTCAGCATGTACTTTTTCACGTTTAACATACTTAATCCATTGCTTAGCCAAACGCTGTGATTTTTTGTGTTTTTCAGCTTGTTCAAACGCTAAAATAGACGCATCGAAATTTTGCAAATTGTACTGCGCCATACCCAGTGCAACAAAGGCATTTGACTCAAAATCAAGTCCGCCTTTATCAAGCGCTTTACGCGCTGAATCGGCAGCATCTTCATAGTGCTCTGTATTAACATACACCTCAGCTAAACGCTGATCGTATTGCCCATGATCTGATAAATCGGCAGCTTTAACAAAATACTCTATCGATTTTTCATCTTCTTTTGCTTGGATCATCGCCTCGGCTACAAACGCATAGTTTTTAGCTGTTTGTTCGGCAATGCCATTATCTATTGCTTTACTCATAACTTCTGCCGCTTTAAAAGCAAGTCCATTGTATAAGTAAACTTGAGCAAGTTGGCGTAAGTCGGCTCTTGATGTTAAAAACCCTTGCTGATAGGCAGCTTCAATAACAGCTAATTGCTTTTTCTCTTGCCCTGTTTCACCATACATACCCGAAAGCTGTACCCAGTATTCTGGTTTATCATAAAGCTTAACCATGCGTTCAAGCACTTCAACCACTTTGTTAGTTTGATTTAGTGAATAAAACATAGCGCGCTGTAATACAAGCCAGTTTTCTTTTGGGGTTTTACCTTCGTCATCACTTAATGAAATAACTTTAGTGATGTAGTCTAGGCCTTGCTTATAGTCTTTTAACTGGTAATACGTTTGTGCACGAAGTAAGTAATACCCTTCAGGTATTGGTTGAGTGTTAATCTCATCCCAGTTATCCAAAAAGGCAATGACTTTATCGTAATCACTGTTTGCCATTGCAAGCTGCGCTAAACTAAAAGTGGTGCTTAAACGCAATGTTTCAGGGATCCCTTCTTCTGCCACAACGCGTTCAAATGAAGCTATCGCTTTTGGTAAGTCATTTTGATTGTAGTAAATGAACCCGTAAAAATTATGCATCATGGCTATTTCGTACGAATTCATACTTGAAGAACGTTCATTAATGCTATCGAGCGCTTCAAGTCCGGCTTTTACATCGCCATCGTCTGCCAATTTTTGTGCGCGAGCCAGTTGGCTGTATACTTTTTCACGAAGCGCAGGAACGCGTTTTGTTTTTTGCTCCTGCGCCGCTTGAGCACTTACGATTGATACGCCAGGTAACAACGTTAGTGCACTGGGTGTAACAATACTGAACCCTATCGCAGTGGTACAAAGTAGTGTTACTTTTAAAAGTTTAGTTTTGGTTAATAATTTCATAATCGCCTCACGGTCTTTTCTAGTTAGCTACTATCCGCCAATTTGAAAAGATATTTTGTTCTGAACACCCGCTACTTCAACAGCTTCACCGTTGACAACACGCGGTTTATATTTAAATTTGAGAGCAGCGTCCATTGCAGCCCGATCAAATAACGACTCAGGCTCTGCTTTTAATACTTGCGGGTCGCGAACGGTACCTTGCTTTGTCACTGTAAATTCAACAATCACATACCCTTCAATACCGCGTGATAGCGCTCGACGCGGATAAACTGGTGCAACTTTTACAATGGGTAAATATTCGCCATCGCTCGTTTCCAGTGCTAATCCACCCGCCAGGTTCACCTCGGCATCAACATTAGCACCAAAGTCAAAGTTGTTAGCGTTGGCATTAGCATCACTACTTTGCATTTGTGGCGACTCCATTGGTGGTGGCGGCTCTTTTGGCGTAGGTGGCTTTTGTGGTTTACGCTCTTTCTTTTGAACACTTTCTTCTTTTTTCAAACGAACAAAATCAAGTACATTACCTTTAGCTGGTTCGCTCATTGCCCCTTCACCGCCGGTTATAAGTGCTTGCATGCCCAAAAACAGCATAAACGTGACTACACCGGCAACAATTAATGCTACTAAATAACGCATTACTTACCCTTACGCTTCTTGAGCCGCAATTGAAACATCAAACACACCTGCAGCGCGTGCGGCATCCATTACTTTAATTAACGTATCGGTGGTTGCTTTTTTATCGGCTTGAATTACAACGCTACCTTGTGGGTTTTCAGCTTTTAAGCGTTCAATATTCGCCTGCACTGCGCGAACATCTATTTGGCGTTTGTTAATCCAAATTTCACCCTTATCTGAAATAGCAACTAAGATATTGGCTCTTTCTTTTTTAACCGCCGTTGCGGCTTCTGGCCGGTTTACGTCAATGCCTGCTTCTTTAACAAATGAAGCTGTTACAATAAAGAAGATAAGCATAATAAATACAACATCTAGCATGGGTGTCATGTTTATTTCTTCAGCTTCATCTTCTTGCATTAAATTACCTAAAGGCGCTCTCATTTTTATTCTCCTGATATGAGCGGGTATGTTTAGCCGCTCATAAAACTTATTTAGTGATCTAGCAACATGCTATCTTCAAGTAGTTCTACTTCACGTTTGGCTTTACGTTGTAAGTACGTTGAGGCAAATACACCAGATAATGCCCCTACCATACCCGCCATTGTCGGGATTGTGGCTTTAGATACACCTGACGCCATTGAACGCGCACTCCCGGTGCCTGTTATAGCCATTACATCAAACACTTCAATCATGCCCGTTACTGTGCCAAGCAACCCAAGTAGTGGACACAAAGCCACCATGACATTGATAAGCGGAAGGTTTGCATTTAAACGCATACTTGCTCGCGAAATCATAGCTTGGCGTATTTGCTCAGCATTCCAACTATTGCGTTCGTTACGCGTTGACCATGTTCCTTTAATGCTATTTTTGTATCCGCGAAACCCGTTGAAAAAGTATATAAATCGCTCGAGTATCAATAACCACATCGCGAAGATTAACACCCCAATGACCAAGAGGACTTGGCCACCGGTGTCGAGAAAATCACGGATAGCATTGATTGAGTCAATCAATAGCACCATGGTTTATTCTCCCTTCTCGCTTCGCTCAGCAATAATACCTGCGCTTTGCTCTTGTAAAATAAGCAGTAAGCCTTTTGAACGCGTGTTTAGTAATGTGTATATAAACACTGTTGGGATTGCCACAACTAAGCCAAGTACGGTCGTAACTAGTGCCTGAGAAATACCACCAGCCATTAGTTTAGGGTCGCCAGTACCAAATAAGGTGATTGCTTGGAACGTGTTGATCATACCGGTAACTGTACCTAGCAAGCCAAGTAATGGGGCAACAACAGAGATGATTTTTATAAGCGTTAAGTTACGTGTGATTTTTGGCATTTCACGTAAAATTGCTTCACTTAATTTAAGCTCTAACGTGTCGTAAGCAACATGTGGGTAGTCGTCTTTTACTTTCATTACACGACCTAGCGGATTGTCGTCACGTGCTACTGAATCTTTTAATTGGCGACGAATTTTTCCACCAACAAGTAACAATGAAATAAAGCGCTCAATTGCAATTAATAAAGCAAGCAAACCAACACCTAAAATGACATAACCAACAGCACCACCTTGATGAACTTGCTCTGATGTATCTGGTGCTTGAACAAGTAAACCTAAAATAGAGCCTCCTGTTGGGTCTAATGCAAACTGTACAACACCACTTTTAGCATCTTGTAAGTCAGCAGCTGTAGCGGTATAACGAGACACTGGTTGGCGAGTAAGCGCGCTCAGCGTGTTTGTTCCTGGGTTATATTCTAAGTATTGACCCTGTGAAATTAAGTTAAAGGCACCAACACGAACAACTTCTTGCTCTGCTTTATTTCCACCTTCAACAATAACTGAAGTATTAAAGCGACTGACTTTACCTTGCTCAGTCATTTCACGTTGCAGCTCGTACCACACCTTTTCAATATCTTCTATTGAAGCAAGCTTAGACGTTGAACCCATTTTTTGAGCTAACTCGTCCATAAAGTCACTACGGCCCGGTAATTCTGCTGATACAACCGAAGTAGCAAACTTATTGCTAGAGTCCCCAGCGACTTGCTGTAATACCCCAAATAACTCTTTAAGTGATCCCATTCGCTTAGATAAGGTATCGGTTAAGTTTGCTAGTTTAACTTCGTTTTCTTCAAATTGTGTTTCAAGGCGCTCTGATTCAACAAGCATTTGGTTACGCTTTGCAGTTGTATCATTTAACATTTGAACTTGCTGGTTTTGGCGAGAAGTAAACTCCTGCTCTCGTTGTTTATTTTGCGCACTTTGAACGGTCTTGCCGTTTTCTAATGTTTTTAATAATGAATCAAGATCCATTGTTTCTGCCGCAGTGCTAACGCCTGCAAAACCGAGGCTTGTAACAAACAATGCCATTTTTGTCATTTGAGTAAACAATTTCATTTTTAACCTCTTATTCTGCTGCGTGTACTGGCAGAGTTAGCATATCTGGGGCAAGTTGCTTGCGCGCAATACGTAAACCTTTATTGATTTGACTAATTGTTGAATCTGGTAATGTTTCAAATGTTTTAGTCTCTGTGTTGTAGCTACCAGCGTGTTTACCATCACGTGTTAGGTAAATCAGCTCTAATCGGCCAATGCGTAAAAAGTCAACTTCACGCTCTTTACCGTTTACATCTAACAATGCGGTGTAAGCTTCAATTGTGCGCCCGTAATCTACCTCTACTTGGTAAGCTTCTAGCACACGACGAAATTTTTCACTCGAGGTGATATCAGCGCGGTCCATCATGGCTTTCAGTGATACTAAACGCTTAGCGCGCTCGTCTTGCAAAAAGGGAATGTCTAACGATACAAACTGCTCAAGACCTGTGATCATTCGCATCATAAGTGGTGTAATTTGGCGCTCAATAATAGAAACCTGATCCATTGATAGGTTAAGCGATTCCATTTCTTCAATTTGATTATTAAGCTGTTTATTTAACTGCGCGTTATAAACAGCTAAACCGTCAATCTCTTTATTGAGCGTTTTAAATTGCTGTAAACGTCCTTGCATTGAATCTGCAATCTTGTCTATTTTTGTTTGTGATTGCGCAGCTGATTTATTAATTTCGCTGCTTTTATCAATAACCTTATCTAAATCGTTAGCGTGTACTGCTGCACTTGCGGCAACAATACCAGCTAAGATTAATGGTTTAACGCCTTTCATCGCATACACCTTTACTCGTTAATTAGCGGATTTGCTAGGTTGTATTTCAAGCCAATAAATAGAGCTTTAGTGGCTTGAATAATTCAATGAAGGGAAGTTTATAGATAAAAGATGACAAGGATGTTGCGCAAAAAAGTCGCTTTTATGACAGCTGTCATAATTAGGACTTATAGCAGAATAAAGACGGTCGAGGCGTTAAAATTAACGCTGCCTAATCAATAATATTTAAAATTTGGCTGTAAGTACTTTGCCAATCAGTGTAATTAACGCCAATAGGATAGTAGCTGTTGTTATGAATAAGTACCAAGGAAGGAAAGCCATTAATAGGCAACGCATTAACAAATGCCAACTCGTCACTCAATTCATTATTTAATGATGAACTAACTAATTCATTTGCAAATCCCTCTTCATCTAGACCAATGCTTTTAGCGAGCGCTACCAAGGTGGCTTCATCAGAAGGGTTTTGCGCATTTAAATAGTAAGCATGTTGGATTGCTTCTATCATTTGCGCTTCTTTATTGGTTTTACGTGCGATCAGAGCTGCTCTACAAGCCGGGTAAGTAGAACGTCGAGGTTCGCAATTACGCCAAAAGTCATGATTAAACTGGGTACCTAACTGCTTTTGTATTTTGTGCCACGTATCTTCAAGCATTTCTTTCATTGCTTTTGGCATAGGCTGCTGACTATCGGCAGCTAAGCCGCCCACTTTATATTCAACAATAATTTTATGCTCAAGTTGTTCTTTTAATTTTAGCCACGTAGGTGCATAGCCCCAACACCAACTACACATTGGATCGTGTATATAAATTAACTTACTTTGAAACATAACAACTCCTACATAAAAGCTGAAACAACTTTATTTCGACCCGATTCCTTTGCTTTATAAAGGCATCGATCGGCTTGTTTTAAAGCATCATTGTAATCTGATAGTTTATTTACTTGTGCTACACCTATGCTACAGGTAAGTGCTACGTTTTTACTTTCAACATTCAAAAGTGTTGTATTGGCGACACTTTCTCTAAAGTTGTTAGCAATGTGCTCTGCAATTTGAATAGTCGCTTTTGGGAGAATAACCACAAACTCTTCACCACCATAACGCGCTTTTATTGAATCGCTACTGAAGTGTAACTCCAGCATTTTAGTAAATTCTATTAGGACAGTATCACCACTATCATGACCATAGTTATCATTGATAGATTTAAAGTGATCTAAGTCCAAAAGTAAAATTGAGAACGGTAAATAATTATCGGGATTATCGCTAACCAGCTTAAAAAAATGAGATGTCACAAAACGCCTATTGGCAGCCCCTGTTAGCTGATCGGTATACGCATCCTTTTTTTGTGCCAAAGTTATTTCAGCAATAGATTGATGGCTTTTATATCTAAAAAATTCACCAATCAACGAAAAAATAAACACCAAACTAAACGAAGCCATAAAACGTGATTTTTCTACAAAACCGTAATCGACCTGCCCAAAATTAGGGCCGTATAATAGCCCTAAACAGCAGACCAATAAAAACCCACTAAGCCATAACCCTAATTTAACACCGAGAGTAGCAAAGGTAACAACTGGATAAAACATGAGCCAATACAGCGCTGTGTTCTCTTTACCACCTGTGTAAATAAGCGCAATACACATAATAAAAATGATTAGCATGGTTATTAAAGACACAACCTCTAGCTTACCGGTTTTGAAGAAGTAAACAGTGCAGGCAATGATCGTCATATTAGCAACGAGCAAAGCCACACTTAAGATGGGCGAATACACATCATAATTAGATAGAAGTAAAAAACCCAATATAAGAATAGCAAAGGCTATCATTGTAAATAATGAAAGTGCTTGGCGTTGCCTGTCCGAATTGTAAACGCTATCTATGTTAATTAAATTGCGCCAATTTGACTTAGCTAATTTTTCCTCTTCCATATCTATACTTTAAACTTTTGGACCATTTGTTCTAAATCACCGAATTGTTGTCTCAGTTTTGTACATTCGTTCAGAGTATTATTTAGGTTGGTTTTACTTTGAATAGATAGTTCACTGATAGTTTGTATATCTGCATCTAATGATTTAACAACTTGATTTTGCTCTTCTGTAGCGTCTGCAACGGTATGATTGGCAGCACTTATTTGTTTTATATCTTCTATAACTTGCTGCATTAATTTTCCAACTGCATCAGCTTCTGACACGCTTTTTTCACTGCCTTGTAAACTTGTTTTCATTAACTCCACAGCCAAAGTTGACCCTTTTTGCAATTCTATGACTGTTTCTTCAATCTCTTGCGTTGATTCTTTGGTGCGATGAGCTAATTGTCGAACTTCATCTGCCACTACTGCAAAACCACGCCCTGCTTCACCTGCGCGAGCTGCTTCAATAGCTGCATTCAATGCAAGTAAGTTGGTTTGTTCACTCACGCCTTTAATCACTTCTAAAACATTACCAATGCTTTCTGTATGTTCATTTAAGCTATTAATAGTTTGTTGAGCTTGCACTATATTGGCAGATAGCTCATGGATCCCTGCTACATTAGTGCTTAATATTTCCTGGTTTTGTGTAGAGTGCTTATTCGCATCTTTTGCAAGTGTTGATGCGTCAGACGCACTATTGAATATATCTGATGTCATCCCTGTAAATTGATTAATTGCAGCTGCAACGCTATCAGTACGCATACTTTGATCGTCATACATAGCAAGTGAAGAATGTGTTTGTGATAACAGACTGGCTATTACGTCATCAAGAAGTATTGTTGTATCTTTAACTTGTTCGATTGATGATTGAATTTTTTCAATAAACACATTGAATGAATGGCTGAGTTCACCAAACTCATCGTCATTTTCTATCTCTAAACGACGTGTTAAATCACCTTCTCCCTGTGAAATATCTTTTATAGCGTCA
This sequence comes from Pseudoalteromonas sp. 2CM32C, assembly GCF_023161925.1. NCBI lineage: Bacteria > Pseudomonadati > Pseudomonadota > Gammaproteobacteria > Alteromonadales > Pseudoalteromonadaceae > Pseudoalteromonas > Pseudoalteromonas sp. 2CM32C. The sequence continues at coordinate 423,001 of NZ_JALNTI010000002.1, read as the reverse complement.
TTTAACCGATTCATTGGACGCATTAAATAACGAAGTAAAAATTGCATTAAAATTACAATTACGATTGTACCCACAATTAAGTAAATAAATGCCGTTTCACCAAAACTAGATACACTAGCAAATGCTTTTTGTTGATCAATAACAACCCCTAAATACCAATTAACATTTTCAATACCACGTATTTTATTAAACGAAACTAATTTAGTTTCGCCAGCTATTTGATATTCAACAAACTCGCTACTAAGTAATGGTTTGGTGCCAAATAACTCAGCGATATTTTTTAGGTTAACATTGCTTTGTGGGTGACTTAATATTTGGCCGCTGTCATCGAGTAAAAAACCATAACCCAGCCCTAAAAAATCAATATTATTAATAATTTCTGTCACAGTTTGCATATCAATATCAGCACCAGCAACACCAACAAATCGGTCATTTTGGTTTATAGGCACAACAGCAGATATAGTTAACTCGTTAGTTGTTACATCAATATAGGGAGTAGTAAAGGCAGTATTGGTTTTGTTTTCGACTAGCTTATACCAAGGACGTGATGTTGCATCAAAATCTGGCGGTAAAACGATGCTTTGATCATTTAAAATAAAACTACCGTTAGATTGACCAATATAGGTGTTTTTAAAACTACCTGCTAACCCTGCTGTGTTTAATTGTAGTAATGTAAGCGTATTTGGATCTGATGGTTGGTGGGTTTTAGCAAACGCGCTAACAATGGCCAGCTTTGCATTTAACCAGCTAGCTATATTTTGAGAAACAGATTCTGAGTTTTGTTGCAACACGAGAGCAAGCTGATTTTGTGTTTGGTTTTTTAAGGTAAAGTAGTTATTTACAGTGAATAACCCTAATACCAAAACGAGTACAACAGACGCTGCTATTGTGACTTTTGTAGTAAATTTGAATGCCCCAAACATAAATGCCCTTTAATTTATTTTTAGCATTCTAGTTTTAGCAAATATTGTGAGCATTGTCTTAGCTATTTTCGGTTTTTCCGAAAATAGCAGCTAAAAACAATAAAAAAGGACTAGACAAACTTAATTACAAATTTTAAGTAATTAATTTTACATAAATAATGTTCAATAGATAACAAAATTTGGAATGTTCCAAACAAAAAGAAAATAATAATGACTGAATACGTATTCAGCCATTATTATTCAATACATTTTCTACCATTTTTTAGCTAAACGAACAGCATTTAAACCATACCAAGCTATAAATACATAACATACCATAGGCACGAAAAAGCTATCTTGAATATTTACGGTATCGGCAATATACCCTTGTAATAAAGGCACTAATGCACCACCTACAATCGCTAAACATAGCCAACCAGAGCCTTTACTTGTTAACGGGCCTAATTTTTCAATCGCAACAGAAAATATAGTTGGAAACATAATTGAATTAAACAACCCGATTGCCAATACTGAATACAAAGCGACATCACCTTGTGTAAAAATAGTGATTAATAACAACGCAATAACACTGATAGCATTAAAGGCAATTGCTTTAGAAGGCGCAATTTTTTGTAACAACGCAGAGCCTACAAAACGCCCAACCATTGCTCCGCCCCAATAATAACTAATAAGTGCCGCGGCAGCATGCTCTTCAAGCCCAGCAATGTGTGCTTCACCAAAGTAATTAACTAAAAAGCTACCTATAGCTACTTCACCGCCTACATAACAAAATATTGCTACAACCCCCATAGTAAGGTGAGGTGCTTGCATTAAAGAACGAGTTTCGGTGTCTGTGCTGTCTTCCTTATGGGCTTCAATTTCAGGTAACTTTATAAATGCAAACACAATGGCAATTAATAAAAGTGCTGCAGCCAACATTAAATAAGGCACTTTTACTGATTCTGCCGATGCAGCAGACGCAGCCAATGTACCAGCAGTACCGAAAAAGAGAATGCCTCCTACGTAAGGCCCTACTGTAGTACCCAAGGCATTAAGCGCTTGTGCTAAGTTTAATCGTGAAGAGGCGGTTTTATCAGGACCAAGAGCCGCAACGTATGGATTAGCTGATACTTGCAATACGGTTATACCAGCAGCAAGCACGAACAATGCGCCTAAAAACAACCAATACTCATGCACTACTACTGCAGGGTAAAAAAGCATACAACCAATCGAAGCAATAATAAGCCCCGTTAAAATACCTTTTTTATAGCCAAGCTGTTTAACTAAAATACCAGCGGGGATAGATACAATGAAATAGGCACCAAAAAAGCAAAACTGCACTAGCATTGCCTCAAAGTAGCTAAGATCAAATACGCCTTTTAATCGTGGAATCAATACATCATTTAATACTGTAATAAAACCCCATAAAAAAAACAGGGTTGTCATTGCCGTTAGGGGAAACAGGTAATTTTTGTTGTGCTGTTTATTAACGCCATAATCGTTATGTGTGTTCAGTGTGCTCATTTTTATTTTCACTCCATTAACAAGTTAAACTGATTCTACATTGTTAATAAGTTGTTTGGGCATAAGTTAATTAGAACGTTCCAAATCATCATGCATATTCAAACTGCACATTCTTCTGAAACAGTATTGATTAAACGCTCAGTTTCACCGCTATTAGAAAATATATATAAGGCTTGATTTATGTCATCTAGCACTCTAAGCCAGTTAGGTGTTAGCTTACTTATAGCAAAATACAATGAGTTATAATGTAGTGGTTTACCATCTTGCTCAACAGCATTAAGCAGTTTTATTTTTTCATTTTGGTTAAGCTCAGAAAACGTAACTGAATGGGTTAACACCGAAGGATCGCCTATAATAAGATCGACCCGCTTGGCAAAAAGTAATTGCATTAACTGCAAATCGTTTACCGCACTAATAACTTTAAACTCTTCATTATCCATCATGGCATCAAATTCAGGGGTGTTTTGATATCCTCTTACAACACCTATTGTTGAGCCTTTTAATGAGTTTAGATTACCTGTAAAAATACCAGGTGCGTTTTTTCGCTTTAGAAATACAATATTTCCACCTTGAAACGAATTTGAAATACCAAGCAGCTCTCTTCGCATTTTACTTTTAACATAGTCTGAAGGCGCAGTGTCTTCAATAAAGTACTCAGGCATTAAAATATCGGCTTTTCCAAGTTCCACATTACGCACAGCTCTTGCCCAAGGTAAAAATTCTAAATAAACGCTGTAACCCTGACTATTAAGAACAGCAACGGCAAAATGATAGACCCACCCTTTGTTACATAAGTCGTTACTTATATAAGGCGGCCAATCTAAAGTAACAATATGTAATGTGCGTTTACTATTTGGGGCGCTATATAAAAGCCCCGATTTATAACGCTGCCCTTCTACAGTTTTAAGGCTATTTTTATGAATGAAGGTTACGCTTTGACTCGCGAAACTAAAACAACTAATAAAGGACAACAAAAAGACTACAATGCGCATAATAAAGCTATCGTCAAACTAATAGTCAGTTAAGTGTAGGCGTTATTTACACTTTTGAAGGAGAAATAAATCTAGAGAATGAAAAATTGGTAGAACGTGAAATTGAATATAGACAGTGTCTAATGCCAACTAGCAGATTTAATTGGCATTACAAAAGTTATAAAGCAGGTTTAACCCATTTCATTTTATTATTGGTATCGCGCGAACTTATTATAGTGTCATCACTGCTTTTAACACCACCTAATTTAGAAAGCCTATCGTAAAGTACTACATTACAGGTTGCAGCTAAGTTCATGCACCCTATAGTAGGAATGTAAACTACTTCATCGCACCACTTTAGTACGTCTTTAGGAACAGAACCATCTTCTGGGCCCAAAACATAAAATGCATTTTCTGGGTGCTTAAATTTAGGGAGCGGTGTAGCCCCTTCAATTAACTCAACAACAACAACGGTTGCCCCTTCAGGTTTTACTTTTTCTAGGCTATCAGTAGAGGTTAATGGAATACGTTCAACCACATTTTTAGTATCGGTATGAAATTTTTGCGCATTAAGATAACGATTACCCGTAAAATAAACCTGCTTTGCGTCGTAACACCCAGCAGCTCGTAACACACCGCCAACGTTAGTAGGGCTCTTCGGGTTTATTAAACCAATACTCGCTTTTAACTTGCTCATTAATCGCAATCCTTTGTTGGCCACTCAGCAATGTATAAATCAAAATCATCTAATTTTACATTACTGTCTTTGACTGTTTTATCTTTTACTGAAATACCGAGATCATGCATAAGTGTTTTATCGCCGTTATTTAATAACGGGTGCCACGAAGCTAAACCACGCCCTTCATGCAGGCGGCGGTAACTGCAGCTCTGCGGCATAAAGAAAATATCTTTAAGGTTTTCTTTGGTTAGTTTTACGCAAGAAGGGACAAGTGTTTGGCGGTTTTCGTATTCGCTACACCCACAGGTATTATTATCTAAATACTGACATACAATATTTGTGAAAATGAGCTGTTCACCTTCACGTAGCTGATCTGTGGGGGAAAAATCGTCTTCGTCTTCACTATCTATAAACGTATTTAAACAACATTTACCACAGCCATCGCAAATAGCTTCCCATTCATTTTGGCTCATTTCGCTCAAGCTTTTTGTAAGCCAAAACTGTGTATTTGCTAACTGTTGATCAAACATAGTGTACTCGCGCCCTTTTTAGAGCGCGCATTCTAACGTATTGCACTAAATGGCGCAAAGCGAATACCTCAATTTGATAATCACTTTGCGCTATTCATTAACGCTGCGATTGCACCCAACGCTTTATTTTTTTCTCCAAAATAGGCATGGGTAATGCGCCATCTATTAATATTTGCGTATGAAACGCCTTAATATCAAATTGGGAACCTAGCTCTTTTTTACAATAATCGCGAAGTTCTTTAATTTTAAACTCCCCTAATTTGTACGAAAGTGCTTGCCCTGGCCACGCAATATAACGCTCAACCTCTGCCACTACATCGCTTTCAGCCATTGATGAATTAGCAAGCATGTATTGTATACCTTGCTCGCGCGTCCACCCTTTTGCATGAAAACCAGTATCGAGCACTAAACGCATTGCCCGTAATTGCTCGTCAGCCAAACGCCCATACCACATATAAGGATCGGTAAATAACCCAAGCTCTTTCCCTAAACTTTCTGCATACAGTGCCCACCCTTCAGCAAAAACCGTATACCCACCAAATTTACGAAAATCAGGTAAACCGTCTATTTCTTGTTGAAGAGCAATTTGAAAATGATGACCAGGTGCCGCTTCATGAATCGAGAGTGTTTCGAGTAAAAACTTAGGTTGTGCTTTTAAATTAAAAGTATTGATATAAAAAATACCCGGACGAGAACCATCTGGTGCTGGGGCTGCATAAGAAGCACCCGCCGCAGACTGAGCACGATAAGCCTCTACTGGTTTAACAATGTAAGGCGCTTTAGGAGCCACATCAAATAACTGCGGTACTTTGGCATCAATTTTTTTCTTCACATTTTCGTACGCTTCAATAAGCTCATCAGCGGTATTAAAGTAGAACTCATCTGAATCACGTAAGTGAGTAAAAAATGCAGGCAAATCGCCGTCAAAGCCAACGGTGTGTTTTACCTTTTTCATTTCGCTCAAAATACGCGATACTTCGCTTAAACCAATATTGTGAATTTCGTCAGCAGATAAGTTAAGCGTTGTGTTTTTCTTTATTTGGTATTCGTACCAAGCTTTACCATTAGTAAAATCACTGTAGCCTACTGACACACGACTACTAGGTATATAATCGTTAATTAAAAATGTGTGCATGCTTTGATAAGCCGGTACTAATTGCTTCATGATTAAATCGCGGTATTGCGCTGTTATTTCTTGTTTTTGCTCAACTGTAAACGAATTTGGTAAGTTTTTTATAGGTCCCCAAAACAGTGAATCTTCAGCCTTATTTACAACATGCGCACTAAATTGTAGGGCTAACTTTTTTGCAAGTGGCAAAGGTAAAACAATATTTTGTTTTATACCTTCAGCCATAGAAAGCTCAACACTTTTAAGCCATTTGATATAGCCATCACTACGTTTTAAAAAATTATCGTAATCCTGTACTGTTTTAAAAGGTTGTGCACTTTGCCCAGAGCCAAATCCAGCAAACACATTATGTGCTCCCGACATTTGATTAATAGGCAGAAAATAGCTTGGAAATTGCATCCCCTCGAGGTTAAGTGCAAGGTCACGTTTTAAAATCTCATAACTTAATAGCGCTTGCCCTGTTAACTGCTTTGAATCAATGTAAGCAAGGCGTTGTTGATACTTTTTATAAAAAGCCGCCTTTTTGTTACGATTTCTCGCTGAAATTTCAGGCGTGAACTGATCATTAAATTCATTTTTACCGCTATATGTTGCCCTGATTGGCGAAAATGCAAGCGACTCGTTGTAGTATTGATCAACAAGCACGTCTAATTGCTGCTCGGCCGATAATTCTGAAACCACAGCATTTATAGATGATGAAACGGGTTTACTATTATTTTGTTGAGACGTTGTGCTACTACACCCCATAAGCGCACCGATCACTGAAGAAGCGACCAGTGCTAATTTTAATAATTTCATATTAATCCTTATAAAAAACTCAGCTCGATTATGTGCTTTAAATTAAGCTAAATAAAGTAGTAACTTAGTCGTTATTTTATTGCACTTTTACTTGAGCTTGGTAAAGTCAAAACAACGTAACTTTCATATAAAAGAATTAAAAAGTGAAAAAGCACCTATTATCAGCCTCAATAGCCATATTATGTTTGAGCAGTCTACCTGCCCAGGCAGTCACCTACATTTCTGCAAAAGCCATGTTAGATGTAGAAAATGGCACACTCATTCAATCGCCATTAATTACTATTGATGATGGTGTGATCACCTCAATAGAGCGTAATAAAAAGCCGAAACTAGGTAAAAATGATGAACTTATCAACCTGCCACAGTTAACACTAGTCCCTGGATTGATGGACATGCATGTACACTTAACGAGTGATCCTACTGTTTCTCGTAGTGAGCGCTTGGGTCAATCAATCCCACGCATGGCAGTTAAATCGGCTTATTTTGCTAAAAAGACCCTTGAAGCAGGTTTTACTACCGTAAGAAATGTGGGCGCAGATGGTTATAGCGTTATTGCGGTGCGAGACGGTATTAATGCGGGTGACATTGTAGGCCCACGAATTTGGGCTGCAGGTCCTTCACTGGGTATAACTGGCGGGCACTGTGACAATAACCGTTTACCGCCAGAGCTAAAATATACCTCAGCAGGTGTAGCAGACGGACCATGGGCGGTTAGAACAAAAGTACGTGAAAATATAAAGTACGGTGCAAACGCTATAAAGTTTTGTGCTACAGGTGGTGTTTTTTCAAAGGGTACCAAAGTAGGTGTACAACAATATTCGCTTGAAGAAATGAAAGCCATTGTTGAAGAAGCGCACATGCGCGACCTACCAGTTGCAGCGCATGCACACGGCACAAGCGGCATAAAAACAGCCATCATTGCAGGTGTTGACAGCGTAGAACACGCAAGCTTTTTAGACGATGAAGCCATAGCCCTGGCTAAAAAACATGGCACTTGGCTTTCTATGGATATATACAACACAGAATACACATTAAGCTTTGGCGAACAAAATGGTGTAGACGAAGAAAACCTAAACAAAGAACGCCAAGTTTCTAAAAAGCAAAGAGATAGCTTTAGCCGAGCTGTAAAAGCTGGTGTGAACATGGTATTTGGAACCGACGCTGCCATCTACCCACATGGTGATAATGCAAAGCAATTTTCACGTATGGTTGAATTTGGCATGACTGAACTGCAAGCCATTCAATCAGCTACCATTAACAGCGCTAAACTGTTAAAAATGCATAATACACTAGGGCAAATAAAAACGGGATATGCCGCCGATATTATTGCTGTTGAAGGAAACCCATTAAAAAACATTTCAACATTAGAGCAAATACCGTTTGTGATGAAAGCAGGTATTGTTTATAAAACTGAAAAATAAAATTTAAATCTAAGTTAAGGCTGGCTTTATAGTGTTAGCCTTTACTTTTAACGTTAAAATTCATTAAGTTTTAATTTTCAACCCTAAAAACACTAAAATTAAAAGCCAATTAAAACAATGTGTTAAAGGTAAAGCTTTAATAGCATTGTTTTACCTGATCTCTATTGTCACTTTTAGTTTATTACTCTTAATTTGGGAGAGTTGTTAAAGAAAATCATATTGCAATTTGTTTTTCTTAATTGCCAAATTCGTCCCCTTCTTTATATTTGTTTGGTTTTTATTAACTAAGCCGGCCTATTTGTATAAAAAACACGCAAGCAGTTGTTTTAATCTAATATTTATTGAACTTTTAGTATATTTTGCAAATAATAATCATTACCATTAGCGCAAATCAACAAATGCGAATGGTTATCATAATGAAACAGTTTAATTACTCACTCCTCACCCTTGCTTGTTTAAATGCACAAGCCGCTTTAGCATCAACCACTGCAGAACAAGATATTGAACACATAAGTGTTTATCAAAAACAAAATCAAGTTGTTATGAGTTCGGGTCTTGCCACAAAGTCAGATATGTCCTTAATGGAAACCCCTGCTCCTGTTGTTATTATTGATCGTGAATTAATTGAATCACAGGGCGTAGACAACCTACAAGATCTTGTCCGTAATGTGAGTGGTTTAACCCAAGCGGGTAATAATTATGGTATTGGTGATAACCTGGTTATTCGCGGTCTTGACGCCAATTACACTTATGATGGTATGTATGGGGGAGCTGGACTTGGAAACACCTTTAATCCAACTCGCTCATTAACCAATGTTGAGTCGGTTGAAGTGTTAAAAGGCCCAGCTACAGGTTTATATGGTATTGGTAGCGCTGGTGGTGTAATTAATTTAATTGAAAAAAAGCCTGAGTTTGAAGAAAAACATAAAGTCGCTTTAGAGCTTGGTCAATGGGACAGCTACTCTCTTGCTTTTGACAGCACAAATGCACTTAGCGACAACTTAGCGTATCGCGTAATGGCTAAAACGGCCTCGAGCGATGGCTTTCGCGATTTAAAAGAAGAGCGTGATGAAATTTATACATCACTTAAGTATGTGTTAAACGATAAACAAGACGTTATGCTCTCTGCTGCCTATATTAAGGATTCAATTGCTGTTGACTCAATTGGCCACCCTATTCGCATATACAACGCAGAGACAGCGAATGGCTTAACTGCTGGTGAAGTAACCGCTGCAGACTTAGTAAACGATCCGACAGGCAGTGGCTTACAACTGACAAGTGAACAGCAATTACAATTAGCGAACTCTCTTTCTGCAACAGATGGTTTAACACCCTATGACTTTGGTACCAATGGGATTATTTCACCAATGGCCGATGATAATGAAGGTGAAGAATTACGATTTAAGCTTACGCATAATTACTTTATCACTGATGACTTATTCTTAAACCAGCAACTACAGTACCGTAATTACACATCAAGCTTTGCTCGTCAAACAGGGGCTTTTAATTACGTGTACTCAACTCGCAGTGGCGTTATTAATCAAGACCCTCGAGCTCCTTTAGTTGAAAATGATGTCCTTTATCCATTTGCAGCTAGGCGCCAAGAGTATCGCCAAGTAGAAGCAGATGAAAAATCATGGCAGTACTTTTTAGATTTAAGATACGACTTTGAGATAGGCGATATTGATAACGAACTCTTAGTTAATGCAAATTATGAAGACCGAGATATTGGTTTCAAACAATACTCTATTTATGACAGCGATAAAGTAATTTACGACACTGATGGTAATGTGCTTTATCAAGGTGCTTTACCCTATATCTATGACATGAGGCAACCAAATTGGCCAATCGGTGGCTTTGACGATTACGATCCTCTAAAAACGAGTGATTATAATAAAAAGGTTCAAGCATGGGGAATGGGCGTTCAGCATGTAGGTTATATTAATGACACACTGACTACACGCATAGGAGTCGCCTATAACCGTATTAAACAGAGCTACGAACATAATGGTGTAGATGAACGTTACAGTTCAAGCCGTGCAGAGCCAACCCCTGAGGCAAACACATCTGATTCAGGTTTAACCTATAATTTAGGTGCTACTTATCAGCCTACTGAAGATTTTTCTGTGTTTGTTAATCACTCTAAAGGCCGAACCGCATACAGTGTATTAGGCTCTGTTACTGGTAACGAAGCAGATAGAGAAGACTCAGAATCAATAAGTAATGACTTAGGCTTTAGGTATAAAGCATTTGACGACCAGCTACTAGCTACTTTAGTTGTGTTTGAAAGCGCTCGTACAAATCTTGAATACAGTAACCCACTGTATGAAGCTGGTGTGTCTGGCCCTGATATAGTAGAAAGCTACTTTGATGGCGAAGAGCAAACCAAAGGCGTTGAGCTTGATTTAAATGCGTATTTAAATGAGCAGTGGAAAATAAATGTTAACGGCGTATATCAAGACGCGCGTGATAAATCTAACCCCAATAGTAGCGCTTACGACACTCGTCAAAAAGGGGTGCCTTATGTAACTGCAAGCACATGGGTTACTTACTATGCAAACATATTTAATTTACCCGAGTCAGTTAATATTAGCGGGGGTATTACTTACGTTGATAACAGAAGTACTAACTCAAGTTCATTTAATATTCCTGATGGCTATGTACCTGGCTACACTGTGTACGATGCTGCAATTTCGTATACAACTAAACAGTGGAACATGCAGCTTAATTTAAACAACCTATTTAACAAACAGTATTATTCTAAAGCGATGTTTTTAGGCGGTATGCCTGGTGAAGAGCGTAATGCTAAATTAAGTTTTAGTTACACACTTTAGCGGTTAAAATTTATGGGTGCGTGTATTTACACGCGCTCTTAATATTTAAAAACTATGCATAAAATGGCTTAAATTGTATTTAAGCCAAACTAAGATTATTTTAGTGCACTTAATGCCTTGCTATCGCAAATCAACATGCTAGCATTTAATTTCTGAAATTACTGAAAGTTAATGATATGACTTTATCTGAAAAGAATTTTACCTTTGTGATGCATTGTGGCGAAATGGGCAGCCGTTGGGGCTTTAACCGTACAATAGGCCAAATGTGTGGTTTACTAATCATTACTAAAAACCCGATGACAGCGAATGAAATTGCCGACTCACTAAGTATCTCGCGTGGTAATGTGAGTATGGGCATAAAAGAGCTGCAATCTTGGCAATTAATTAAAGTTCAGCACATTCCTGGTGATCGTAAAGAGTATTATGCGCCTGCAGGCGATATTTGGGATATGGCGAATCGAGTATTTGAAGAGCGAAAAAAACGTGAAATCGATCCAACGCTCAGCCTTTTGCGAGATAACTTACTCGACGAAGCGAATAACGAAGAAGAAGTGTATGCCCAAAAGCAAATGGAAGAAATTCACAACCTACTTGAAACGGTCACTAAATGGTCGTCTGAGTTACAGCGCTTAACTCCCGAGCAGCTCAACAAGCTTATGAAACTGGGATCAGGAATTGGCAAGGTCATCGATTTAAAAGATAAAATTTTTAAAAAAGAATAAAGCCGCATTTTGCGGCTTTATTTTTTGTTGGACTAGATTTTTGGGTATCCGATTCTATCAGACAAATAACCCACACTCGTTGCAAAGTAATAAGAGCGGTTCCAATGCATTAACACTTTGTAATTATCATAGGCCAAAAACATACGGCCGTTGATATCATCGGGCATAACCAGTGCTGCTCGTACATCAACGTTAGGCAACGCAGTACCGTCTGCTCTTCTCACCCCTAAAGCCTGCCACTCATCGAGTGAACGCTCAGAATCATTCCAATATTCAAGCCATTGTTTACGTGTTTTAGTACCACGAACTAAGATATATTTATTGTCAAAGTTATCAGGAAGCATAACTTGACGACCCCAAGTTAATGAGTCGTTCCACCCTTCTTGCTTTAAATAATTAGCAATTGAAGCAAACGCATCTTCTTTTGTAGTCCAAATATCTTTGCGACCATCATTGTTATAATCAATTGCATAAGCATTAAAAGACGTTGGCATAAATTGAGTTTGCCCCATAGCCCCAGCCCAAGAACCTTTAAACTTATCTAAGGTAATATGACCCGATTTTAGAATGTCTAAAGCCGCCCACAACTGACGTTTATAAAGTGCTTCACGGCGGCCATCAAAGGCAAGTGTCACTAATGATGAAATAACATTGTGACCGCCTTGAATAGTACCAAAGTTACTTTCAAGACCCCATAAAGCGACAATAAAGCGTGCTTGTACGCCAAACTCTTTAGCTACTTGCTCAAGAATATCTTTGTTCTCAGCATAAAGTTTACGAGCACGGTCAATTTTCCATTGTGGTACACGTTTTGGTAAATAGGTCTCGAGTGTTTCTTTCACTTCAGGCTGGTTTTTATCAGCTGATACCACTTTTTCTTTATACGTCGCAGTCGCAAATGCACTATCAATTAACGACGTTTCGTAGCCTTTTGCGATTGCTTCTTCTTTTAGGTTTACTAAGTAATCTTTAAATTCGGCTTGTGTTTTAGCAACAACTGACGAACTCAAGCATAAACCACATAATACAACTGCCAGTTTTTTAATCACGATCGGCTCCATTTTGTTTTCTTAGTTCAGTAAGCAAATTATCTTCCGGTGGTGGAAGTTGTAAATAGTATCCTTGATCGGTTAATGCACCCTTAACGGTTTCCAAATCCGCACCACCTAGGTGCTCACGTTTAGCTAAGTTGATGAGCATCACATATTGAGGTTTGCCAAACATAGCCATTAGAGGTTCTGGAACTTTGCTAAAATCATCTCTTTTTTCAACAAATAAGAAGGTATCCGTCTTTTTCTTACTTTTATATACCGCAGTTAACATTATGACCCTATAAATTCTTGCACAACAATGCTGCACACTATACCATGAGAGTAATAATAAGTTAGAAAATTTAGATTAGAAATTTTGATTAAGGCCTTATTCAGCCTGTGTTTATCTAATTATAATTTCTTATCATACAATTCAATTGAGCGTGTATGTCGGACCAAATTTTTGAGTTAAAAGGGAATCTTTTTACGTTATCAGTTTTACATCTTTATAGTGCTGATATAAACCTTTTAGCAGAACAATTGTACGTAAAAATAGCCCAAGCCCCTCGTTTTTTTGAAGGAGCCCCTATTGTTGTCAATTTAGAAGAAGTAAAAAACAGTTCTTTAGACTTTGTTCATTTAAAATCACTTATCGAACGAATGAGCTTCAACGCAGTGGGTGTATGCAATGGCTCTGATGGGCAGCATGCAAGTGCCAAAAAAGCTGGCTTTTCAGTATTAAATTATTCGCAAGACGTAAAAGCAGAGCCAGTTGAAAAGCAACCAAACACGTCAATTGTCGAAAAAAATATTATACTTCCAGCACAAATAATTAACGGTACTGTGCGCTCGGGTCAACAGGTGTATGCAAAAGACCGCGACCTTATTGTATTAGGCGCTGTTAGTCATGGTGCAGAAGTAATAGCAGATGGCAACGTACATATTTACGGAACCCTTCGTGGTCGCGCAATAGCGGGCGCAAAAGGATTAGAAAACGCACATATATTTTGCCAAAAGCTAGAAGCAGAACTTGTTTCCATAAATGGCAACTACTGGATCAGTGACTCTCTACAAGGTGAGTTTTGGGGCAGTGCAGTGCAAATACAACAAAAAAATGAATCATTAGAAATTTCAGCTTTGGTTAAAGGATAAATCTCATGGCAAAAGTAATTGTCGTTACCTCGGGTAAAGGTGGTGTTGGTAAAACAACATCAAGTGCCGCAATAGGCACAGGCTTAGCATTAAAAGGCTACAAAACGGTTATTATCGATTTTGACATCGGTTTACGTAACCTTGATTTAATTATGGGGTGCGAGCGCCGCGTTGTTTATGACTTTGTAAACGTCATAAACGGTGAAGCAAACCTAAACCAAGCACTTATCAAAGACAAACGTGTTGAGAAGTTATTTTTACTGCCAGCATCGCAAACGCGTGATAAAGATGCACTAACTCGTGATGGTGTAGAACGCGTTTTAAACGAGCTAAAAGAAGACTTTGATTATATTGTATGTGATTCACCAGCAGGAATTGAAGCGGGTGCGATGATGGCAATGTATTTTGCTGATGAAGCGATTGTAACCACCAACCCAGAAGTGTCATCTGTACGAGATTCTGACCGTATTTTAGGTATTTTGCATAGTAAATCTAAACGCGCTGAAGAAGGCCTTGAAAATATCAAAGAACACCTATTATTAACACGCTACAACCCTGAGCGTGTTGCTAAAGGTGAAATGCTTTCGGTAGAAGATGTACAAGACATATTAGCTATCGATTTGTTAGGTGTTATTCCTGAGTCACAAGCAGTATTGAGTGCATCAAATTCAGGTCAACCGGTAATATTGGATGGCGAATCAGATGCTGGTCAAGCATATGCTGATGCCATAAACCGCTTACTTGGTGAAACCGTCGATTTTCGCTTCTTAGATGTAGAGAAAAAAGGCATTTTTAAACGGATTTTTGGAGGCTAATGTGTCGTTACTTGACTATTTCCGCTCAGAAAAGAAAAACAGTGCGTCTCTTGCAAAAGAGCGATTGCAAATCATTGTCGCACACGAACGTTCTCAGCGTGGAACACCTGAATACCTACCACAATTAAAACAAGATATTTTGGATGTAATTCGAAAATATGTGAACGTTAATAGTGATGCCGTGCAGGTACAATTTGATCAGAATGAAGACGACTTAGCTGTATTAGAGCTAAACGTAACTTTACCTGACGAAGAAAAGAAATAATTGAAGAATGGGCGCGTTAAGCGCCCTCTTTATAACTAAAAACTACTAAAAGATTAACTTTTTAGGTATCCCACTCTTTTAGTGCTTCTTTAATAAAACTATAACGCCAAGAGCTCAATAAATCTGGCTTTATATGTGTCTTTTTTTGCTCTGCCGTTAACTTCCAATTCCAGCTGATTAATTGATTAACTTGTTTTTTAGAGGCTAAAACATCCTCAGGAATATTATTAGCTTTAGCAACTTTCGTTATTTTTTGCTTAATATCTTTTGCCGTTTGTTTATAATTAGGAAAATCTATTAAACGCTTCAACACTTGCGGGTGCTCGTCAACGGCAATTGCTTTAGCTTTTTCTATACACTTTAAAATCTCAACCCCTGAGCGATTAACTTCAATCGATTCTACACCCGGTATTTGACGCAATGAATTTAAACTAGATGGCCCTCGCTTAGCGATTTCGGTCATGTTATGTTCTTTCAACACAAAATTGAGAGCAAGGTTTTTACGTATTGCTTTATTACGGCGCCATATAGCAAGCTCTTTTAATACAGCTAATTCATGTGGTTTTAACTGCCAAGCATTTTTAATATCTTTATAGAGCAATTCATCCGGCGTTTGAAAAGCTCGCTTATTAGCAATTAATTCGCTCTCATCCAACACAATCTCAAACAAGTCAGCTTTGTTGATGCGATCAATAATTAATTCAAAGCACGGTAATAAATGAAATGTATCAGCGGCAGCATAATCAAGTTGCTTAGTAGTTAGCGGTCGTTGTAGCCAATTGGTGCGTGATTCGCTTTTATCTATTTCAATACCTAGGAGTGTTTTAACCATAAGGGCAAACCCCATACAGTTTCCTTCACCAAGCAATTGCAAAGCAAATTGAGTATCAAACAATGGTGCAGGAACAAACCCAGCATATTTTTGAAATACTTCAATGTCTTCAGATGGTGAATGAAGCACTTTTAAAACTGCGGGGTCTTTTAAGACCAGCCAAAAATCAAATAACGAGAGCTCAGCTAAAGGATCGATAAGTGCTAAATGCTCACCGTCAAAAACCTGAATCAGTGCAACTTCTGGATACAAAGTGCGACGACGCATAAACTCGGTATCAATAGCTAATATAGGCTTATTTTGGATCTGCTCAACAAAGGTATTAAGCTGAACTTGTGTTTGAATTAATTGATATTGCACTTAGTCTCCTACAATAAAAAAGCCGGCTAATGCCGGCTTTTTTATAGTTTTCTAATCTTTCAAGGCTCGTCTGAGTATTTTACCTACGTTTGTTTTAGGTAACTCATCCCTAAACTCAACGAGTTTTGGAACCTTGTAATTAGTTAAATTATCACGACAATGGTTTATTATATCTTTTTCAGTTAAAGAAGGGTCTTTTTTAACAACAAAAACTTTAACTTGTTCACCGCTGACATCATGAGGAATACCAACAGCCGCCACTTCAAGCACACCGTCGTGCATTGCAACAACTTCTTCAATCTCATTTGGGAAAACGTTAAAGCCAGATACTATGATCATGTCTTTTTTACGATCTACTATATAGAAGAAGCCTTCATCGTCATATGTAGCAATGTCACCTGTTGCAAACCAACCGTCTTGTAAACATTCGGCAGTGGCATCTGGGCGCTTGTAATAGCCAAGCATAACCTGAGGGCCTTTAACGCATAATTCGCCAGGCTCACCTTTAGCTGCCTCTTCACCATTCTCAAGCATTAGCTTAATGTCAGTATTTGGTGCAGGTAAACCAATAGAACCGTTATAAGACTCTAAGTCGTAAGGGCTAATTGTAACAAGTGGAGCACATTCAGTAAGGCCGTAGCCTTCCATCAGTTTTGACCCCGTCACTTTTTGCCACTTTTCAGCAACAGGACGTTGAACCGCCATACCACCACCTAACGACATTTTTAGGTGGCTAAAATCAAGTTCATCAAAACCTGGGGTGTTTAGTAAACCATTAAATAATGTGTTAACACCGGTGATTGCTGTAAATTTAGTTTGGCCTAACTCTTTTACAAAACCCGGCATATCACGCGGATTAGTAATCAATAAGTTTAAACCACCATATTTCATGAACGTTAAGCAGTTAGCCGTAAGTGCAAAGATATGGTAAAGCGGAAGTGCAGTAACAACCACTTCTGTTCCACGGTTTAGTACCTTATCTAAACAACCAGACACCTGCTCAAGGTTACCCACCATATTACCATGGCTCAACATAGCACCTTTAGATACACCGGTCGTACCGCCTGTGTATTGTAAAAATGCTAGGTCAGATAAATTTAATTCAGGGCGTGTGTAAGCATTTTCGTCAGCGTTTAACAAATCTGAAAATTTAATCGTGTTTGGTAAGTTGTATTTAGGCACCATTTTTTTAACGTGCTTAACAACAAAGTTAACAATGTGCTTTTTAAGGCCACCCACCATGTCACCAACTTGTGTAACCACGATGTGTTTAACGTCTGTTTTACCTAAGGCCTTTTCAAGAGTATCTGCAAAGTTTGCAAGAATGAAAATGGCGCTTGTGTCTGAATCTTTTAACTGATGTTCGAGCTCACGTACAGTGTATAAAGGGTTAACGTTAACTACCACACACCCTGCGCGTAAAATACCTAAAATAGAAATAGGTGTTTGTAATAAGTTAGGCATCATTACGGCAACTTTGTCGCCTTTTTTGAGTCCCAAATCATTTTGAATATACGAGGCAACTTTTTTAGTTGCTGTGTCTATTTCTTCATACGACAACGTTTTACCCATGTTTGTGAATGCAGGTAAATCTTTGTAATCAGAAAAACTTTTTTCGAACACTTCGAGTAACGAGTTGTAATGCTCAGGATCGATTGTTTCAGGCATACCTTCTGGGTAGCGCTTAAGCCAGATTTTTTCCACTCTTAGCCCCTGTTTATAGTTATATTTTTATTAACCTTAATCTAAGTAAGGCACTTTAACAATTGAGCAAATACTCTAATGCGGGAATAATCCCACATTTAACGTCAATATACAATTAACGTGCACCACTTTGCACCATAAATGCTTGAATGTGTTCATAACATTCTTTGCTACTTTGCATATGGCAATGGTGCCCACCCTCCACATTAATTACACTCAAGTCATTGTAATAATTAATATACTTTTCTAAATTTTGTTTTACAAACACGTAACCTTGGTTACCTAAAATTAATTGGCATGGTGCAATTAATTCTTTTATTGCACCAATACATTGCACTTCATCAAACCTAAAACCTGAATGATTTTTGAGCTTAGGATCGGTTGTTAGTGCAAAACCCTTAGAGACTGCTTTGATATTTCGTTCCATCAACAGCGAAATTAATTCAACATCTAAGTCGGTTGTTTTAGACCGTGCCTCGTAAATATCTTTTTTACATGGATATATTCTTGTTTTTTTATTATGCGTTCTTGCACGATTAAGCACAGCATTTTTTAGTTGCTCCGTAACTTCCTCGCTGGGTGTTGTTACGCAGCCAATACCCTCAATAAAATTTACCGATTTAACCATTTGACTAAAGCAACTGGCGAAAAGACCCGCGACCATAGCTCCCATAGAATGCCCGACTAAATGAACTTTGTCAGCACCAATGGCTTCAATAAATTGATAAACATCATCGATGTAATCAACAAAATAGTAATGTGCGTCATCACTGCGCCACGATGTTAAACCATGTCCAGAAAAATCAATACAGTACCAAGTTTGCTCTGGCTTTTGGCCATCAAGCATGGGCTTAAAACTTTTACAATTATCTAACCAACCGTGAAGTGCTATTACTACCTCTTCACCAGAGCCTATTTTTAAACCATGAATATCTAAATTACGTGTTTTAATATTAAATGGCCGCACATAAACCTCTTTTTATTTTTGTAAATTTATAACATACAAGTTGTCAGACCACTAAATAGTTTCACTAAATGTTTGTTATTTTAGTCGCTGAGGCTACAACTGCAACCTAGAAGAATAAATAAAAACCGTCATTTATTCATAATGTTATTTTTAATTTAGCTCGACTATTATGTGTGTATTTTTTGTTATTTGGTGTTTCCTAATAGATATTTTAACGGCTTTACAATAATTTTTACGCACAATAATCAGCTTATATATAGCTAAATCATCATTTGTCGCAATCTATTAATTTATTTATCATAGTTAAGGTATAAAATAATTTAGCTATTAATAAAGTACACTCAAAAGGTACATAAAACATGAAAAAACAACTAAGTGTGTTAGCTCTAATGTGCACTGCATCTGGTGCAATGGCCGAAACTGCACCTAAAAATGTAATTTATATGATTGGTGATGGCATGGGGCCTGCTTATACTACTGCTTATCGTTATTTTAAAGATGACCCCACTACAAAGTCTGTTGAGCAAACCGTTTTTGATACCATGCTGACAGGAATGGCGCGTACTTACCCTGACGATCACACAGTTGTAACCGATAGCGCCGCAAGTGCGACAGCGTTGAGTAGCGGGCATAAAAGTTATAATGGTGCAATTGCCGTAGATACTGATAAAAAACCACTTAAAACAATGCTTGAAATCGCTAAACAGCGAGGCATGACTACAGCCCTATTAGCTACATCACAAATAAACCACGCTACACCAGCAAGCTTTGCCGCTCATAATGAATCACGTAATAATTACGACGAAATTGCTAATGATTATATTGATAATAAAATTGCAGGCAAACTACCCGTTGACCTAATGCTGGGTGGTGGTACTAAATACTTTATTCGAGACGATAGAAATTTAGTTGACGAATTTAAAGCAGCGGGTTACCAGTATGGTGACGATATTCAAAACCTTAATCAAATTACGCAACTTCCAGCTATCGGTTTATATGCCGCTAAAGGCTTACCTTTTGCGTTAGACGAAAACCCAACAAGGTTAACTAAGCTTACTTCTATAGCACTCGACCTTCTAGACAATCAAAATAAAGATGGTTTTTTTGTAATGATTGAAGGTAGCCAAATTGATTGGTGTGGGCATGCAAATGATATAGCCTGTGCCATGGCCGAAATGGATGACTTTGCATCTGCTATCGAAAAAGCTAAAGCGTATGTTGATAAAAATAAAGATACTTTATTAGTTATAACTGCTGATCACTCTACAGGTGGCTTAACATTGGGTGCGCACGGCCAATATAAGTGGGAAGCAGATGTTGTGCATGGCGTAAAAGCAACAGCGGGTACAATTACACAACACTTACTTGAGTCTGATGATTTAAAATCAGTGTGGAATAAATATACCAGCATTGCATTTACCCCTGAAAACAAAATAAAACTTGAGCAAGCTAAATCTATGGGTGACAAAGCACTCAACTTAGCCGTTAAAAGTATTATTAGTGACACAAGCTTTACTGGATGGACTACGGGTGGCCATACTGCAGTAGACGTACAAGTTTTTGCTTATGGTAAAGGGAGTGAACAATTTGTTGGCTCTCAAAATAATACAGATATAGCTGATAAGTTAATACACTTTATAGAACAGTAAAATAAATATAAAGCAAAAAAAACCGAACAATGTTCGGTTTTTTTATTAAAGGTTGATTACTTTTAAGCGTAAATATCTACCCCAATTAAATTTTGTACTTCAGCTCTGCGTTCTAAATTTGCAAACTCAGTATAGGTAGAAATGGCTTTGCTATTTTTTGCACTAGGCTGGTCGTAAATTGTTTGGCTGAAGTTTTCACCCTTTGCGCTAGTTTTGAACAATCGATTAGCAAGCTCAACACCCTCGGCACTGGTTTTTACATAATCAGTATTTGTTTTTTGAGCAGCAGCTTGATCTGCCAAACCTTGTGGTCTTGCAGTTACTCCCTTAGCAGGGATTACTCTACCAGGAATATCACCTGTAAAAAAACCTGAGCCAATGGGCAGCGTCATCACGCTTCTCCAACCTTAAACATAACTAAAATTATGATTTAAAAACAATCAATTTGCAAATTAACGCGGTACTGTTTTATTCGCGCCCTGGTAACTTTTTCCATGTTACGGTATCACGAACGTACTTTGGTTGGGCATCACTTGCTTGAACGCCCTGGCCTGCAATAAATGCGGCATCAACAAAGGCAAGCATAAAACGTGCATCTGGTAATGTTATGTCTGTATTAATAGTGATGTTTTCAAAGTTTGCTAATGCATCAGGGTACGTTTTAAAACCTGTGCCTACTGCAACTGATGCTTCGTTACTCGTTATATACTCATTAGTTAAAAGTTCAGGTTTAATAACACACTCGTTATTAACTAATTCCATTAAACCATTATTTTCTTGGTATTGTGCAAAGTAAATTTCACCCATACGCGCATCTATACTTGGAAAAACAAGTAAGCTGTTGTTTTGCTCGTATGCTTGTTGCGCCATAACAGCCAATGTAGAAACACCTACCAATGGTAAATTAGTTGAGTACGCTAACCCTTGAGCTATAGCAACACTAATTCTTACGCCTGTAAAACTACCGGGCCCTTGGCCAAAACCAATAACATCCAGTTCTTTTAATTTACAATTTGCTTTGGCCAATAACTCATCAATCAAAGGTAGAATTTTTTGACTATGCTGCTGAGGGCACTCTTCAAAATGATGAAATGTCTCTCCCTTATAATGTAAAACAAGTGATAGTGCTTCTGTTGAAGCATCAAGGGCAAGAATATTACTTTTGATCATTTTATTACTCTAATTAATTTGTTGTAAAAATGTATTAGCGACTTCTAAGCTTCGCGTACGACGCATTGCAGGTAAGCTTTTTAAGAACACTTGACCATATTGGCGTGTTACTAATCTATTATCACATATAACAAGCACGCCTTTATCTTTGCTATCACGAATTAATCGCCCTACACCTTGCTTTAAGGCAATAACTGCTTGTGGTAATTGGATATGTGCAAATGGGTCTTTTCCCTGCATTTGGCAATCCTGCATTTTAGCTTGCAACAAGGGGTCGTCAGGCGCTGCAAAAGGCAATTTATCTATAATAACACAGCTTAATGTACTGCCTCTCACATCTACCCCTTCCCAAAATGATGCCGTACCGAGTAGAACTGCATTACCATGGCGGGTAAATTTTTCTAAAATAATCCGCTTAGACATTTGCCCTTGCATATAAACGGGGTAGTCTATTTGCGTTGTGAGCCCCTCTGCAACTAAATGCATCATACGGTAACTTGTAAAAAGCACAAAACAGCGCCCTTGCGCTGATTTTATAAGCTCAAGGGTTAATTTTACAATAGCATGAGGCATATTATCAGCATGCGATTCTGGCAAGTATCTTGGCAAACACAATAATGCTTGGTTTGGGTAATCAAACGGGCTGTCAACCATCATGCTTTGTGCTGGTTTTAACCCTAAGCTTGCATTAAAGTGGTCAAGCTTATTATCAACCGAGAGCGTTGCAGAGGTAAACACAAATGCAGCACCGGTATCTTGCATCATTTGTGAAAATTTTGCCGATACATTTAACGGCGTAATATTTATAGTTAAAAAACGCCGTGTTGTCTCATACCAGTAACTAAAACCAGTTTGTGCTGTATCAAAAACCCGCTCTAATTGACCTTTAAATGCTAAAGCCCGTTCAAACGGATGTTCTATTTTATCGCTTCTGTCTAAGCATAGTTTTAGTACTTGATAAACAAAGTCCAAATCGCTAATGACACGATGCAGTGCTGCACATATTTGCTTATCGCTAAGCTTTTCTCGCCAATCACCTCTACTGCCATCAACACCAAACTGCAAGCGTAAATCAGCTACACTGGTCTCTAATTTATTCAAGCTTTTACCAAGTTGTAACATATCAGGAATTTCAGCTCGGTATATCGCGCGTAAATCGTTAATTAAATCCACCAGCTTTTTAGTACTTACACTTTCACCAAAATAGTCGCTGGCAATTTCGCTTAGTTGGTGAGCTTCATCAAAAATATAAGCGTCGGCTGTGGGCATCAATTCAGCAAAGCCACTTTCTTTAACAGCCATATCTGCAAAAAATAAGTGATGATTAATAACAACAACGTCAGCTTCAGCAGCAGTTAAACGCGCTTTTCGTATGTAACACTCTTGAAAGTCTGGACACTCTTTACCTAAACAATTATCTGCAGTGGAGTTCACATAAGGTAAAACTTTGGCGTCATCTTCTATACCAATACAATCAGCTAAATCGCCTGATTGTGTTTCACTTGCAAATTTAGCAACCATGGCAAGTTGATGCATAACATCGGGATCGTCTGTAGGCACATGCGCAACATGTTGATTTAGCCTGTAAGTACATAAGTAATTAGCGCGACCTTTTAGTAAAGCCGTTTTTTTTGTAGCACTGAGTGCCTTTACTAATTGAGGTAAATCACGATGATACAGTTGCTCTTGCAATGCTTTAGAGCCAGTAGAAATAATTGTTCTACCCTTAGACTTAAGCGCGGGTGCCAAGTAAGCGAACGTTTTGCCCGTACCTGTGCCGGCCTCAACAACGAGTTGGGAACTGTTTTTTAACGCTTGGGCAACTGCAACGGCCATATCAATTTGCGGTTGACGTGGTGTGTAGCCATCAAAAGATAACGCTAAGGGGCCGGTTGCACTAAACAATTGTTTGATAACAGCAATCACATTTTAAAAACAATAGCGCGATTTTACGTAAGGCTGTAACCAAGGGCAAGCAAATCCCCCTCCTAACAAAATATAAAAAATTAAAATTAAGTACTAAAGACTGCAAAAGGAGCAACCCATATAAAATATTTACTTACCAACATTTGAAAAATCGAGAGCTAAATGCGGGTAATAGTGATCACAACTTTTGTTAATAAGTGCCGTTGGCATTGCCGCAAATTGCCCATGATCTTTTAAATACTCCATATGCTTTTCGCCGTCAGCAGTAAATTGATGAAATAAAGAGTGGTTTACTCCATCAAATTCTAATGGCTTTATACTAACGAGGTCACATAGCTCTTTATTAAAGGCAGGTGTCGATTTCACCCACTTTCCCTCAATAAACTGCTCTACATAAGCGTGCATTGTAAACACATCATTTTTTAGTAACTTGTCTAACTTAGGTGTACTTAAATGATTACGAACATCTGCCAAACCCAAGCGGGCAGGAATATTAATAGCTCGGCTCAATGCAATTTGTAATGATGCCTTTGGAATACAGTATGCTGCTTTATTGTCTAAGCAATAGTCACTACTAAGTGACTTTGCCCCATCTAAAAGTGTAAAAGGATCATATTTAATTCCATCTCTTACAAGGTAATAAATTGAAATGGCCTTAGTGCGATCGTCATGGCCTTTAACATTTTTCAACCAGTTATTTATTTCACTGTGCTTTTGATTAAAATAAGCATCATTTTGTATATACTGCTGCAAACCATTCCCCTTTGTGACTCTGATTTTTATAAATTAAAATATTTAAAATGCATTTAATGTGAAATAAAATAACTTTAAAACAGTTACTTAAAAATTAACCGCTATTTGAAGTAGGTTTTAATGTTACTAATACAAAAATTAAAATAATATGTCTGCACGGGTACTTTTAACAGTCCGATTGGGCCAAATGAAATTATGAAAAATATAGCAATTATTGCCTACGAGGGATGCTGGGCCGTCAGCGTATTATTAGCTAAAGACTTTTTTACCATTGTTTCGTTACTCGACTCGCATTATTTATTGCCTCAAAGTTATAACGTAGAAATAGTTACGACAGACGGTGCACCTATAACAAGCTCAAGTAATTCAATTGTTGTTGCCGATAATTCGCTTTCTGACAAACCGTATGATTTAGTGATTATTCCACCAATTGAGGGCTCTAAATTAAAGAGTATGCCCTCTAGCAGTATATTAATAATTGAATGGTTAATACCTAAAATCAATAGTAGTACGTCTATTCTCAGCTTAAGCACTGGTTCTTATTTTTTAGCCGCCACAGGCGAGTTAAATAACACAGCCATTGCAACTCATTGGAGTTTGGTTAAACCATTGAGTAAACTATTTCCCGACTGCCAGTTTATTAATCATAAATCGTATTTAAAAATGGGAAGTATCTATACAACGGGCTCTTTTGAGGCGGGAATAAGTGTACTACTAGAAATAGTTGCAAAAGACAAAGGCGATCGCTTTTCCCAGCAATGTGCCACACATTTACTTATTTCTGACTCTGGTAAATTAAATTTTGCATTACCAAAATATAGTAGCCACAGAGACGAAAAAATTAGTGAGGTGCAAGACTGGATTTATAATCACTCAAGCAGCGTAATCACAATCGTTGAGTTAGCAAAATACTTTAATTTTAGTGAGCGCAATTTAAAGAGGCGATTTACGCAAGCAACCGGTATATCTATAAATAGGTACGTGCAAGAAGTGAGAATAGACAAAGCTAAAAAACTATTACTGTCTACAGATAAAACCGTAAACGAAATATCAATTAACGTAGGCTACGAAAACAGCAGCTTCTTCACCCGCCTATTTAAAAAAAACACAGGGCTAACACCCGCAAAGTGGCGTAAAAATGAATAATAAGTTTTAATTTTATGAGCATTTATGCCCATGTGTCTAAATGCTCAATACCATCGTCATCTTTATTAACGCTTTTTTTATGGGTTGACGGTTGAGTCTCGTCACTTAAACCGTTTAGTTTTTTCTTTTTCTGTAATTCTCTCTTTTTTTTGTTTTCAAGTTCTACTTTTTCACTCGCCGCGCTACTTTGCACACCTGCAATATGGAATGCCCCTTTAGTTTCAATTGACAGTCGCGTTATTCTACCCAAATAAGGGATCATCATATCCATTAATACATCCTTAAAGCCAAAGCCTAGTTGTGAGTGAAAATCAACCAATTGATATAATACAAACTAATGCGGTTACATCTATAGTATCGGCAGTTATAAGATATGCTTTAATTAAGCTTAAAAAACACTTGCCATAGTGGTGCATAATATGTTTTTATAATCGCGAAATTTATTAAAACAAATATTTGTTGAGCGTTACGTTAGTAACGAGCAGCACAAAGGAAATAAAATGCGCTTAAACCTGACAACAGTACATCATCACCACCATTCACCGGAATAACCTGTCAGGTCTTTCGCTGAGAGGTTATTCCTAAAAGGAACCTCTGGCGATTCATAACACATTGATTCATTTTCGCCCTGAGGTTCCCCTCGGGGTTTTTAGTTTTTAAATTAAAGGAAAATGAATAATGAATAACACAAATCGTCTACGTATCGCCATCCAAAAAGGCGGACGCCTGTCTAAAGATTGTCAAGATTTACTAAAGCAACTAGGTGTTAAATTAAACCTACGTGAGCAACGCTTAATTGCACACTCAACCAATATGCCAATTGACGTACTTCGTGTGCGCGATGACGATATTCCGGGCTTAGTAATGGACGGTGTTTGTGATTTAGGTATTGTTGGCGAAAACGTACTAGTAGAAGTACAAGCCGAACGTGAACGCCAAGGTGTACCAAGCGAAGTTAGCAAACTAGCAAAACTAGACTTTGGTTACTGCCGCCTTGCACTTGCATGGCCACAAGAGCTTGGCCCACGTGATAAAAGCTGGTTTGAAGGCAAACGTATTGCAACAACCTACCCAGAAATATTAACGCAGTGGTTAAAGCGCGAAGGCATTAATGCAAGCACTGTAATGCTTACAGGCTCAGTAGAAGTAGCTCCACGTGCCGGTCTTTCTGATGCAATTTGTGATTTAGTTTCAACCGGTGCAACGCTAGAAGCGAACGGCTTGATTCAAGGTGATACAATTTTAGAATCAAACGCATGTTTAATTCAAAATAAAGACCTGCAAGATGAAGACAAACTAGCGCTAATCAATAAGCTTATGCCACGCCTTCGCGGTGTTAAACAAGCTAAAGAAAGCAAATACATTATGCTACACGCGCCAAAAACTAAACTTGATGAAATTTGCGAAATTTTACCAGGCTCTGGCCAACCTACTCTACTTGCACTTGCTGGTAATGAAGAGTACGTAGCGCTTCACATGGTAAGCAGCGAAACATTATTTTGGGAAACAATGGAGCAGCTTAAAGCCCTAGGCGCTAACTCTATTTTAGTAATGCCAATTGAAAAAATGATGGAGTAAGTACCATGCTTCGTTGGAATGAGGAATCTTCACAAGTACAAGCAGCGGCGCTAATGCGCCCTGCGGTTTCTGCCAGCGCAAAGGTTGAAGCTATATGCCAAACAATTATGAGCGATGTGAAAGAGCAAGGCGATAAAGCCTTACTTGATATGGCTAAAAAGTTTGATAATAGAGCTAACCCTCGTTTACGTGTACCGCTTGATGAAATAAACGCATCAGAGCAAGCACTAAGCGCAGAGCTTAAATACGCAATTGACACCGCTTATGCAAACGTTAAACGTTTTCACGAAGCGCAATTGCCTAAAGATATTAAGTTATCAACCCAACCTGGCGTTGAATGTGAACTGAAATATCAGGCCATCGAAGCTGTGGGTATTTATGTACCTGGCGGCAGTGCTCCACTGCCATCATCGGTTATTATGCAAGGTGTACTTGCACAATTAAGTGGTGCTAAAACCGTCGTACTTGCCACCCCTGTGCAAGGTGATGAAAGCATTAACCCTGCGATATTATATGCAGCTAAGTTATGTGGCATTACAACTTTAATTGAAAGTGGTGGCGCAGGTGCAATTGCCGCAATGGCCTACGGCACTGAATCAGTGCCTAAAGTGAACAAAATTTTTGGCCCAGGTAATAGCTTTGTAACGATGGCCAAACAGCTTGTTGCGCAAACAATTCCTGGTATGGCAATCGATATGCCAGCAGGCCCTTCTGAAGTACTAGTTATTGCAGATGAGCGTGCAAACCCAGAATTTATAGCGGCAGATTTACTCTCGCAAGCTGAGCACGGCGCAGACTCGCAAGTTATTTTATTGTGTAACAGCGAAAGTATCATTGAGCAAACGCAGCAGGCTCTTACACGTCAGCTTGTTAAATTAAGCCGCAAAGAGACAGCCGAGCAAGCTCTGGCTAATTCATCACTTATTTTAGTGGACTCTGTTGAGCAAGCATTTGACGTATCAGCGCAATATGGCCCTGAGCACTTAATTTTGCAATTAGCAGATTCAACACCTTACTTAGATAAAGTAAAAAATGCAGGCTCGGTATTTGTTGGCGACTACACGCCAGAATCAGCGGGCGATTACGCATCGGGTACTAACCACGTGTTACCTACCTACGGTTACAGTGCAACCTATTCAAGCTTAAACTTGCTTGATTTTTTCCGCACATACACAGTACAAACTATAAGTAAAAGTGGCCTAACACAGCTGTCAAAAGCTATTTTACCACTAGCAGATGCAGAAGGCCTTGATGCACACGCAAATGCGGTTTCAATTCGTTTAGAGGCAATTAAAAATGAGCAATGAGAGCGCACAAGCGACTAGCTTATTACCACAAAATATTGCAGCCCTTGCTGCCTACAGCTCTGCTAAAAGTGAAAAGCTAACAGGGTCAACGTGGTTAAATGCCAATGAAAGCCCGTACGCTAAAAATATTGAACTGAGTATTGAAGATTTAAATCGCTACCCAGATCCACAACCGCAATTGGTTATTGACCGCTATGCTGCGTATGCAGAGCTTGAAAGCGAAAACGTATTAATGACGCGCGGCGCCGATGAAGGCATTGAGCTTTTAGTACGTACCTACTGCGAACCTGCAAAAGACAGCATTGCGTTATTTTTGCCAACCTACGGTATGTACAAAGTAACCGCTGATACGCATAACGTTGCAATCAATGGCTTAACCCAAGCGCTATTACTTGATGGCAGTGTTGATGAAATAGTTGAGGCAGTGGGCAGCTCAAAACTAGTGTTTATTTGTAACCCAAATAACCCAACTGGTAGCTTAACCCCCCTTGAAAAAGTAAAAGCACTGGCAACAGCGCTTGCCGGTAAAGCCTTAGTTATTGTTGATGAAGCCTATATTGAGTTTTGCCCTGAGCAAAGTGCTACAGCGCTGATTAACGAATATAGTAATGTAGTGGTACTGCGCACTTTATCTAAAGCGTTTGCGCTTGCAGGGCTAAGAACCGGTTTTACACTTGCACAAGAAAGTGTACTTGCACCTATTCGTAAAGTGATTGCGCCGTATCCGGTATCGGGTGTGGTAGCAAGTATTGCTGCACAAGCCATAGCGCCTGATGCAATTACATCAATGCGCCGCCAAGTGACTATTTTAAATAGTTTAAAGGCTAAGCTTGTACAGTGGTTAAACGCATCCCCTGCTGCATTAAAAATTCTCACTGGTGAAGGTAACTTTGTTACCTTAAAATTAGCCGACAAAAACTACTTTAAAGTAGCACTTGAACAAGGCTTAGTGATGCGCGCGTTTACCCTATACGGTGAAGACGATTGGCTACGTATCTCCATTGGTAATGAGCAAGAACTTGAGCAAGTAAAAATTTGGTTAGATGGCCTTGATAAGCCAGCAACCTCACCTCTTTTATCAGGACAAGAAGTATCATGAGTAACCCCTATTTATTTATTGACCGTGACGGCACCATAATTGAAGAGCCAATCACCGACAAACAGGTAGACAGCCTAGAAAAATTAGCGTTTTTACCTGGTGTTATCCCGGCTTTATTACAGTTACAAGCCGCAGGGTACCGTTTAGTGATGGTATCGAATCAAGATGGCTTAGGCACAGACAGCTTCCCGACTGCTGACTTTGACATAGCCCAAGATAAAATGATGGACATAATGCAAAGCCAAGGCATTAGCTTTGATGAAGTATTGATTTGTCCACACTTTGACGAGCAAAACTGTGATTGCCGTAAACCTAAAACAGGTTTATTAACTGAGCTTATGCGCTCTGGCAAAGTTGATTTAGCACGTTCATATGTAATTGGCGATCGCCAAACCGATATTGGCCTTGCTCAAAATTTATGTTGTGAAGGCATTTTGTATGATGGCAGCTGGCCTGCCATTGTTACAAAGCTTACAACTGCCAATCGCGAAGGCCGTGTTACGCGTAACACCAAAGAAACCCAAATTGATGTAGCCATAAACCTAGATCAAACTAAAAACGGTAGTATCGAAACAGGCCTTGGCTTTTTTGATCATATGCTTGATCAAATTCGCACCCACGCCAACATTGGTCTAAATATTAAAGCGAAAGGCGATTTACACATAGACGAGCACCACCTTGTTGAAGACATAGGTATTGCCCTAGGTGTTGCGCTTAAACAAGCGCTTGGCACTAAATCGCAAATAGCGCGCTATGGTTTTGCGCTACCTATGGATGAATGTAAAGCTGAAGCACAAATTGACTTATCGGGGCGCGCTTCGTTTGTATTAAACGCTAATTTTAGCCGCGAAAAAGCAGGCGATTTAGACGTACAAATGGTGGAGCACTTTTTCAAAAGCTTAAGCGATAATGCCGCTATTAGCCTTATTTTATCGGTCAGCGACGGTAACTGTCATCACCAAGTAGAAGGCTTATTTAAAGCGTTTTCACGTGCCCTTCGTATGGCAATAGCACAAGACACGACCCAACAAACAGCCAGCTCTAAGGGATGTTTATGATTGCCATAATTAATACCGGGTGTGCCAATATAAATTCAGTACGCTTTGCCTTTGAACGCTTAGGTCAAACGCCAACAGTCATTACCTCACCAGAGCAATTAGCTGGTTTTGAGCGTGCAATATTACCAGGCGTTGGACATGCATCTGTTGCCATGAAACGCCTTGTAGATAACGGCTGGCAACAAGCTATAAACGAATACCAGCGCCCACTTATGGGAATTTGCTTAGGTATGCAGTTACTGTGCGAAAGCACCGAAGAAGGTAACGTACAATGCTTAGGTAAAATACCAGGCCAAGTAAAAGCCCTTGATGTTGGCAATTTAACATCGCCGCATATGGGTTGGAATAACTTAAGCGTAAATAAAGAGCATGCACTTACCAAAGGCTTAACACAAGACGAGCAAGTGTACTTTGTACATAGCTTTGCGCACACCGTAAACGATGCAACACTTGTAAGCGGCGAATACGGCCAAACCTTTTCAGCCATAGTTGCAAAAGACAACTACGCTGGCATGCAATTTCACCCAGAGCGCAGTGCAAAAGTAGGCACACGTTTATTACAAAATTTTGTTGATTGGCAGTTATAAACGGCCCATTAACCAACAATAAAGAGATTATTTGTGATTATTCCAGCATTAGACGTATTACAAAATCAAATTGTTCGTTTATACCAAGGTAAGTACGACACTGCTCAGTTTTACCCTTTTGAGCTTGGCGCACGTTTAAAAGAATACGCCGATAGCGGCGCAGGTAAATTGCACCTTGTAGATTTAGAAGGCGCACGCGATCCAAGTAAAAAACAGTGGCAACATATACAAGCTGCAACTAAAGCGCTTAACGTACCGTACCAAGTGGGCGGCGGTATTCGCTCAGAGCAAGATGTAAGCGATTGGCTAAAAGCCGGCGCTAACCAAGTTGTTATTGGTTCTATGGCGGTAGAAAAACGCGAGCAAGTAAAAGCCTGGATTGAACAATTTGGCGCAGAGCACTTTGTTATTGCCCTTGATGTAAATAAAACAGCCACGGGCTGGGCTCCTGCTACGCACGGTTGGTTAAGTGAATCTGAGTTTGGTTTACTTGAGCTTGTAGATTTTTATGTAAGCTTGGGCGTTATTGACTTTTTATGCACGGACATCAGTAAAGATGGCACCATGACTGGCCCATCGTTTGAGCTTTACGAAGATTTAACTCGCCATAACAGCAGCATTAAAGTGCAAGCTTCGGGTGGCGTAAGTTCACTTGATGACATTAAAAAGCTTAAAGAGCTTGGCGTAGGTGGCGTTATTTTAGGTAAATCACTGCTTGATGGCGCATTTAGTGTTGAGGAGGCGTTGGCATGTTATCAAAACGCATAATCCCGTGTTTAGATGTAAAAGACGGCCAGGTAGTAAAAGGCGTTAAATTTAAAGGCCACGAAATAGTGGGCGATATTTTAACAATGGCAAAAGCATACAGCGATGCCGGCGCCGATGAACTGGTTTTTTATGAAATCAGCGCAAGTGTTGAAAAACGCCTACTTGATGTAAATTGGGTAGAGAGCATTGCCCGCCACATCGATATTCCATTTTGTGTGGCTGGCGGTATTAAATCGGTAGCCGATGCAGCACGTGTACTAGAGCGTGGCGCTGACAAAATAAGTATTAACAGCCCTGCTATTGCCCGCCCTGAGCTTATAAAAGAGCTACACGATGAATTTGGTAAGCAATGTGTTGTTGTAGGTATTGATAGCTTTTACGATGAAGTGACCGGCGAGTATTTAGTGTATCAATTAACCGGCGATCCTAATGCATCAAGCCGTACACGTTACAAAACCGAGGAATGGGTTAAACGCGTACAAGACTTAGGCGCAGGCGAAATTGTTTTAAACTGTATGAACCAAGATGGCGTACGTAACGGTTACGACAATGAGCAGCTAAGTAAAATGCGCGCATTATGTAATATTCCTTTAATCGCATCTGGCGGTGCAGGCAGTATGCAAGATTTTGTTGATGTATTTAAACAAAGCGAAGTCGATGGCGCATTAGCAGCAAGCGTTTTTCACAAAAATATGATTAACATTGGCGAATTAAAACAATTTTTAACCGATAACCAAGTGGCAGCAAGACTATGCAAGTAACACAACAAAACCAAACTCAAGTAGATTTTGCTAAAAGCGAAATGATCCCTGCGATTGTTCAAGATGCTCGCTCTGGTGTTATTTTAATGCAAGGCTTTATGAACAGCGAAGCACTAAAGGCGACGCTTGAAAGTAACAAAGTAACCTTTTACTCGCGTTCAAAGTCACGTTTATGGACCAAAGGTGAGTCATCAGAAAACTACTTAAATGTAGTCTCAGTACATACCGATTGTGACTACGACTCAATTTTAGTACTGGCTAACCCAGAAGGTCCAACATGCCACTTAGGCACACAAAGCTGCTTTGGTGATGATGCAAAACCTAGCCTAAGCTTTTTAGCGCAATTAGAAGATGTGATTGTTGAGCGTAAAAACGACGACCCAGCAAAAAGCTACACCGCTTCATTATTTGCTAAAGACTTAAGCCGTAGCTGTCAAAAAGTGGGCGAAGAAGGCGTAGAAGTAGCGCTTGCCGCAATGAAGCACGATAACGATGAGCTTACTAATGAATCGGCTGATTTAATTTATCACCTTACTGTATTGCTACAACGCCAAGGCTTAGCCCTAGAAGACGTTGTAAAATGCCTACAAGGTCGCCATAAATAGCGCCTGCTAAAGTAAATTAAAAAGAGGCTCATATTTTATGGGCCTTTTTATTTTCCCTTTTAGTTGAATAAATGATGTGTGTTATAGTGCATGGCTCAATTTATCGGTTACTGTGAACTATGAAAAACTATATTATCCTTCTTATTATCGTGTTTATTTTAGCGGGCTGTACAAGCAAAACTAATCAGACTACAACCAAAGCTACTACAACGAATCAGTCTGTAAAAACCACAGTCACATCCGATGAATGTAGCAGCATAAATAAACTAATAAATGGTTATGAGTTTGGTTTTAATTCAATCAAAACAGATAAAGTGAATAACCCGTTTTCAAACCAATGGCGCACTAATACTCATATCATTGGATCTGCCTGTACAATTACTTTAAATAAGTCTGAGCAAGTAAGTTACCAATGCCAAACACCTGTTAAAGCGCAAACGCATGCAGTAAATTCGCATCAAACACTTGCTGAACAGTTACGCCAATGCCTATCAAAAACAGGTTGGTTTGAAAGCCAAAAAGAAACAGCCAGTTCAATTTACAGCACCTTTGTACTTGATACTAAAAATCCGGTTATTACACTGTCTACAAATCAAGAAGGTAATGGGTTTTCTACTCGCTTTGAAATTGCTCCACCGTTAGGATTTTAATAATGCGAAAAACGAATAAAAACACATCTAAATTAAAAAGCGACTGTTTAGGCATATGTGAACGTCGCAGCGGTTATTGCAGTGGGTGCGGTCGAACTAATGAAGAAATATTTGATTGGATCATTCTTTCTCAAGAAGAAAAAAACGCCATTTTAGCACAGCCGCGAGCTGACTTAAAAAATCCATAAATTTGCCACTTGCGTGTAACAGCCCCTCTTTAGTATTGCTAAAAACGCTAGGGGGTGAACATCATGGCAGCATTATTTGTAATAAACTTAGCGCGCTCAGCGCAGCGACTCGCAAATACTCAAACGCAACTGGTACGTGTTAACTTGCCATTTGAACGTATTGATGCCGTAGATGGCGCACAATTGAGTACACTACAAAAGTACCTACATTACAGCCCGCAATTAAATAAACAACAGTATCACTATCCGCTAAGCAACGGCCAAATTGGCTGCTATTTAAGCCACCGTAAAGCATGGCAAAAAATAATTGATGAGAAATTAAAATACGCGATTGTGCTCGAGGATGATTTTTATATTGATGACAGCATTCATAACGCGATTAAAAATATTGAGCAGCTAAACCAGCCCTGGCAACTTATTAAACTCGCAGCCTATGAAAACCGCACTCGCCCTATTGCCTATCAGCAAAACCTAAATAACCACCAGCAGTTAGTCATACATAAAAAGCTAATGACTGGCTGCTGCGCTACAGCAATAAGCTATGAAGGGGCTGAGCAATTACTTAAAGCCACAGCTCAATTTGGCCGCCCTGTAGATTGCGACTTACAACATATTTGGGAAACCCACGTAAATGGTTTTTCGCTTATGCCATACCCTGTTTCACAAAATACCGACATACAGAGCGATATTGCAACCTGCGCTACTAAAACCAAGGTTAAAAAAGCTTTTTTGAGGCGTAAAGCACAACAAATTAAAAGCTGTATCTTTAATAAGGTTTATACAAGCGCCTTTGTAAAAAAATTTAAACAGAATGAAAAAGGAGCCTCAAAGGCTCCAAGTTTAATTACTCAACGCTTATAACATCCTTAAAAGCTGAGAACCTGGTATGCCAGTTTGCGGTAATAACGCAGGGGTAACTGCAAATACTTCTGGGATTTTACTACTGATTTCGTTCATCTTTTTGCGGTTATTTTGTTTATCATAAACATAGTATTTAAGGATATTTCCGTATACATCATCTTTTGCATCAACCTGCTCTAGAGTTTTTAATGCCTTATCGTAATCAGCAAGGTAAATATATGCCAGTGCTAAGTTATCAGCAGATCCAACATGTAGTTTCCCTCCAAGCTGTTTTGATAAATCTTCAAGCTCTACAACTGCAAGCTCATAACGCCCTAGTTGTATATACGCGGTTGCTAGTGAATTTTTTAAAAAGTAAGGCGGGTTACTACCAGGCTCATACCATTTTTCGTAAGCACTTAATATATCTTCATATTGCTCAAGTTTAGAGTAAACGTGATTTAGCAGCCTAAAGCTTTGTAGTTTGATTTCAGCTTCTTCAAAATCAGCAAGTTTATCTCTATTTAAGTGCCATTGTTGAATGCCTTGCGCAGCTTGGGTTAACAGTTCAGAGTTATCACTTTTTGCCCCTGCTGCACTTTTAAGAAGTTGTGCAAGTTGTTGATTATAAGCTTCACTTTTTACAGGTACCTGAGAAGTTTTACTACTTTGCTGTTTACTACTCGTATTACCATCTACAATTTGCGCTGCAGCTAAAGCACTAAAAGACATTGCCGCCGCAACCATAACCAAATATTTACTTTTCATTGTTTTTTCCTTGTTTAACATTTTGATCCTCTGAATATTAAAGCTCTTAGAATGAGCAATATTCAAAAGTGGGGGGGTAAAAAAGTTGTTTTTACTTATAACGTTTTGCTTTTTTAGTAATAAACTGGCTAAATCTAATTGGTATTTATCTTTTAGCTTTTCCATACACAATTCGTCACAGCTAAGTTCAAGTTGTTCTCGCGCTAAACCAGTTAACTTTAAGCAGATAGGATTCCACCAAAAAACGCTTTCTATAAAACAAATAAGCCACGTCCAATAAATATCACCTTGTTGTAAATGGGTTACCTCGTGCTGAATGACTGAATCTAATTCTTCACGATTTATCATCGTCGACTCTAACCAAATAACAGGCTTTATTAATCCTGTAGCAAAAGCTGGCTCTGTATGGGTTGTTAGTCTAATTGAATACTGATTGTTGATGTGTTTAAGTTCAGGACTTGGCTTTGAGTTAATGTATAAGTTTTTTATAAGCTTTACATATAAGCCCATGCGTAATAAAAACAATCCAAAACCAGCTAAAACTAAAACCATAAAAACAATACTAAGTGATGGCAATAAGTCCCATATACTCATATCGCTTTGTAATTCATCCTTAATTACTACTTGTTCAGCGTTTGGTATTAATGCTTTAACATCGGGAATCAATTGCGCCACGTTGAATGTGTAACGATTTGCCCCTTCAAATAACGGTAGCTGGGAAAAGTACTGCCAAGGGATAAACCAACATGCCAAGGCAATCATTAAAATGTAAAAGTTTAATCGTGCAGGGGCATTTTTTAATCCTTTTACTGTAAGTAAAATACATAAGCTAATAAGCGTGCAAGTTAGTAAATAATCCGTCATTACCCTCTCCTTTAATCTAACTTCTTATTTTTTAAAAGCGTTTGTAAGTATTCTATATCTTCATCATTTAGCTTTTCTTCTTTGATAAAGTGGGCAATTAAACTACGAGAATTACCTTTAAAAAATCGTTGCATAAAACTTGGCATAGCTTGCTCCGATAACGTGTCTTGAGTCACGATTGTTCTAAAAACAATGGCTCGCCCTTCATGTCCACAGCGCTCTATAGCTCCTTTATGTTCTAACCTATCTACAATAGTTTTGACTGTTGTATAGGCTACTTGTTTATCTTTTTGCTTATCAGCTAAAAGCACTTTATGTAGTTGACTCGCTGTACAGGGTTCTTCCTGCCAGAGCAACTGCATAATATCCATTTCAAAATCACTAAGTTTCATTGTCGCTCCTATTACTACACTTGTAGTGGTACTGTTACAAATGTAGTAGTAAGTAATCTTAGTGTCAATACAAAATTGACATGTGAATAAAAAACAATCGGTAGAAATATAAAAGTCTTAGGAAGGTTTTATAAAAAAGGTAGATAAAATAAAGAGGTATACTTATTAATCGATTTTAGAAAAACATAAAAAACGATAGTTTATTTTCAACTAACGCTTTTTATGCTTTAAAGTTTTTTATGAAAGGTATGAGGTAACTATGCTTTATCGAGCGCTTGGCTTACATCCGCAATTATGTCCGCAATGTTTTCAATACCGACCGATAGGCGAATTAAATCGCGGCTCACACCTGCGCTTGCAAGTTCTTCATCATTTAATTGACGGTGCGTGGTTGATGCTGGGTGGCAAGCCAGCGATTTAGCATCGCCAATATTAACTAAACGCAGGATCATATTAAGCGCATCAATAAAGCGCGTGCCTGCTTCAAGGCCGTCCGCGATACCAAAACTTAAAATACCTGAAGCTTTACCACTGGTGATTTTTTGGCTCATTGCATTATATGGGCTTGATGTTAAACCAGCGTAGTTAACCCAAAGTACTTTAGGATGATTTTCTAAGTATTCAGCCAGTTGCTGCGCGTTTTCGCAGTGGCGATCCATTCTTAAGCCTAAGGTTTCAAGGCCGATTAAAATGTCAGATGCGTTTTTAGGGGCAAGCGCTGCACCAGTATTTCTCAGTGGCACTACTCTACAACGCCCAATAAATGCAGCTTCAGCAAAGGCTTCGGTATAAACCACATTGTGATACGACGGATCGGGCTCGTTCATCATTGCAAAGCGTGTGGCATTGGCTTTCCAATCAAATTGACCTGAATCAACGATCATACCGCCAATAGCTGTACCGTGCCCGTTTATGTACTTTGTCAGTGAGTGAACCACTATATCGGCGCCTAGCTCAAATGGCCGGCATAAATACGGTGTAGCCACAGTATTATCAACAATAAGCGGCACACCTTTGCTATGAGCAATCTTAGCTAAACGCTCAATATCGACAATATTACCTGCAGGGTTACCGATAGATTCACAAAAAACAGCACGGGTGTTGTCATCAATGGCATCCTTGAATGCGCTAAAGTCATCAGCCTTAATCATACGCGCTTCAATACCTTGGCGGGGTAATGTATGGGCAAATAAATTATACGTACCGCCATATACTTGGCTGGTGCTGACAATATTAGTGCCTACTTCACATAAGCATTGAATCGCATAGGTAATAGCTGCCATGCCCGAGGCTACCGCTAGCGCGCCAATGCCCCCTTCCATTGCAGCAATACGCTGTTCAAGCACGTCATTAGTTGGGTTCATTATGCGGGTGTAAATATTACCAGGTACTTTTAAGTCGAATAAATCTGCACCGTGTTGCGTGTTATCAAACGTGTAGGATGAGGTATTGTAAATAGGTACTGCTGCTGATTTCGTGGTTTCTTCAGACTCGTAACCATGGTGCAGTGCTAATGACTCTAATTTCATAATTAATTCCTTTAGTAAATTATTAAAACATACCACTTAAGGGTAATTAAATGCACATAAAAATATAAAAGCAAAATAAAGAGATATTATAATCAATAAATACACAATTTATGATTAAACTAGTTGATTTTATTTTAGAGCACCTACCAGCTAATACTAGAGCATGAACTAAACTTGTTAATTCTTATTGTCTATTAAATTATCACCTCAATACATAGCAGACGCTGAATGTGAAGTACTGATATAACTCGACCGATTTAAAAGCCATGGCACAGTCAAAACCCAACAAATACGCGTTCATGCTGCTGTATATGGAAGTAATAAATTAAACGAAGTCTTAAATCGATTTATGTTTGAATTAGAAAACCATTTAAAAAATGTTATTTAAACACGGTGGTTACATCGCACCAGTTACAAGGTTTACTGCAAGTTAACTATAAAAACGTATCGAAAAATCAATGAGGTCCTGCTCAGGTATTGGTTTACTAAAATAATATCCTTGAGCTAGATCGCAACCAAGTTCTTTTAATATTGTGAGTTGTTCTTTTGTTTCTACGCCTTCAGCGACAACTTTTAACCCTAAACCATGTGACATGGCAATTGTTGCTTCTACTAAACTGTAATCCTCATTATTTTTTGTAATCCCATTTATAAAACCACGGTCTATTTTTAGTACATTAAACGGGTACTTCCTTAAATAACTTAACGAGGAATAACCTGTGCCAAAATCATCCATTGACAATATAACACCTAAATTTGTTATATCGTTTAATGTGTCAGTAATGCTGGACTCTCCACTCATTAAAACACCTTCTGTAATTTCAAGTTCAAGACTTTGAGGTTCAATGTTCGCATTTGATAACGATGTTTTGATAAAGTTAAACAGGTTCAGGTCTTTAAATTGACTAGGAGATAAATTTACTGCAATTGAAAAATTTCTGTTGAGCTGTTCTACGTTCTTCCATCGATTGAGTAAACTAAGTGACTCTTCAATAACAAACTCACCAATAGATATGATCACGCCTGTTTTTTCTGCAATAGGGATAAACTCATCTGGTGCCACACTTCCTAGTACAGGGTTTAGCCACCTGAGTAATGCTTCTGCCCCTATAATTTCGTTCTTTTTAACATCAAATTGCGGTTGGTAATAAAGAATGAATTCATTGCGCTGCAAAGCACCTCGCATTTGCTCTTCTATTGTTAAGCGTCGTTGGATTACAGTATTCATTTGATTAGTAAAAAACGAGTATGTATTTCGACCCAGAGCTTTGGCTTGATACATTGCCGTGTCGGCGTTTCTTAATAAATCAGACACAGATTTGCCGTTATCTGGAAACATTGCTACCCCAATGCTAATTGTTAACATTAACTCTCGCCCCTCAATTGTGAAAGGTTCTCGAAAATTTTGCAGGAGTTTTTCGGCAATACCCACAGCATTTTGTTGAGTGGAAATTCCTTTTGACAAAATAATGAACTCGTCGCCACCTAAGCGACCAATTGTGTCAGCTTTTCTTAATGCCCTTTGTAAACGATTGGCTGTTTCAATTAAAACTTTATCGCCTGCTTCATGACCTAGTGAATCGTTAATTTTTTTAAAATCATCTAAATCTAAGAAAAATACCGCTGCTTTTTCATCATTACGAGTCGCCTCAACTGTTAGCTGTGATAAACGGTCAAGAGCGAGTAAACGGTTTGGTAATTGTGTAAGGCTATCGAAATAAGCTTGTTTACGAATGAGTTGCTCTGATTGATGTTGTTCGGTTATATCTCGAATAATTATCATTATTTGGTCGTATTTTAAAACTTTGTTAATTCTTGCTTCAAAATACACCTGCCCTTGAGGAACGGACAGCTCATATTTAAACGTTACAATTTCATCTTGTTCAATTGCTTTTTCTATGTAAACTTCAAACTTTTTAGCAACACTCTTCGGTAAAATATCAAGCATATTATTACCAACAAATTGGTCAGGGGAGACATAGAGAGCATCTTGATTATTAGCATGGTAATCGATAATTATTCCGTTATAGTCCATTAAAAAAAGCAAATCTGGGATTGCTTCAAAAATGGTTTTTAGCATTTGTTCTTTAAATGTGGCAATGGCTTGGGCTTTTTTTACATCCGACAAATTAATGTCTATACAATACATTTGCTTGTTTTTAAATTCATTTTCAAACATTGCGTGGCTTGAATAAACGTATATGTCAGTTCCATTTTTATGTTTAAGTAATATTTCTGCAGCAGGGATTGCTACGCCTTCATTGATCCACTTTGTATGAGCCTCAATTACCATGTCTCTCATAGGGGCTGGTACTATCAGTTCTTCTAGCTTCTTTCCAAGTGCTTCCTCTTGTTTATAGCCATAAAGGAGTTCACTCCCTTTGTTCCAATACACAACTCGTCTTTGCTCATCATAACCTTGAACTGAGATTGAATTAACACTTTCAAATAATTGGTGCAATGAATCGTTAGTTACAAACTGTTTAGATAATTGATTTACAATTGAGTTGGCAGTCATGCTGAGTCTATCTCCTTTAAAATTTCCTTATTTTATAATAGAAGTTAATTGTTGAATTTCCATACACATATATTTAAAAAATAAGCTTAGGTTTATTATTAATTGTTGGAGCAATAAAAAAGGAGCCTTAGCTCCTTTATTACTATTTTTAAATGCTATTTAGTATCATTGGGGTGCTCAACACCCATCCAAGCTTTGAAAAGGGCTTTTTGTTTCTCACTTGCTTGTAAATTAGCAGTTACCTTTTTAGGTTTATCAAACTTTTCAGTTAATACTAATGTGAGGCTTTGTAATGCATCACGACGAATAAAGTCAATAACTACTTTATCACCAGGTTTAAACGTCTCAAGGCTAGACTTTAAATCTTTATTAACATGGAGCTTATTAATAGCTACAATTTTATCGTTAGTTGTTAAGCCTGCTTTCCACCCGCTACCATCGCGTTGAACATGCGTTAATGTTAAAAGCTGGCCGGTATTTTTAGCCACTGCGTCTATGCTGGCAATAGCCTTAGCAGCTTGTGGTCGTTCAAAAGTCAAACCTACTTTATTAAGCAACTCGTCAAAATTAATATATGCAGGTGAGTCCACATGCTCTTCCCACCAATTTGAATAATCGAGACCTGTCAGGTTTTGTAAAATGCTTAGTACGTCTTTTTCATCAAAGCCCGCTGGTAGCTTATGATTGTTATATAGTGCTTTATGCACATCACGGTAACTTACTTTACCCGCTGTTTTTTCTAGTAGGTCAATATCAAGTACCATTGATAACAATGAGCCTTCTGAATATATATTGGTACTGTAATTACGTCCGTGATCCCCACCTTGGTTAATCCATTTATCAAAACTCGTTTCACTGGCACTTTGAACTTCTCTGCCTGGTGTTTGTAAGTGTCGATTAATGGTTTTTGTTAGCCCTTTAAAAAACTCATCTGTCGTTTCAATGCCT
The DNA here is from genome assembly GCF_023161925.1 of Pseudoalteromonas sp. 2CM32C. Taxonomy (NCBI): domain Bacteria; kingdom Pseudomonadati; phylum Pseudomonadota; class Gammaproteobacteria; order Alteromonadales; family Pseudoalteromonadaceae; genus Pseudoalteromonas; species Pseudoalteromonas sp. 2CM32C. The sequence goes on along the minus strand of NZ_JALNTI010000002.1, from coordinate 381,261 downwards.
GAACGCACTAATAAATGATCCTCAAAGTAGCTTGTTGAGCCTTCTGCAATCCAAAGTAATTTTGAGTAATTCATATTGGTGTAATCGTAAGGTACCAATCCATTTGGACGATATGCTTTTACATTCCAAGTATGAATAAACTCATGAGCTGCTGTGCTTATGAAACCTAAATAATCTTCACGAGAGCCAAATCGATCACGCGGCCTTTGAATTATGGTCGAATTTAAATGCTCGGTTGCACCACCAGCGCCAGAAGTAGCATGCACCATAAATACATACCGCTCATATGGGTAACTATCCCAAATTACATTACCGGTTGTTACTAGCTTTTTAAGATCACGCAACATTAATTCAACGTCGTAGTTACCCTCTCCCCAAATAACTAATTCGTACTCACGTCCATCAACGTTAAATGAGTGAAGTTGGTTAATACCTGTTTCGATAGGCGAGTCCACAAGCACATCGTAATTAGCTGCCTTGAACGAATGAGTGGAATCTAAATTATCCATTCCAGATACTGAACGCCACTGTTTCGGAACATCTAAATTAACCGTTACAGGCTCTTGTCGAAATGATTCGCTAAACATAAAAAAGCCAGAAGCGTCTATAAAAGCGTGGCTATCATCAATATGGCGAGCACGTTTACCAAGCTCGTTTGCATAGACCTGATACCCTACACTTACTTCTGTTGGTGTATCAATGTGAACACGCCATGTGCTGTGATCAATTTTTTCCCACTTTAAAGGATTACCCTCTTTATCTGTTGGGTTAAAGTAACGTACGCCATTGGCAAGATTTAGTATTTCATAACGGCCGGTGCGCCAAGAAGGTAATTTAATATCAAGATGGGCTTGTGCTGATTTAGGGAATTGAACGCGCACATCACCAAGATGGTGTTGGGGCTCGTCAATACTCAATGAATAGTTAACATCTGCAAATGCAGATGCAGATAACGCAGCACAAATTGATAAAACTAATAACTTTTTCATAGAAACCTAATTAAGACCTTAATTGTGCTCAAGGTTAACAAGCGTACATTTAAATGTGAATTAAAAGCGATAAACACTCATGTATACGAGTTTGTACGCACTAGGTTAATAAAATTATAGAGTTTTTACCGAGATAACTACACTTAATATAAATTTGTTGTAGACTTAGAATAATAAAATTACAAATCATGGTGGCTTGCCTAGGTGTCAGAAAAATCTACTGCTACAGAGAAAAAACTTAAACAAGCAATTGGTGCGCGCATGGCACTTGAAGACGCGCGAAAACATCAAGTAGACACCCTCTCTATTTTCTCATCTAAACTATCTTTAGCCTGTAAGGGTCTAGACACGGAGCTTGATAACAGACTTGCTAACTTTAGAAGCGCATTAAATAAAGGCGTTGGTTTTGACGATTTATCCCCTTTAATCGACGAAACAATAGAGCTGTTAAAAAAGCAAGAAGCCATACAACTATCGCAGCAACGTGACCTGCAAGAAAGTGTTTTATCTGCTGGCAGACAACTACAAAAAACCAAAGGCTTGCCAGAGGGTACACGCCGCTCGTTAAGAAACTTACTTGATCACGAAATGAATAACGTCCACTCCACTCATGACTTTATTCCGCTACTAGAAAAATTAATAAGCTTTTATCATCAGGCATTAAACACAAAGCTACGTGCTGATAGCAATATTAGCTGTGAGGCCACGCCTGCACTAGCGCAAAAGCTGCTTGAACTCGCTAACGATTTAGTTCTTGAAGATGAAGCAACTGTAGAAATTAAACGTATTAAGAGCATTATATCTGAAAGCGATAATTTAGGGTCTTTGCTCGATACGGCCATAAATATAATTACTGTTGTTGTTAAAAATATAAATAAAGAACGAGAATCAGCGCAAAGCTTTTTATCGTCGCTTAACCAAACAATTGAAGAACTACACAAATCAATAGTCGCTACAAGTAAGCACTCAACCTCAATGGGGACTGAGTTTGAAAACCTAAATAAAAGTATTAAAAGTAAAATAGAAAGCTTAAACGAAAAAACACAATCTGCGACTTCTATTTCATCATTAAAAGAGCTTGTTGATAATGAGTTAAAGTCGTTAACTCAAGACTTTATGGCAAAAGAAAAACTAGAACGCGAAGACAGAGAAATACTTGTATCTAGTTTTAGTGAGATTAATGGTCGTATTGGTACGCTTGAAACAAAGCTTACAAAATACAAAAAACGCTTAAACGATCAACGTTTTAAAAGCCTGCTGGATGGGTTAACAAAATTACCTAATAGAGCCGCTTTTGACGAACGTTACAATCACGAAATGCATTTATTTAATGTTCAGCAATCAAATGTTACGCTGGTCGTTATCGATGTTGACCACTTTAAGTCAATAAACGATAGATTTGGCCATACAGCTGGCGATATAACGTTGCAAGTTATTGCAAAAGCATTACAAAAGTCGATAAGAAAATCTGATTTTATAGCGCGATATGGCGGTGAAGAATTTGTGCTATTAATGAGCGAAACCACTGTTGATAATGCAGTTGCACCGCTTGAAAAACTCAGAAAGGTTATAAAAAGTATCCCGTTTAAGTTTAAAGATAAGCAAATTGAAATAACTATCTCCGTAGGCGCTACGCAATTAAAAAAAGGTGATACGCCAATTAAAGCTTTTGATAGAGCCGATGACGCTCTGTATGAAGCCAAAAATTCAGGTAGAGACCGCCTTTGTATAAGTAAATAATGTCATTCGATTATAAATATTGTAAATGTATGACTCAGTAGTAATTTACATAAATAGCAAGGAGTACGCCCATGTTAATACAGTTAAACCCAACTGGTGTATTAGATTTATTATCTCAGTTAGAGGTTGATTTATTAGAACAATCTTCTACCAGCGAACGTTATAAATTATTTAGAAATTGTGTGTTAGCGGTACTCAATGTAGGCAGCCACACAGACGAAAGTTCGCAAATATACGACAAGTATAAAGATTTTGATATTCGCTTGCTCAGCCGAGAGCGCGGTATAAAAATTGAACTTGAAAACCCTCCAAAAACAGCCTTTGTAGATGGTGAAATAATCACCGGTATACACGAACACATATTTTCAGTTATCCGCGATATTTTATTTATTTGTCAAAAGTACGAAAAAGACCTGCAAGAACAAAAAGCCATAACTCATATGGTGTTTGATATGCTCAGAAATGCGCATGCACTTCGTGTAAACAGCGAGCCTAATATGGTGGTTTGTTGGGGTGGACATTCAATAAACGAAACTGAGTACAAGTACACCAAACAAGTGGGTTATGAACTTGGCTTGCGTGGATTGAATATTTGTACTGGTTGTGGACCTGGGGCAATGAAAGGTCCAATGAAAGGTGCCACCATTGGCCATGCTAAACAACGTATTAAAAACAATCGTTATTTAGGGTTAACAGAACCCAGCATTATTGCAGCTGAACCCCCTAACCCAATAGTAAACGAACTCGTTATTTTGCCAGATATAGAAAAACGGTTGGAAGCATTTATACGCACAGCTCATGCAATTATTATCTTTCCAGGTGGTGCGGGCACTGCCGAAGAACTATTGTATTTACTAGGGATTTTATTGCATCCTGATAACGAAAAGCAGTGTTTGCCCGTTATTTTAACAGGACCAAAACAAAGTAAAGATTACTTTGAAAAACTCTGTGAATTTATTGAAATGACACTCGGCAAAGAAGCATTAGACAAATTTGAAGTGATTATTGATGATCCGAGTTTAGTAGGTCAAAAGCTAAAATCTAAAATGGCCAATGTACGCGAGTATAGAAAAAGTGAAGGCGATGCGTATTACTTTAATTGGACGCTTAAAATTGATCACGATTTTCAGCAGCCTTTTGCACCCACACATGAAAATATGGCAAGCTTAGACCTACATTTGGATCAACCAAAACAACAGCTTGCAGCAAACTTACGACGTGCATTTTCTGGTATTGTTGCGGGTAATGTTAAAGATGAGGGTGTACGCGCTATTAAACAACATGGACCTTATACCCTCAGCGGCGAGCCTGCCTTAATGCAAGATATGGATGTACTTTTACAGGCTTTTGTTGATCAAGGTCGTATGAAACTTCCTGGTAGTAAGTATATTCCGTGTTACAAAATAAAAGCATGAGTCGTATAGTTTGAAACCCCATTTATTATTAATTGATGCGCTTAATTTAATTAGGCGCATTTACGCAGTTGACGCAAATCAAAAACATAGCAACGAAAAGCAATTGGTGCTTACTTGCAGCGAGCGTGTAGCTCAAGCATGCAAAAAAATGCTTCGCATAACGGATGCAACACATGCTATTGCGGTATTTGATGGGGATAAAAGTTGGCGTTATCACTTTTATGAACATTACAAACACTCAAGAGCCCCAATGCCTGAAACGCTAAAAAGTGCGTTGCATCATTTTAAATCAGCAATAGAGGAAACCGGTATTGTTGTTTTTGAACCAATAAATGATGAAGCTGACGATATTATTGCTACCCTTGCTTGCAAAGCTGCTGATAATAAAATCACGAGTACTATCGTATCCACTGACAAGGGATTTTTACCGTATTTAAACAGTGAAATACATATTTACGATTACTTTAAAAGGCAGCACTTAGATGAACCTAAAATACATGAACGCTTTGGGGTAGATAAGAATAAACTCGTCGATTTTTGGGCGCTTGCAGGCGATAAAACGAATGATATTCCTGGTGTTAAAGGCGTTGGTATAAAATCAGCTCAACAGCTTGTTAATAATTACACCTCTATAAATGAAGCATTGAGCGATGAATTACTTAATTCAGGACTACGCAAAAAGCTTGAAACCAATATGGATATGTACGTTATCTCCAAACAATTGGTTAGTTTAAGAACAGATATTAATTTAGGGTTTAGTTTAAAGCAGCTCAGGCTTAATTAGTCGCAAGTAAATAGCGTGTATTTACAGCAAAACGTATACTAATACCCTGGTAGTATTTAAGGTAAATAGTGTTGAAAAAGTTTATTCGGTATTTAATTTTAGGCTTGGGGCTATATGCGCTCATTGCAACTTTAGTGATTGCTTTTTACAAAGACGATCCTCAAGCTATGATTTGGCAAGATCGAGAGTCATTTAACAAGCGCTACATTGAAAAACTTTCTCTAGATTCTCAAACTACACTCAACACCGTACTTGATTACCTTGGCAGCCCAGACCTGACATTTGCTAAGCGGGATAACGAACAAGTATTGCAGATTATTTTTTATCGTACTCAGCATATTACGTCAGACGGAATAACGACAATGGATGAATGCACAGGTTTATTATTTAAAAATGGCCAACTCATTTTATGGGGACCAAGTGCGTACAGTAAATATCAGGAAGAAGTTAGGTGAAGGCATAATGGATGAGCCACTTGCGAATCGTTTAAAGCAACTGCACGAAAATACGCAGCGTCTTTTAACAGGCTATAATAACAAAGAACATTGGCAAGCTTTATATCCTATGGCTTGTAAATTAGCTGAACAGTATAGAATCTTATACGAACACTACCCTAATGCACTGTTGTCTAAATTAACGTTATTTAATCCTCAATACAGCTACTCAACTAATTTAGTTATAAGCCAATGTGTAATTACCGCCGGCTTATGCGCTAGCCAAAATTACGATAAAAAACTTACCGAACTTTATATTAGCGCTTCGCTTGTAGAGCATATATGTGTTTGTTCGCAGTTAAATAAGCTAGCTGAACAGTCTAAATTTAGTGCCAATGATAAAAAAATTTGGCAGCTTCGCCACCAATTTGCAGCAAAAATAATGTTGAGCTGCGGCAATAGCGCAGCCCCTATTACACATATACTCGCTAAACTAAATAAATATAAGCAAGCCCTTGTAAACACGCCTAAAACAATGCTTTACGATGGTGGAATTACGCTTGTTGCATTAGCTAATATAATAGCAATGAATATAACTCATACCCCTGCTAAAAAGCACATAAGTTTTTATCAAGCTTTGGCCGATATATATTTGCGCACGCCAAATCTGTTTGCACAACATTTGGTCAAGTCTTACGTGGCCGAAGTGGGACCCTTTTTAGCTGGTAGCCGAGTTATATATCAAGATCAAAGTATGGTTTATTTAGCTACCGACAAACAAAACCGACACATTTTAGTTAACTCAGAAAATAAACAGAAATTAGCTTGGTATAGAATAAAAGCGTCACTAAAAGACAATCCCAAACAATGGAAGTGTGCAGATAAAAAGCTTATATACAGTGTATGGAACAGTGAACATATTACTATTAACGAGCCAAGCAGTTTAGATAAACCAAGGCAACTAATTGAGTTAATTAGTCAAATTAAAGTTAACCAAGAATATAGTTTTAAAGGTTTGAATAAAATAATGGGTCATCACCCTGAGATTATTGCGCGAGTATGTGAAGCCGTAAAACCTTATAATAAAGAACATCAAGCAGCTAAAGATCTCCGCCATAGCTTGTCGATGGTTGGATACAATAATGCACCTGCGATTATTCAGCGCGTTGTATTTGAACAATTGGTGAATTCAACACCTCACCCACTACAAAGGTTTATAGTAAATCGATTAGACAGCTTAGTAAAAATAATGGCTTTATTGGTAGCACCTAATAAGCAGTATCAATTTGAGCACATAACTTTACCTCTGTATGCATATACTCATTTTATGTTAACCCAATGCAGTACTCACTTAACACGAAAAATAGCTATCGATGAAGTGCCTAACAAAACGCTAAGTTCACCATTTAGTGCATTTTTTGGTGTAGCAAGTATTAAAAATGAACACATCGAAGCATTGTTTTCACAATTACTGAGCGATAACCCTTGGGCAAACACGTTGTTACAGGCAGAGCAAACAGCAAAAAAACAGCTAACAAATAAACATAAGCTATGGGTCGCCTTAAAAGTTATTGCGCAACAGGTTTTCAAACCAGAACTAAAATTAACCCCATGGCAACAGCAAATTCTTAGTGAACAACTAAGCTTAAATGGCTGGAATGAAGAGCGCACTTTTTACGACCAATTAGGAAATCTTCAAATATATAACAATATTTAGTTCGGTTATTACCATTATAAATACAAGTTATACCCATTATTTATTCTATAAACTGGCAAAATAAGCGTTAAATTGGTATAAATGCGCCCTTAAAATTTTCAACCATTCACATAAATGACCTAACAAGCAGCTACTCTCTCAGAGTAGTAATTTATGTGCACATCAAACTCTTTAAAGGAAAAGATAATGGCCAAACAAACCATCACAGTGATCAAAGGCGACGGCATCGGTCCTAGCATCATCGACTCAGCACTTGAAATACTAAAAGCCGCAGGATGCGATTTTGATTATGAATTTGTTGATGCTGGCCTAGCCGCTCTAGAAAAAACAGGTGAGTTACTTCCACAAGAGACAATTGATACAATTGCTAAAAACAAAATCACACTTAAGGGCCCGTTAACTACCCCTGTAGGTGAAGGTTTTACGTCTATTAACGTAACACTGCGCAAGCAATTTGGCTTATACGCTAACGTACGTCCAGTAAAATCATTTGTAGGCACTAAAGCACGTTACGATGATATTGATATCATCACTATTCGCGAAAATACACAAGGTATGTACTCAGGCGCTGGCCAAGTAGTGAGCGAAGACGGTAATGAAGCAGAAGCAAAGTCTGTAATAACGCGTGAAGGCGCTGAAAAAATCGTAACATTTGCTTATGAGCTTGCGGTACGAGAAGGCCGTAAAAAAGTAACAGCGGTTCACAAAGCGAACATTTTAAAATCTACTTCTGGCTTATTTTTAAAAGTTGCTCGTGAAGTAGCTGAGCGTTACCCACAAATTGAATCAACAGAGATGATTGTTGATGCAACGTGTATGAAACTTGTAATGACACCAGAAGAGTTTGACGTTGTTGTAACGACTAACCTATTTGGTGATATTTTATCAGACCTATGTGCTGGCTTAGTAGGCGGTTTAGGTATGGCACCAGGTGCAAACATTGGTGAAGATGCTGCAATTTTTGAAGCTGTGCACGGTAGCGCACCAGATATCGCGGGTAAAAACCTAGCAAACCCTACCTCAGTAATTTTAGCGTCTATTCAAATGCTAGAGCACTTAAACATGGGTGACACAGCGGAGCGAATTCGTAGCGCTGTTGCTGATGTAATTAAATCAGGTGACCGTACTACACGTGATTTAGGTGGCAGCCACGGAACAACTGATTTCACACAGTCAGTGATCGATCGCCTGTAATTTAATAAAACGTTCAAAAAAGCCAGCATTTTTGCTGGCTTTTTTATGCCATTTAAGGGCGTTTAAATCTAATTGAAATTAACAACATAAAAATTAATAACCCACCAAGCGACCCTCCACTAGAGCTTGAACCGCTATTAGTTTGAGATTGTGCTACCGTTACGGATAAGTCATCACTAATAACCTCTCCCGTAATTGTGTCGGTTATAGTTAAAGTAACAGAATAACTGCCAGCATTTTGATACGTATGACTTGGGTTTTGAACTTGAGAAAGCTCACTGCCGTCACCAAAATCCCAGCTATATGTATAATTTTTAAACCCACCTATGACATCCGCGTTAAATTGGACCGTTAAATTATTTGTTGAAAAAACGGTATTAACTGCAAGTGGAACATTTACGTTTACATTTACGTTTTGAGATACCGACATTCCTTGGTCGTCAGTCACTGTTAGCGACAATAAATAATCACCCGAGTGTAAATAGTCATATGAAATGCTCTGTGATGCTAGCGAACTGCCGTCGCCTAAATTCCACAAATAACTGTATGGTGCTAACCCTCCTGCAACTTCAGCTTTTGCCGTTAGTAGCCCTTGTGTTATTTCGTAATCAATTTCAGTAATACTCAGGGGTGCGACAATAATGACTGTTGTTGTTGCTACCTGCTCTTCTTCACCGTTGCTTGCAGTAAATTTAACATCATAGCGTCCGTAACTCTCAAAAACGTGCGAAGGGGATAACTCAGAACTTGTTCTGCCGTCACCAAAATCCCAAGTAAACGTATCGGATGGCGAAAGCGTCAATCCATCAACTGTAAAATCTGCTGTGAAATCTGAGAGTGAGTAACTAATGCCATTTGATGGCTCGTAATTTAATAATATTTCTATGCTTTGATTATCGTTTTCTTGGTTTGTGAGCGTAAAACCAAAGCCAACTTGTGGTAATTTAACACCCGATTCAGCTTGTTCTGCAAAGCCATAGTCCATCTCGTCACTAAAAGAGCTGATAGCAGATAAATCGTCATCTCCTAGACCTGCTCGTTGAGCATAAAGGCTAAATGCGGCATCTCTTATTTGAATAGCGGTATTTGCTGGTGATTGCGTGCCTCCTTTATTGATAGCACGCTGATCTGCGTCAACAACCAATGCAAAACCACTACCAGGGTGCTCAGTTGTATTGTTATCAGTGTGCGACTCATCGCTGTACCACAGTAATAATCCCGGCGAGTAACCTTCTTTTTGTAATCCACTATCTATACCCGAATAGTCACGCAAATGCAGGTAGTAGTAAGATGGCATAGCAAATACATAACTCCCTACTTTTGCAAACCCGGATAAGGTCGTATTACTTTGAGTTTCTGCGTTATTTTGCCAAATTAATGAACCATTTTGCTCAATGCGCATATCGTCAATAACAAAACCATAATAATGCGTATTAGCGTCTGTTAAGTATTGTACTTGTAACTCTATTGTTTGCCCTGCATAAGCAGATAAATCAAATTGATGCGTTAAGTATCCGTTAGGAAGTTGTGCATCAGGATTTAAAAATGAATCACCTGTAATATAAGGACCAATATTGCCATAGAAAGGGTTAGTAGGTTGCGTATAGTTACCCGCGATTGGCACACCATTAACCTTTATTTGAACTAAGTCATAATCTTGCTCAATGCTATAAAAAGCAACAAAGCTCAGCATAAGCGACTCTGTCGTGCTTGGTAAATTAATGGTGTTCACTAAGCGAGTATTAAGATTATCGCCGGTATTTGAATAATATTGAAAAACGCCTTCTACTGGTGTTTTAAATTTTTCAAGCCTTGGTGGTAATGTGACCTTTACTTGGCTTTGTGATTTAGACGTACTTGATGCGTTATTAATCACTTGCACTGGGTTCGTAACAACCTCATCCATATCAAGGCTAAGCTGGTTTACCCAATTACCTTGGTAGCGTGTTTGAAGATATTCTAGCGCATATGGGCTAAACATTACTGGCTCAGACCCGCGTGGTGAACCCGCCCACGTACCTGACGACATAACCGACCATGAGGCTACAGGCTCACCTACCGTATTAGACTGTAAATCGTATTCATCTTTTAAACCTAAATCGTGGCCAAACTCATGAACAACAACACCGATGGCGGCATCAATAGGGTTTATTGTGTAACCAAATAGTTTTATATCACTCCCAACAACTTCAGTTGGTTGGCTATTTTCGTCTAAAACATAATAACGATGTGACCAAATTGCATCTGTTGATAAATAACCCCCGCCCGACTCCTCACCAATACTAGAATGAAAAATCATAACATGATCGATTATCCCATTTGGTTCGTCGGTAATACCATCACCGTCTATGTCATCAAGATCAGTTAAGTCATAATCAGCCAAATTAATATTAAATTGTGCAACCGCTTTTTCAACAGCTTCTTTTACAAGGCTCGGCGCATTTTTATCTCGGGTAGAGCCTAAACGTTCACCATAAAATTTAGCGTTATTTTTTGCAGTTACCCACCCGTAAACTTGCCCTTCAAAATTAAGGCTGTTGCCAGAAGCCGCTTTATAATAATCGGCCGCCGATAAAAGAACCTGTCCGTCAGGGCCTTCATAGCCGTTAGTGTTAAACAGCATCTGCTGGTAATGATCTGGGGAGTAGTCGGTATAAAACATATCAGTGTCTTGGGGAGTTAACTGGTTTTCGTCGTGCTTTAAATCAGGAAAATCAACTAAAATAGTTAATACTTTAACGGTATTAACTCTATCATCTGGGGTTAACTCCGATGAAAAACTAGATTGTTGGCTAGATAAGAGCCCCTTTTGTATTGAGTTATATGTAGATAAACGAGGTAGCTGGCTAAACCCATTTTTTAATGCTACTTGCACAGGTGATTGATTATTGACGTATTCATTGTAAGACGCTTCTAACTCATCGGAAGTTAAGTCTTCTTTTTTATTAAGCCAATACAAAATACGTTCTTTGTTGGTTACACCTATATCGTGCGGAGTAGATGTTTTAGCTACAGTTATAGAGCTAAACAACGTAGTAATAAGTGTAAGTAACGCTATTTTGTTCACTGTATATTCCTCAAACAATTTGTTAAGCACATCATACCTAATAACAACTATTTAAACATGTTATAAACCAGCTTTAAGTATACGTTAGCAATCTATAATTGCTTAATACTAAAACAACAGCAAACAAAGCAAAAATAAGCGCGCTGCATATTATCTCCCTAAAAACTTCAAATTAAACGTACAAAAAGCAACAAACCACTAAAAAACAATAAAAAACGAATTTAAAATGCAAAAAACAACATTCAAGGTTGACATAAACACTTAAAACACTTAAAAATAAACCCATATAAAATTTCACACCAAAGCAGTGTTTTGCTGAGTAGAGTAAATAACTATGAAAACACAATTTAACCTTCTAGTCGTTCTCGTACTGGTCTTAGTAATAAGCCCAGCGGGGATGTATTAAAAGGTAATACTGCTTTTTAAAAACCCCCGCACCACGCGGGGGTTTTTTTATGCACAAAAAAAGCGCAGAGGAATGAGGATGAGCAAACAAGAGTATAATGGCTCTGAACTAGTCGTTCAGGCATTAAAAGAATTAAAGGTAAAATATATATTTGGCTACCCAGGTGGCTCAGTATTAGATTTATACGATGCACTTTTTCAACAAAATGATATTGAGCACATCTTAGTTAGGCATGAACAAGCAGCAACACACATGGCTGACGGTTATGCACGTGCTACTGGTGAGGTCGGTGTTGTTCTTGCTACTTCAGGCCCTGGTGCTACAAATTGTATAACCGGTATTGCAACTGCGTACATGGACTCAATTCCGATGGTTGTATTATCTGGGCAGGTACCTACTAGTCTAATTGGTGACGACGCCTTCCAAGAAACAGACATAGTGGGTTGCTCTCGACCAATTGTAAAACACAGCTTTAACTGCAGAAGTGCACAAGAAATACCTGCAATATTGGCAAAAGCTTTTTATATTGCAAGCACTGGTCGCCCTGGGCCTGTTGTTGTTGAGCTACCAAAAGATATGCTTAACCCTGCTGTCAAATTTGAATACGACTTCCCTGCAACGACTGAACTTCGAACTTACAGCCCAAATACCAAAGGCCATTCAAAACAAATTAGAAAAGCAGTGGCCGCTATATTGGAAGCTAAAAAGCTAGTTATATATTCTGGGGGTGGCATTATCATTTCAAACACCTCAGAGCAATTAACACGCTTAGTAGAATCATTGAATGCACCTATTACCAACACTTTAATGGGTTTAGGTGGTATTTCAGGGGTTCACCCTAACTTTATCGGTATGCTCGGGATGCACGGCACGCTAGAGGCCAACAAAGCTATGGCAAATGCCGACGTTATATTGGCATTAGGCGCTCGCTTTGATGATCGGGTTACAAATAACGTTAAAAAGTTTTGCCCTAATGCGACTATTGTTCACGTAGATGTAGACCCTACCTCTATTTCTAAAACCATTAAAGCGCATATACCTGTTGTAGGTTGTTTAGACACTGTACTTAAACAGCTACAAGACGGCATAGACAAAAGCACAATTAAAATAGATCGCAGTGCACAAGAAGATTGGTGGCGACAAATTATTAGCTGGCGTGAACAAAAATGTTTGGGTTACAAACAAAGCCCTTCAGAAAAAATCAAGCCTCAAGCTGTCATTGAAGCGCTTTATAAAGCAACAGACGGCGAAGCATACATCAGCTCTGATGTAGGGCAGCATCAAATGTTTGCAGCACAGTATTACCCATTTAAATACCCTCGCCAATGGATCAATTCAGGCGGATTAGGCACTATGGGCTTTGGTTTACCGGCTGCCATGGGCGTTAAGCTCGCATTTCCTGATAAAGAGTCGGTGTGCGTAACTGGCGATGGTTCTATTCAAATGAACATTCAAGAGCTTTCTACGTGCTTGCAGTACAACTTAGCCGTTAAAGTCGTCTCTCTTAACAACCGCTCATTAGGAATGGTACGCCAATGGCAAGATATGGTGTACGGCGGTCGTCATTCATCATCTTACATGGACTCACTACCTGACTTTATAAAATTAGTTGAAAGCTATGGCCACGTAGGCATTCAGGTAAACACACTTGACGAGCTTCAACCCGCGATTGATAAAGCAATGAGCATAACGGATCGTCTAGTATTTTTAGACATACTTGTCGACGAAAAAGAACATGTGTACCCAATGCAAATTAAATTAGGTGGCATTGACGAAATGTGGTTACGTAAAGGAGTTAAAGCATAATGCGTCGTATTTTATCAATATTATTAGAAAACGAACCCGGTGCACTATCTCGTATTGTTGGACTATTTTCACAACGAGCATATAACATTGACAGCCTAACGGTAGGTACTACTGACGATCAGTCTTTATCGCGCATTACCATAACAACAATGGGTGACGACCGAATTGTTGAACAAATTACCAAGCAAGTTAACAAGCTCGTTGATGTATTAAAAATTATTGATTTAACAGAAATGAGCCACATTGAACGAGAACTACTCCTTGTAAAAGTATTTGCACAAGACGAAACAACGCGTGCCGCAGTTACTCGTGTAGTAGATGTGTTTAAAGGTGATATTTTAGATATGGGCCGTCAGAGTTACAGCTTACAACTTGTGAGCAGCACAGACAAAATAGAATCATTTTTAGATACGCTACGCCATGAAACAGATATCATAGAAGTTGTACGTTCAGGCGCAGTTGGAATTGGTAGAGGCGATAAAGCCTTAAAAGCATAACTTTTCAAATACTGAGCCGTTACATTACGGCTTTTTCAACACAAAAAAAAAGGGCTTATTAGCCCTTTTTACAATTAATTTGTAAAACCAATTATAGGTTTACTTGGTCTTTAAGACCTTTACCTGCTTTAAAGCTTGGGATAGTTGCCGCTGCGATTTGGATCTCAGCACCCGTTTGAGGGTTACGGCCTGTGCGTGCAGCACGTTCTTTAACTGAGAAAGTACCAAAACCAACTAATGCTACTGAATCACCTTCTTTAAGTGCAGAAGTTACAGCGCCAGTAAATGCGTCAAGAGCACGTGTAGCTGCGGCTTTAGAAATTTCCGCGTCAGTAGCAATTTTTTCAACTAATTGAGCTTTATTCATTGTTAGATTCCTATTCGTTATTATTTTGCCTTCGCAAAACCTATCTTTATGTATTTTTTAAAAGTTAGCAACAGCAAATTGCAATTTTTAGTTAAAATCTTATAAAACACATAAAATTATATTAATTTCCGCTAAAATACAGCATCTTGTGTTAACAAAGACTTAATTTTTGTACAATTTTGGTGCATGTTAATCAGCATATAAAAACTATATTTTTTCGATAACTAAGGTCACTTCCCCGACCTCGACACCAAACTTAACAATAGATGTGCGGTTAATCAAGCGCGATTGTGTTACCAAGTACATCCAATCATCAAAATTAACTTCTAAAGTACTTCCGTCATAAGGGAGTTCTACGTTGTAGTTCCAATGAAATACACTGCCATCACTTTTACCTTGTGCAACGCCAAGAACGTCTGCAGCAGTCCCTGTAAGGGTGTTATCGTCATTAAGGGTTATTTTCCAGATGCGTTTTTGTGTTTCACCATCATCATATACAAAGTCTTCTTCTATGACGCCCTGGTTGCCCTCCCACGTAGCGTTCATATCAACTACCAACTTACGGGTTAACTCACCTTTAAAGTCTTGCACTACGCCGTATGCTTTTAATTTGCCGCTAAAGAAGGTCTTAAAGTCAAAATTGGGAGTTGTTTTACTGTAGTGTTCTACATTAGGGGCTGAGCAACTAACCAAAAAAAGTGCAAATACACACACAAAAATCGTTTTTAACGCGTTATTAATAATCATTTTAATTTCCTAATAGTTTTTTTCTTAAAGCTGGCTCTGACGTATTTTTACCTAACCAAATAGCTAAAAAATCACTTGAAAACGCAACATCATCAATTACGCCAACTTCGCTATCGTTATGCAAAAAAGTACTTTTGCCTTCTTTATCAGTTATCAGCGTTAACGAATCACCTTTACCTATGTTTGGCCAAATAGACAAAAGCACCTCATCGTACTTGCCGACTAGATTTTTTTTACCTATGTGATCCCACTGCTCATTGGTTGCTTTAACTATATCTTTGGCGTCAAAATCACGTAAATAGGTCAGCTTAAATTTGACGGGGTGTTCACCCAAAGCATAATCGCCAGAAGGGGTATACAAGGTGGCGTCATAAACATCCCAAAACAAGTATTCCATTCTACCCTCGCCCACTTTGCTAAATTCAACATTAGCAAAGGCAGAAGTAGACAATAAAAGACATAAAACAGTTATGGTTATGATTGATTTCACGATTAAAGTCCTTCTTTTAATAACAAATAAAAGGGTAAACTAATTTTGACTTGCTAAAATAATCGACTTAATTTTTTGGTTTATAAATACAATAAACGTAAAGGCTGCCGACCAAATAACACCGTAGGCTACCCAAAACTGCCATAGCGGTAAGCCTAAATTAATTACGTTAAAACGCGCACCCGCCCAGTAGCTAGCTGGCGCAAAAATAAGGCAAACAACAAATACCTGCCAAAGTCTTAATCGACTTAAAAAATGCATCGATGTATTTAATGAAAGAAGCAACGCGGCCCATAGAAGTACCAGCCAAATTGGAAAAGGATCAACTTTAAATGAAAGTAGACCAAGCTCCACCGCTATGTATTCAAGTAGCAAAGCAATAGGAAGTGCTTTTAATAGCAATAATGCATCTTGTTTTTTTTGCTTTGACAAATAAAACATTAAGACAATGATTCCAGCGCTAAATAAAAGTGATTGTCCTTCAAGCAGTAATGATAAAAACCAGACTGCTTGAAACAAGACAAAATTAATAAGCGAGTGCAATTTCATCTACATTGCTACTAAAGCGAGGTTTACGCGCCATTAAATGTACAGTACTGGTTGCACGCGTTCTAAATGCGCCTTCACAGTACGCAAAATAAAATAACCATAACCTATAAAAGCGGTCATCAAATTTCGTGCGGTCTAGATCTGGCCAACTTTTGATAAAGCGTTCACGCCAGTCAGCTAAGGTTCGTGCGTAATGCGTTCCAATATCACTAACAGTATGGATAACCATATCTGTGTTATTTTTGATTTGCTCACTCATTTCGTTTAATGAGGGTAAACACCCACCAGGGAAAATATACTGTTGGATAAAATCTGAATTTTTAAGGTAGTGCTTGTATCGCTGATCGCTTATGGTGATTGCTTGTATCAACATTGCGCCATCGTCTTTGAGTAGCGAACCACACTGGGTAAAAAAGCTAGGTAAATATTCGTGGCCAACCGCTTCAATCATTTCAATCGAAACGAGTTTGTCGTATTTGCCCGTGAGTAGTCTGTAATCAAGCTTAAGAAGCGTAATTTTGTTCTCTAAGCCTAACTCTTTAATTTTTTCTGCAACAAAGTCATGTTGCTCGTCAGATATTGTAGTAGTCGTCACGTGGCAGTCGTAATGTGTTGCTGCGTAAATGGCAAATGCGCCCCATCCAGTGCCAATTTCTATAACGGAATCGCCAGGTTGCAATTCTACTTGTTCACATATGCGCTTTAATTTGTACTGCTGCGCGTCCTCTAGACTGGCATCTTTTGATGGATAAACAGCACACGAGTAAAGCATTTCTTTACTCAAAAACGATTCGTATAAATCGTTACCTAGATCATAGTGAGCAACTATATTTTTTTTAGAGCCTGACTCAGAATTTTTATTTTTTAAATGAGTTAGTCTGTGGGCAATGTTGCTGAAAAACGCGAATTTTTTCTCAAACTCGTCTAACTGTTTTTCATTTATAGCAAATAACTCAATTAGTCGGGTTAGATTGTCACAACTCCATTGACCTAAAATGTAAGACTCGCCTGCACCAACACTTCCAGATAATGCAAACGCCTTGTACATCGCTTTGTCGTGAATTGTTACCGTTACTTTTAAGTCGGATGATGCATCTCCAAAAACAAGCTGCAGATCTTCATCAATAACGGTGATTTGCCCTGTTTCTATTGAAGAAAAAGCTTTAAATACTAATTTTTTATAAAGCCCTGTAAACCAGCCTGTGTTTTGTTCGCAATTTAAGCTAGACACTTTTTCCATTAGAACACCTATATTATTTTTATTACTGCTTGTATGTAATTTGTGACTTTTAAGAATGACCTAAAAAAGGCACTCTTTTTATAAACAGCTTCAACGCTTGGTAATAAATACCTTTAAATATTGTCCACGTCATTGCTGGGAATCGTTTTAACAACTGACTCATTTCTTTTTCAGTCAGTTCTTTGCGGGTTAATCGAAGAGTAGCATCAAATAGCAATTCTCCATCCCGTTTATTTTCAATATGAATCAATGTTTTATCTTGCGTTAACCTAATTGTCCAATGATAGTTCATATCAAGGTTCATAAAAGGTGATACGGAAAATACTTTTTTAAAGTTCACTTTTTTTTCTAGTGGTATCAAGTAGTAGTGTCGCTCGTTCCATGGTGTATTACTAACTTCAGCCACCATGTACTTAAATTCACTGTCGCTATGACCATAAAAGAAGAAGTTTACTGGGCTAAAATAAATACCAAAGCAACGGAGCTGTCCAAGCATGTATACATGGTTAAAAGTCTCAGTTACACCAAGCGATAATAACTGATGATTTGCACGTTCAATGATTGACGCATCATTATTGTGGGGCTTATTAACAAAGTAGTCTGATTCGTTAAACTTTAATGCTTTTGAACCAGACGTACCTAACCATTTATGCTTATTGTTCAATTGCTCTGGGTTGTTGAGATCAACCCACATCATATAAAGTGGATTACTAAAATGATGAGTCTTAACAGCAAAACGGCGATGCTTAACATCGCCTAAATAAACAGCACTAGTCAAATTCAACCCCTAGCTGCCTTGCCACATCTACACCACTGCGTACACCATCTTCATGAAAGCCGTTGTACCAATAGGCACCACAAAAATAACTATTATTTTGACCATCGATCGTTTGTTTAAGCCCTTGCGCAGCAATAGACTCTTTGTTGAAAACAGGGTGATGATAAGTGAATTCACGCAATATTTTGCTTTTATCTATCCCTTCAAGGTGGTTTAACGTAACGCAAAACTGCGTGTCTGATTGAATACCTTGCAATATATTCATCTGGTAGGTAACAACAGCTGCTTTATCGGTATTATTATTTAATAAATAATTCCAACTAGCCCAAGCGGCTTTTCTGTCAGGTAGTAAATTTGTATCTGTATGAAGTACTACTGAATTTTCAGTGTAAGGAATTGCGCCAAGTACTGATTTTTCTTGGCTTGTTGCATCACCAAGTAGTTTGAGTGCTTGGTCTGAGTGGCACGCAAAAATAACTTTATCAAAAACGTGCTGCTCACCACTGGCAAGCTCAATGGTTACATCGTCATTTGCACGTGTTACCGATTTAATATCAGTGTTAAGTTTTATTCTGTCAGCAAACCCTTTAATTAATGGGTTTATGTATTCACGTGAACCACCAGGTACAACATACCATTGCGGCCTATTTGTGATATCTAAAAGGCCATGATTAAAGAAAAACTTTACAAAAAACTCTACGCCTACGTTTTCCATTTCTTTAATACTAGTAGACCAAATAGCTGCGCCCATAGGTAAAATATAATGATATTTAAAAAAGTCGTTAAACTGATTTTCATTAAGTAGCTGACCGAGTGTTTGCGATTGCTGATATTCGCCTTTTTCGTGTATTGCTTTACATAGTTTGTTAAATTTAACTATGTCAGATAACAAGCGCCAAAATTTAGGCCTAAAAATATTTCTTCTTTGTGCAAATAAACTGGTGAAGGTATGGCCATTGTACTCAAAGCCTGTTGCCTCATTATGAACACTGAAACTCATTTGGGTTTCTTGCTTTTTTATACCAATACGCGCAAGTAACTTTTCAAAATAAGGGTAGGTTCGGTTATTAAAAACAATAAATCCGGTATCCACGGCGTAATTAACGCCCTTAACATCTACGTCAACAGTCGCAGTGTGCCCGCCAATGTAATCGTTTTTTTCAAATAAAGTGACATCGTAGTGTTTGTGAAGCAAATGCCCACATGTTAAACCTGATACACCAGTTCCTATTATTGCTATTTTTTTCAACGGGTTAATCCTTTTGCTATTTTAAGCCAAAGCGGTAAAGGCAATACCCGCAATGCTTTTAATATAAGCGTAAAGCGATACGGAAAGTGTACCTCTTTACGTCGTTTGTTTATTCCTTTGATCATATAATCTGCCGCTTCTTCAGCGGTCACTGCCATAGGCATGGGAAAATCATTTTTTTCGGTCAGAGGGGTTTTTACAAACCCTGGGTGAACTAACGTGACATCCACATTCATCAAATCAACGGCTAGGCTTTTAGCTAAATAACTTACGCCCGCTTTAGACGCCCCATAAGCCTCGGAGCGTGGTAACGGTAAGTATGTAACGCTTGAGCTAACAATAACTAATTGACCGCCACTTTTAACTTTAGGGAGTAATGCTTCTAAGCAGTAGCCAACCGACAGTAAATTTGCATTAATTACGCGCTCAAACAGAGCGCTATCAAAGTTTTTTGCGTCGTCTATGTATTCACAATTGCCCGCATTAAGAATTACTCGGTCAAAGTGTGGGTATCCAATGGTTGCTTCTTTAATATCTTTTAGGCTTGTTGCATCAAACTTACAACTTTCTATGTTGTTATGTTTTGAAAGCTCAGCTAGTTTTTCTGTATTACGTCCACATGCAATAACGGTGTCGCCCATTTGTGCATATTTAATAGCTAGTTGTTCGCCAATGCCTGACGTTGCGCCTGTAATTAAGGTAACCATAATTAGCCCGCCCTCTTATCAATGTAACTAACTACACTACCTAGAATTGGAATATGCTTGTAAAGTAGTTCGCCAACGTTGAAATAATCACGATGCTTAACAATTTTATCATTATCAAAAGTTAGTTTACTGTGCCCCTGCACAGATATGGTTTTACCAGAAGCCAGTTTGGGATGTGAATAATGCATTGTCCAATAAACAAATGCATTGTTGTTGATACCAAACGAATCCGTTATATCAAATTGACAATGCTTAACATTGCTATATAAATTTGCAAAATAGTCACGCAAACTTTCAATGCCGTTAATTTCGTGCATCGGATCAATAAATTGAATATTGTCGGCATAAATGTCACTTAATAAGTCCAAATTAGAGCTATTAAGTTGCTGGTAAATATCAACAAAATTATCTACTGGTAACTGGTTATCCATATCATACCTTAAATGCAGCGAGCGCACGTTCACGTGCAGCTTTGTGGTCAACAATTGCTGGCCAGTAACATTCACTTCCCTTGCCTGTTGCAGCTAAGTAAGTATGCGGAAAATGAATGTGTTTATCTGGCACATTTTCAAGCTCAGGCAAATACTTACGTATAAACTTACCTGTTGGATCAAAGCGCTCACTTTGAGTAATAGGGTTGAAAATCCTAAAATACGGTTGTGCATCACACCCTGTGCTTGCAGCCCACTGCCAGCCACCATTATTAGAAGCTAAATCGCCATCAATAAGGTGCTGCATAAAAAATCGCTCACCTTCACGCCAGTCAATTAATAGGTGTTTAGTTAAAAAGCTGGCCACTACCATTCTTAAACGGTTATGCATCCATCCAGTTTGCTTGAGCTGTAACATAGCTGCGTCTACGAGTGGGTAACCCGTACGTCCTTCGCACCACGCGTTAAATTCTTTTTCACTTTTTCGCCATTCAACAGGATTGTATTTCTCGTTAAAGTTTTCACCACGAGAGAGCTTCGGGTACTCTGCAATAAGATGCCTGTAAAACTCTCGCCAAATAAGCTCGTTAACCCACGTGAATGTTTTACTTTTTGATGTAGTCAGAATGTCGGGGTAACGTTGCTGTATATTAATTAGCAACTGCTTTGGGCTAATAATGCCCAGCGCTAAATACGGGCTCAAACCCGATGTACCTTTAATACTGGGGATATCACGCTGATCGTCGTAGCTTGTTAACTTATCGCAAATAAAATTATCAACAACACTCAAAAGTGTTTCATCATCAACAGGCCATTTATCCGAACTACCATCGCTTTCAAGGTGCTGGCTTTTTTCAATTTTTATAGGGTTTTGTTCTAGTGGCCATTGCGCCAAGCTAAAGTGAGTATCTTGATACTGTTTTAACCATGCGCGTTTAAATGGTGTGAATACTTTATACATTTCATTACTTTGGTTTTTAATGCTACCAACAGGCGCAATTAAATCTCCTTCGTATAATGTAAAAGTAATGGAACGTTTGTCACATTGCGCTAAAATTGCTTTGTCTCGATTTACTTCGTTAAGCTCATATTCTGTATTAGCAATAATATGCTGAAAATCATGAGTTTCACAAAACGAAAGTAGTTCAGATTCACAATCACTAAAGTTAGGAGCGTTTATTACATTAAGCGTGATGCCGAAGTTGGCAAGTTGCTCTTGCAAATAAGTTACACGTCGCTTTAGTAGATCAATTTGTATTGGCGCTGCTTGGTGCTGTTGCCACTGCTTTTCGCAAACAAAAAAAATGGCGTGTTTAGCGCCATTATTTAGCGCTTCTATTAACGCTTCATTCGAAAAAAGGCGCAAATCGCGCCTAAACCAAAATAATGTATTCATTAAATACCAAATCGTAGTTTTAAATCATGAGGATAGGGATTAAAAAACACCTGCTTTTCTAGGTACTCTTTAGGGTGAACTTTTAGATGGTGCTTAAGTAAAGTAAGAGGCACATAAAGCGGCACTAAACCAGAACGATACTCGTCTATTGCTTCACGTAGTTCTTGCTTTTCAACCTTAGCGAGGTCTTTTTTAAAGTAACCTTGTAAATGCATTAAGGTGTTACAGTTATTACGACGAGATGCTGGTTTTTTAAGCCCTGTCATTAAACCTAAAATGTATTCATCGGCCAATGCGTTTATATCATCACCAGCGTAGGTTCCAAGTAACTTGCCAAGCTCTCGATAAGCTTGGTAATTGTGTGCCATTAATAAATACTTATGCTTTGCATGAAATTGCGTTAAGTGATGAACACTTAATGGTTCTTTTACAAGCTGCTGCCAACTGTTTAGAACGTACACGCGCATTACAAAATTTTCACGCAGGTGTATGTCGTTTAACCTACCATTTTCCTCGCAAGGCAAAAGTGGGTTGTGCTTCATAATTTGTTCTGCAAAAAAACCAACGCCCTCTGAGGTGTTACCCGTCCCAGCCTCGTTGTATATTTTTATACGCTCCATGCCACAACTTGGACTTTTTGCACAAAATACAAAACCACTCAACTCTTTAGCTTGCTCAGTAGCAACCTTTATACCGTATTCAGTTAACTGCGGCCCAACATCACCAGAGCCATCAGGACGGCAAACTTTAATTGTGTCGCCAACTCGAACTTGGCGAATTGTAGGTCGAGGTATTGGTAAGCCAACCGCAACCTCAGGACAAAAGCGTGTGTATTCAACATGCTTTGCAAGTTCGTCCATACAAAAGTTTGACCTTTTGTGACCTGTATCAAATCTAACTTTCTCGCCTGCTAAGCAGGCGCTTATACCTATTTTTATTGTAGTTTTTTGCATGTAATCTCTTAGTAGATTAAATTACCAATTGGATTTAGTAATTTACTTAGCCCTTTATTAAAATGTAGCGCACTGCTCACAACTGTAAAGCATAAACACCCATCTTTTGTTATTGGCGTGTGTTGATGACGACCATCTTGCCAAATAAAGTCACCTGGCACGTAGTGTCCGTCTTCATCACAAAACTCACCGTCAAGTAATAGGGTTATTTCAAAACCTGTGTGCGTATGTTCAGGAATTTCACCGCCCGCATCTATGTGCAGTAAACTTGAACGTAATGCACCATCATCTAGTGCTACACGTGAACGGGCTAATTTGCCAACTTGAGTAAACTTGCTGTGCGAAATACGAGTCAGAGCACGAGGGAGTTGGTAATTGTGATCATTTACACTTACTTTAACTGGCTCTACTTCATACACTTCGTCTACAGAATCGTCTGCAGTAATTAAGTCAAGCACATTCATATCAAACTCTTCAAGCAACTGAGATTGATTATTAACTGGTTGCTCAAAAGCTTCGGCGTCTTCACTAAACAAAGCATCTGCATTGCTTGCTTCTATTTTTGATACTTTTTCTTGGCAAACAGGACACATATCCACATGTATCGAAACTGCAAGGCTCAAAGAGGCACTTAACGACGCTGAACAATACTCTGTAAGTAGTGTTTCACTCGGGTGATGTTTAATCATGCTGATCTCCCATTTCATTACGTAATTTCTGCAAGGCTAAACGTAATCGTGATTTTACCGTGCCTACTGGAATATTAAGTTGTTGAGCTAATTGCTCTTGCGACATATCTTGAAAATAAACACCACGAACAACCTCACGTTGAGCAATGGGCAATTTATCAAGGTAGCGTTTAATTTGTTTGTCTTCTAAATGGTCAGTGTATTCGTGATTTGTGTCTTCAGAATCATTAATTAAAGGCCAAATGTCTTCGCTGATGTTTTCTTCTTTATTGCTCTTCATTTTACGAAGCATATCAAATGACGCATTACGCATAACTGTATAAACCCACGTAGTAGCAGCACCCTTATCGCTGTTGTATAAGTGTGCTTTGCGCCATACAGACGTTAATGTTTCTTGTACAAGCTCCATGGCTTGTGCTTCTACACCAAATTGCTTTATTCCAAAGCGTTTAATTTTTGGTGAAAAGTATTCAAATAAATAGGCAAATGCTTTTTTATCACGGTCTTGTGCAACCGATAGTAATGCTTGCATGAGTTCAGAACTAGGCGTTTCTGGCATGGCAGTATACTTACCTGTATTAGGTTCACAACGAGTTGACTGTTGTTGACTTACCATAGTAATTAATCCCATTATTGTTTTGATAAAGGTAATACGTGCAATAAATGCTATGAGATCACATTATTTAGGCAAATTCGTTATTAATTACAGTATGGAGGAAATTAAGTAAGTTATCAAAGTTAGTTTCGAACGCAAGTTGTTGTTTTTTCTCGATCGAAATAGGTAACAACTCAAGCCAACGAGCGGCTATCCAAGCTAAATTATTAAAGTTAGTTGTTTTGTAAAGTAGGCTAAGTTCAGGGTTACCATAAAAAACATTACGCAATGCGTCATGCAATAAAAAATGCTCACCAACTTGTTTGTTTTTATCGCTATACCAGTAAGGCGTTTTGCAATCAGATATTAAACCATGGCGAAGTTCTTCTTCGTCTTGGTAAACATCATTTATTTGAACACTTTTAGACGCAAAAACATCAATAAGCAGCACGTCATTATCGTCTTGGTCAAAGTCGATTATATCAACCAAGCATCCTTGGGCACTAATGTTAAAAGGTGTGTCATGCTCAAACGTACATAGCACAAACCCCGTGTTATTTTTCAATGCGGTTTTAACCATGTTTAAATAACGAGGTTCAAAAATACGCAAACGCGTATAACCTTCAGGTAAAATAAAAATGGGTAATGGGAAAATCGCACGTTTCATAAAGTCTACTTCTATCAATAACACTTCCTTTATTTACGTGCGTTTTTACTAAGTCGATCAGCTTTAAGTAAACCGAATTAATTGCATTATACTTAATTGGTTAAATATTAAGCCACCCACCCATACTCTTTAATGCTTGTACAGATACATACGCAGTTATAATACTCACTACGGGTGCCAACATAAGTGCAAATAATCCAAGTTCGGTACTCATCGCCTTATTCCTTTAAGTTGCTTATTTTGCGTTATTAACTGCAGGGTCTTTACTTTCTGCCGCTTCATTACTCACTAAATCAACAGGCTCAATTAACGTTTCCAGTGTTAATTTTGTATCAAAATAAAGTGTTTCTTTTATAGATTTTTCAAGCTCAATGGTGGTTTGCTTAATGTAGGTAGTTACACTGTTTGTTAAAATATCAGTTACATCTAGGTCCACTTCTGTCGCGTTTACTTGCGAAGAACCTAATACTAATAAACTAGCCATAGCGATTTTAATTGAATGTTTCATAATGGTATTCCTTGTTTGTGTATTGTTTAGACGTAGTTATATACTCAAGGGTTGTGCCAAGATGAAAATAAAGTTTAAATCGCTGATATTAATAAAGTTTTAATGAGCTGGTTAATTTATTGAAATTCAGGAAAGGTTAATTTAACCACGTAATTTTATTTTTTAGCCATTTTTTAGTTAAAAAATAAATAGGGGTATGCTTAATTTTTTTATGCTAGCTAAAAAATTTAAATACAAAATGGCACGGTGAATTACAAAGTCATTACAAAAAAACACACAACTTTAAATAATGGTTTTGAAATAACAAAAAAGTGAATATCAAAAAAATGTGTAGGCCTGGGTTTACTTTTTACCTAAACGATAGGCATCAACCATACTCAGCACCCAAATAATTATCATAAGTGGCAAATATTTGTACTCTGCAAGTTTTGCACATGCCAGTGACGGCTCTTTTGCAGCACCTAATATAGAGGTGATGGTCATCGGTATTTTTCCTGCCACAATTTCATTGGCTGTACATTGTGCAACGGCAAATATATCTTTCATCGTTAAAATTAATAATACCGAAAACACACCAGCAAATATTGCACCTATTAAATGTTTTTTTAACGAAAAGTGCCCTGCCCCTGGGTAAATAATGGCTGTTAGTAATGCGGCTTTTAAATTTGCTTTCATGGTTATTAACTTGAGTTTAGTTGAAAATAGGCCAACCCATAGTGAATTATTTTTGTTTAAAATCAAGAAAAAGCTTTAACTTATACAGTGATTGAAAATTTCAGCGTACACTTGTACACTAAACGCAAATTAAATAGTGGTAGGAGCAGTAATGTCACTCGACGCCCCTTATTCTCGTAAAGAAGAACAGCTCAATGTTATAAGCCACGCACTCGGTATTTTTTTTGCTGTTTTTGTTATGTGGGATTTATTTAACCAAGCAACCAGCACTAAAGCCAATATAAGTACCGCAATATACGGTAGTAGCTTATTTATACTATTTTTATCTTCAACACTATACCACGCGAGCGTGCAACCTAAGTTGCGTGCCTTGTATAAAAAGTGTGACCACTGCGCCATTTATTTGCTCATTGCAGGCACATACACTCCTTTTTTATTGCTCTCACTATCGGGGGCCTGGTCATGGGGTACACTCAGCTTTATATGGACCGTTGCGATTGCAGGTGTTGCATACAAAATACTTGTTAAAAATGGTAACAAAAAAATATCCTTAGCCACCTACCTACTCATGGGGTGGTTTGCATTAGCCATTATCTATCCGTTGTATTCAAGCATTGATGTAAAAGCTTTGTATTGGCTACTCGCTGGCGGAATTTTTTATAGCGCAGGCACATTATTTTACAGCGCTAAAACAACTCAATTCAGTCACGCAATTTGGCACTTATTCGTAATAGCTGGTTGTATTTGTCATTATATTTCGATCAGCACCTACGTTTATTAATGGCTGCTTAGAGCTGTCGTTAATAGTTACTTTTCATTTTCGTCAAAGTATATTGCTTGCATAGTCAGTAAAACGACCCAATCGCTCGTTTTTGTCTTGAATTAAAAACCAGAACGACTGTATTTTGTTAGTACTAGCAAATACTTAAGAAGTTTGTTACAAATGAATAATTAAGACAAACAAGCGATGCTGTGGTAGAAATACGCGCGATTAGCTCGCTACAAACATGTTATGCATTTTTGAAGGAATATGAATGTCGGTAGAAGTGATCAAAGAAAAAATCTTTCAGTTCTTATCCTCAAGTGAACCTGAGGTTATGGCTATCAAAGGCGAGTGGGGAGTTGGAAAGACCTTTAGCTGGAAGAAGTTTCTTAAAGATGCCAACTCTGAAGATAAAATAAACCTTGAACGATACTCCTACGTATCCCTTTTTGGTATCAACTCCCTAGAAGCTTTTAAGTATTCAATTTTCGAAAATGTTATTAAGAAAGAAATTATCGGTACTGAGGCTAGTATTGATACTTTCAAAAATAATACTTCGAGCCTAATCGAATCATTTGGAAGGCAATCGTTTAACTTATTAAAGGGTGCGCCAATAGTTAAATCATTCAGTCCTGCAATAGAGACAATCTCATTTTTGTCACTAAATAGCACTCTTATTTGTATAGACGACTTAGAAAGAAAAGGGAAAGGACTAGAAATAAAGGATGTATTAGGGTTGGTATCACTACTAAAAGAGCAAAAGAAATGTAAGGTAGTGTTGCTTCTCAATGACGGAGAAGATGGTCTCGAAGATTATGAGAAATACCGTGAAAAGGTAATTGATATCGAGCTTGGTTTTGCACCAGATCCAGAAGAGTGCGCGTCAATAGCATACTCTGACGAAACGCCC
This sequence comes from Pseudoalteromonas sp. 2CM32C, assembly GCF_023161925.1. NCBI lineage: Bacteria > Pseudomonadati > Pseudomonadota > Gammaproteobacteria > Alteromonadales > Pseudoalteromonadaceae > Pseudoalteromonas > Pseudoalteromonas sp. 2CM32C. The sequence goes on along the minus strand of NZ_JALNTI010000002.1, from coordinate 353,498 downwards.
GCTCATTCTAGGCTAAGAGAATTGACTACAAGCCTAGGTATTCGAAATATTCGTATACTTAAGAAAATCGAGAGATTGGTTACTTTGTCTTTACCTCTAACAGAAGATTTTGAACCAGAAATATCAGATCAAGTCATACACTCCCTAGTGCTTTATGCATGGAGTTATTTCTGTTCAAATTCGAATGAGGATATACCAACCTTAGAGTTTATAACTAGTAAGGGCTATACACTTCTTGGTATAGGGGATGAAGAAGTCAGTGAACAAGATAAGAAGTGGCAAACTACTCTACAAGCATATGGTTATCAGCTTAATGACGAGTTAGATTTATTGTTGGCAGAAACTGTCAAAACAGGATATTTCGTCGAAGAAGATTTCAAAGAAAAAGCATCTAATAAAAATCAGGAAATAGTCGCATCTAAATCTGAGGGCTCTTTCTCGGAAGCTTGGCGACTCTATCATGATACTTTCAATGATAACGGCGATGAGGTTATTAATGGATTGTATGAAAGCTTTAAGGAAAACTGTAAATATATTACACCCACGAATCTAAATGGCACTGTTTCATTGTTTCGGGAATTAGGTGAAGAGGATAAAGCAACAGAAATTATTGATATCTACATAGAAAGTAGAAAAGACGAAACTGAGCTCTTTAACATGGAGGAGAATAATTTCTTTGGTGATATTAGAGATCAAGAGATTATAGACAAATTTAACGATACTTATAAACAGTCTGTTACTACCGAGACAGCGAAACAAGTCTTAGATAGGATTGCTGGCCAAAGTGGATGGAATCAACGCGACGAAGTTGTGCTAGCAAACACACCTATTGATGATTACTACCATTTATTTAAAACCGAGGTTGGTCGGCACCTTTCATCCTTTGTGACTACATGTTTGAAATTTGGCCAGTTTGGGAATGCTAGTGATCAACAAAAAGAGATTGCCAATAGAGCTACAGAGGCACTACGAAGAATTGCCTCAGAAAGCGAAATTAACAAAAGAAGGGTCAAGAAGTTCGGAGTGAGCTTTGAGGATGCATAACAAGGCGCTGCTACGGAAAATTTACTCGCTGGCGCTCCTAAATTTCCGCAGAGCGCGGCGTTATACGCACTGGTGGCGCTAATCTGTCAATGAATGTCACATATATGACGTATCAATATAGGGGCTTTCTTACGATAATAATTTGAAATTTTATCTTTGAGGAAGTAATTATGGAAATGCAATTAAACGTAAAAAAGTTGAAGCAGTTAAGAGAATCTAAAGCATGGAGTCAATCGCAACTCGCGGATGTTGCAGGGATCAGTTTAAGAACCGTTCAACGTATCGAAAAATCAGGAGTCGCATCACCTGAATCGGTCATGTCAATCTGTTCTGCTTATGATATTCAGACAAGCGATATTATTGAGAAAGAAAAGATTCCTATTGATATGGCTCCAACTTTCTTAAGTGCGGTTAGATACAAAGTTGATCATGTGAATATAAAAGCAACACTAGTCTCATTTTTTGTGGCATTTATAATCGCTTTTATTTTAACGGTATAATGCGTATAACAAGTTACTCAAACGGGCGCTGCTCCTCACCCTATTTAGTGGACACCTCCTCATCACTTTGAGGAGGCTAAAATGCCTAGATATACCCAATCTAGAAAGACATATTTTACCCCGTTAATTTTAAAATCAAAGCAGTCAAACTAAGCTTACGAGACGATGCAATATCAAAGGATGTTGCAGGGGCGCTAGGTATTCATCTGTTAATACTGAGTACTTTGCAAAAATATCTAGAAGGTATTTTACTGTGCCGAATGGCACTTATTTATCGGATCTACACTGGCAATTAGCCTAAAGTGTTAATTTTACTGCCATCTACACTCACGCATATTTACTTTGTCGTTTTTAAAAAGTACACCTTCTGATAATAATTTTTGACGCTGTGCTTGGTACTTGTTACTGCCTACAGGGAACGCTATTTTACCTTGGCTGTTTACAACACGATGCCATGGAATAACAGAATCACTTGGCATTATTTTTAATAAACGCCCAACTAAGCGTGAGTTTTGCGGAAATCCAGCCAACGTAGCGACTTGACCATAGCTTGCTACTTTTCCTGCTGGGATACCGGCTATTACGGTATAAATAAGGGTTTCTTTTTCAATATCCATTTTTATCAGCGTAGGCCTTACTTAGTTGTTTAAATTGCTCCCATACAGTGCGTGCCACAGGGCCATGATGAATAGCATGCTGCCTAAACGCTCTTATTTGTGCGCTAAATTTATGTTCGCGGTCTGTAATATGGATTTCTTGTAATAAGCCTGCTTTTATTTCAGGTTTGCAATGCTCTAGGCTCATCATTGCCCATCCGGCCCCTGAAAGTAAAAACGATTTTAAAGTTGCTACATCGTCTATTTTCATCATTGCAGAACCCTTAGAGTAAGATAGCCTATCGCTGTCTATACTTAAATCGCTTTCAAACATAGCTAAACACGGATAGGTTTGTAATTGTGTGTATGTTAACTGTTGGGGTAATAGCCCTTTAGCACTTACTATACCAATATCGAGCTTACCTATGGGCACACTTTCTAAGTCACCTGTAGCATGAAATAAATCAAACCAGGGGCCAATACCTAACTCTGCTTGCCCACTATTAACTTGTTCTAACGATACAAACCGTTTGCCACTGGTAATACAAAACTCTGTACTCGTAAACTGCCTAAAAGTATTACTTATGATCTTGTTATAACTTTGTTTATGGCAGAGCTGTTCGTAACAAATTTGATATTGGGGTTCATTTCCTAACGAAAGCTCTTCTGCGAGTTTGGCAAGCTCGTCATTTGCATGCAGTAACTGTTGTGCTTCACGATGAAAAATACGTCCTTTTTCAGTAAGCTGTAACCGGTACTTAGTTCTATCTAGCAGCTCAAAGCCTATTTGTGCCTCTAAGTTTTTTATAGCCAACGTTAGCGCAGGCTGTGTTTTATGAAGCTTTTGTGCAGCGCCGCTCAAACTTGCGCTTTGCACTATGGCATCTAATATTACTAATTGATTCAGCTTCATATACCGCCTCAAAACATTATAAGTAAAACTTATTAAGTCTCTAAAATTTAATGAATTTTATTTTATATGTTTGCAGCGTATCCTGCACTTAATTATTTTGCCAATATTGCAACGGAGAAGACATGAAACTCTTTCGTCTATGTTTACTAACAACGACCCTACTTAGCTTAATTGCCTGTTCTGAGCCAGAACAACAAGTTAAAGAAGAGCCCATTCGCCCTGTTAAGCTGTTCAATATTGGCCATGACTCTCAAATCAATATTCGTAGTTTCCCAGCTGAGGTGGTTGCAAACCAAGGATCTTACCTTGCATTTAGGGTAAACGGAGAACTTATAGAGTTTCCGGTTCTTGCTGGTGAACACGTTGAAAAAGGCGATTTACTAGCCAAATTAGACCCTGAAGATTTTCAACTTCAGTTTGATGAACGTAAAGCACGTTACGAATTGGCAAAATCGCAACTGAGCCGAATTGAACAATTATTCGAGAAAAAAATTACCAGCCAATCTGAGCTCGACCAAGCAACAGCCAATATGCAAATTGCTGAGTCGGCATTTAAAATTGCTGAAACCAACCTTGAGTACAGTGAACTGCGAGCCCCTTTTGCGGGCACTGTTGCCAAAGTGTTTGTAAAGAATTTTGAAAATATTCAAGCTAAACAAAACATTTTGCGCCTAGAAACACGCGATTTAATGGACGTAGAAATTCAGGTTCCTGAAAAAATAGTGGCGCGATTCAAAAAAGGCACGGATTACCACCCTACTGTTAAATTTGATGGCTTTGAAGATAAAGAATACACGCTCGATATTAAAGAATGGGACACTCAAGCCGACCCAGCAACACTCACTTATAAAGTGGTGTTTTCGTTACCCGTGCCTGAGGACTTTAACTTACTAGCAGGTATGACTGGCCGCGTTTTAATTGATTTAAGTAAAGTAACACGTTCGCAGGTTGCTTACACAATACTCCCTATTGAATCGGTTTTTTCTGATCCACAAGAAGCAATTAAAAATAATGCCTATGTTTGGCTTTATGATGAAAGTACCGGCCAAGTCCATAAGCAAGCTGTTGAAGTTGGCCAATTACACCATGATGGCATAGAGGTACTTAGCGGTATTAAAGAGGGCCAAATTGTCGTGTCTGCGGGTGTTCACTCGATTGAAGAAGGCATGAAAGTTCGTCCATGGAATAAAGAGCGAGGCTTATAATTATGAGCTTTGCACAATTTTCTATAAAGAAAAAAGTAATTAGTTGGATGTTTGCCCTGCTGCTTTTAATTGGTGGTAGCGTATCGTATTTTGATTTAGGCCAGTTAGAAGACCCTGAATTTACACTTAAACAGGCCATGGTTATTACCATGTACCCTGGCGCATCGCCGCAGCAAGTCGAGGAAGAAGTTACTTTTCCACTCGAAAATGCAATTCAACAGTTACCCTATGTTGACCACGTGACTTCTATTTCATCCAACGGGAAGTCGCAAATCGCCGTGGAAATGAAGAGCACTTATCGAAAAGAGCAACTTCGCCAAATTTGGGATGAAATGCGTCGTAAAATAAACGATCTTTCTCCGTCTTTACCCAGTGGTGTTTACCCAAGTACAATTTTAGATGACTTTGGCGATGTATATGGTGTTTTATATTCTGTTGTAGGTGATGGCTATTCTTACGATGAACTAAAAGACTACACTGACTATTTAAAGCGTGAACTGGTATTAGTTAAAGGGGTAAGCAAGGTAACCATTGCAGGTGAGCAACAGCCGCAAGTAATGGTAGAAATATCTACCCGTAAATTAGCCCAACTTGGTATTGCACCCAGCCATATATTTGCTTTGTTACAATCTCAAAACACGGTGTCTAACGCAGGTAAAATTAGAGTGGGCGATGAGTCGATTCGTTTTCATCCTACTGGCGAATTTAAAGATGTTAAAGAACTTGAAACTCTGCTGATTTCTAAACCTGGTGCGAGCGAGCTTATTTATTTGGGTGATGTTGCCGAAGTATTTAGAGAGTACGCTGAAGTACCAACTAATGTAATTAGATATAACTCTGAGCAAGCGCTATTAATTGGCGTATCGTTTATGAATGGCGTTAATGTAGTTGATGTAGGTAAACGTATTGATGCTCACTTAGCAGAACTTGAGTACCAGCGCCCGCATGGTATTGACGTGAATGCTGTATACAACCAGCCAAAAGAAGTAGAAACCTCAGTAGACGGTTTTATTGTTAGCCTGCTAGAAGCCATTGCGATAGTAATTGTGGTACTCCTTATTTTTATGGGCCTTAAAAGCGGCATTTTAATAGGCGGTATTTTATTACTAACGGTTTTAGGCACCTTTATTTTTATGAAGTTGTTTGCCATAGACTTACAACGTATATCGTTAGGTGCCCTTATTATAGCCCTTGGTATGCTGGTAGATAACGCTATAGTTGTTACCGAAGGAATTTTAATTAACCTAAAACGTGGCCAAACCAAACTCAAAGCCGCAGTTAACATTGTGGAGCAAACTAAATGGCCATTGTTAGGTGCAACTATTATTGGTATTACTGCGTTTGCGCCAATTGGTTTAAGCTCCGACGCAACCGGTGAGTTTGCGGGCAGCTTGTTTTGGGTGTTGTTTATATCGCTGTTACTTAGCTGGATAACCGCCATTACTTTAACTCCATTTTTTGCAAACCTTATGTTTTCAGAAAATGAATTTAAAAAAGATAAAAACACCGAAGACGATTCAGATAACGACCCATACCAAGGGTTTATTTTTACAGGCTATAAAGCGCTATTAGATTTAGCAATGCACTATCGTAAGTCAACAATGATCCTCATGGTTGTATTACTGTGCAGTGCCGTAGTGGGTTTTGGTTCGGTTAAGCAGTCATTTTTCCCTGCCTCAAACACACCTATGTTTTACGTAGATTACTGGCAACAACAAGGTTCGGATATTCGTGCCACACTAGATGGCATAAAGAAGCTTGAAAACTATTTGCAACAAGAGGAACTTGTAAAAGAAGTAACAAGTACAACCGGGCAAGGTGCGCCACGCTTTATGCTTACTTATGCGCCTCAAAAGTCTTACTCGTCGTATGGACAACTTATTATAAGAGTAAAAGACCGCGAAGCAGTTGCGGTTGTTATGCAAAAAGTACGTGATTATTCTCAAAATACACCATTATCAGCTCAACTAAAAATAAAGCCTATGGAGATTGGGCCTTCTACTGATGCAAAAATAGAAGCCCGTTTTACAGGCCCTGACCCTGTCATTCTTAGAAAACTCGCAGCTGAAGCTGAAAAGCTTATGGCTCAAGATGACGGCGCATTTAATATTCGTAATGATTGGCGTGCGCGAACCAAAATGATTCGTCCACAGTTTAACGAGCAAAAGGCACGACGCTTAGGCATAAGTAAATCAGATCTGGATGATGTGCTGCTCACAAGCTTGTCGGGTAAACAGGTGGGTGTATACCGTGATGGTACTCAATTACTGCCAATTATTGCGCGCTCCCCTGCTAATGAGCGTCTTAATGTAGATAGCGTTCATGATTTACAAATATACAGCCCTGTTTTAGGTGTATTTGTACCAGTAACTCAAGTGGTAGATGAGTTTATCGTTGAATGGGAAGACAGCCTAATCATGCGTCGCGATAGAAAGCGAACAATAACGGTAATGGCCGACCAAAATGTGCTAGGAGATGAAACAGCCGCTAAATTGTTTGCCCGAGTACGAGGCCCTGTTGAATCTATAGAGCTACCTCATGGTTACTCATTAGAATGGGGCGGCGAATATGAATCTTCAAGCAAAGCTCAAAAGGCTATATTTGGGTCTTTGCCGCTTGGCTACTTAGCTATGTTTGCTATTACGGTTTTACTGTTTAACTCATTAAAGCAGCCTCTTGTAATTTGGGCCACAGTTCCACTGGCAATTATTGGTGTCAGTGCCGGTTTATTAGCAATGAACGCGCCGTTTAGTTTTATGGGCCTACTTGGGTTATTAAGCTTAAGTGGTATGCTCATTAAAAATGGCATTGTATTAGTCGACCAAATAAACCTTGAGCTAAAAGCGGGCAGCTCACCTTACCAAGCGGTTTTTGATTCTGGGGTGAGCCGTGTGCGCCCTGTTGCAATGGCTGCAATCACTACAATACTCGGTATGATCCCTTTGCTGTTTGATGTGTTCTTTCAATCTATGGCGGTCACAATTATGTTTGGTTTAGGCTTTGCGACCATACTCACATTAATAGTAGTGCCTGTTTTATATACTATGATTTTTAGAATTGAATACCAACCACGTAAATAAAGACATAGTAAGTGTTTAACTAAATAAAAATGCCACAGCGTAAACTGTGGCATTTTTTATAACTTAAATAAATACAGTGGTAATTGCTTAGCTTATTTTTTTAAACTTAGCTTAGTGCGTGAGCCTGCTTTATTGATAGATGCACTATTTGCTTTTGCCGTTTTTGGTTTACCAACATAGGTTGTAGAGCGTTTTTGATATGGTGCATTAGTTCGATTATTTTTTTGCTCATCGCCTCGCTCTTTTTGCTTATTACGACGAGGGATTTCACCCTGAAAGTCGCGCTTAGGTGATATAGCAGCATTTTTATCAACTTGCTTGTTAGTATCTAACGAGTGCTCTTGGGTTTTGCCTGAGTCAGCAATTGAGTCGTTTATTTGCGCCATTTCAACATCGGATAGATGACGCCATTGACCCACTTTTAAGCCTTTTAATGTTACATTCATAATACGAGTGCGCTTTAAAGTCACCACCTCGTAACCTAAATACTCACACATTCGGCGAATTTGGCGATTTAACCCCTGAGTTAAAATGATCTTAAATTCTTTAGGGCCTGTTTGTGTAACCTTACACTTTTTAGTAACAGTATCTAAAATAGGAATGCCGTTGGCCATTTTAGATACAAATTGGCGGTTAAGAGGCTTGTCTACGGTGACGACGTATTCTTTTTCGTGGTTATTACCCGCACGCAAAATTTTATTAACAATGTCGCCTTCGTTAGTTAAAAATATTAACCCTTCAGAAGGTCTATCTAGGCGTCCAATTGGAAATATACGATCGGGATAATTAACCGCTTTAACAATATTGCTTTGGATTTTACGTTCGGTTGTACATGTAATACCCACCGGTTTATTGTAAGCAATATAAACGCGTTTAGGTGGCGTTTTTAATGGTTTGCCATCGACCAATACTACATCGGTTGCTGCAACCTTCACGCCCATTTCTGGCGCATTTCCATTAACTGACACACGACCTTGCTCAATATATTTATCGGCTTCACGGCGTGAACAAAAACCTGTTTCACTAATAAATTTATTTAAACGTTTTAATTCGGTCATATCACTTAATAGTATTAATTTTTTAGGGTCGCTAGTGTATACCCAAACCACCTAAAAATGCGAGTTATGCCGCCGATTTAATGTCGGTTAATTTGCGCCACAGCACTTCAAGCGGCCCTTGTTTAAAATAACGACTATAAAATAACGTAAATAACAACTGCACAGCAACTAAGCTAGCAGCAACTAACCAGTAATCTATTCTATTAAAGCTAAGTATCCACTCTGGAAATAACACTCTATAAATAAGTAATTGCATAAAGGTTTGGCTTATATACAGTGTGAATGCCATGCGACCCGCCTGCTGTATTAGTTTGCCAAACTGTGGGCTATTTTTACAAAACTTAACAATTACATGAATATAAAGCCCAGCCATACACAGAGCAGCGAACATGTTAGAAATTTCTTGTAAACTCATACCCAAACCACCAGTAAGCGTTGATGTGCTTAGTCGTATACTACAAAATATAAGTACACCTAAGCCACACACCCACAACTGCTGATTTGATAGACCTTTGTTAAATATTCCCTCTTTATACGCGTAAATGCCAATTAGCATGATGCCAACGCACATCCACATCGTCATTAGCGGCACTGTGATTAGCATAAGGATATTTATAAAAAGATTTTCATTAAAGTAATCACTGTAATGAGGACTAAATAACTCAATAAACTTGGCATAATCACGAAAGCTCTGATCGTCAGGAATAGTGAACAACACTAAAAACGTAACAACCGCCGAGAGCCCAGTAAACTCAAGCCCTCTTTGCAATAGCTTAGGGTTGTCGGTGTCTAGATATTTAATAATAAACCAGCCAGACACCCCATAAACAAACAAAATATCACCAGCCCAAAGTAAAAAGCCATGTATAAGACCAAAAATTATGAGCCAATATAATCTACTTTTTATTTGCACCGATGATTTAAAGCGCTGCCATTGAATATACAAACCTGCGCCAAAAAGTAAGCTAAACAGCGTTCTAAATCGGCCTTCTATAAACAGTATATTAAAATATTCAATGATGGTGTCGCTTACAGGGGGGATGGTTAAAGGCACATAACCAAATTCCATAAAACCAAAGGCATAGCCATTCATAAACACTAAGCCAAGCACGGCAATGCCGCGAATAAAGTCCATATTATAATTACGCATTAAAGCTGTTTTCCGTTAAATATTATTTTTATAGCTGTCGGCCCAGTCAACCGACTTCTGGTAAAGCTCTGGTAGTATATCACTTTGTATATTTAAAAATATAACAGCTTGTTCGAGTGCCCACCAGCTGCCAGTTTCGTATGCTTTAACAACTTTTAAAATGTAATACAGTGTGTTTTTTTCTTCGAGCAAGGCTGCTTTTATATCATCCTGGAAAGGTAATTTTTCAACAAGCAAGCTCATTGGTTGATCTAGTATAGCGTCAAGAAGCGAAAACAAGCCGGTTAAAAACGCCTCTCCTGACTGATGCTTGGCCACTTTTTTAGCAATCAATTCACAAAAGCGCGCACGTACGACGCACACTTGCATTAGCTCTGCAGGCTTTTTACCAGCGGTGTGAGCGGTAACAATTAAACTAACAAACTTTTTTAACCGCTCCTGGCCCAAATAAACCAGCGCTTGCTTTAAGGAGGCTATTTTACTTTGTATGGGAAATACGCCGCTGTTAATTAAACGTAGTAATTTATAAGCCAGTGCGGCATCCAATTCAAACAACGCTGCTATTTTGGTTAAATCTGGATTGGGGCCCATTATTTCAGCATATATTGCAACGACTAACCCGTAGTTATAATCAATGTCGTTGTGCTTCATCATGGTGGGTTTTGCAAAAAAGTAACCTTGAAAGTAATCAAAGCCCATGCCAGCGGCAACTTCGTATTCTTCCTGAGTTTCTATTTTTTCTGCGAGTAACTTAATTTGTTTGTGATCTTTGAGCTTTTTTATAATAGGGTGAATATCGTCTAATGGGGTTATGGTTATATCAAATTTTATGAGTTTAACCAGCTTTAAAAAGCGATCCCATTGTGGTTTGTATACAAAATCATCAAGGGCTAAATTAAAATTACTATGAAAGAGCTCTCGGCATAACTCGTAATTTGTATCAGTGGGCTCTATGCTTTCAAGAAGCTCTATTACAACATCTTGGCACGGTAAAAAGGCACACAGGTCAAGCTCTAAAGATTCAGGCCCAATGTTGATGAGCGCTTTTTTACCAGAGGTGATATGGCGTGTGCCCAAATTAAGTTGATTTTCCATAATAAGCCGTGCAGTTGCCTGCCCTTCGGCTATATCAGGAAAAAAGTTTTTAGGACTGTCCCTAAAAAGTAGCTCGTAAGCAACTACTTTTTGACGCCGATTGAAAATTGCTTGCCTTGCAACAAATACAGACACTTTACCTACTTTATTTAATTCCATTAATACCAAGTTATTAATAGCGTAAATAATCTAAAATGTCACTTCGCTTAAGTTAAATTAAACAAACTTTATCGGTACAAGGTTGAAATGTAATCACTTGCAACCTGAGACCACGAAAAGCGTACTGCTTTAGCATTAGATTTTATTTGCTGCCATTTTTTTGGATGTTGTTTATAAAATGCTAGCGTTTCGGTTAAACATGAAAGCAAAGTATGTGTTTGCTCACGTAATGTTGCGCCATTAAAACTAAACCCATTTTGATTGTGTTTTACCGTATCTTTTAATCCGCCAACACTATGTACCAAACAAGGTTGGCCTGCGCGCATTGCCAGCATTTGACTTATTCCGCAAGGCTCAAACGAACTAGGCATTAAAAATAAATCACCTAATTGATACATTAAATCACCTACTTTTTGCGCATAACCTTTTAAAAATAGTAAATTTTCGTTACGTGCCATGGCTTTTGTAAACAATGCTTCTAGCGCTTTATCGCCAGAGCCTAATATGATTAAACGCCCACCCTGTTCATTAATACTATTACATACTGCGTCTATCGCAAGTTCACCATTTAATGGCTGACATAATAACAATACTTTTTGTTCTGTGAGTCTACCTACGCTTGTAACAATTGGCCCATTATTTGGTGTCGCTTTAAATTGCTTTAATCGTTGGTGCGCAATGTAGTGAACGCTTTCAAGCTGTTCGCTGTTGCTCATCCAAGCAAATAAGCTTTTTTCTGCCTCGTTGTACAACTCGTCCATAACTGCATTTACTACTTCCAATGCAGGGTATTCACAGCCATTCAAAATGCCGACCACTTTACCTTGTTCGGCTGCATTTTGTAGGTCTTGTTCAAGCCCCTCACCACCAAAAAAGCCATCATTGTAATTACTGGGTTTAAGCACTTCTTGGCTGTAGGTAGGCGACACTAAATGAATTTTGTCTGCTAAATTAATGGCGCTTCGCATTGGGTTAAAACAATTTGCATACCTTGGGTCGCACAAGTGTTGCCCGTTGTAACTTAATGATGGAAACCAAGCTTCTAAGCTCGATTCATCGTGCTTAAAAGGCCTTATTCCTTGTAGTGCTAAATTGTGCACTGTGTACGCTAAATGTATATCGTGTAAAACACTGTAACGTGGCTCAAACTTAAGTAAAACAGCAACGCATGCGCTATGCCAGTCATGTAAATGCAGCGTACTAGGCCGTTTAAGTAGTCCTTGCAATAATGCTTCGCAAACAGCCGCATTAAATAGCGCAAACTTTGTTGCATCCGTTGCAAATGGCCTACCCGGTGCATCATTGCAATAAACACTACCTGAATCACTAAACATTGGGTGGCTTATTACAATTTGAGTTATGTTATTTTTTGTTTGATCCACTTTAAACAAGGTCATTACATGAGATTGAGCATTAAACGCCACTGTTACTTCACCTATGTAATGCCTATTTAATGGCTCAAATCCATAATCTGGGATCACTACATCAACCGATACGCCATGCTTCGCAAGAGCCTTCGGGGCATCACGGACTACATCTGCTACACCGCCTACTTTAGCGCTAGGTAACGCATCGTTCTCTGCTGCAACCATTAATACATGCATTAATTTACTGCTTCCTTTGTTTTAATAAGCTTACCCGCTTTAGGGCAAGCTTGTTTTGCCTAACTCTGTATTAAGCTAGTTTCTTATTTTCTTGTGTTTGACGCTCTAACTTTTTAGCAAGTTCACTAAGCATGTCGCGGGTAACAAGTACAATGCCTTTTTTTGATACCCTAAAACCATTTTCTTCATCTGTTTTACGGTCAAAACCTATTTCAAGCCCTGCAGGTATTTCACAGCTTCTGTCTATTATTGCACGTTTAATTTTACATCCGCGGTTAATAATAGCGCCCGGTAAAATAACCGATTGTTCAATTTCACAAAACGAGCGCACATGCACGTTAGAAAACAACAATGATTTTCTTACTGCCGAACCCGAAATAATACACCCTCCCGAAACTGTAGAGTCAAGGGCCATTCCTCGCCTGTCGTCATCATCAAATATAAATTTAGCTGGGGGTAATTGCTCTTGGTATGTCCAAATTGGCCACGCTGGGTCGTATAAGTCAAGTTGAGGCTCAGGCATAACAAGTTCCATGTTAGCCTCCCAAAATGAGTCGAGTGTTCCTACATCGCGCCAATATGGCTGACCTTCTTGTTGAGGGTCTCTGAATGGGAATGCAAAAACGTTATGCTCTTCAATAATAGCGGGGATTATGTCATGCCCAAAATCACGTCCTGACCCTTCATTTTCAGCATCTTTCTTTAGTTGCTCAAATAAGAACTCAGTATTAAATATGTAGTTACCCATGGATGCTAAACATGTACCCGGCTTGCCTGGCACTGAGCTTGGCATTGCTGGCTTTTCATCAAAACGACAAACACGGCTTTCTTCATCTACTGTCATTACACCAAAGGTATCTGCAGCTTCTTCAACAGGTACTTCAATACAACACACGGTCATATCGGCCCCTTTTTGAACATGTTCAGCAAGCAATGCACCGTAATCCATACGATAAACGTGGTCGCCTGATAAAATCATTACATATTTAGGTAACTCATGACGAATAATATCCATATTTTGAAAAACAGCATCGGCGGTGCCGCAATACCATTCATCACCATGGCGTTGTGATGCAGGTAATATTTCAACCGATTCACCTAATTCCTTTTTAAAGTGCCCCCAAGCTCGATTTACGTGGCGAATAAGTGAGTGAGATTTATACTGTGTTGCTATACCCACACGCCTAACACCCGAGTTGATACAGTTAGACAAAGGAAAATCAATAATTCTGTGTTTACCACCAAAGTAAACGGCTGGCTTTGCACGCCAGTCGGTCAATTCGTGCAGGCGAGAACCACGACCACCAGCCAGTATTAACGCATACGTTTCTCTAGTTAGGCTACTTATGTAGCGATTTGCATAATTAGGCATACTATTCTCTCCATTTATCTAGCTTTTAGTGGCTTTACTGGTAGTTGTCGTTGAGTCAGTGTCACTAGTATTGAGTGGGGTTAAATGCCAAATGTCGTCACTGTATTGGCTTATGGTCCTATCACTTGAAAATATGCCACTGGCAGCGGTATTTAAAATACTCATTTGCGTCCAATAAGCTTGATCAGCATAGGCTTTATCTACTTGTTTTTGTGCAGATACGTAGCTTTCGAAATCATGTGCAACAAGCCATGGATCGTGTGGGCTCTTAATTGCATTAATTACATCGTCAAATAGGCAAGGTTCAAATAAATTAAAGTGCCCGCTTTCTAGCAAGTGCATAACATTGGCTAAGTCGCTATTTTGCTCAATTAAATGTGCGGGGTTATAACGCGACTTAATATCATCAATCTGATGTGCCTCTGCACCAAATAAGAAGAAATTATCGGCACCAACGGCATCTCTAATTTCGATATTGGCGCCATCTAACGTGCCAATAGTTAATGCACCATTCATCATGAACTTCATATTACCGGTGCCTGAAGCTTCTTTACCGGCAGTTGAAACTTGCTCAGACAAATCAGTAGCTGGACAAATAACTTCCATGGCTGTCACATTGTAATTAGGTAAAAAAGCCACGCGTAAATACGACGACGCGAGGGGATCTTTATTGATCACATCTGCCACATTATTGATTAGCTTAATTATTTTTTTAGCCATGTAGTAACCCGGTGCAGCCTTACCACCTAGTAAAACACAACGTGGCACTAACCCTTGTGTATCACCACGGCGAATGCGGTCATATAAATGAATAACATGGAGTATATTTAGTAACTGACGCTTGTATTCATGAATCCTTTTAACTTGTACATCAAACATCATGGATACATCAAACTCTACACCACAGCGCTCTTTCACTAAATCAACTAAACGTTGTTTGTTTGTTACTTTGGCTTTTTGCCACTGTGCTTGAAATGATGTGTCATCATAAAAACGACGTAGCTGGTTTATTTGAGCAAAGTCACGTACCCAATCGGTGCCTATTTTCTCACTAATCAATTCACTCAATGTAGGGTTACAATGGGCAAGCCAACGGCGAGGTGTCACCCCATTGGTTTTGTTATTAAACTTGTTAGGCCAAAGTGTATAAAACTCTTTAAATAAACCCGCTTTTAATAGCTCTGTATGCAGTGCAGCAACACCATTAACTGAATAGCTGCCCACAATGGCTAAATAAGCCATGCGAATTTGCGGTTCGCCACCTTCCTCTATTAGCGATAGCTCTCGCTGTTTATCGACATCACCAGGCCAATGCTGTGCAACTTCGGCTAGAAAACGTGCGTTTATCTCAAATACTATTTCTAAAATACGGGGTAACAATTTTGAAAATAATGAAACTGACCATTTCTCTAACGCCTCTGGCAATAATGTATGGTTTGTGTAGGCCATTGTTTTTGTAGTTATTTGCCATGCATCATCCCAGTCCAGCTCATAATCATCAACTAACACTCGCATAAGCTCTGCCACTGCAATACTTGGATGAGTATCGTTTAATTGAAAAACATGGTAATCGGCAAAATCAGTAAAACTTTCACCATGATCACTCACCCACTGATCAACAATATCTTGAATACTCGCTGATGATAAAAAGTATTGTTGGCGCAGTCGTAGCTCTTTACCATTTTCACTGCTGTCGTTAGGGTAAAGTACCATAGTGATTTGTTCGGCTAAGTTTTTTTGTGCAACGGCTTCTGAATAACTACCCGCGTTAAATTCAGTTAGGTTAAATTCGTCAGTCGCTTCTGATTTCCATAAGCGTAGCGTGTTTACAATATTGTTTTTATAACCAGGAATGGGCACATCGTAAGGCACTGCTAACACGTCATGGCTACTAACCCACTGGCGGTGTTCCCTACCTTGTTTATCAGTATAACTATTTACATAACCACCGAACTTAATGCGCTTAGAGTGCTCGGGAGCACTTAGCTCCCAAGGGTGACCCTCACGAAGCCAATTATCGGGTTGCTCTATTTGATTACCATCATTAATTGATTGGTTGAACATTCCGTATTCGTATCTAATGCCGTAACCCACAACGGGTAAAGCTAAACTTGCACAACTATCTAAAAAACACGCAGCTAAGCGTCCTAAGCCACCATTACCAAGGCCTGCATCGTGCTCTGCGTCTTCAACTGTTTCAATTTCAGTACAATATTCTTGTAGTGCCGATGACACTTGATCCTCTAAATCAAGATTTAATACCGCATTTCCCAGAGCACGCCCCATTAAAAACTCAAGTGAAAGGTAACTGGTTTTTCTGCTTTTTTGCTGTTTGATTTTTTTATTAGTTTCTCGACACCGTGCCACTAAACGATCACGGATCGTCAATGCTAATGCATGGTACAAATACAGCTGCGACTCTCCAACTTTGTCTCGCCCTAGGGTGTAATAAAAATGGCGCGTTAAATCATCTTTTAAGGTGCTTTCGTCTATTACTGGGCCTTCTTGCCACCCCTTTACAACACATACTTGTTCAACTTGCTTAGCCATTAGCTACGTCCTCTAAGTTAGCACTAAAAACCCAACTACTTTGTGCAGAAATTTCAACGGGTGCATCTTGGTGAGTTGTTAAAGATGCATTATTTACACTTGATAAAACCATTTGCCACGAGGCATTAATAGGTGATGGAGGCAACTGACAACTGACTGATTTTTTATTAGCATTGAATACAATAAGTAATGCGTGTTTATTTTGCTTATCAAGCAAGCTATACATTAAAAATTGACGCGAATTCTCATGCCAATGCGAATCTGTCATAGTGTCACCTGTTTCGGTAAACCATTTCACTGTGAAACGTTCATCTATATCGTCTAAAAACACACTGTGTTTAAATGCACTATGAGCACGCCTAATTCTAAGTGCGTCGTCTATAAATTGAGTCAATGAATGATTAAGTTGTGACTCTTTCCAGGCAAGCCAACTCGTACGGTTATTTTGACAATATGCATTGTTATTACCCCCTTGAGAATGTGCCATTTCGCTGCCAGCAGCAATCATAGGCACACCTTTAGATAGGATTAATGTGAGTAAAAAGTTTTTTTGTTGTTGTAATCTTAATACGGCTACTTTTTCATCAGTGCTAAAGCCTTCTGCCCCGCAATTAAATGAGTAATTAGCACTGTGGCCATCTCTGTTATTCTCGCCATTAGCTTCATTGTGTTTATGCTCGTAACTCACTAAATCTGCAAGCGTAAATCCATCATGGCTGGTTATAAAATTAATACTATTTAATGGGCCTCGGTGGCTATGCTCAAATATATCAAACGAGCCATGTAAGCGTTTAGCCACGTTGGCTATAATCCCTTCATCGCCTTTCCAAAAACGACGAATTACATCTCGGTATTGGTCATTCCACTCTCGCCAAGGTGGAGGAAAAGCCCCGAGTTGATACCCACCAGGGCCAATATCCCATGGCTCACTAATTAACTTTATCTTATTTAAAACAGGGTCTTGAGCAATAGTTTGTAAAAACGTATGCGCTGAACTAAACCCAGCCTTTGAGCGGCCCAGTATTGTTGCTAAATCAAATCTAAAGCCATCAACACCCATTACTTCAACCCAATATCGCAAGCTATCGAGCACTAACTGCAACGTTTTTGGGTGATCTATATTAATGGTGTTACCACACCCCGTATCGTTTATGTATACACTGGGTTGGGCTTCTACTGTGCGGTAATAAGCAAGGTTGTCTAAGCCGCGCAACGACAATATGGGGCCATCATTACCCGCTTCAGCTGTATGGTTGTAAACAACATCTAAAATAACTTCAATATCTGCAGCATGAAGCTCCTTAACCATCTGTTTAAACTCGTTAATATCGTCGTTTACCAAGTAGTCTTTGTGAGGAGTGAAAAAGTTAAGCGTGTTGTATCCCCAATAATTTTGTAGGCCTTTGCCTGTTAAAAATTGCTCGCTAATGAAAGCATGCACAGGGAGTAGCTCTATTGCTGTTACACCAAAACTTTTTATATGGTCAATAAAATGCGGGTGGCTCAATCCTAAAAATTTGCCTTGCAGTGCCTTAGGTATTTGAGGATGACGACACGTAGTCCCTTTTACATGACACTCATAAATGACTGTTTTTGACCATCTGTGATTCGGTTTTTTATGTTCATACAAATCAATTGATGACACTTTTGATTTTGGTATATCAATGGCATTGTTAACGGTACTTTTTGTGCCTATTGGCATTTGGCCATAATGGCGTTCACTCCATGTAAACTCACCAAATAAATCTTTTGCGTAAGGGTCAATTAATAATTTATGTTCATTAAATAGCGAGCCAGTATCAGGGTTATATTCACCCTCAACCCTAAACCCATAAAGTGCCCCAGTATTAAGCGGTGCAATATGGATACTCCAAATACCACCTTCATTTATATTCATAGCCACTTTTAGTATTTCAGAGTGGCCACTTTTATCAAATAAACACACATACGCTTGTGTCGCTTTTGGCGCGTACAATGAAAAATTAACACCATTAAAATGCAAGCTCGAGCCAAGAGGCTCAACAAGGCCGTGAGTTACTTCAAATTGATTACTCATCTTGTACCTTTTGCAAATAAATTGTTGTTAAGCCACCCATAGCAATAGTGATGCTTTGGTTAAAACCATGTTGAGGATTGTCGTTAGTGACAACAGTATTTGATTGGTTTTGCGATACTTTAATACCCGAGCCAAAAAATTCGCTTTCATCTGTGTTTATTATTACTTTATAAACGCCTTTGCTCGGAACGCCTAAGGTATATTCTTGATATGACATAGGCGTAAAGTTGGCAATCACAACTACAAAGTCATGGGCATTTTTAGCGTAACGTACAAAGCTTAAAATGCTTTGCTCGTTATTATTGTTGTCAATCCAATCAAATCCTGCGGCACTTGAGTCAAGTTCATACAGCGCGGGTTGATTTTTATAAACCTCATTTAACGTTTTTACTGTCTGCTTTATACCTTTATGACTTTCATGTTGTAGTAAATGCCAATCAATAGAATGATCATGCCCCCACTCAGCACGTTGAGCTATTTCCCCCCCCATAAATAACAACTTTTTACCTGGGTGTGCCCACATAAATGCATAATAAGCACGTAAATTTGCGAATTTTTGCCAATCATCGCCCGGCATTTTTTCAATTAGCGCGCCTTTCCCATGAACAACTTCATCGTGACTCAGCGGTAAAATAAAGTTTTCACTAAATGCATATACCATCGAAAACGTGATTTCATGATGGTGATGTTGCTTATAAAGTGGATCGCGTTGCATATACAACAAGCTATCGTTCATCCACCCCATATTCCATTTATAGCCAAAGCCTAGGCCATTATGCTCAACACTCTGTGTAACACCTGGCCAAGCAGTCGACTCTTCTGCCACCATCATAATGCCAGGGTTGTTTTTATAACTGCGTAAATTAACCTGTTTGAGGCATTCAATTGCACCAAGGTTTTCGCGACCGCCATAGCAATTAGGTATCCACTCACCTTCTTTGCGGCTGTAATCTAAGTACAACATTGACGCAACGGCATCTACTCTTAAACCATCTAAGCCAAATTGATGAAGCCAATACATTGCATTAGAAATCAAAAAGCTCTTAACTTCTGGACGGTCATAATTATAAATATAAGTATTCCAATCTGGATGAAAGCCTTGGCGCATATCGGCATGTTCGTACAAGTGTGTACCATCAAATCGGTGTAAACCATGGGGATCACTTGGAAAATGCCCAGGAACCCAATCAAGTAAAATACCTACGTTATATTTATGGCATTGCTCAACAAAATATTTAAAGCTGTTGTAATCGCCAAAACGACTGGTTGGAGCAAATAGTCCAACAGGCTGATACCCCCATGAACCGTCAAACGGGTATTCACTTATGGGCATAAGCTGCAAGTGGGTAAAGTTCATCTCAAGCGCGTAACTAACGAGTTTGTCGGCAAGCTCAGTGTAACTCAAATAACGATTACCTTCACCTCGCTGCCACGACGCTAAATGCACCTCATAGATACTGATTGGTGCGTCTATATGATTACGCTTTTGCCTATTGCTTATTGCTTGTTCACTTAACGCTATTGCCTCTGGTTTGTATTGAAGAACACTCGCGGTACCTGGAGCCTGTTGCATTTTAAAAGCGTAAGGGTCTGCTTTTTCTATTACCTCACCACTTTGCGCTGTAATGGCAAATTTGTAGCACATATCTGCTTTAAGCTCGGGAATGAATAACTCCCACACACCACTGGCAGGGTGAAAACGCATAAAATGTCGGTTCGCTTGCCAAAAATTAAACTCACCAATAATTGAAACGCTGGCTGCATTAGGTGCCCACAAACAAAAACGAACGCCATCTACATCTTGCTGGTTGGTAAAGTGCGCGCCAAAGTGCAAGTATGCATGCTCTAAACTGCCCTCGTTAAATAAGTACATGGCATCTGTATCAAGCTCACTGTTAAAACTATATTCATCAAAAAACGTAGTCGAAGTGTCGCTATATTTGGCTGTACATAAATAAGGCGAGGTAGGCAACTGACTTACACGGGCTATAAATAAATCACTGTGCTTATATCTTTGCGTTTCAACTAGTTGATTGTCAATTGACAAAGAAACATGGTGGGCATCAGGTAAATATACACGCACTTCTATATTTGACTCACTTACTTTATGTGCACCTAAAAAGCTAAATGGGTCTTTAAATCGCCCTATGTTAAGTGCATTAACTTGGGCATCGTAGTCAGCGCTTTGAGATTTAGGTAATGCCGAACTATTTGAAGCTGTACTGCTCATTTAACCTTTCCTTATTGAATCGATTGCAGCTAAAAGCGTGGCGTTGTTTGCAAAAATTTCTTCACATGTATGTGTTAATACACGTCGCCAATTTGGATATTCTTTGTCTGTACCAGGAATATTCACCGGATATTTCTGTTCATCTAAATCATCTATTTGTAGTGCAAACAATCGAGAATCTGAGCCAGCTAAACACTGGCTAAGCGCACGGTAAACCGACTTAGCATCGCTGTGTATCGTTAATGTAAGATTAGCTGTAGCATTGATAAAACGAAGCAATCGCGTTTTTTCATCGATTCTCTGGTTGGTAATTTGCGTTGATTGTTCGTCGTCAATTAAGTGATATTGTTGTTTTATAGCTATGTCATCGTGCTGCCACCAGCCTGTAAAGGGCGGTACATCATGATTTGCAATCATCAATAAGCACTGAGGGGGTAATTCGTGTAACGGTAAAAAATCACCATCGTTTTGCTTTTCAAAATAAAACAAACTGTTTGAAAAAATACCACTACTTGATAATGCATGTTTTACTTCTGGTGGCACAATGCCTAAATCTTCACCTATAACTATGCTTTGATTAATATGCGACTCTATTTTCAAAATAGCCAGCAAATGTTCAAAGGGGTAATAAATATAGCAACCATCTCGCTGACCATTATTTTCAAAACACCACCACAAGCGGCGAATAGCCATAACATGGTCGATTCTTAGCCCGCCTACATTCTGCATATTTTCACGAATTAACGAACGGTAAAATGAGTAGTTATTGTGTGCTAAACTTTGCGGGTTTAAAGCCGGTAACCCCCAATCTTGCCCGCCCTCAGCCCAAGGATCAGGCGGTGCACCCACACTGGCATTATCGGCGAATAATGACTGTTGTGATTTGAACTCAACACCATCGCCAGCACACCCAACAGCTAAATCATTAATCAGACCTATTGCCATACCTCCTTTCTTGGACCGCTCTTGACATAAACCAAGTTGAAGATGCGCTTGCCACTGTAGGTAATAATCAAAAAGAGAGGTTTGTGAATCTATTGTTTGTAAGGTGGGCTGATGTTTATCGCAAAAAGCATTGAATGCATCACGACGAAGCTTACTGGCTGTTAATTCAAAATGGTTGTACAGTGCTTTAAATAATTTATATTTAACGCAACTAACATCCTCGTAATTAATAAACTGTCCGCTTTTATTTAAAAGAGAAGTCGCCTCATCACTTTGCATAATTTTTGCTAATTCAGCATTGTTTTTACTGTCTTCGCACAAATCAACAGAAATGTATAAAGGGTTTAGTAACGCTCGACTATTAGGGCTGTATGGGCTTGCACGCTCAGGCATGTCGCAAAACAACAAATGCAGAGGATTGAGCAATATGTAATCCATATTGTGCTCACAGCACAAGTCAACTAGCGTGAGTAAATCTGAAAAGTCGCCAATTCCCAGTCTTTCATTATTTTTAAGCGTATATAACTGAACCGACACCCCCGTTTTTTTTGTGTCTTCAACTTGAAAAACACGCTCGGGCACAGACCAGATCTCAGTACTTGCGTGCTGTTCACCTACTGTAATGTCTGCGTGGTAATACCCTATTGGTATTGAAGGTAAAGGCAGTGCAATTTCAATATAACGGACGCCATTAAAGTGGTATTCGCCTGTAATTATTAAATCATCAAGGTTAGTAAATTCACACTCTATTCCCAGTTGTTCAACACTTACTGATGCAGTTTGGCTAAGTTGTCTGTCATCTATTTTCACTTTTAAATAAAAGTCTGTTTGCTCAATTAAACTTACATTTGGCAAGAGCTGCATCCAAGGCTCTACATCGAGCTTGTAATTTAATTGAGCTATTTTGTTATAGTTGTTGGTATCAACACCACAACATTGCAGGGCACGCTTACGTGTATCTTCACTGAAAAATATCTGCTCGCCTGTGTATTTAGTAAACTCATAACCAATACCGTGTAAGTAAAACAACTGCGAAAGTTCGTTCATTTACAGGCCTTAATTAATACGTTGGGTGTTAACAATACTATTTTCAGTTCCAAAACTGTTAGCCTCATAAGCGTCTGCTTTATGATCGTTATCCCAAAATTCGCCATTTATTAAATAACGAAAGTGGTATTGTTGATCAAGAGGAAGGCGTTGTTTGCATTTAAACACACCTTGTTTTTTATTAAGCTTCATTGGCACGGGCTGCCAACTGTTAAACTCGCCAATTAAGCAGACCTCTTGCGCATCTGGGTGAGCAAATTCAAAGGTGATTTCCGCTTCATCTTTTGTTTTAAAAAATCGTTTGTGCAACATAGTAGGCTCCAACTAAACAGTAAAAGGTATTTAATTATTGCCACAGGGCCTATTTTTAAGCTGGCGATGTGGGAATGTATTCAGTCAAACTTTAAGCTAACCGTAGTAAAGCAAACTTTTGTTTACGCTTTATTACAGTGCAGGCAATCTTACTTATCGCACTTTATTAGTGCATAAAGCGTAAAATATAGACATTAAGAATTGCATATACATTACAGAGCAATTTTCAAACCAATTGGAGCGATTTTAACCATTTAATACTTATCTTAATTACACTGATGATTTGGTTTGAAGTAATGAGAGAGCTTACTCAAGAAACTGCTTTTGTTACGTATTCACATCAGTGATAATACACATCAATTTAACGCTCTGAAATATCGTAAATTTCATGTTGAAAAAAAGCATTTTATTAACTACGGCATTCATTTTTTTAGTTGTCGCAGTGTTTATTATTTCCTCAATCTACACCTTATACAGTAAAAAGGAAATTTCATTCGACCCTAAACTCAAAGAAATATCAGGCATTGAATTTGATAAGCGCGATCGCTTGTGGGCAATTAATGATGGGGGTGACGATCCAAAGCTTTACCGCTTAAATAAAGATGGGTCGATTGCGCAAGAAATTTTAGTTTCTAATGCTAAAAACATTGATTGGGAAGACATGACTCAAAATAAATTTGGTCATTTCTTTTTAGGTGATTTTGGTAACAATAAAAATGATAGGCGTTGGCTTACTATTTATAAAATAGAGAATCCAATTGATATCAAAACCGATACAACAAATGCCGAAATAATAAAGTTTACGTACCCTGAAATGGATGGCAATCCAATAAAACCAAGTAATCGTAATTTTGATCTAGAAGCGTTTGTAGCCTTGGGTCGCCACCTTTATTTATTCACTAAAAACCGCACAGAACCTTTTGATGGCATTACAAATTTATATAAAGTAGGCGACCACGCTGCTAACTTTAAAGCCCAATTAATAGGATCATTTAAAACCTGTACAACAATGGAAAAACTGTGCTGGATAACCTCTGCAGCGTTAAGCCCAGATCGTAAAAAACTCGTACTACTTGACTCTACCAGTATTTGGTTATTTGAGAACTTTAAAGGTGATCAGTTTTTCTCTGGTGATGTGTCTAAAATAGATTTAGGCATCGTTACGCAAAAAGAAGCCATCACTTTTTATGACGATAATACAATTGTATTCACCGACGAAGAGTTTAAAGGAATTGGTGGTAATGCCTACTTTATAAAACTTGATAAAGCAAAAAAAGTGGTTGTCAAACGCGCTCTCCCATAGTGCAAAAACATAAATTCACATAGGAAGTACATCAACGTTTAAACTTGGTTTCTAAAATAACCGAAGAAGTTGTGCGTTCCACACCATCTAAATTACCAATATCATCGAGTAAGTGGCTGAGTTTTTCTAAGTTTTGTGCTTGTACAACTGCAATTAAGTCAAACTCACCACTTATAGCATAAAGCTGTGATATCGCATCAATTTGCTTTAGCTCAATATTCGTCTTAGTAGTAAGCTTTTGAATCACCTTTATTGACACATGTGCCGATACCATTTTACTTAAAAAAGCATCGCCGTAATCAACGCTATAGCCTTTAATAACACCCGTTTCTTCTAATTTAAGCATCCTACTTTGCACTGTAGAACGCGATAAATTAAGAATTCTAGCTAAATCAGAAATACTCGCTCTAGCGTTGGTTTTAAGGACAGAAAGTAACTTTTCATCTTGTGGAGTTATCATATTGCTTATTGATTTCGTTATTTTGACTTTTATTGTAATCAATTTTCACAAAATAGCACTGCAAATTTAACCTATAACCTTCGATAATAACCACTAATAACAAAAATTACCTAGCTGAGAAAACGCTAACGTTTTTATTTTGCTAATCTTTATTCAATATTCACAATTTTTAGGTGTACATAATGCAAGTAACAAGAGACTTATTTAACGATGTAATGGTGCCAAACTACAACCCGTCGGCAGTTATTCCAGTGCGAGGCGAAGGCTCACGTGTATGGGATCAAAATGACAATGAGTTTATTGATTTTGCAGGCGGTATTGCCGTTAATTGTTTAGGCCACTGTCACCCAGCGCTTGTTAATGCGCTAAAAGAGCAAGGCGAGAAAATTTGGCACTTATCAAATGTAATGACTAACGAGCCTGCCCTGCGTTTAGCACAAAAAATGGTTGAAGCGACATTTGCTGATAAAGTGTATTTTGCAAACTCAGGTGCAGAAGCTAACGAAGCGGCTCTGAAGCTTGCTCGTCGTTTTGCACTTGACGTATACGGCGAAGAAAAGTCACAAATTATAGCGTTTAACAAAGGTTTTCACGGTCGTACATTTTTTACTGTAACGGTGGGTGGACAAGCTGCTTACTCTGATGGCTTTGGCCCAAAACCTGGCGACGTTATGCATTGTGATTACAACGATATTGCAGCATTTGAAGCACTTATCAGTGATAAAACATGTGCCGTGATGATGGAGCCACTTCAAGGTGAAGGCGGCATTATTTCACCTACCGACGAATTTGCTAAAAAAGTACGCGAATTATGTACCAAACACAATGCACTGCTAATTTTTGATGAAGTACAAACAGGCGTTGGCCGCACTGGCGATTTATACGCTTACGAAGGCTTAGGTGTAGTACCCGATATTTTAACGACTGCTAAAGCATTAGGTGGTGGTTTTCCTATAGGTGCTATGATCACACGCACTGCTATTGCAGAGCATTTAAAAATAGGTACGCACGGCTCTACGTACGGTGGCAACCCACTTGCCTGTGCAGTAGCAGAAGCAGCCTTTGATACCGTAAATACACCTGATGTACTAAACGGCGTAAAAGAGCGTGAACAGTTATTCCGCGATGGCTTAAACGCAATAAACGAAAAATACAACGTATTTAGCGAAGTACGTGGTAAAGGTTTACTTATTGGCGCTGTATTAAACGATAAATATGAAGGCCGCGCACGTGACTTTTTAGTTGCCAGTGCTAACAATGGTTTAATGAACCTTGTTGCAGGCATGAACGTGATTCGTTTTACCCCTTCTTTAGTTATTCCATTTGAAGACATTAAAGAAGGCCTAGCACGCTTTGAAAAAGCAGTAAGCGACGTAGTAAACGGCTAATTTAATTAAGCGCGCCTCAGGGCGCGCTGTTGGAGTAAGTAATAAATGCAAGTATTACGTCCTATTACCACTGATGACTTTGCTGCACTTAAGCAAATTGCGATTGAATCGGGCCATGGGTTTACCTCACTTCCGGTGGACGATGAGCAATTAAAAGACAAAATAGACCGCGCCGAAAAAAGCTTTGCTAAAAATATCAGTCAGCCGTTAGATGAGAGCTACCTATTTGTTTTAGAAGATAGCGAAACAGGTGAAGTCATTGGTACTACCGCCATAGAAGCCGCTGTTGGCTTATCTGTGCCTTTGTACCATTACCATTTAGGTAAAACAGTACACCACTCACCTACACTTAATGTTTATAACACCGTTGATATTTTAAGCATGTGTAACGATTACACCGGATGCTCTGAAATATGTACTTTGTTTTTGCGCGAAAACAACCGCAAAGGTTTAACCGGTCGATTTTTATCACGCTCACGCTTTTTATTTATGGCCCAGCACAGCGAGCGTTTTGCCGATACCGTAATTGCTGAAATGCGTGGCGTAAGCGACGAAGAAGGCCATTCACCGTTTTGGCAGTGGTTGCAAGAGCACTTTTTTAGTATTGAGTTCCCCAAGGCTGATCACTTAGTGGGACTTGGCGATAAAGTGTTTATTAGTGAATTAATGCCTAAATACCCTATTTACGTCAACTTACTCAGTAAAAAAGCCCAAGCAGTGATTGGCCATGTGCATGACAAAACTAAACCGGCGCTCAAACTGCTCGAAAAAGAAGGTTTTGAGCATCGTGGCTACGTTGATTTGTTTGATGCAGGGCCAACGGTAGAAGCTAAGCTTGGTAATATTCGCAGTGTTCGTGAGTCTCAAGTATGCCCTATTACAATTGGTGAGCTGGAACATATTAGCCAGCACAGCTCAGATACTTTAGCCATTTGCAATCAAGGTGTAAGTGGGTTTAGAGCAACCTTTACCCAGCACGCCCACTATAACCACGCTAAGCACACATTAGTAATAAGCCAAGAAGTGGCTGATGCCCTTAATCTATCCCAAGGAGATGCAGCGCGTTTTTTCCGCCTGTAAAACAAATATGAACACACACCTTATAAATAACCAATGGCATACAGGCCAAGGCCCCGCTTTTAACTCTGTTAACCCAAGTAACGGCGAAGTTGTATGGCAAGGTAATGGCGCAAATGCCGAGCAAGTAGATTCTGCAATTAATGCAGCTAGAGCCGCACAAGTACAGTGGGCCGATACGCCAATTGAGTCGCGTATAACCATACTTGAAAACTTTGTGGCACAATTAAAAGAGCACAGCGAAGAATTTGCAGCCATTATAGCGCGCGAAACCGGTAAGCCTCTTTGGGAAACACGCACAGAAGTAGGCGCTATGACAGGTAAAGTGGCCATTTCTATCAAAGCCTATAATGAGCGTACCGGCACCACAGAAAACCCAATGCCAGGTGCAAAAGCATTTATACGCCATAAACCACACGGCGTTGTAGCTATATTTGGCCCGTATAATTTCCCTGGGCATTTACCTAATGGCCATATCGTACCGGCTATTTTAGCGGGTAACACCGTGGTATTTAAACCGTCTGAGCTTACACCTCACGTTGCTGAATTTACTTTAGCACTTTGGTTAAAAGCAGGATTACCAGCGGGTGTCATTAACCTAGTGCAAGGTGAAGTAGAAACAGGTAAAGCACTTGCTTCGCATCAAAACATAGACGGCTTATTTTTTACCGGCAGCTCAAACACCGGCCATTTATTACATAAACAGTTTGCAGGCCACCCAGGTAAAATATTAGCACTTGAAATGGGCGGTAATAACCCATTAATAGTTAAAGATGTAGCCGATGTAAGCGCTGCAGTGCACGATATTATTCAGTCTGGCTTTATTACTTCTGGCCAGCGCTGTACTTGTTCCCGCCGCGTGTTTATTGAGAATTCAACCAATGGCGATGCCATTTTAGAAAAACTAATTAGCGCGACTAAAAATATTGTTGTTGACGACAGTTTTGCAACTGACCAGCCATTTATGGGTGCAATGATAAGCGAAAAAGCAGCCCTTGGTATGGTTGCTGCGCAAAATGAATTAGTTGAAAGCGGCGGCGAAATACTCGTTGAGCTTAAGCAGCTAAAAGCAGGCACAGGCTTTGTAAGCCCAGGTATTATTGATGTAACTAACATTGCTAACATGCCAGATGAAGAACACTTTGGCCCGCTTATAAAAGTTTACCGCTACAACAACTTTGACAGCGCAATAGCAGAGGCTAATAACACCAGCTTTGGTTTATCAGCAGGCTTACTTAGCGATAACGAGGATGATTACAGCCACTTTTTAAAACGTATTCGTGCTGGCATTGTCAATTGGAACCGCCCTATTACAGGTGCATCTAGTGCTGCACCGTTTGGTGGTATTGGTGCAAGTGGTAATCACCGTGCTAGCGCTTATTATGCTGCAGATTACTGCGCTTACCCTGTTGCGTCGGTTGAATCAGAAAAAGTGAATTTACCGCAAACTTTAGCACCTGGCTTAGTAATAGAATAATACCCATTTTTAAGGATTTAACATGCATACCAACGTAAATACATTATTTGAAAACCTATGGGATAACTATTTAGCAGTTACCCCATCGGCAGATAAAATTCATGACCTTTTAGGTTCAACCCAAAAAGACGACATAATTAACGACCATATTGCGCTACGTACGTTCAATATTGAAAAAGTAGGCCTTGAAAAACTAGCAGCACACTTTTTAGCGTTAGGTTACACAGAGTGCGGCGAATACCACTTTGAAGCTAAAAAGCTATACGCTAAACACTACGAACACAGCGATCCTAAGCAACCTAAAGTATTTATCTCTGAGTTATTAGTAGAAAAGTGCTCGCCAGAGTTACAAGCTATTGTTACCGATATGGTAAATCAAATTGATGAAAGTGCTGTAACGGCTGATAACTTTTTATATTCAGGTACACATTGGCAAGTAAGCGGTGAAACCTACAAGCAGTTATTAGCAGAAAGCGAATATGCTGCGTGGATGTCGGCATGGGGCTACCGTGCAAACCACTTTACTGTAAATATTAATATGCTTGCAAAGTTTGATAACATTCATGATGTTAACCAAGCGCTTAAAGATGCAGGCTTTGCGCTTAATACATCAGGCGGCGAAGTAAAAGGCTCGCCAGAGGTGCTACTGGAGCAATCATCAACACTAGCAGATGAATACGCTGTCAGTTTTAGCGACGGCGACATGCGCATTCCTAGCTGTTTTTATGAGTTTGCAATACGTTACCCTAAAGCTGATGGTGAACTTTACACGGGGTTTGTTGCAGCGTCTGCAGATAAAATATTTGAAAGCACTAACGCACGCTAATTTGATGAAAACAAAAAAAAGCCCTTACGGGCTTTTTTTATGCTCACGAACTTAAGCATGCAGATAAAATACCTACATCATAAAAACAAGGGTTTATAGTCGTTTTCTAGTTGTTCAAAAGATAAGTCACCAATAAAGCGCCCAAAACTCAACCATGTTGCTAGTCCGCGTAAATCTTTAAAATGCGGGGGAACAAACTTAGGGCTTTCAATCACACCTAAATCATGAAGCTGGGAAATTAATCTAAAATCATCAATAGACAACTTACCGACTAATAACAACGGTAACTGATCGATTCGCCCTAACTGAATTGCCACACGTATTAAGTTATACACTAAAACAAAGCCTTTTATGTAGGCAATGTCTTTAGTAAACGGTAATCCTGTTGCTGTGCTGCCTCTAAATACACGCTGAGCCAACGTATAACTATCGTCTTTAGATATTCCTTGAGCTACGTAATCTCTATATATGTCTACAAACTCAGCCCCATCTATCACCTTGGTAACCGCTTGAATACGGTTAACTAATTTTGATAAGCGCCTAGGGGTAGATTTTAAAGTAATAATTTCAGTTAATACTGCTAAGCCCTCTTGTGTTACTGTTGAGCTTGGTGTGCCCTTACTTAAACAGGTTAAATAAGGTTGGGCTAAACCATTTTGAGTCGTGCCCACATGAATCCACCCTTCATGTACTTCTAATATATCTAATTCACGTTGTGAAAATTTAACATCTTGGTTTAGCTTTATATTGTTAGCACCTGCTGCTGCGTCGCTTACAATCCCATCGCTCAACATAACCTCTACATTTATACCTGGCATACTGGCATTAACTTGCTCTGATAAAATTCGCACCGCGTCGCTAGCATCTATATTTTTAGGATCATCGGGTAAAATGTCGGCCATTAATAAATTTTGCAGTGGTTGCTCTAGCATATTCGCAAGCTCGGAGAGTGAGGGCTCACCCGCATGGAATAAATCTTTAGGATGACCAAAAAGCTCAACTGATAAATCATGAAATTCAGGAGTACCTCGGTACTCCAACATACTTAATACCGTTTTATATTCGCCACACATTTTACCCATATATTGAGAAATGGGGTTTAACTGACCTAACTGGTTAATAATGTTTCGGTGTAATGTTGAAAACGCTTGACGCAACTCGCTAGGCAAAAACCTAAATCGCGCTGTTGGTAGTATGCACGATCTATTAGAGGGTTTTTTTGACACTTTTGCCTAAAAAATTCCTCTTTGATCTGTTTATCCCAATTTATTGCATCAAGAATTCGAATAGGTGTTTGAAGTGCAATTAGTTGGTCTGATAACTCACGAGTTTTAAGCAGTAACGCCTTGTCTATCATGTTGAAAGCTCAATAAAAAATGAACCATGAGCATAATTTATAATCAGTAAATCGCCAAGTATTATCAATCAATTTTATCTGTTGTTTTAACCTGATCGACCCTCATATCTAATACGTATTGAATCTTAAATTAAAGGTGTGATATATGAAAAATGAACTCGACAATAAACAAATACTTGCCGTGTACGAGCGAATACAAAAACGCGGAGAAACGAACGATGAAGGTAAGCATTATCAAGGTGTTACTGCATTTTCAGATATAGATGGATACACAATTTATTTACAAGGTAGTGGCGTACTATTACGCTTTGGGTTTCATAATACTTATCATCTTGATTACGAGCACGATAAACATAAAGATGATTTCTTAAAAAAATTACACAATATTGCTAACGAGGAATAATGTATCCAAGAAAAGTAAGAAAGCGCAGCGACAGCAAGCTCAATACAGCCTTTATTAATCAGGTAATAGCTGCGCTTAAATCAGATCCATCAAAACTCGCCGTCATTCAAGAAAACCTGGAACAATACAGAAGCCAACGCCATTTAAAACGGGGGTTTTTACTCGCAATTGAACGCTTTGACTGGGTATTTGAGGCAAGTGATGATGTTAATTTTATTTGTGAACAAATACTAGCTGACGACTATATTGGAAATCGCCTAAGACGTTACCCCCTTCTATTCAAAGGCGTGATTAGCGAACAATAATAGCTATTATTTATACTAAATAACATCTATACAAGCCAGATAAAAGCCTCAGGTAATTTCCAAATTAGCGTGGTTAATATTATTTAGCCAGGGCTAGTTGCCTTACCGCGCCCCTAGTAATACTAACCTTCCCTAAGTTATTAGTGCACTAAGTAATTGTTGTGTTTGTGCTCACTTGGATTAAAAAAATACTATTAGTACTCTAATTATTACCACTCAAATAAATTTATTCATCTTTTATTTGATAACAAGGAGTAAAGATATAATTACACTCTTAAGCATTTCTAAAAAAACATTTAAACCACTGTTTTAAATAGTAATTAACCATCTATTGCATCTATTTTCTTAAGTACTTCTCCTGTTGGTTTTATTAATAATTCATCTACATTTTAGTATCTGACTATTTACTTCACCCTTGAATTGTTAGAGCTATTACCTTAAGCTTATCTTTATTGAACGTTCAATTAATAAAAATTATGCCTAAAGTTGGAATGGAACCTGTCAGGCGTCAACAGTTAATTGACGCAACAATTGAGTCAGTGGCGATGCGTGGACTACAAGCAACTACCATTAACAGCATTAGTAAAAATGCAGGTTTATCGTCAGGCATTATTAGTCATTACTTTGGTGGTAAGCAGGGTTTAATAGAAGCAACTGTTCGTTATTTGCTTTCTAATCTTAAAAAAGACCTTATTGAAAAAGTGTGCAACAACACCAGCGCTTCACAGCGCCTTATGTTTATTATTGAAGCTAACTTTGCGCTTGTACAACAGCGCAGTGATACAACCAAAACTTGGTTGAGCTTTTGGGCGCAATCAATGCACGATGACGAACTTCACCGACTGCAAAATGTAAACAGTAAACGCTTGCAAAGTAATTTAGCATTCTCACTTAAGCAATTAATGCCTATTGAGCAAGCAAAACAAGCTGCTGAACTTAGCGCCGCTATGATTGATGGCCTATGGTTGAGAGCAGTATTGAGTAAATCCGACAAAAACCAGTTTAAACACAGTGAAACTCTAGCAAA
Organism: Pseudoalteromonas sp. 2CM32C; assembly: GCF_023161925.1. Taxonomy (NCBI): domain Bacteria; kingdom Pseudomonadati; phylum Pseudomonadota; class Gammaproteobacteria; order Alteromonadales; family Pseudoalteromonadaceae; genus Pseudoalteromonas; species Pseudoalteromonas sp. 2CM32C. The sequence goes on along the minus strand of NZ_JALNTI010000002.1, from coordinate 320,959 downwards.
AAGCTATGTAAATTCACTCATCAAGCAATATGGAGCCTAGCGTGAGCAAACCAGTCTATCAAAATTTTATTAATGGCCATTTTCTTGCTAACCAAAGCGGTGAAACTTTTGATGTAACTAACCCTGCAACAGGTGAAGTTATTTACAGTGTCGAAGTTGCCGATGAATTTGTTCAAAACGCAGCCATTGAAAGTGCAAAGCAAGGTTTTGCACAGTGGTCAAAAATGGCCCCTATTGAACGCAGCCGTATTTTATTAAACGCTGTGGCAATACTTCGCGAACGTAACGATGAGCTTGCCTTAATAGAAGTGCTTGATACCGGTAAGCCAATGCAAGAAGCAAACTGTGTTGATATAGAAACCGGCGCCGATGTAATTGAATACTTTGCAGGCCTAGCCCCTGCGCAAGTAGGCCAACAACAAATGGTAGGCGAAGACTTTTACTATACACGTAAAGAGCCATTAGGGATTTGTGCCGGTATTGGTGCGTGGAACTACCCGCTACAAATAGCATGTTGGAAATCAGGCCCAGCCCTTGCTGCTGGCAACGCATTTATATTTAAACCATCTGAAGAAACGCCACTAGGCGCTATTAAACTTGCCGAAATTTTTGTAGAAGCGGGCGTACCTGCTGGCGTATTTAATGTAGTACAAGGTGCGGGTGATGTAGGCCAATGGCTAACTGCACATAGTGAGATTGACAAAGTGTCGTTCACTGGCGAAGTAGGCACAGGTAAAAAAGTAGTCGCAAGTGCTTCAGGCACATTAAAAGACGTAACCATGGAGCTTGGCGGTAAGTCGCCGCTTGTTGTGTTTGATGATGCAAATATAGAGCAAGCAGTAAGCGCTGCCATGCTAGGTAACTTTTATACCCAAGGCGAAATTTGCACTAACTGTACACGTATTTATGTTCATAAAAATATATATCAGCAATTTATTGATGAGCTTAAAACGCGAACAGAGAAAAATATTATTGCGGGCGACCCGCAAGATTTAAACACTAACTTTGGTGCGCTTATCTCTAAAAAGCATCAAGACTTAGTAATGAGTTATGTTAATAAAGGGATTGAAGAAGGCGCAACACTGCTTACCGGTGGTTCAACGCTTTCACCTGAATCTGCGCCTAATGGCTACTTTGTTGCACCTACCGTGTTTATTGATTGCAACGATGAAATGACGATTGTTAAAGAAGAAATATTCGGCCCAGTAATGAGCGTACTCGTTTTTGAAGACGAAGACGATGTAATTGCACGTGCCAATGGTACTCACCTAGGCCTAGCTGCAGGCGTGTTTACTAGCGATATTAAACGCGCACACCGCGTAATTCATCAATTAGAAGCCGGTATTTGTTGGATTAATGCCTATGGTAACTCACCTGCTGAAATGCCTGTTGGTGGTTATAAGCAATCTGGTATTGGCCGTGAAAATGGCATAGAAACACTTGATCATTATACGCAAACTAAGTCTATTTATGTTGGTATGGCCGACATAGAAAGCCCATTTTAAGGCGCCCTACTATGAGTAATCATTACGACTATATTATTGTTGGTGCGGGATCTGCGGGTTGTGTTTTAGCTAACCGATTATCTGAAGATTCAAGCAATCGCGTATTACTGCTTGAAACCGGCGGCAGTGATAAAAGTATTTTTATAAAAATGCCAACGGCGCTGTCTATTCCTATGAATACCGATAAGTACGCATGGCAGTTCCATACTCAACCAGAGCCGTACTTAGATAACCGTGAAATGCATTGCCCTCGCGGTAAGGTACTCGGTGGCTCTTCATCGATTAATGGCATGGTGTATGTACGCGGCCACGCTAAAGACTTTGATGAGTGGCAGCAACACGGTGCCAATGGTTGGGATTACCAATCGTGTTTACCGTATTTTCAAAAAGCGGAAAGCTTTTACCTTGGTGAAAACACATATCGAGGTGGCAAAGGCCCACTTGGCGTTAATAACGGTAACGAAATGCAAAACCCGTTGTACACCACGTTTATAAAAGCAGGTGTAGAAGCCGGTTACGCTAGTACAGACGATTATAACGCGTCACAGCAAGAAGGCTTTGGCCCAATGCACATGACCGTTAAAAACGGTGTACGCAGCTCGGCTTCTCGTGAATATTTAGACCCTGTAAAATCACGTAGTAATTTAACGGTCATTACCGGCGCACTTGCTCAAAAAGTTATTCTAGACGGTAAAAAAGCCACAGGCATTGAGTACAAGATAAACGGTAATGTTCAAACAGCACATGCAGCAAAAGAGGTTGTTTTAAGTGCAGGCCCTATTGGCTCTCCGCATATATTACAGCTATCTGGTATTGGCGATAAAGACATCCTTGAAAAAGCAGGCGTTGAAGTTAAACACCACTTACCGGGTGTGGGTCAAAACTTACAAGATCATCTTGAATTTTACTTTCAATACAAATGTAAGCAGCCAATTACACTAAACGGAAAATTGGGTCTTATTTCCAAGGGCTTGATTGGCGCTAAATGGTTACTTACTCGAAAAGGTTTAGGCGCTACTAACCACTTTGAGTCATGTGCATTTATCCGCTCAAAGCCTGGAGTTGAATGGCCTGATATTCAGTATCACTTTTTACCAGCCGCTATGCGATACGATGGGCGTAGTGCATTTGCAGGTCATGGTTTTCAAGTTCACGTAGGTCATAACAAACCAAAAAGCCGTGGCAGCGTTACTATTCAATCAGCTAACCCTGAGCAACCGCCACAAATTTTGTTTAATTACTTACAGCACAAAGACGACATTGAAGGCTTTAGAGCCTGTGTGCGCTTAACTCGCGACATTATTGAGCAAAGTGCCTTTGATGATTACCGTGATGAAGAAATTCAACCAGGTAAACACATTCAAACCGACGAAGAAATAGATGCCTTTGTACGCCAAGCCGTAGAAAGTGCTTACCACCCTTCTTGCTCATGCAAAATGGGTGAAGACGACATGGCCGTAGTTAATTCAAATACCCAAGTACATGGTATTGAAAGCTTACGTGTGGTTGATTCGTCAATATTTCCGACAGTTCCTAACGGAAACCTTAATGCGCCTACGATTATGGTTGCTGAAAAAGCCGCTGATTTAATTTTAGGTAAAAGTCCATTACATAAATCGGATGTGAATGTTGCCATACCAACTAACTGGCAAGAAACGCAACGTAGTACGGAGATTTAATTTTAGCCACATGCTTGGTTTATCCTCGTTAGGTTAAACCACAGCGTGCCTTGCAGTGGCACACGATGTAAATAGGTTATGTTGTGTTAATGCGAGAATAAAACAATAAAATACGGAGTGCTTATGAATTCTATATATTCATTTTGGGAGGGTAACAATGACTATTTGGCTTAATGCAGGCATCATTTTTACCTTACTTGCCATTATCACTATTTTAATAAAATGGGGTAATGTTCGCGTTGTTGGCGTAACACCAGTTCGCACCTTTACGTTTATAGCAATATTATTTACATCAGGCCTAGATGTTGGCCTTATAATGTTTCCTTTAACTGAGTTTGCAGGTTATGCAGACATAAAAGCAAGCCCAGAATACGCGTTTGCAAATCCACTGGCCATTGAGTTTGGTTACTGGGGATTTTTGATCTGGGGATTTTACTTTCTTACGTGTTTTTATTTCTGTGTAATAGAACCTAAAGTTAAATTTTTCGAAATTCCTTGGGTTAAATTTATCAATAATGTAGTAATTATTGGTACGTGTGCTTTTACCGCATACCTTTTACTTTCAAACCTTCCATGGTATTTACCTGAAATTGGTGATGGTTCGAGTGTCGTTTCTGAGTTTTACTTAATTGTATTTGCAGCAATTTGTTTTGCGGTATATTCAAGTACAGATATTAAGTACGTACGATTTTTAAGTATTTCTACAACTTGGTTATTCATAGCACTAATTGGGTTTATGTGGGCAGGTGCCTTTGTGTTGGGTGACAGTCAAATGTCAGCATTCACAGATAACTTAGCCTCTATCGGCACATACTTTGCCAACATAAATGAATTTGTTTTACCGCTTAACGATTACCATGAGTTTTACCTATTTTGGTGGTTTGCTTGGAGTATTATGATTGGACAGTTTACTTCTCGTTTTGTTGGCGGGTTAAAAACTTACCAAGTACTTGGCGCTATGTTGATTTTCCCTTCAATACCAATCGCAATTTGGTTCAGCGTACTTTACCACTATCATGAAGCGGGCATTCCAACGCAAGGCATTAAAAACTTTGCCATGGTATTTGTAGGTATTGTGTTTGTAATTAATTCACTTGATTCGTTAGTGCGTTTATACACAGATAATTTGAACATCACTGTAAAACGCTTTGGTAAAGCGAAGTATATGTTTGGAAACATACTTGCTCTTTCATTATTAACATTATTGTTCAAGCTAGAGTTTTTACAAATACAGTGGGTAGGCGCATTGGTGATTGCCTTGTTTTTCCTATGTGCTGGCTTCATTGGCTATAGCAAATTTAAAACCGTTAATAATATTGATAGCTCACCAAAAGCAAACAAGATTGACTACACTAAAATTGAGACACAAAGTTAGGGATTTATAATGAACAACAAACTAAAACAACTTGCAGTAGCATTGCCACTAGCACTTTTATCAACAACGGCAGCTGCAGACTGGTCAACAACTATTACAGCAGCATCAGATTACACTTTTAATGGTGTAAGCCAAACAGATAACGACCCTGCATTACAAGCAAGTTTAGATTATGCTTTTGATAATGGCGTATATGCCGGTGTATGGGCATCAAACGTTGACTTTGGTGACGATACTGATTTTGAACTAGATGGCTATGTTGGTCGCTATGTACAATTAAACGACAAGTTTAGCGTTGACTACGGTATTGCATACTACACATACCAAGGTAATAACAGTGATGGAAATTACCCAGAGGTTTACACTAAATTTGGTTACGCAAGTGAATACGGCCAAACAGAGCTTAACTTTTGGTACAGCTGGGATTATTTTGGAACAAGTGCGGGCCATGTAGTTTCAATGATTGCTCATACTTATGAACTTGCACCAAATCATGCAATACGTGCAAGTTTTGATATCTCTAATTCACTTGACGGTGAAAAATGGGCTTGGGATGTAAACCAAAAGAAATCGTATAATCACTACCGTCTTGCTTATCAAACAAGTTACGAAGGTTTTGGTATTGAAGTAGCAGCTGAAAATACTAGCCTTGACTACGATTACGCCGATGAGCGCATCGTGTTAGCAATTTCAAGAACATTTGATTTATAAAGATTAATTAATTTTAACTCTGTACATAAATTTAGCGAACCACAACCCAGGTTCGTTAAACTGAAAAACGCCTCTTTATGAGGCTTTTTTATTGTTTAAATATTCAATTAATGCGCTTGAGGTCAGCGGTCTTGAAAAGTAATACCCTTGCAAATGCGTTACGCCAAGTTGAGTAAGCTTTTTGCACTGCAAAGATGTTTCAACCCCTTCAGCAATAACATTAAAATTAAGCGAACTTGCCATTTGCACTACTGCGTTAACAATGCTTAAGCCTCTTTCATCCTCATCTTGAACAAAACTTTTATCTACTTTTACAATATCTACACCAACATCAAGCATACTTGATAAAGAAGAGTAACCGGTTCCAAAATCATCTATTGAAATTCTAACACCCAACTCTTGTAATGATTTAACCACATACAAAAATGTATGCTTATCGTTTGCAAATACAGATTCAGTTACTTCTAAATGAAGCTTATGAGCAGGAAAATTTAAATCCGCCAAAATTCTTTTAACCTTACTGGCAAACTCTATCTCCTTAAGCTGCATTACAGATACATTAATACTGACTGATAAATCTGGAGTTAATTTTTGAAAAGTAAGTGCTTGTTGGCATGCCGTTTCGAGAACCCAAAAACCTATTTTTGAAATTAACCCATACTGCTCAGCAATAGGTATAAACTCGTCAGGAGGAATGTTTTCTCCTTTCAATTGCCAACGTATAAGCGCCTCAATCGCATAAATATCATGTGTTTTAGAGTCAATAATGGGCTGATATACTAACGAAAAACAATTGTTGATGAGCGCTGTTAAAAGCTCTTCGCTAAGTAGGCGCTTTCTTTCTAATTCTGAACGAAGCGACTCGCTAAAAAAACTTATTTGCCCACGATTCATTCTCTTTTGATGATACATTGCCATATCGGCATTTAAAATTAAGGCATCCAGATCTCTACCATGCTCTGGGTAAAGTGCAATACCTATGGTTGCCCCTACCCGTGCACCATGCTCTGTTTCTGGATGATCCTGCGTAATTGCATCAATAATTTCTTTAGCAAAATCGTAAGTATTTTCTTTGCATACAAAATCACTTAAAATTAAAAACTCATCGCCACCCCAGCGGCACTTTTGCTGATTATGAGCACACACGTCAGAAATACGTTTCGCTGTTCTTCTTAAAACATTATCGCCTACCTTGTGACCCATCACGTCATTTATATTCTTAAACCCATCTAGGTCTATAAAAAATAGCGCAAAAGGTGGGTCTGGATAATGCTTAATTCTCTTTTTTGCATCATTTAAAAATGCATTTCGATTTAATAATTGAGTTAGCGAATCAGAGTTTGATAAATGCATTATTTCTTTAGTGCGCGCGTCAACTCTTAGCTCCATTCTTTCTAGCAAATCGCTGTTTTGATTTTTTAAATGTATTGCCTGTCGTGTAAATGCAGATGCTTTATTTAGAGTTAACAAGGTAATTGAGCCATAGCCAATACCCAAAAAGCCGAGTACATTTTCGTAATAGTCTTCAGACATTATTAGCACTAAAGCGTAGGGAAATAACAGAATAAAAGCATAAGCAAAACAGGTCAGCTTATGTGCTGACAAAACATTTGCAGAGCCACCACCAAGAGCAGATAATATAATTATAATACTTGTGGCTTCCAGGGGGGCAAAAGAAGTGTGGAAATACAAGGCATAACTGCACCATATAATGGCAGTTATAATAACCCCTGTTGAAAACTTTAGTAGGTCTAATTGAGTAGCCGTTTTGTTTGTTTTTAAAAATAGACGAATATCTAAAAAACGGATCCCCAAAGCAAGCAGCATAATAAGCCACCAAACTAGCTTGTCGTTATAGCTTAACAATCCGCCTTTATTAAAACTAAAAGCAATACATGCGCTGGCAAATAAAGAGACGAGTAAACCTGAATAAGCGTTCTCGTAAAGCAATCTAACGGTATCATTAAGGTTTTCTTTGATTAGGGAGCTTCGATGCATATTATCTAAGCCTTTACATTCGTTTTTATTATTAGTTTAACTAAAGCTATGCCTTAATTAAAAAAATGTCCAGTAAACGCCCTAGCAACACATTTATTTAGAAATTTCCCAGGCGCTAGAGCCAGATGCAGATAAATTAGCGTTATTATTACGTAACACTTTATTTCCTACATTAATTGACGACTCAGGTCGACTGACTAAATAACCTTGAACTGAGCTCACACCTAATTTTTTCACAAGTTCAAACTGGGCGATTTCTTCAACGCCTTCTGCGACAATTTTAAGCCCCAATCTTTGCCCAAGCTCACTAATTGTATTGAGTATATCGTTATATTTTTTGCTTTTGTTAGCTTGTGTAATAAACGAGCGATCTATTTTTATAACATCGATGGGTAAATCTGCTAGCGTACTTAAAGAGCTAAACCCGGTACCAAAATCGTCTATAGCAATAGTTACACCGTCTTCTCTTAGCTTGCTCAACTCATCAATAATTCTAGAGCTTGCCTGAATAAAGGTAGACTCTGTTACTTCAAGCATTAAAGACGTTGCCGGTAACCCCGTACTTTTGAGGATTTTTGTGATCCAATCGTATATATCACGATGTTTTAACTGAATACCGGAAATATTCACTGATATTTTTACTTTACGCATACCCGCATTGTGCCAAGCAGCCATTTGTCTGCATGACTCAAGCATAATCCAATCACCTAACTCTAATATTAAATTTGATTCTTCAGCAATAGGAATAAATTCAGCGGGAGAGATCATACCTTCAACGGGGTGATTCCATCGAGTGAGCGCTTCAAAATAGTCAATCATGCAATCTTCTACGTGCACAATTGGCTGAAAAGACAAATAAAAGTCTTTACATGCAATGGCTAAACGAAGCTCTTCAAGTAAGTAATGATAGCGACGCATTTTATTACCCATTTCTGGAGAATAAACTTTAAAAATACCTTTACCATCACTTTTAGCACGATACATTGCTACATCAGCCAGTTGTAATAGTGCTTGTGGTGTAGATGCGCTTTCTGGATAAGTAGCAATACCAATGCTTGCACTAATTTTTACAATCTTATTGCCAAGCACAAAGTCTTTTTCAAGCTCACTAAGGACTTGCTTGGCTATGTCGACTACTTTGTCACTTTCGTCCAGCGATTCAATAAATATAGAGAATTCATCACCGCCTAAACGCGATAAATTTTGTTCTAACTGGTTTGCAGAATTGATATTACTCAACTTATGGTGACGCAACACATTAGCTAATCGCGTGGCAACTTGCACCAGTATTTCGTCGCCAAAACTATGACCGAATGAATCATTTACTTGCTTAAACCCATCTAAATCTATAAACAATAATGCACAAGTAAGTTCTTTTTGACCGGTTTGATTTATGTGCCTACCAATATGCTCAATGTAGGCATGTCTATCGATGAGTTGTGTTAATTTATCTTGGCATATACTTGTTTGTGTTTGTTTCACATAATTCACTACATGCATATTTAAGGTCGTGATAGATTTGCTTAAATTACTAATACCATTAGGGTTTTGAGCAGGTTCAATATCTAAGTTAAACGACTCTAAAAGTTTATTAGCCTGCTGATTAAGTTGGCTTAGCTTATGTTTGTGATTTTGTTTCCTGCTTTGTTTTTTTATGTAGACAGCAAGCAAAAGTATACAAGAGAAGAAAATAATAATGTTTTTAGGCGACGTTAACACCATCAAGATGAGTGCGTTTGAATCAGCTGCAATAAAATGTTGATCCGTTGTTTTAACAAGAAGTAATGTTTGAGAAGCACTGTCAATTGTATAATGACCGCTTAAAACAGGGTTATACCAAGGGGCAATATCTAAACTGGTGCTGCTTATATCAAATTTTTTAACACTAAAATTAGACTGAAACAGATTGGTACGGCTTATTTGGCTCGTTAATTCAGCATTTAGGTAAAAGCAAAATAACAAAGTGACTAAGGAAATTAATCCAACATGCTTTAATTTGTTCATGAAAAATTCCCTAACAATACTAATCCTTAATAACTAAATGCTCATTATATCCCCTATTTTTGTTTGTAAGCAATTATTAATGACTTGTATGCTATTTTTTGTTCATTTTAATATAGCTAAGTTATTGTTTATTCGTTAAGGCAATTATTTTTAGCGCAAAGTATCCGCAAACTCACCATGTATTTGATAGATTGCTCACAAACAGCTTATGTGCATATTTTGCTTGTGAGCTTAAATCTATCTATGCTCTTAAAGCTGCCATGCGTAACTTACTTTTGTAAAAAAGGTGCGTTTGTCGCGCTCAATATTTTCTAGTGTATCATCCTGATACCCTCTATCTGAGTAACCTAGGTAAAATAACGTTTGTGCGTTAATTTTATACGAATAAACGAGTTGGCTGCCATAGTCTTTATTTGTTTTGCTTACTTGATAAAAATAAGCGTCTTTGTTTCTGTCTATATCTTCAACCTGTAAAATCAGCTTTAACATTGATCGCATATTAAATTTATAATGCAGTCTAAAATCGACTAAATTAGCTGTGTAAACGCGGTCATCTCGTGGGTTATCTAACTTACTATAACTGTGTCTTATATCCACTTGCCAATGATCGTTTATATCCCAAACTGCTTGCGTTTGTGTATTAATTACATCGCCAAGCTCTAAATTTGTATAGTCAATACGGCTTGCATATTCTAAGTAAAACGATAAGTTCAAGTCTTTTGTCGGTTTAAGCGAAGTGTAAAGATAACCTATATTCTGATTGTAAAATTCATCGTAATAACTTTCTTTACGATGGATAAAACCAATATTAAATAAAGACTGCTTTTGCCCCTTAAAACTTAAAAAGCCTTCGTATTCTTCCTCAAGCAAGTCACCACTTTGCGACCAGGTTTTATCCCAATCAGCTTCATAAGACCATGAAGTAATTAAATCTAACTCATCTCGATACCACGTTTGACCGCCACCAATTAGCACTTTTTCATAATCAACTTTTGCTTGGTATCCTAAATCGGTGCGATAATCCTCACCAATATTTTCATAAGATGTGTAAAGTTTATAGTCTCGCTTGTCACGCGTTAACTCAATTGCGTATGCCTGATCAGATTGCGTTTTGGATAGTCCATAGTTATCAACCAAAAAGTCAGAATTTCGTGTGTCAGCTGACGAAACTTGATAAAGCAATGTATCTGACTGATTAAACCAATAACTACCATCAACTGATAGCACCGTATTACGATAATTATCGCTTTGTCGGTGTGTACTTGAAACGCCCAACGTTCCTTGATCGCCTAAATCATATTGATAACGGCCTACTGCTGCCTGTGTTTTTTCATTTAATGAAGCAAAACCAGAGCCTTGATTTGAAGGAAGTAGAATATTACTATTTTCATCACCAGCTAACATAAGTGCATAGCTATGCCCATCCGTTTTACCGGTTAACTTAGCGCCTAAAGTTGGCTCTGCAATGGTTCGGGTGTATAAAAGCTCAAATAAGCTACTTTTAAAATATGAGGCACCATCTAAAAAGAAAGGTCTTTTTTCTGCATAATAAATTGAGTAGGTTGTATTTACATCAAGCTCTAGAGAATCAGTCTCTACCTGCGAAAAATCAGGGTTAATAGTCGCATTTAATACCGCGTCTTTTGTTATTCCCCAGCGTAAATCTAAACCGGCTTCAGTATCTATGTTACCGTTCTCCCAGTCACCGGGAAGTTGCGCTTTATCATCGTGACGAAGCGCTGTAAGCGTTGGGGTAAGTTGTACATTTTTACTTGATTCAATTTCACTTAAGCCCGTTAACTTATCAAACTGGCAAAGGCTACATTTGACATCGCGGTCGAACCCCATGTTAGATATTTGATAGAGCACGTCCCGTGGGTAGTTTCTCATTAACAAAAACCCCCACGTTAAGTCTTTTTTATCTTCTGGAAAACGCAATGCTTTAAAAGGAATACGCATTTCAACTACATAACCTTCATCGGTAATTTTTCCGGCACTATCCCAAATTGCATTCCACGACGGATCAGACTGCCAACCATCGGTATCGCTCATGCGTAAATCGCCTTGTGCACCTAACGGGTTAACAAAAAACTCATAGCCTGAGCGCTCATCATTAAAGGTATCTATTACGAGTATGGCAGTGTCGTCTTGCCAAAGGGTATCTCGGTCACGAAGTGAAGCACGTATTTGATCTGGCTCCGGATCGTAAGCAATAAAACCAACATACAAATTTGTGCCATCTTCGTACATATAGGCATCGGTTTTTACCGGAGGCGTGCCTCTTTCATTAGGCTCATCTTGAACGAGTAAAGGAACATAGGTCGCTTTTTTCCAATGCGCTTCATCAAGTACGCCATCAACACTGATATTTTGATTGATTCGTGCTAGCGATACCTGCTCTTTTTCTGCAAATACACAGAAGCTATTAAATAGGAGAAAAAAGGATAAAAGTAAAAGCGTGAGTGGTTTTTTTATAGTTATAAAGTACTGCATAAACATCCATTTAGAACAACTTTACCCAATATGAGTAATTTCTAAGCCGGAGTGTAATTTAAGCAGATACATTTGTTAATACCTTGCAAACAAAATTTCGCTAAATATTAACTAATTAATAATAAAGGATTATTTTAATTGCACTGTTAGGTGTCGAGTAGCTTTAGCTTATTCTCAACTCCATTCCATGTGTCAGCATCATCTGGGGCAGATTTGACTTGGGTAATGCGCGGCCAAATTAAGGCAAGCTCTGCATTAAGTTCCGTGAACTCTTTTTGAGAGTCGGGTAGCTCATCTTCTTGATAAATTGCTTCAGCTGGGCATTCCGGTACGCATAACCCACAATCAATACAATCAATTGGGCTAATTGCTAAAAAATTAGGGCCTTCAAAAAATGCATCTGCAGGACACACTGATACGCAATCGGTGTACTTACATTTTATGCAATTTTCAGTAACTACAAACGCCATAATTTTTTGAACCATAAAGCTAATTTAATAGTGCGCGATCATACCCTTTCACCTCAAAAATACAATAAATAACTGCCATAATTAGCCAATTTAACGTAGTATATGCGCCCTTAATGTAAAGCCAATTCGTGCCCTACACTTTCTTATTGTGAGCGGATATACAACCGCTAAGACACCAAATAGAGATATTAATGATACGTTTAACTGAAATAAAATTGCCACTTGATCATGATGAAAATGCTATTGGCCAAGCCATTATTAACAAACTAAAAATACAACCAGAACAATTACACAGTTATAACGTATTTAAACGTGGCTACGACGCGCGCAAAAAAACAGCCATATTACTCATTTACACCCTTGATATAGAAGTTGATAACGAAACTGAGCTTTTAACCACATTTGCAAAAGATCAACATGTTAAAACAGCGCCCGACACTTCATACAAATTTGTAGCTCAAGCAAACAAAAAAATCACAGAGCGCCCTGTTGTTATTGGATTTGGCCCCTGTGGTTTATTTGCAGGCTTAGTGCTTGCACAAATGGGGTTTAATCCAATTATTGTTGAGCGTGGAAAAGAAGTACGAGAGCGTACCAAAGACACCTTTGGCTTTTGGCGTAAAAAAGCACTAAACACCGAATCAAATGTGCAGTTTGGTGAAGGCGGCGCGGGTACATTCTCAGATGGCAAATTATATAGCCAAGTAAAAGACCCTAAGCATTATGGTCGTAAAGTTATTACCGAATTTGTTGAAGCAGGCGCACCTGAAGAAATTTTGTATGTAAGTAAGCCTCACATTGGTACGTTTAAACTTGTGACAATGATTGAAAAAATGCGCGCTCGTATTATAGAGTTAGGTGGTGAAATTCGCTTTAGTACCCGTGTAGATGATATTCACTTAGATGACGGTCAAGTAACAGGCTTAACCCTTTCTAACGGTGAACACCTTGAAACACGTCACGTTGTTCTTGCCGTTGGGCACAGCGCACGCGATACCTTTAAAATGATTCACGAAAAAGGCATTTATGTAGAAGCCAAGCCCTTTTCAGTTGGTTTTAGAATAGAACACAAGCAATCAATGATTGACGAGTGTCGCTTTGGACCAAATGCCGGCAACCCGATTTTAGGCTCTGCCGACTACAAGCTCGTGCATCATTGTAATAACGGACGCACTGTTTATAGCTTTTGCATGTGCCCTGGTGGCACTGTCGTTGCGGCAACATCTGAAGAAGGCCGAGTTGTTACAAATGGTATGAGCCAATATTCACGTAGTGAGCGCAATGCAAATAGTGCTATTGTTGTGGGTATTTCACCCGAAAAAGATTTCCCTGGCCATCCTTTAGCGGGTATTGAGTTGCAGCGCAAATTAGAGGAGCAGGCTTACAAGCTAGGCGGCGAAAACTATGATGCACCAGCGCAACTTATTGGCGACTTTTTAAAGGGCAAATCTTCAGCTGATTTAGGCGATGTTAAACCCTCTTACACACCAGGAATTAAGTTAACTGACTTAGGTAACGTATTGCCTGCGTTTGCTATTGAAGCGTTACGTGAGGCTATTCCTGCTTTTAATAAGCAAATACGTGGGTTTTCTACTAATGATGGATTACTAACGGGTGTTGAAACGCGCACGTCATCACCCATTAGTATAAAACGTGATAGAAGCTTTCAGAGCATTAACACCAAAGGACTCTACCCTGCAGGTGAGGGTGCAGGCTACGCTGGCGGTATATTATCAGCGGGTATTGATGGCATTAAAGCAGCCGAAGCTGTTGCGCTTTCAATGCTTGAAAACGCTTAAACGCGCTATTTAGTTAATTATCGTAAAGCCTCACATTGTGGGGCTTTTTTGTGTTAAAAGTAACCAAAAAATTATTTGTGTACTTTTTTATGATAAAAAAATTATTAGGGTTATTAATCTGGGTCGTTGCTTTTAATATTTCAGCTCACGAGTTAAAAACAATAGATGAGATCCACTCGGCGTATAAAAATAATAAAATTACCGCTCAACAACTTACTCAAGGCTATATTAAACGAATTAATCAGCTTAACCCTCAATTTAATGCCGTCATTAACATTGAACCTACAGCTGTTACGCAAGCAAAAAAAATTGATGAACTTAGTGCTCAAGGGCTTTGGGCTGGGCCTCTTCATGGAATACCCGTACTTTTAAAAGATAACATAGAAACCACTGGATCATTACCAACAACAGCTGGCTCTTTAGCTCTTAAAAATAATATAACTAATAACGATGCATTTGTTGTTAAGCAGTTAAGAAATGCGGGCGCTATTATTTTAGGCAAAACCAATTTAAGTGAGTGGGCAAATTTTAGATCGTCTTACTCATCGTCTGGATGGAGTGCAGTTGGCGGGCAAACACACAATGCGTATGACACAACTCGTAATCCCTGTGGTTCGAGCTCAGGATCAGCGGTTGCCATCGCACTTAACTTTGCCCCTGTTGCCCTTGGAACAGAAACCGATGGCTCTATTACCTGCCCCGCTTCTGTAAATGGCGTTTATGCTATAAAACCAAGCATGGGCCAAGTATCGCGCTCTGGTGTAGTGCCACTTTCTAGTAGCCAAGACAGTGTTGGTCCAATGGCACACTCATTAAAAGATGCCCGCCTAGTATTATCTGTGCTACAAGGACGCGATCCGCTTGATACTTCAACGCATAGTTTTGAATTGCATACACTGCCTAAAATTACAAAGTCATCATTAGTTATTGGCGCGTTGCCCAGTGATAAGTTTACAGTGGAGACTCAGCGTTTATACAAAAAACAGCTCTCAGCGCTCAAACAGGCAGGTCATACAGTAGTCAATATTGATATATCTGATGATCTAACTACGCTTTTTTTCGATGAATATTACATATTACTTTATGATTTTAATAAAGAAATAAACCAGTACTTAGCAAATACTCCTGACCAAGTGAAGGTAAAAAGTTTAAGTGCACTGATTGATTTTAATAAACAAAACAAAGCAGCAGAAATGCCCCACTTTGGGCAAGATATTTTAATACAAGCCAATGCTATCAACTTAACACAAACAGACAAATACCAAAAAACTAAACACCGTTACCGCACACTGGCCACAGCTGCAATTACTAATTTATACAAAAATAATAATGTGGATGTTGTCATTGCCCCAACAACATCACCTGCATGGAAAACAGACTTAGTAAATGGTGATAACTTTAAAGGCAGTAGTAGTTCTTTATCAGCAATTGCCGGCACAACTCATATAACTCTTCCTGTTGGTCAAGTCAGTGGACTACCTGTTGGGTTATCTATTATTGCAAATAAAAACCAGCCACAGGCGGCCTATCAGCATGCTCAAATAATCGACGCAGTATTTATTTCACCCATAAAAAAACCTGAGTAAAAACTCAGGTTTTATTAATTCTTATATGAGTTGTTATTTTTTAAGTGACAACTTTGCACCTTTTAAGCTTTTACGCACATTAGATATACGCGAACGGTTTACCGCGCGAGCTTCGCCCGTTGCTTGCCCTGATAACTTATTAGAACGAGTACGGCGTAAGTGAGCCGGCTTTTTACCTATTTTATCAATAAGCACTTCGCGGTTACTCACTTCATAGCCTTCAAGGTAAACACGCTTAATTTTTTGACCAATTAATGCTTCGATTTCAAATAATGTATTTTCTTCTTCACGGCTTACAAACGATATTGCTTGGCCTTGATTACCAGCACGGCCTGTACGGCCAATACGGTGAACGTAATCTTCAGCAAGCCATGGTAAGTCAATATTAATTACACGCGGTAATCCATCAATATCAATACCACGCGCAGCAACTTCAGTGGCCACTAACACACGTACCTTACCTTCTTTAAACTCACGTAAAGCACGGCGTCGGTTACCTTGTGACTTATCGCCATGGCAAACGGTTGCTGGAATGCCATCAAGGTTTAGTTCTTTAACAAGCTCATCCGCCGTGTCTTTCATATTTACAAACACAAGTACTTGCTGCCAGTTCTTTTTACCAATCAGCTCAGAAAGAAGTTCTTGTTTGCGGCGCTCTTCCACTGGGTATACAACGTGCTGTACAGTAGATGCGGTACTGTTAGTTTGGTCAACACGCACAATTTCAGGTTGCTTAAGTACCTTAGAAGCAAATTGTTTAATAGCTGCAGGGAATGTAGCCGAAAATAATAAAATTTGACGGTCATCAGCACAGCTTTTAATCACAGTTTGCATGTCTGTGATAAAGCCCATATCAAGCATGCGGTCGGCTTCATCAAGTACTAGGTGCTTTACATTGGCCAAGCTTAAGTTACCTAGGCGAATGTGATCTAATAGACGACCCGGAGTTGCGACTACGATATCAACGCCTGCTTTTAATGCGTTTTCTTGGCCTGCGGTATTCACCCCACCAAATAAACTCACTACTTTTAGTGAGGTATGCTTTGCATATTCTTTACAGTTATTGGCTATTTGCTCTGCTAATTCACGTGTAGGCGCTAATACCAAAGCAGTTGGTGCATTGGTTGTACTTAAGTCTGACTCAATTAATTTTTGGATAACAGGTAAAGCAAACGCGGCAGTTTTACCGGTACCAGTTTGTGCACTGGCTAAAACGTCTTTACCTTTACGAACAGCTGGAATTGCTGCGCGTTGAATGGGCGTAAGAGTGTGATAGTTGAGTTCGTCTAATGCCTGGATGATTTCAGGTGCGAAACTAAAAGATTTAAAATTCATGCTGTATAACCTACGGCCACATTATCAAGGGTCGCAAATTATACAGTAAAAATGAGCCAACAGTTAGTTTTAAACAATATTACTATTTAAATATTTTGTTTTATTAAAGTACCTTACCTGTAACCCAAGAGTTTCTTTCACAAAGTAGTCGCAGTCTCACTTCTCGCAAAAATATTTACCTCATAAAAATTTACAAAATATACTTATTATTAATTTTTTTTAAACGTGTTATTGCTCTACAGCTTTCTTATGTATAGAATTCAAGCCCCATTTAAGGGACATTTAAATAAGGATTTAATAATGATAAAAAGATGTTTAACTGCAGCAGTATTAGCAAGTGCTTTCGTAGTAACCCCAGCGCAAGCAGATGTTAACCCATGGCAACAATGTGGTATCGGTGCAATGGTTTTTCCTGATAATGGTACAGCCGCTGCTATCTCAAACATTATTTGGGATTTAGGAACAACAGCTGTTTCTTCAAATGTTTCATCTGTAGAAAGCTGTAAAGGTGCAAACGTTAAAACTGCACAATTTATTCAACAAACATTCCCAATCTTAGAGCAAGAAATTGCACAAGGTGAAGGCGAGTACATCTCAGCAATGCTTAATGTACGTGGTTGTGACAGCGCTGCTCACACGCAAATGATCTCAACAATACGTAATGATTTTGCTCAAACATCTGTAAACGATGCTCAGGCTCTTTACACACTTGTTGAAAGCAATATTGCTAGCCAGTTCTCAGCTAACTGTTCTGCAATATAATATATAAAAGGGCTAATTTAGCCCTTTTAGCTCTTCTACCCCAAGCCCGTTGGGTATTTATGAAAATTCATTCTTCAATAATTTTTATTTTTTTTATTGCTTCGTTTAATATTCAAGCATCAACAACATTAAAACAATTAGCACAACATCCCACATGGCTAAGTTTAGGCCATTACAAAAAACCAGCGTTTAATGAGAGCTATATTACAAACACATCATTTTTTATATCTTCACTGGGAGCAACAAGCCCTTTTGAAGAACTAAAAGCGACTGTGCAAAGCTTTAATTCAAATCCATTAACCCAATGCAAATACCCAGCAAGATACACGTGGCTACAAAAACAAGGGCTCACATTTACACAGCCTAAATCCTCCTGTATTGAACTAGAACAATGGCGAGATGAGCAGCCTATACATTCTATAAGCCTAATATTTGCATCGGGTTATATGAGTAACCCCGCATCACTTTATGGGCATTTGTTGTTAAAACTAAATCGGTCATCAGCCAAAAATAATAAACTACTCGATTACAGCATAAACTATGGTGCTCATGTACCGGATAACGAAAATGGACTAGTTTATATAACAAAAGGCTTGTTTGGCGGTTATAAAGCGGGATTTTCAGATCAATTGTTTTACCGCCACCAACATAATTATGGCGAGATAGAACTAAGAGACCTTTGGGAATATAAGTTAGCCTTAAAAAATAACGATACAAGGTTTATTGCTAATCATTTATGGGAAATACTCGGTGCGCAATTCGATTACTATTTTGCTGATGAAAACTGTGCTTTTCATATTGCGCAGCTAATAGAGCTTGTTATAGGAGAGCAGTTAACAAATAACAGTTCGCCTTGGATGATCCCTACAACTGTTTTTTCAAAATTAAATCAGGCAACTTATAACAATAAAAAGCTGGTTCAAGACGTACTCTTTACGCCATCTAGGAGTACTGTTTTTATTGAGTACATGAAAAAGCTGACTGCCAACGAATCAAACATTGCAGAGAAAATATACAAAACACCTGATTTTCTTGAGCAAAATGATTTCACTTCACTCAATATAAAAAGTAAAAAGCGAATTATTGAAACATTATTTGAACTAGTCCAATTACAGCAAATAAAAAAACACAATATTGACCATATTAAAAGCTTAAAAAAGGCGCTTATTAAAATGCGTTTAACGCTTCCAATTGGTAATGAAGTGCTAGTCTCATCATATACCCAACAAGCGCCTCACAAAGGGCAAAAACCGTCAAACATTTCTGTTTCTTCAACACGAGTAAATGAACAACACAACCTAGGGTTAGGATTTAGGCTTAGTTATTTTGATTCCTTAGCGTCAGATGTTGCACGCATTGCGTTTTCTAATTTAGAAATGGTTGATACCGAAGCCTCAATTTTAAACTCTAAGGTGTACCTAGATAAACTACACTTACTGGATCTAGAGTCCTTTTCACCAGCCTACGTTGAATGGCCACAAGAAAATAACTTATCATGGAAAATTAATGCTGGTTTTGAAAGACAGAATACACTTTGCCGAAGCTGCACAAACACGTTTTTAATGGGGGGAATAGGTAAATCTTATCTCACTAACAATAATAAAACCTTAATATTCACGCTTGCTAACGGGTATATTGGAGATCTCGCTGCTACAGACAAGATTTATGATTCATCGTTAGAACTAGGTGTAATAACAACACTATACTCAGATATAAAATTAAGAGCTTCTCACGAACAATTTATTTTAGGAAATGATGAGAAGTCATCAACTCAAGCTGAAATATCAATTCCAATTAATCAAAATTTTGACATTCGTTTCAGTTATAAGCATGCAAACTTAACAAGCTGGAAATTTAAATTAAATTATTACTGGCAATAAAATAGGCCAAAAGTGAAATCATTTACGCTTCACTTTTGGCTTAAATCTTAATTAAGAAAGAGTTAATACTTCATCGCTGTTAAGTAAACGCGCCTTGCCACCTACTACATCGGCTTCATTTAACTGATTAATGAGTGGCAACCCTATTTGTTGCTGCTCATCATTCAGTGGCAAATAAGGCAATCTAAATACGGGGTTTACTGCGTCCGTCATCATCAATGCCGTGTTTATTGCAATCGGGTTTGGCTCGCAAAACAACCAGTTCATTAAAGGTTGTAATGAGCTATTTAACGCATCATTTTTAGTATCCATTAGCTGGCGAAACAACCCAGGAATAAGATTAGATGTCACCGATATAACACCGTGGGCTTTGTGTACATGGCGTGCGTCGTGCGCTTCGTCATCATTACCTGACCAGCACGCAATACCTTGCTGCTCGTAATGTGCAATTCGCTCGTTACCACCGCATTCTTTTACACCAATTAAGTTAGGGTGTTTTGCTAATGGCTCAATAATATCAGGTGTTAAATCTTGCCCTGTGCGCCCTGCTACGTTGTAAATAAACGCAGGGCCTATATCGAGCACACGTTTAAAGTGCTCTTTTACACCCGCAATAGACGTACGGCCATAATATGGATTAATTTGCAGCGCTGCATGCATTCCACTTGCAAAGCCATATTTAGTGGCTTTTATTGCCTCGCGTGTATTATTACTGCCTGTATTACCAACAATTAGTAACTGATTGCCATACTTGTTTGCACTGTGCGCAATAAGCATTAAATGCTCTTCCCAGTTCATTAACTGACCTTCGCCGGTTGTACCACCAACCACAATGCCATCTACACCCGCTGCAATTTGTATTTCGACGAGTTCATCATACTTGACTAAATCTATTTCACCATTAGCTAAATACGGGGTTTTAATAGCAGTAATTAAGCTTGCTTGTTTAATTTGTTCTAGGGTGCGCATAAAAATTCATTATTTATAAAACTTGCGCTATTTGTAACATACTTGCACGCATTTTTGCAGGCCTAAGCCAATAATAAACGTAAAATGGCTTGTGTTATTTAGTTTGATAATACAAAATACAAACACTGTACATTTAAACAGTGTTTGTATTTTTAACTTTAAGCGAGCCACTATGCGTTTATCTGACTACTTAGCCACTCATTTTTATACCACCGATGAGCTTTGCCATGCTTTAAATATTGACGCCGAACAATTAGATACGTGGCAGCAGCAAAGCATTTTTCCTAAACCAAGTTATTGTATAAAAAGCCAACTAAGTTGTAGCTCGTATTCTGGTTTGTATGAATGTGAAGAGTACGATGATTATTACCCGCGAGGTTGTGTAAATTGGGGGCAAGGGCTAATAAAACAAAAAATTGAATCCTCAAGCAATGCCTTTAATTACTTTGCGCAGCAGTACACAGCAAGCCTGAGTAAACTTGCTCAGCAAGGCTTTAATTTTAATGAAGAATTATTTGGCTGCGAAATAGACGAGCATTTACAGCAAGTGTGGCAACAGTTTTTATGCAGCAAATACGGTGTACTGACACAAAACGGGTTAATTGACGAAATAGTATGTGTGGATATAGGCCGCTTGCTGGTAGACGATATTACTGAATTGCGCACTAAAGGAAGTTTAAACCAACAAGAGCGTACGCAGCTTCACCCCGCTATGAAACTGCTCAATAAAGCATTAGGGCACGGGGCTGATCACGAAAAACAACACACATTGCGTGCCCGTTACATAGATGCACTTATTTTAAAGTACGATTTATCGATTAAATAAATACGGCTGAGATTTATACAAGCTTGGGGTTTAAAATACAGAGTAACGCAAATGGCGATATATGTTTACGTCGCCACTGTATTTTACTAACTAATAAGAGTGTTTTTTACTAGCCAATGGTGTTGTAAACGTCAATATTACTGCTTGTTAGAAGCCCGGTAACTTGTGTTCCAAAAGCTTTAAAATGTGGCTCGTTTTTGTGCGATTCAAAATGCTCATCTGATGCCCACTGTTCAGTCACTAAATAAGTCGTTTGCTGCGCATCATTCTTAACCGATAGCTCATAGCGTAGACAGCCAACTTCTTGGCGCGAGTACTTTTGCAGGTTTTCGAGTGCAGTTAATACAACATCTGCATCAATATTTTTACTCGAAATAGTGGCGATTACTGTTAACATGATCAGTCCTTTTTAAAAAACAAAGGTGCAGCTGTACTACACCTAATATCGTGTTGCGTATTTTATTACTGATCCCACTGCGGCGCAAAATCAGGCGTTGCTTGGCGGTCGCCACAGTCAAGTCCGTCAATACGAGCAATGTCTTCATCGTCTAACTTAACATGGTCGTTAAAGTTATCTTCCAAGTTTTTACGCTTGGTTGACGATGGAATAGTAGTCATATCATTTGCGTTTTCCCAAGCAATTACAATTTGCGCAGGTGAAGCGTTATGCTTATTCGCTATATCAAGAATCGTTTCATCTTTTAGTACTTTACCGACCACAAACGGCATATAAGCCGTTACGTGTATACCGTGCTGAGCGCAAAACGCACGTAATTTTGTATTGGTTAAGTACGGATGTACCTCAACTTGGTTAGTAAATATTTCACGCGAGTCTAGCGTTTGCATTGCTTCGTTTAAGTTTGCAATAGTGAAATTAGACACGCCAATATGTTTTGTTAAACCAAGCTGTTTAGCTTTTAAAAGCTCAGTTAGGTACTCACTCATTGGCTCATCGTTTGATGGCGCAGGCCAATGAATAAGCAATAAATCAACAGAGTCTACTTGCAGCTTTTCTAAAGACTTTTCTACGCTTGCAATAAAATCAGTTTTATTGAGTTTGTTATTCCACACTTTAGTCGTTAAAAATATTTCGCTGCGCGGAATGTTACTATCTTTTATAGCTTGGCCTACTTGCTCTTCGTTACCATAAATTTGCGCTGTGTCTATATGGCGAAACCCGACATCTAATGCCATTTTTACCGAGTTGTATGCAGTATCGCCTTCTAAACGAAATGTTCCAACACCTAAATTCGGCATTTCAATTACACGTTGTGTCATGAATCTATCCTTATACGTTGGTTTAAAATACAGCTATTGAATAGCGTTAAAAAATACACCTTTTACTTTCTCAAAAAATAACCTCACAGTAGCTATGAGGTTATAAAAATGCGTTTCAAGGGTTTAATGATACAAAGTTTACACTTTATGCTCGCTGAATTTCACGCTTATCGAGCAAGCCACTGTAACGAGTCACTATAAGTGCCAATACAGAAATGACGGCGCCTATCCATGCGGTGTCTCGCAGAGTCATACTTTCCACTACGCTTCCACCAATGATTGAGCCAAGTGCTATACCAATATTAAAAGCGGCTATATTTAATCCAGATGCAACATCCACAGCATTAGGTGTATGTTTTTGTGCTTGTTTTACAACGTAAAGCTGTAAGCCTGGCACGTTACCAAATGCAAAAGCGCCCCAAACTAAAATTGTAAGTACGGCAGCTACTTTATTATCCATGGTAAATGTAAGTGCCAATAAAATAATGCTAAGAGCACTAAATATAATACTGAGTGCACTTATTGGGCCGCGTTTATCCGCAAGTTTTCCACCCCAAATATTGCCTACCGCTACAGATGCACCATAAACCAGCATAATTAAACCAATAGCTGAGGGTGCAAAGCCAGTTTCCTGCTCTAAAATCGGCGCTAAATAGGTAAATGCTGTAAACGTGCCGCCATAACCTAAAATAGTCATTAAATATACGAGTAATAAGCGCGGTTTAACAATAACCTGAAGCTGTTCTTTAAAGGTTGCAGGGATAGACTGCTTCAAGTTTTTGGGTACCAAAATAGCACTTCCTACCAAAGCAATTAAGCCCAACACTGATACCACTAAAAATGTTGCACGCCAGCCAAAATGCTGACCTATCCACGTTCCTAATGGCACTCCTGTTACAAGTGCAACCGTGAGTCCCGTAAACATAATTGCAATAGCGCTGGCCTCTTTATCTTTACTTACTAAGCTTGTGGCAATCATAGAACCAATTGAGAAAAACACCCCATGGGCTAAGCCTGTTAAAATACGCGCAAGTATTAATGTTTCATAACTTGGCGCTTGCCATGCTAATAAGTTCCCCAGCACAAATAAGCCCATTAAGCTTATAAGTACAATTTTACGATTCCATTTCCCGGTGAGTGCAGTAAGTACCGGTGCACCAATAGCCACACCTACCGCATATAAACTCACTAGCAAACCCGCTGAAGGTAGGCTTACGCCTAAATCGTTTGCAATAGTAGGCACTAATCCCACTATCACAAACTCGGTTGTTCCTATTGCAAATGCGCTTAAGGTTAGCGCCCACAAAGCCAATGGCATAATTAAATCCTCATTATTAGTTAAGACTTACAGTTTGACTAAAAATGTGTTTGCAAAAAATAGCATTAGTGACAAAATACTTTTGTAAAAAATGCAAAAGTAAGGTGCTAAAATATGGCTCAGCATGCAAAAACCGAAGACTTAGAAATGTTTTTAACGGTAGTAGATAGCGGGAGTTTTTCAGCAGCTGCTAATTTGCTTGATCAGCAAGTAGCAAAAGTGTCGCGTGCCGTGTCTCGTCTTGAAAATACGCTACAATGTACGTTACTAAACAGGACCACTCGCCGATTAGAGCTAACCGAAGAGGGCCATACCTTTATTAAATATGCTCGTGATGGCTTAAACACCTTACAAACCGGCGAAGAGGCAATCAAACTGTTAAAACAGTCGCCCAGTGGAAAGTTACGTATTGATGCAGCAAGCCCTTTTGTACTGCATCAATTGGTACCTTTGATTGCTGAGTTTAATATGCAGTACCCCCACATTACGCTTGATATTACCTCTCACGACAGCATTATTGATTTACTAGAGTATAAAACTGACCTAGCCATACGTATTGGTGATTTAAAAGATTCAAACCTGTATGCAAAAAAGTTGGGGGCCAGTAAATTGCATTTGGTCGCAAGCCCTGAGTATTTGAAAAACGCACCTGAACTTACTCAAGCAAGCGATTTGGGCCAACATAAACTTATCGGCTTTACCGACTCACCCGCGCTCAATAACTGGCCTCTTAACATACCCTCAAAGCTTTCGTTTGAAATCACAGCAAGCAGCGGCGAAACCATTAGACAACTATGTATAGCAAACCAAGGCATTGCTTTACTCTCGCATTTTATGATTGGAAACGATTTAAAAGCTGGTAGGTTAGTCAATGTTTTACCAAATAGTATTAAAACACCAAACCATCGAGAAGATATACAAGCCGTTTATTACAAAAACAGTGCGGTGTCGTCTCGCATTGTTGCATTTTTAGATTTTATAAAACCAAAGCTTGCATTATAAGTGGCCTTTTTACGCTTTTAATCAGTATAAACAGACTTATAATTAATAAAGGATTGATATGGACTCGTTAACACAGGTTGCTTTGGGTAGTGCTGTAGGCTACGCCGTGCTAGGCAATAAAATTGGTCGTAAAGCGGTATTTTGGGGTGCAGCGCTTGGCACCTTGCCCGACTTAGATGTTTTTTTACCTTATGGCGGCCCTGTAGAGTCATTTACTTATCATCGCGGTTTTAGCCATTCCTTCTTTATCCATTTATTAATAAGCCCACTTATCGTATGGCTTATATTAAAATTACACTCTGGCATGCAAACTTACAAAGTGAGATGGTTTTGGTTAGTGTTTTTGTGCTTATCAACCCACGCATTGCTAGATAGTTTTACCGTATATGGCACCCAATTAATGTGGCCGTTTACTGAGCACCCTTTTGCGTTATCAAATATGTTTATAATTGATCCCCTTTATACACTTCCATTATTGCTAGGAGTCGTGTGTACGTTACTTCCTAAAGTATCATCAAACACCGCCTACAAAATTAATAGTATTGCGCTTGGATTAAGCTCACTTTATTTATGTACGTCTTTTGCATTGAAAGTCATGATTGATGACAAAGTAAAAACGGCGCTAAACAACAAAAACATTACGTATGAGAAGTATATAAGCACACCAGCGCCACTTACTACCTTGCTTTGGCGAGTCGTTGTTATGTCTGACGAGCAGTACTATGAAGGCTATGCCTCTGTATTTGATGAACCCGACGAGGTAACACTTAGTGCATATCCTACAAATCCCTCGCTATTAAATAACATTAAAAATGAATGGGGTGTAAAACGCTTGCAATGGTTTACAAAAGGGTTCTATTCAGTAAGAGAGCAGCAAAACAAAGTGATTTTGTCAGACTTGCGCATGGGAATGGAATGTCAGTATGTGTTTAATTTTCAAGTAGGTGAAATAAATTCAGAGGGAGTCACAGCCAGTAATTTTGACAAAATAAGTCAACGTCCAAGCTTCAATGATATGGATAAAATATGGGATAGAATTTGGCAACCCAGCAATTCACTCCTCAACAATACATGTAACAACGATACTAATCATTAAATAGTGTTATCGTCCCCAAACAGCTGAGTTCTATTTTTACCAAGCGATTTTGCTTGGTAAACAGCGTTGTCTGCTTGTGTAAATAAATCTATAAATGTGTTTATTGTATTACTTATGGTCATACCTATACTCACTGTCACAGGCTTATTATCGACTAATATGTCCGCAATAATGGCATGCAATCTATTACAAAATAGTAAGGCCCCTTTTTTATCTGTGTCTGGTAGCATGATTAAAAATTCTTCACCACCATAGCGGGAAATTAAATCTGTTTGTCGTCCAAAACTTTTTAGTGCTTGCCCAAGCTCTTTTAAAACACGATCGCCTTCTAAGTGGCCAAAAGTATCATTAATTAATTTAAAATTATCTATATCTATAACAAGCAAGGCTACAGACTGCTTTGATCTTAACGATTGTTCTAACAGTAATGTACTGCGGTAATTCATTTCTCTTCTGTTTAACAAATTAGTTAGCTCGTCAGTAGAAGCTAATGACTTTAACTCTTCAGCCTGCTCTTCTAGTTTTTCTCGTGTTTTTATTAGCTCATCATAAAGTTGATCCTGCTTTGATGAATTGAATAGGCTCCAAAACACCGTCCCCTCTTCATTTATTTGAGCATTAATGGTCATGGGGGTTTTTATCCCTTGTCCATTAAAAATAATTAGCTGCATTTCTTCGGATGTTTTTTCGTGAAGCAAGGTAGGAATAAGATAACTTTGAAAAAATATTCTTGATGATTTGGTCAAAATTTTATTTATGTTTTGACCCACTAGTTCATCACTTTTCCAATAAAGGTGCTCTTCAAAATAGCTATTTACATAAATAATCGTATTTTTAGAATCTGTGATCAAGGCACCACTGAGAAAACAGTCAGCTGAATAAGATGCTTTTTTGTTTTCTGTTTTAATGGATTTCACGCTTATTGCTTTACGTAATCAGTAATAGATTGACTTACAACCTCTGGGTGAGTCATTTGCAAGCAATGGCCTTGTGCACTTATAACAATTATTGAACTCGATTGTATTTCCTTTTCAATGTACTGGCCAACAGAAACATCAGCGAGTGCATCATCTTCGCTTTGTAAAATGAGTGTAGGTTGTATAATTTTTGTGAGTAAAAAACGATAGTCAGAAAAAAAGGTCGCCTCTGCAAAATTTTTGGCTATGACAGGATCAGTTGAACAAAAACTACCTGAAAGCTCCCCAATCAACTCAGCTGAGTTAGTATTACCTATAACCAGTGGTGCTAAATAGTCAGCCCAACCAATATAATTTTTATCCATTAAGCTTAATAATTCTTGCAGGTCTTCTTTGTCGAACCCGCCTTGGTAATCTGGCGGGAAATTTAAGAAGCAAGGAGAAGGACACACCATAATTAATTTACTAATTAAATCAGGCCTTTCAACTGCCGCAAGCGCGCCTATCATTCCACTTACCGAATGGCCAACAAATACGACATCCGATAAATTTAACTCTGTGCACACCTCTATTACATCTAAGGCATAACCTTCTAGTTTTTTGTATCGTTGTTTGTTGTATTGAGATATGTCTGAATTACCTGAACCCACATAATCAAACAGTACAATTTTAAACTGCTTTTCTAAATAAGGAGTTAAAAAACGCCACATGTTTTGGTCACATCCAAATCCATGTCCAAATAGCAATGTTTTAGAGCCGCTACCAATTACCTTTACATTGTTTCTCGTTTTTATCGATTCTGAATTTAGCACTTTAAAGCACGCCTTTATCTGTAATATAAGTAATGTTATCGACAAAATGTTAAAAGCTAACTTGTATTAACTCTTACTCAAATTAACCGCCGTATAATCTTTATCAATAAATCTTAGTACACAACCAATACAAGCTATTAATTAAATAAAAATTTAATTTTGATGTTCGTATTGGCCTCTATATACCTCAAATACTTTTAAAACAGTATGTTGGTCTTTTGATAGATTATCGTACCAGTCATCAAATAATTCATCATTTTCTTGCTCGCTCAACGCCATATAATGAGCTAGTAGCTCAATAATGTCGTTATTATCGCAGCCAAGATGGTTAACTTGCTGTGCTAAGGCACTATGGTCGCGCTCTCTTAAGGTCTCCATTACCCCTTGATCTATTTGTTCTTGTTGTATTGCGTCGCTCATAAAATACCTCAGTATCTACTGTAAATATGTTTAACTATTTTTATTGTTGTGTTTATAGTTATAACAGCCTAAACATGAATAGCCAGTATTTTTGAACTAAGTGATTACTTTTTGATTTATTTGTTTAAATAGCCACCAAGAGTGTTTATAAAAGCATCACATATTGAAAAGCCAATAAAAAACACACCAAATTACAACTCGTAATTGTTGTATTTATAGCTATCTGAAAACGTCGTATTTTAGGGTGAGCGGCAAGGCAAGGGTATTAAAATGAAAGAGGTAACTCGTTAAAGTTACCTACATATTGGTGAATTTATTTTACAACAACAGAAAACTCAGGCACAGCTTGAATTACTTTTTTAACAGTACATGTATTTACTGCCGCAATTAATGCTTTTTTATACTTTTGAGGAAAACCATCAGGCAAATTAATTTCGATTGAAAATAACTTTTTACCATTTTCATCTACATTTTCGTTGTTTTGTGTAAGTGTCATACCTTCTGTAGAGATATCACGTTGCTCACAAAATTTTCGCGCATAAAACCCTGCACACAAAACCATACTCACTAAAAAGTAGTCAAATGGTTCTGGGTGCTCTGCACCACCACCAGCCGAAATACTCTGATCGCTAATGACTTCCAAATCACCAAATTTAGCACTTTGCTTTTGGCCTTCTAATAATGAAACCGAAATTTCCATAACTATTCCTTACTTTCCAAACAATAATTCAAAAAAGCCTGGTGGCTCATGTAGTTTATGATATTTTTTTCGTAAATCATCAATGCGTTTAAGCGGTACTTTAGCAGCAGTAAGCCCTTGCTGATTAGCCGCTTTTTTTGCAAGCTTTGCTTGTGTAAGCACTTTATCAAGCCCCTTAACCGACTGTTCGGGCTTCTTGTAAAACTTTGCCGTTTTGCTTACTTCAACCAGCTTAATAAATTCATCAATTGCGGTATTAAACTCTGTTAACTGGCTAGCTTGTACCGCTTTTTTATAAGCAAGCCCTGTGTTTTTCATGTTTAATTCTAGATCAATAGTCTCGCTAGCATAACTGAGCGAGCTAAAAAAAATGACAATAATGAGGTAAGTGTATTTCATGAAAAGCCCTAATAAAACTGATAATACAAATTGTATCAAGTAAACAGAATAAAGTAACGAATCAGCAATCACTCTTTATATGCTGTAAAGGGGGTTTACAACTTATTATTGGTAATAGTCAGCATTAAGTTAAAATCAAATAACTACCTATTTTACTAACATTGAATGTATCTAGATCAACAAATGAATAACGACACATTTAATAAAGATGATGAAATTTACTCAATTTAAACATTTATTTTAATAACACCATTGAACGCCCCGCTCGCTAAATCAGCAAAAATATACATTTAAGTAACTTAATAGCACAATTAACAAACACATCTGTTAATTACATCTGCAATTTAACTATCATTTTGACGAGTCAAATAAACAGCAAATAGATCAAAAATACCGCGCCAATTTTAATATTAATAACTCAATGTAAACAACGCGGCCAAAAAAGGTAAACAACCAAGAAAAACCCCATCTTATTGTCATCATAATTTAAACAAAAGTAACAACTTAAAACACTATAAATAAAATTAATTTTAAACCTCAACACAACAATATAGAGGCTTTCAGAGGGTTTAATCTTATTTACGAGCGTGTAATAATCGTTAGTTCTTTAGCCAAATGTGATGACAATGTTGCTATTTAACTATGCCAATTTTGTTAAGCATTTTTTCATAACAAACACCCATTAGGGAACTCATGAAACATTATTCTTTAATTTCCAACAGCATTAAATGTGCACTACTAACCGCTGCTGCAACAGCGAGTAGCACAGTATTAGCTCAAGATGAGCAAGTAGCAAAAAAAATAGAACGCGTTGAAGTAACAGGCTCACGCATATTGCGTGAAGGCGCAATTGCACCGGCACCCGTAACCGTAATCAGTGGCGATCAACTTGTAAATAGTGGCGCTGTTAATATTGGTGAAGCATTAAATAACCTTCCTGCACTGGGTAGCACTTATTCAATGGCTAACTCTGGTCGCTTTATAGGTACTGCAGGTTTAAATATCCTTGATTTACGTAATATGGGAACAGACCGCACACTTGTACTAGTAAACGGTAAACGTCACGTATCAAGCTCTGCGGGCTCTCAATCAGTTGACACTAATACAATTCCAAGCGTATGGATTGAACGTGTTGAAATTATTACTGGTGGCGCTTCTGCTGTATATGGTGCTGACGCCGTAACGGGTGTAGTTAACTTTATATTAAAAGATAGTATTGAAGGTTTAGATGTAAGCCTAACCCGTGGCTTTGCCGACCTAAATAGCTATAACAACAAAAAAGCGACTTTTTCATACGGTTCAAACTTTAATGATGATCGTGGTAATGCAGCTTTTGCAGTAGAGTATTCGTCACAAGAGTCGTTAAATGCTTTAGACCACCCATGGACTAGCACATCGTTTAGAAGCCTTCGTAATCAGGCACAAACCGATGAAAACAAAGACAGCGCAGACTTTCCAGACAAAATACTAACACCTAACGCTGGTTACTACGCGATCAACAACGCAGGTGTTTATGCATTAGAAAATGGTTACACAAATAGCTTCAACCCAGATAGTACCGCTCGCGATTTATACATTGGTGACAATGTTGACGGCCTTTCATGTGCTAACTGTGACTTTTTTAACCTAGGTCAGTTTGAAGAAATTCAACCTGAGTTTGAACGTTACAACGTAAACTTTAAAGTTAACTACGATGTTACCGATGATTTAAACGCTTACTTCGACGCTAAATATGTAAATAGCCAAGGCGAAAGCATAGGCCAACCTGCGTTTTTCTTTTTTGACAGCGACAACAGCATTAAGCTAGATAACCCATACCTAGACCCAAGCATTAAAGCGCGTATGGAAGAAGAAGGTGTTGAGTCAATCATGGTTAACCGCATGATGACTGACTTAGGCCGCCGCGTTGAAAACAACACCCGTGAAACAACCCGTTTTGTTACAGGCTTACAAGGCACTGTATTTGAAGATTGGGAACTAGATACATCAATCGTATACGGTAAAACAGAATTAGAGCGCGAAAATGGCGCTAACATGATTTTAGCAAACTACTTTAATGCGCTTGATGCCGTTGAAGATGCAAATGGTAATATTGTGTGTCGTAGCGCAGAGGCGCAAGCTGATGGCTGTGTACCTGTTAATATTATGGGCTTTGGCGCACCAAGCCAACAAGCCATTGATTACATAAACACAGTGTCTATTGGCGACTCGACCATTGAGCAAACTGTTGTATCTGCCTCGCTTGCAAACGGCGCTATTTTTGAGCTACCAGCCGGTTATGTAGGTATTGCTTTTGGCGCAGAGTATCGTAAAGAAGAAAGCGAAACGAACGAGCCAGATAACGCAGAGGGTACATTTTTTAACGCACTAGGCGAAGATAAAGGCTCGTTTAACGTGCGTGAAGTGTTTTTTGAAGCTTCAATGCCTATCTTAACTGATTTACCGCTTATTCAAGACTTAGTGTTTGATACCGCGGTACGCCATGCCGATTACAGTACTATTGGCGAAGCAACTAGCTGGAAACTAGGCCTTGATTGGACAGTAAACGACGAGCTACGCGTGCGTGTAACGCAATCTGCTGCCCTTAGAGCGCCTAATATTGGTGAAGTTTTTGGCGCACCTAGCCAAACTTTCTACAGTGTTGACGATCCATGTCGTGCTGAAAACCTAAATGACTTGTCAAACAGCACGACCCGCCGCGCTAACTGTGCCGCATTAGGTGTAGCAAATGATTTTAACTCAGACTACGATTCAGCGTCTTTAAATGGCTTAACAAGCGGTAACCGTGACGTAAAAGGTGAAGAGTCAACAAGTACAACGGTAGGTATTGTTTACCAACCAGAGTTTATTGACAACGCAGTATTAACTATCGATTACTGGGAAATTGAACTTGAAGATGCCATTGATACAATCAGCGCGCAAGATATTCTTGACCGCTGTGTAGACAGCACTACTGGCATCAACAACCAGTACTGTAATTTAATTACGCGCGATGTAAACAGCGAAATTTCGTTAATCCAAAACTCTGTATTAAACGTGGCGGGTCAAAAAGCATCAGGT
Organism: Pseudoalteromonas sp. 2CM32C; assembly: GCF_023161925.1. Taxonomy (NCBI): domain Bacteria; kingdom Pseudomonadati; phylum Pseudomonadota; class Gammaproteobacteria; order Alteromonadales; family Pseudoalteromonadaceae; genus Pseudoalteromonas; species Pseudoalteromonas sp. 2CM32C. The sequence goes on along the minus strand of NZ_JALNTI010000002.1, from coordinate 288,565 downwards.
GTTGATTTTGAACTAGGCTACGATTTTGAAGCCCTAGAAGGTAGCTTTAAAACACGTTTAATTGGTACTTACTTAATTGAACGAAAAGACTACCCTTTCCAAGATGATCCAAGCAACTTTATTGAAGCAGCAGGTACTTCTGGCGAAGCTAAATGGCAAGCAAATCTATCTGTAAGCTACTCAATTGACCGCTTTTTCAGCACTGTTGAAACACGCTTTATTGACGAAGTAGACCTTTATACAAATGTTGAACTTGCTCAAAACTCAAACCCTAATAGCAACATGAGCTACGGTAAATACTTTATTACCGATATGACTGTAGGATACAGCTTCGATAGCGGTGTTGGCGTTAAAGTAGGTGTAGATAACCTATTTAACCGTGAACTACCATACGGTACACGCGGTACAGGCGCCGGTAGCGCAAGCTACGATAACATTGGCCGCTTTGGTTATGTAAGCTTTTCTTACAAGCTTTAATTTAAAGTGAATAATAGGCCAGGCAACGCTTGCCCGGCCTATTTGTTATTTTATATTACTTAGCCAAACACATTGATACGGTTCAAGTTCAATCGTTAACTGCCCTTCCTCTATTGTTTTTCCTGACACTAAGTCAAACCACTGCTGAGTATTAATTAAATTTAAGTCAGCCAATAAAAGCGTTTGCGGTTTATCGCTAATATTAAATACACAAAAAATACTTTGTCTGCGGTCTATACTCTGGCGCCAAAAGCCAAATAATCCACCAGAAAGATGTAACGTAAACTGAGTGGCATTAGGATGGAATGCACGTTGTTTTTTGCGCACACCTAATAAGTTTTTAATTGAAGTGAACACTTTGTGATGATGGCTGTATTTTTCGCCAATTGCGGCTAACAGTTTTGATTCTTGCCAACGATGGCGATTAATTGCCCTATTGTGCTGTGAGTTTTCAAAACGTTCATAATCATTGGTTGTGGCAAGTAAACTATGAATATATAAGCCAGGTATCCCCTCAAGCGCGAACATAATGGCATGCGCGCACATAAAACGCTCAAAGCCAAATTTGTCAGGCCCATTATGTGTTCCTTGCATTGCATCAAATAACGCAATATTTAACTCATACGGTGTATGGGTGCCATCGTTACTGGTTCGCATTGAAACGCGACCACCAAATTGCATGGTTGTACTGACCAGCGACGCCACTTCAGTTGGCTGCAATAATCCCTCAATTGGACGAAGCCCTATACCATCATGAGACGCAATAAAATTAAAATATGCGGTACCGTTTTGCGCAGGTGGCATGCTCATCATCCAATGCTTGAGTGCCGAACTATCACCACTTAATAAGGTATGCAGTAGTAACGGAGGTAAAGCAAAGTTATAAATAGCATGCGCTTCATTGGCATTACCAAAATACGACAGGTTTTCTTGGTTTGGTATATTTGTCTCAGTGATGATCACCACACTTGGCTCAACATGCTCAATAAGCGTGCGCATTAGCCTAACGGCTTCGTGGGTTTGTGGCAGGTTAATACAACTTGTATTAAGTTGTTTCCACAAAAACGCCACTGCATCGAGCCTAAAAAGCCTCACACCGTTATCTAAATAATGACGAATAATGCCTACAAACTCTTTCAAAACCTCCGGGTTTGCAAAATCAAAGTCAACTTGATCATGGCTAAACGTACACCATACATGCTTTTCACCACTGGGAGTTGTTACTGTATTGAGTAAAGACGATGTGCGCGGACGAACAACTTGGCTTAAATCATCGCTTAAGCTTGCAGTTTTAAAGTAATCTTTGCCGGGGTGTAAATCATTTAAAAAATTTTCAAACCAAACGCTTCGGCTAGAGCAATGGTTAATAACTAAATCAGCCATTAGCTTTACATCTTTAGCAATGCGTTTTATATCTTCCCAATCACCTAACGACTCGTTGACTTGCACGTAGTTCATCACCGCAAAGCCTTCGTCTGAGCTATACGGATAAAAAGGTAAAATATGCAGGGCATTAATTTGCATATCGCACTGCTCTTTTATAAATCGATGCAAGGTTTTTAGTGGTGCTTCGATTGGGTTTGCTACCGCAAACTCAGTGTCGTCGTGCTTTATAATCGAATCACCATAAGCAATCAGTACAATGTCTTGCTCATCCCATCGGTTAGTGTGTGGAGTTGGGTCGCGAAGTGGACTGTCACCTAAAATAATTTTAATGAGTTGCTGTGCAAACTCTGCTATCGATATAGGCAGCTCAACATCTTGGTAAATAATGTGTAGGTGCTGCTCTACTCGCTGTAAAAATAATTCATTCACTGTACTCACACGCGACTCCTTTAACCGTTTTTATATTTATTTTATAACTTAACTGTATTCTTCGTTATCGAGCTCTACCGCCTCTTTTAAACGTTCAAATACATCAGGCATAGCCGATACCACTCGGTTCCAACTTGGCACAAATGGCGCTTCCATTGGGTTATCTAAAAAGTGTTGGCCTGCTTCCATAATGTTTTGTGCAAACATTTCTACGGCTTTTTCTTCTTGATGAACATCCAGTGTTAGTCCGTTCATAAGCGCATCATTGTGGTAGGTTTCAATAAAATCTAAGCCAATTCGGTAGTACGTTGCTTTTAATGAACGAATTGTTTCGCTAGTAAATGTCACCCCTTGCGTAGCAAGTTTTCTAAATAATGCCTTGGTAATATCAATCGACATTTTAGACAAACCGGCACTTTGATCGTCAAGCGACAACGCTTGATGTTTGTGATCGTAGTTATCGGCAATATCTACTTGGCATAAACGGTTATGCGAATAGTTTCGATACATTTCACTCAATACGCCTATTTCAAGCCCCCAGTCACTTGGAATACGAATATCGTTTAATACGTCGCGCCTAAACGAAAACTCACCCGCTAATGGGTACCTAAACGAATCCATATATTCAAGGTAGTCTGTATTACCTAAAATGGTTTTAAATGAGCGTAACAAAGGTGTGACTAATAAACGCGATACGCGCCCATTAATTTTGCCGTTGGCTGTACGCGGGTAAAATCCTTTACAAAACTCGTAGTTAAAACGAGGGTGTGCAACCGGATAAATAAGACGTGCAAGTAAGCTTCTGTCATAGGTTAAAATATCGCAGTCATGAAGCGCTATAGACTCAACCTCGGCGGTTGCAAGCTTATAACCCATGCAATACCAAACGTTACGCCCTTTACCCAGCTCTCTTGGTGCAACGCCTAATTCTTGAAGCTCTTTATCAAGTGCCTGCAAACGTGGGCCGTCGTTCCACAACACTTTGTGATTTTGGTTTAACTCTTTAAAAAAACCAAGTGCATGGCGGTATTGCTGCTCATCGGCTCTATCTAAGCCAATTGTTATTTGCGACAAGTACGGCACTTCTCTTAACTCTTTTATTATATTTTGTAGTGCCGGACCTTCTAACTCACTAAATAAAGAAGGCAGAATTAGCCCCATAGGGCGTTGTTTACTAAAGCTTATTAGCTCTTCTTCTAGTGCTTCAATCGGTCTATCTGCAATATTATGTAAAGTCGTGATAATGCCATTTTGATAAAAATCAGCCATGTGATTTTTGCTCCTCAATAGTATTTAAAATGCTGCTAATGCTTGGCAATGTTGTTATTTCTTCAACCCAGCCCTGCGGCGCGGGCGATTGAGAATAACGTGCCTTGTTATGCGATAATTTAACCGGCTTTTTACTGCTTGGGTTATTGATGATGATGGCGATATCAGCGTGTTCTAACATCTGCTTATCGTTGTCGCTATCACCTAGGGCTATTACTGTGAGAGGCTTTCTAAAATGTTGAGTAAATTGTTTAACTAACCACTGCTGCGCAGCGCTTTTGTCGGTATTTTTAGCAATATGGATAAATCGGCCACCTATCTTTATTTCGTAGCCAAGTGCTGTTACGTCATTTACAAAGGTATTGAGTAATTCGTCACTGCCATACCAGTACAAAGGATCGGAGTAATCACGTGTTTGTGCGCGCCTAGCTTGCGCATTGTTTAATCCGGTAAGCTCGCTTATTTGCTCGCTGCTTAACTCACTAAATAATTTATAGTGTGCTTTGTATTGTGCATCTAATGAGTCTAAATCACTTAACAAGCTTGATAGCGGAGACGCTAAGGCGTAACACCAATAACCTGCCACTTCTTTACAGCCTATTGGCTTAAGCTCAAAGTAATTTTGCGGTATAAATACTGCTGCGCCATTTTCAACAATAAAAGGTTGCTGAATGTTTAACTCGTTTTTTATTTCAACCACTTCGCAAAATGTTTTGCTGGTATTAAATACCACAGGAATGTGTGCGCTTTGTAACTGCTGAAGTAGCTCGCTTACATTGCTTGTGTTGTAATCTGTATGGTCGAGTAAAGTACCGTCTAAGTCAGTAAAAATAATAGGCTTTAAGGTATCATCACTTGTTAAGTGCATGCTTACTATGTCTCGATTGCTATCAAGCTCAATGAGTGCGTTTGCTTTGCGACTCAATGTATTTAAGTTTTCACGCGTTATACGCTCAAAATGAGAAATAAAATAAACTAACTGCTCGTCTGTCATCGTGCCTGTACCTACACCACTTTTAGCTATTAGCTTTTGTTCTTGCTCTTTTCGCCACGTAAAAACATCTGAAAAGCTAGGCGCTTTGAGCATAATTTTATAATCTATTTTATTAAAAATAGATTTATATTCGTTTGCTAAGCAGCTATTTATACAACGACGCCACACACCTTCTTTATCATTTAATTGTTCTAATTCATTCAGTGGCTCGCTTAGTGAAAATAGCGGCTGTGGCTCGCTTCCTACACACCACCCTTCTAAAAACACAATATCAACAGGCGCTACATTTTTAACCCAATCTTGCTCTGCAACGCAGTCGTCTTGGTGTTTGTTAAAACGTGGTAATGCTACTCCCACCTCACCGGCTAATAACTGAGTAATTGTTTTATTCATCAGGTCGGTATCGTGTGTACCGGGTACGCCACGTGTTACAAATAAAGGATGTACGTCTTGAGCTAGTTGCTTACGGCTTTCTTTACCTAGATAAAAATCGTCGATTGATAAAGCGACCGTATTTAACGACGTATTGTTGCTAAACCACGTGACTAAAAAGTCTGCAAGGGTTGTTTTGCCGGAGCCTTGGCAACCATTAATGCCAACAAAAAGAGGAGTTGATGATTTTTTTGATTCGAGAATGTCATGCGCAAGAGGTACAAAGTACTGCTCACTTAAATATTGATACTTTAAAGGCAGTTGATGCTTTGCTAAAAACGGGGTTATATCCACAATATTGGCCTCTGACATAGTAACTCCTTAAATACATAGTGTTCAGAGTACTAAATGCAGGGACTAGACCAACATTATTTTTATAACCTTTTTAATAGGTTATAAAAAAGGCGCGTTTAAAACGCGCCAAATTGGTGCAAATATTTTAACTAATGTTCAAAGTTAAGCAGCGGTTTGCTCTACTTTGGGGAGTACTAAATTAAGCACTATACCTAAAACGGCACACAAGCTAACGCCCTCTAAACTAAATTGACTGCTGCCTATGTGCATTCCGCCAATGCCACACACTAAAATAAGGGCAACAATACTTAAGTTACGAGGCGCTGTTAAATCGTCACCCGACTTAACCAACGTATTGAGTCCAACAACCGCAATCGAACCAAATAATAAAATCATAATACCGCCCATCACAGGCACCGGTATGGTTTGTAACCCAGCCCCCATTTTTGCAATAAATGCCAGAGCAATAGCAATAATAGCGGTCCACAGCATTACTTTTGGATTAAAGTTTTTAGTTAACATTACCGCGCCAGTCACCTCTGAATACGTCGTGTTTGGCGGGCCTCCAAATAACGACGCCGCAGATGTTGCTAATCCATCACCAAACAAAGTACGGTGCAGACCTGGCTTTTTTAAAAAGTCTTTTTTAGTCACTTGGCTTATAGCCATCATATCGCCTATATGCTCAATAGCTGGCGCAATGGCCACAGGCACCATAAACAAAATAGCCTGCCATTTAAACTCTGGCAGTGTAAAGTTTGGAATAGCAAACCAATGTGCATTACTTACCGCATCAAACTGTACTACCCCCAACGCAAGCGATAAACCATAGCCCGATATTACGCCTGCCAATATAGGAATTAACTTAAATACTCCTTTACCCCACACGGCAAAAATAAGCGTTACCACAAGTGAAAACATGGAAATTAAAATAGCACTGTTGTAATCAATAAGCTGAACGCTGCCATCACCTGTTTTACCCATTGCCATATTAACTGCAACAGGCGCAAGCGCTAAACCTATCACCATAATAACGGGGCCAACAACAACCGGTGGTAAAATTTTATGAAGAGTCGCCACACCTTTAAATTTAACTAACAAACCTAACAACATATAAGCAACGCCAGCGGCCATTAACCCGCCCATCGTAGCGGGTACGCCCCACATTTGTACACCTGCAATAATGGGTGCTATAAACGCGAACGAAGAGGCTAAAAATATTGGTACCTGCCCTTTAGTCACTAATTGAAATAGTAATGTGCCAACACCTGCAGTAAATAGCGCCACACTAGGATCGAGTCCCGTTAATAACGGCACCAATACCAATGCACCAAATGCAACAAATAGCATTTGTGCGCCGGTTAAAATTGTTTTAATTGAAAACGTTGCGTTACTTTTCACTACACACTCCTAAATTTAAACATTGCTTTTTACAGTTATAAAGTAATAAACAAACACGAAAAAGGCCTTCCTCAGAAAGCCTCTTTAATGATTGCATTGCCCATAACGCGAAACACAATTAACGCTAATTAATGACGACTACACCGTACCAAATATTTTATCACCCGCATCACCTAAACCAGGCACTATATATCCTTTCTCGTTTAAGTGGCTGTCTACCGCTGCGGTAAATATTTCTACATCAGGGTGAGCTGCTAACGTTTTTTCTACCCCTTCAGGGGCTGCAACTAACACTATAACTTTGATTTCTTTACAGCCCGCTTTTTTTAACATGTCTATTGTGGCAATCATCGAGCCACCTGTTGCAAGCATCGGGTCAATAACCAAGCTAAGACGTTGTTCAATGTTACCAACCAACTTCTCAAAATAAGGAATTGGCTCAAGCGTTTCTTCGTTGCGTTGAAGGCCAACTACACTCACTTTAGCCGCAGGCAACAACTGCATAACACCATCCATCATACCTAAACCTGCACGTAAGATAGGCACCACTGTAATTTTTTTGCCTTTAATATGCTGTACGTTAAGTTTGTTACCGTCCCAACTGGTTATTTCATTGTCTTCAAGGGGAATATTTTTCGTTGCTTCGTACGTTAATAATGTGCCGACTTCTGAGCACAGCTCACGAAAGCTTTTAGTGCTAATGCCGAAAGCGCGCATTAAACCTAATTTATGTTGAACAAGTGGATGAGTAATAACGTGAATAGCCATGATGAAAACCTACTTAGACAATAATTAGCGATATTTTATATTAAAAATGACCATTTGACCTGTAGTTTTAAACCAATTCTCATACATTGTGCGCAAATATATGTGTTTGTTTGATATTTATGCACAACACAATTGTAAAAGTTCAGCTGTTGGTTTCAAACCAACTCACAACTTGGTCATGCATATAACTATTTATTTTGTAATGCTCTGGGCTCCAGCCGGCTAAAAAGCGATAAAAATCAGCCCAAGCAGCAGGCCACAACGCCTTCCATTCCTTTATTACCGCTTGAGCAGGTATATTAGGTTGATACTGAGTGAGTGCATGTTCTAACTCATAAAAATAATAGGTAAGTTCGCTTGTTGCATGAGCATGTAATTCTTCACAGCTATAGCAGCTCGTCATAAAATACATAACATCGACTATACCAACGCCAGCGCCTGTGTACTGAAAGTCGTAACCACGTATCTCATTATTTAAGTTAACGGCAAAGTTTGCCAGTTTAGCATCGCCATGTAGTAACGTTTTATACTTAGGGTGTTCTAACTGGTAAGCTAATTTTTTAGCAACTACTTTTATATCAAACTGATTATTAGGGTTTGATACAAGCGCGTTAAATTCATCTGGCCGGGTATTTAAATGCCAATAACACCCTTGCTCCCACAAATCATCATGTTGCTTATTTAAATTAAACGCATGAAAGTGAGCAAGCCACTTTAATATTGGCTTTATATGCAACGAGCTGGCTTGCGTAAACCCAAACTGAGTAAAATTTTTAAACACCAGCGCATACTCATCGCCACAATTAATAGCACTCACACATTCAATACTGTTTGCTGTTTTAGGTAAATGCTGGCTGTAATGCTTATAAAAGTTATATTCAACATTATAAGACTGCTGCTTTCTTTTTAATGCAAATTCGCTTTGCTTAATTTTTGGATGGTTTATATGATTGGGTATTCTAATCGCCTTTATAACACAAGGCACATTATCAAGCCTGCACTCAATAATACTGCCACACCCGCTCCAAAGCGAGGTAAGTGTTGCACCTATTTTAATGTGTTTAAAGTGAGGCTGTAATAAGGAAAGGTAAAATGCCATAGCTGTATCAAGTAATTAATTTTTTGTAGTTTAGCATTAGACGGTATTATTAGTGAAAGTACTTAATTAAACCCAATGCTTTAACAAGCCCACAGCTTTTATTTTTAAATGGCACCCATTTTTAATTTTTTAGTTGTACTTCTCGCTGTCGCATGTACATGGCATCTATAATCGAAAAAAGTGCTTTAACATCAACAGTGCTTCCTTGATATTTAATGCCCCCATCTTTTCCTACTAAAGTAACGGTATTGTTTTTTAGTTGATATTGCTGCCTAACATTTAACATGAACGACTCGGATAACCGACCAGAATAGTTAGTTAAAGCCTCACTTTCTTTCAAAATAAACCAAACTATGTGTCGATCATTAATCCCTTCTGAGCTGTTTTTCATTAGGCTTAATGCGTGCTCAGTATCTGTAGGTTTATTTAATATAATCAGGCGATTTTCCCATCGTAAACTGGATAAGTCATTCAATGGAATACTTTCACTAGCATTCGAAAACACGCTGAATACGAGTAATAGAAGGTATTTGAGATATTTCATAACATAGCCTAAAAATAGAGTTTATAAGTAAAATACGTTCTATTTGGCTTTGCGGTTTTGCTTATTTTACTTTTTAGCGTTTATTGCTGTAGAGTATTTGTATGGGTACCGTTGTTGTTTTTGTTTTAACCCGCTTAAAGTGCAAAATTTATAATAAGTGTCTTGTTAATCTTTCCCATAGTCACTTGTTAGCAGTTTATGCTACCAGCCTCTAAGCTGTTATTTTTAATAAAAACAAACTTAACCCACCAAATAATGTTATAAAAACCACCAACATGATTATTAACGTTTTAGATTCACCTAGAGATTGCATTAACCCCATTTCAGAAGGTAATACTTGCTCAGGTAAACTTGGATCTTTAATTTTATTATTTTGCTTTCTATCCATAATACAAACCCCATACAAGACTAATATTACTAACACTTCGCTTAAGCGGCGAAAATGCTCTTTATTTTTGTTCGTTTTAAGCGTTTGTTATACACCTTCCACCAATTTCAAGACAGACTTAATTGCTTTAAAAGTGAATTCGGGATCTTGAATTGGCAAATTATGACCTACTTTGTCTGTGACAATATGAGTTGATATTGAGTTATTTGAAATAAGTTCTTGGTGTAGTGCTCTCCAAGCAATTTTTCCTTTCTCACTGTGTCCAATCCACCAATCCGATTCCCCTATTTGAGACGAGGTGACTATTACGGTTGGAACGTTATGAGTAGGTTGTGAAGGGAAAAGTACGTTATTAGTGTAGATATCCTGTAGAATTTGCCATTCAGGTTGATTTTTTAATATCGAATTAAGTCTGGCATTGTCATTTTTGGCCTTTTCTGGGTCAATTGCTTCGAGCTCTTTTTGAAAAAGCTCATGACTAGGATCTAGTAAGACCAAACCGGAAACTCTATCCACAAAATTGTGAGCAAAGTTTCTTGCATGAAAACCACCAAATGAGTGACCAACAAGTATTAAATTATCTTGTACATTTAGCTGAAACAGAAGTTTTTCTAAGCGCACTAAAGAGCGTTCTAAACTGACTTTAGATGAAGCACTAGATGAGCCATTTCCAGCGCGTGAGTAAATGATTACTCTAGAATTTAGTCTATCAGCAAATGGTAAAAAAGAGTCCCAATAGTTGACGCCCATGCCAACACCCGACTCAAAAACAAAAGTGTACTTTCCCTTCCCAAAGTCCAAATATTCAATTGAAACTTCGTCCACCTGAATTTGTTTGGTTTGTCCAAGAGCAGAAAATGAAATTGAAAAAATCAGAGCTACAATATATCGAAACAACCGCTTAATTCTCCGTAGTGTATAACGCCCGCATAAGTGGCGCAAAACGCTCGGCTATACTAAGCGAAGAATGAGCGCAGCCAAGCTTTTTGCGTCCACCCTTAATGCGTTTGTTATGCTTACAACACCCTGAAAGATTCCACCCATTGGCTATAACTATCTGTATTTTCGTCTAATTTAGTAATCGGCTTGGGGGTTTCCAAAGGTAACACTTTTGAAATAAACGCAATTCTATTTTTATATAGTTTAATGGTGCATATCCACGTGCTAGCCACGGTTTGATAAGTCCCCTTAGCTAAGAATTTGTGAGAGTTAGAATCAGGAAAATTTCGTTGCTCTATGACATTGAACTCGCCAGTAGAGCGAAACCTATTTTGAGAGTGTTCATTTACAATGTCGGGAAGAACTTTTTGAAATTGTTCAGTTGTAATTTCTTTTGGCAGTGTAACCCACTCAATAGTGTGTAATCCTTGAGGAGTCCAGTAACCTGAACCAATGAAAAAGTCGACGAATAATTGATTGGGATAAACAGTATCTTTGGCATTTGGATGAACCAACGCGGGTAAATCTACGATAAATTCGTTATTTGGGGATGTATATGTTTCATTTTTAAAGTCCATCCTTCCTGAAACATTTAACGTAGAACATGACATCAAGAATAAAGCCAAACCAAGTATTGCCGTAATTCTCAAAATTAACTCCTGTAAGCATAACGCTCGCATAAGCGGCAAATTGACAATGGGTTAAACTTATTGAGCGCCAGCGACAATAACCCATTGTTAATTGTCCGAGCGAGTTTACGAGCCTTAATGCACTTGTTATGTGCTCTTATGCACCGTGGTTTAGTCAGAAAATAGATCCATATTTGAATTCACGTAATCCATAATATTATCGTATTTGGAGTCATCCATTTTTCCTGCGACAACGTAACAATATAGGTACGATGCAACATAATTAAATTTATATCGTTTAATTGAGTCAGGGTCAAAAGAACAGTCTTGTTCAATCTGCTTGTCGTTTACATCGCACATTTCTTGGAGCAGCGAGCCATTATTCGATTTTTGTTTTTCTGAATAAAATAAAGGTGCCAATTTATATAGATTTTCTTTAGGAATCTCACCACTTTTAAGTGCTTCCATTGCTTTAGAAAGGGAATCCTCTGATTCTATAAGCCACTTTTTCATATATCACCTAAACTAATGCACATAACTCTTTGCTAAGGCGCAAAAAATAGTTGGTTATAATTAACGACACAGGAGCAAAACCAACTGTTTTTTGTCCTGCTGAATTGACTTGTTATGTGGCTTAATCACCTTGATTGTTAAAGTCCCACATATTTAGTTTTACACCATGAACAAAATCATCAATGATAACAAAGTGAATTTTCTCACCTGCACCTTCATACATGTACGCAAACTTACATTCGCCAGAATATTCTGAGTCAAATTTTAGGTGATCGATTGGTAGTGACTTACCAGTTAGGTACTTCACAACCTTTGAATGAGCATATTCTTGGTCAAAACTACAAGTGTCAGCAACAAACCAAGAATAAAAGAACCAAGCAACGAATAGTGCAACTAATCCTTTTTTAAGCACCCAACCTCCAAAGACACATAACGCCTTACTAATGGGCGCATAAATGCTTGGCTAAAATTAGCGACGAAGGAGCGCAAGCCAAGCGTTTTGCGTCCTTTTGAGTAACTTGTTAGCTTTCATACTGCTTCAAAAAAGCCAACATCTCCATTTTTATTTCTACAGGATTTCCGTAAATACCATCATTGGCAACATCTAGCGAGTCCCAAAAGCTCATCATCTGATTTTCGGCTTGTTCATCTGGTATGAAGATGTTTGGTTCAAAAGCCATCTCATAAATTTTCTGTGATACTTTCTCGTAGGTAGTAGTGTTGTTTTCTAATGCTTTTACGAAAATCGAAAATGCCTTTTTTGCGACTAATTTCGAGTCAGTTGATAATCCAAATTCTTGGAGCGCTAACACGGCATCATTAGTATTTTTTGAAACCGATACATCAAATAATCGGATATCGGGTTCATCGGCTTTTAAGATCAATGAATCCGCCCACTCTGTGACGTTATTTATTTTTAAAGCCCCACATTCTAAGGCTAATATCATTGCATAAATTTCGACGATGTTCATTTGAAAGCTAACGCCCCTATTAAACGGCACAGACTTGCTGGCTAAACTGGGAACGAAGTGACTCCAGCCAGCGAGTATGTGTCCGGTTGAATGGATTGTTAGGTTTCACTTAAACCTCTAAATTCAATTAACTTCTTTACTCGCTCTTCTTTCATGCGACACAGAGTATTCTCCAATTCTATATCTGAACCAAAACTAGCAACTCCCGACGAAACGCCACTAAAAATTTGAAAAATACTCCCAAGGACTCCTAACTCGCCTTCCTTATCATCATAAAGTGGCTGTCCAGCTGATTTTAGGCGTTGATACAACTCTATTGCTCTATCTGGATATGCTTCATCATCAATTGATGCCCATGCCTCATGAAGCTCATTGATGGTGTAAATCGAAAAATCAATACTCATAAATACCCGTGGAACCTAACGCCCTAATAATGGGCAAAAAATTGTTGGCTGAAATGTTGAGGAACGAAAACAGCCAACTGTTTTTTGTCCTTATTAATTAGCTTGTTAGTTGCCAATTACTCTAAATTTTCGATTGCTTTAATTACATTGTCATCCAATTCTCTAACCCAGACATTAGAACCTTTTTTGAAAAGAACGACCCTTTCCATTAAGCCCTCAGAAAACGAACAACTTGCACTGGATTGGTAAATTTTATTAGCAACCCCTTTTAGCGATCGCTCTGTAATTAATCTAACACTTTTTTGAACTGGTACAGAAATGCGAAATTCAATTAATTCGTTTTCTTCATTATCATTTAGCAAACCAGCCTCTGCTTCTGCGGCAAAGATACCTGTGACATAAGCAATTGCAACAACGTCAGCCTCAGCTACTTCCTTTTCAAAATCAAAAGGCGCTGGTCTGCATGACAATGCAGGGAAACAAATGATGAAGAGTAAAAAAGTTAGAATCGAACGCATAATCTTCCTTGGCAACTAACTTTCAAATAAGGGGCGCAGGTATGTGGGGCATAATGGCGAAGCCGCCCCGCATGTGTGCGTCCCAGCGAACGAAGTGAGTGACTTAATCTTTTTGTTATGTGGCATTTACTCGCACCTACTTCCTTTGTCTTTAACCACATAAGCAGCAAACTTACCAGATTCACTACCTGCTATAAGCTCATGCTCGAACCGACCATCCAGTACATCAAACCAAAAGCATCTAATTTGTTTGTTTGGGTGATTAACCGAAATATCTTCTATCTTTTCATGAATTTCAGGGTCATCTAATAGTAGCTCGCCAAACAAAAATGAAGCTTGAGCTTTGTAAGTGTTGGGAGTTTCAGCATTAAGCAATTCCAAAACAACAGATTTGTAGCGGTGTTTATTACGAATAAATAACTCTGTTGCCCCATCGTCCATACCAGAACCTAGAGAGTACATCTTGTGGAGTAAGAACACTTGAGCCTGGTTGCTAAAGGCAATAATCGCAATCAAAGCTGACGTTAAAACTACAATTCCGATAAATATTTTCACTTAACCTTCCATGCCACATAACGCTTTGCTAAGGGGCCATTAATAGTTGGCTAAACTTGCGCGAAGCGCCAAGCCAACTGTTAATTGTCCCAGTGAGTTTACGAACTTGAGCAACTTGTTATAAGCCATTTACTCAAATTTTTCCGAATCGTATTTAAAAGTTACATCAAAGCATCGTTCTGCATGCTTTGATGGATTAAATTTCCATTTCTTTAATGCACGAAGTGATTGCCTATCAAAAATTCTTCTTGGCTGAGAACGACTAATTTGGTGTTCTACAACCTTGCCTTCGCTATTCACTATTACCATAAAGTCAACGTAACCGACACCTATGAACCTTTCGGAATGTATCGGCCACTGAGGGTTTTCAGCTTCAATTAACGCAAATTTTTCACCTATGCACGAATCTACCTCATACATTTCGGTATTAACAAATGACACTAAAGTTGAGGCTAAAACTAATTCGATCATCATGGCTTATAACGCCTCATTAAGAGACAAAAAATAGTTGGTTAAAATAGCGAGGCACGAGCAAAAACCAACTGTTTTTTGTCCTTGTTTAATTTCTTGTTAGGTATCAATTAACTCAAGACTAAAATCTTTAGCTTCGTAATCCCAAGTAAGCTCAATACATTTAACTGTTTCCAATAACCTCTCTGGATAGTAGGTTTGTACAGGAATATTATGTTTTTCACTGCACACATACCATAATTCAAGCTTTTTACCTGAACCATTTATTCCTTCGAAAATTCTTACGTAATCTTCTGTACAAAACCATTTGCTACTATTTTCAGAGCTACATTTAGCTTGCTTTAGCATTGAAGCATGAATTAGCTTTCGATCGTATTCATTAGTATCAACAAAATGTGCGGGATAGTCTGCCCAATCGATTCTATCTGCAATCTCAATTGTTTCGTCGGCACTTGTTGAGGTAATAACGAATGTAATTAGAACAATTAGTATTTGCTTCAACTCCAGCCTCTCTTTGATACCTTACGCCCTGTTAACAGGCAAAAAATAGTTGGTTAAAATAAGCGACGCAGGAGCAAAAACCAACTGTTTTTTGTCCTTGTTTAACAGCTTGTTAGGCGACTTTTACATAAACCCAATTTGAAGGCTTTATTGCATGCATAATCATACACTTCCAGTTATTATAATTAGCACCACAATTTAATTCAGTGTTTACACTTTCTAGTTTTTCGAACTCAAACTTTTTAGATTTACACCAATCGATTTTCACAGATATAGTGTGCTTACCAGAAGTTAATTCAAAATGCTTAGTTTCACCGGAAGCAATTTCTCCAATATTTTGATCATCAACAATAACAGAGTATTTCCTAAGATAGTTGGTTGTTTCAACTCCTCGCGTTAAAGTTAAACAATTAATAGGCCGAGACTCATCTACAACTAATGCTTCTTTATGTTTATTAATTTTTTTACCGTAATACATCCCTATAGATATCCATAAAGATAAAAATATAATGAGCGGAATAAACGCTTTGATTAACTCCATACTTTCCCTAGTTGCCTAACGCCCGCAGCACGGGCTTGTTTGGAGCGCAGCGAAAAACTTGTCCCAGTGCCTGCGTTTGTTAGGCGAATTACCAAACATACGCTATTTTACCAATGATATTGCTCTCAGGCACAAATCCCCAGTAACGACTATCTAGACTATTATCTCTATTGTCACCTAATACGAAATAGTGCTTATCTGGCACTAACCATTCATCTGTTTGAGTACCAACTTGATAAAAGTAACGTTCGGATAAATCTTTCTGATTACTGTTCAATTTAATAACGTATGAATCATTATCTAGCGACTCTTTATAATACTCATGCTCCGAACCAGCTCCCGAGTCAGTGAATTTGTATTCTTTCGCTACCTCTGTAAATCCAGTACAATTTGCCGATTCATCCATGCAAGAAGGTTTAATAAAGATACTTTTGTCACGGTATATAACAGTATCCCCAGGCAGTCCTATAACCCTTTTGACAAAATCAATTTGAGGATTCTGTGGATATTGGAACACAACCACATCACCTCTTTTAAGTGTTTTAGATGGTGCTTTTTTGACTATTTGTAACCCAAAATATCTATAGTTTCCAAATCCACTTTTACTCACTATAACTTGATCATCAGGATTTAAAGTGGGACTCATTGACCTTGCCGGGATAGAAAATGGCTCATAAATAAAAGCTCTGACTAAAGATAAGAACGCAAAAAACATAACAAAACATACTAACGTAGCCAACCAACCAGCGTACCACTTCTTGCGCTGACCTTTGTCGTACCCCCGACAAATAAGATAAGCATGAATAGGACAAATGATTAAAAACAACCAAGTAAAATAAATATTATGATGCCACGACTCGGTATCATCAATAGCCTGCAACTTGGTATCGATTAATGTAACAAATATAATCAAAATTAAGTAAAACCAAAACAACTTGGCTTTGTTAACATACAAAAATGTGAAAGGCTGTATTACCAAACCGTAAAAAATACTTAGCCAAGCTTTGGGCTTCCATGAATCTTCCAATTTATCTCCTATTCGCCTAACGCCCGCATAAGGGGCTGATAATTGTTGGCTAAAATGTGTAGCGAAGCGAAACTGAGCCAACTGTTAGCAGTCCCGTCTTAATGCGCTTGTTAGGTATACACTGCTTCGTAAATAACAATACTGTTAATAATTAACAAAACAAAATACGCTAACTGCTCAATATAGAACAATGTTGGTTTGCTTAATTTAGCTGCCTTTAAAATATATGATTCTTTAAAAACAAAACCAAAAGTAAACATCGAAACCCATGCAATAAAGATTACAGATACTATTACTTGTTTAACTAAGGGGTGCACCAGGTTTTCATTGAGCGCTAAACCACAAATAAGAAATATGATTCCTAAAAAAGTATACTCGAATATGCTCTTAAATTTTGTCTTCGATATTGGCATCAGACTCCAAACTTCCATGTATACCTAACGCCCGCGTAATAGGCGCGAGCTTGCGAGCGTCCTAATTGACGCGTTTGTTAGAGCGATACTAAATTTCACGCTCAAATTCCAATTCACAGCTAATCTTATCAAGCTTGTCACAAAATTCATCAATACGAGGGGGCTCTTCAAAAACTATAATTTTATCCAGAGGTGAAAAATCACCTTTTCGTCTAGCAGCAACTGATTGTAAAATTTCTAACATTTGGTGAAACCCATCACGAATGACTGAGGCCCACCCAGCTTGTATTTCATGTATAACTTCTAAGTCTTCAGGAGTTTTGATTTCGCGTCCCTCAACTTCAAATCTATAAGCACTGCCATAAGCATCCTTAATAAGATCCACAACCCTTATAAGATTGTGATAGTCGACCTCATTTTCTTCATCCGCATGAATGGCTTCTATTAGATCAAATATTAACAACTGTTTTGAGACCTCAACTATTCGAAGCAGATTTTCAGGCCTAGTCTGGAGCCAATCAGCGTATTGCTCAACACTCATTGTTCTTTTTACTGTTATATGAACCCTATTACTAAGCACATCTTCCAACTTTTGGTCTATGCCATGAATTCGGGACTTCACCAATTCATAGGCAAGTGAATACTCCCAATAGTGTTTCTTTGAAAATGCAATTTTGTGAATTATCGAGGGCTCATTCTCCAGCCCGTTCGGTACAGAGTTGCGATAGGCATGAACACAGCGAATAAATGAGATGATGAACGCGAGAAGTATACCTGATGACAATACATATATATTGCTCAAGCCGGAGTTGGGAAAAAAGAAGCTTGAGGCTTCAATTAAACCCCAAAAAATACCAAAGAAGGCAATCCAATAGATGGGGAGGAATTTCCATTGAGATAAAAAGAAATCCTTAATATGTTCATGCCAAGGCATGTAAGTAAGACTGCGAGACTCTTCGTTTCTAATGTTGTGTTTTTCGTCTTCCATACTCAATCCTGGTTGCTCTAACGCCTCACTAAGAGGCAAAAAATAGTTGGTTAAAATAAGCGACGAAGGAGCAAAAACCAACTGTTTTTTGTCCTTTTGAGTGCCTTGTTAGAAGGCTATTGCTCAATACTTTGTAGTTCCAATTTTTTAAGAGCAAAATCGCCTCGCTCAGAAACACTTAAGGCTGAATCTTTTGAGAATTTATTAGCCAGTGTTTTAGCTTCACTTCCTAATGAATCTAATTCTCTAATAAGTATTTCAGCGGCAACCCTTCTTACTAATGACGAACGGTCACCTGACGCTTGATGCAAGCTTTTTAGAAATTGAAGCTCCGAAGTTAACTTTCTTTTACCAATTATGGACATTACTCTGCCTTTACAGAACCTGACATCCGTCCATTTCCATTTATAACCTTCAACCCATGTCATTTCACCTTCAAACAAACATCTAAATGCTTTAGCACGAACGGATGGTTGTACGGCATTTACAGCAAAATCATGTAGTTCACTATCGAAAGTAGCCTCTCGCCCGATTTGAGAAAAAATTGTAGGTAAAGGGCCTGAAGTGCCATTTAATATTTTTATTTTTAAAGCCGCGGCGACCGGCTTAGATGAAATGATTTTTAACAATACTTTCTTGTCTTCGTCTTCAATTCGTCCCCACGAATTCCAATTCGATAGAATTAAGCAAAGCCCATCCGCTACGTGTTCAGGGTTAGAAAGCTCTGCTATTTTAGGTAAGTGTTCTCTTACCGCCTTTCTGACTTGAGGTACCCAATCATTTAATCGGCGTAGAACTAAGGCGAAGAAAAAAGTATTTGGCGCTCCATTAGATAAAGTACGAATTGTCTTTTCTCTTTTGAAGCCGTCCCAGCTACATAAATCAACCCAAGTTAAAAAGTGTTGTGGTTTATTCCAGATTTTCCACTTAGGTTGAGCGGTAGCTTCTAACGCTTTATAAAATTCATTCCGAATTAACCTTTCCCAGTAATCTAATTTAGTTAAAGGTAAAGCAGATGTTGCATTTACAAGCGCAGACATATCAGATACGACTTTACTTCCTGAATTCATTGAACGAGCAAAGTCATGAACTCCTGATATAACGGCTTCTTCCATAATTTAATTGAACTCCAATCTAGAGTGCCTTCTAACATGTTTATAGCGAGCTAATCGCGCGTATTTCTACCACAGCGTAGCTCGTTTTCTTATTGATTTATTATTAACAAACTTGCCAACTAATTGCCAGTGTTATTAAATTTCACCCGCGCTCGTTTTCTTCTTAGTATAAAACGAGCGACTGGGTCGTTTTCTTGACTATGCGAGCGACGAAGCCATGGCTGTGCATATATACAGCGCTAATTTGACGAATTGAAAATGAAAACTCGCTCTGCGTATTTAAATTACATTGCCGACTATATGCTCACTCGACAGTATTCATTAAGAACTATTAATGCTTATTTGAGTTGGGTCCAAACTTTATTCACTTTCACAACAAACGCCACCCAAGCTCAATGGGAAATTCAGAAGTCAAAGCGTTTTTAGACCATATTCTATTAAAACGTAACATGTCAGCTAAAACACAAGCTGCTAATGGAGTTGTTAGCCTTTTTCAAAATTATGAGCGTCTCTTTCTAATACTCTAGCGTTACATATTCGCTTTAAGACCAATATCGCTATCTATTGCTACTTTAAAAAACACATAAAAAAGCCCCGTTTGGTTTTAATCAAACGGGGCTCTACACTAATTATTGACTCAAGAATAAAAGCGCCGATTTTGCTGGCGCTTTGCATCATTGAATTAGCTTTGTAGCTTACTGGTTAACCACACTTTTAAGTGGGTTAACTGGTTGTGCGTTGTCATCTAATATGTTCATATCAAAATCGAACTCATCAACACGAATCGCTTTTTCACGTTTCTTGTTGTAATCAATTAACTGAGCAAACTCAGCATCTGTGATTACGTTTGCAGCAAGTGCGTTTTCAAGCGTAATGCTAAAACGAGCACCTGGCTTGATGGTTCTTGCACGTAATGCTTTTTTAACTTTTGCAAGTTCAGCTAGTGATGCAATTTTAGCTTTATAAGCTTGCTCGTTAATATGATGACCGTCGCCTTCAATAGGCTTAACTAAATGCGTTATTTGCGCTTTAAAAGCTGTATCAAGCTGTGCTTGCTCAGCTAATTCGCGGATTAAATCATCGCTGATTTTTGGCATTTTAGTTGAGTAGTTCATTGTAACGAAACGAATAAACTTACGAGTACCACTTGCAGGGAAGTTATCTAAGAACTTGTGCAATGCTTCTTCTGCGCTTTGTAGTGCAAAACGAGTTGCATAATGGAAGTAAGGTGCTGCTTGCTCGCGCTCGCTGCTCGCCACTTTTTGCTCGTAGTATTTAATTGATGCCATAGCTGCGTACAAGAAGCTCATTACATCGCCTAAACGTGCTGATAGCATTTCTGCTTGCTTTAATTTACCGCCAAGTACTAACAACGAGAAGTCAGCGTATACTGCAAGTTTTGCAGATAGTTTGTGAACTGCTTTTTCGTAGTCACGTACTTCTGGTAATGCTGAGCTTGCGCCAGCTGTAAATGGTAATACACCTAAACGGAATGCACGTAAGCTGTTTGCTGTACTGTAACCAATTGTTTTACGTAAAATACCGTTAAATTCTGCATCAGCGCCTTTGTCGTCGCTGTGGATTGATTCAACCATAGATTGTAAGTATGGGTGACAACGCATAACACCTTGACCAAATATCATCAGGTTACGAGTAAGAATGTTTGCACCTTCTACAGTAATTGCAATAGGTTGTGCAACGTAGCCACTTGCTAGTGTATTTTGTGGACCGTTTTGAATCGCTTTACCAGCTTGAATATCCATCGCCGAGTCTAATACGTCACGGCCAAGTTCAGTCATGTGGTATTTGGCAATTGCCGTTACTACCGACGGTTTTAAGCCCATGCCTAAACCTTCAGTTGTAAGTACACGCATTGCTTCTTGAAGGTATGTTTTACCCGCAATGTCAGCAAGCTTTTCTTGAATACCTTCAAACTGACCGATTGATAGACCAAACTGCTCTCGTACTGCTGCGTATTCAGATGCAGATTTAAGTGCAACTTGCGCTGTACTTACACCTAGCGCGGGTAGTGAAATACCACGGCCAGCACCTAAACAGCTAACCAGCATTTGCCAACCACGGCCGATGTTTTTCTGACCACCAATAACAAAATCCATTGGTACAAATACTTTGTTACCACGTGTAGTACCGTTGTAAAAACGGATACCCATTGGATCGTGGCGATTACCAAGTTCTACACCTGGGTGCTCTTTTGGAATTAAGGCACACGTGATACCTAGGTTTTCTTTACCACCTAGTAAACCGTCTGGGTCAACTACTTTAAATGCTAAACCAAGAACAGTTGCGATTGGTGCAAGTGTGATATAACGCTTGTCCCATGTAATTTCTAGGCCAAGAACTTCTTCGCCGTTGTGCATGCCTTTGGTTACTTTACCAACGTCTGGAATGCCGCCTGCATCAGAACCCGCTTCAGGGCTTGTTAGGGCAAAACATGGGATGTCTGTGCCGTTTGCTAAGCGTGGTAAGTAATGCGCTTGTTGCTCTTGCGTACCGAAGTGAAGAAGTAGCTCACCCGGACCTAATGAGTTAGGTACCATTACTGTTACTGCTACTGCAGAACTTTTAGTCGCAATTGTGCCAACAATTGTTGAGTTTGCGTAAGGGCTAAACTCTAAACCACCAAATGACTTAGGAATGATAAGCGAGAAGAAACGTTCTTTTTTCAAAAAATCTAAAATGTCATTCGGTAAGTGAATGCCATTTTGAATTACTGAATCGTCAATCATGCCTAGTAGCTCTTGTACAGGGCCGTCAAGGAATGCTTGTTCGTCAGCTGTTAGTGTAGCTGCTGGTACATCGCGTAATGCACTGAAATCAGGCTTACCTTGATAGATAGAACCTTCAAGCCAAACATCACCCGCGTCTAGCGCTTCTTGCTCAGTGATAGAAATACTTGGTAAAACTTTTTTTAACTTTGTACGTAAACTCATGATTGAACTCATCCGACCAGATAAATAATACCTACATTACGTCATAAAAATCGCTTTAGATCAATTACTCTATTCAATTAATTAACAGTTTTTTCAATTTATTTTCTTTACTCGAACGTAAACTGTTGAAACACAAAGGCTTACACCTGTACGCTGAAAATGATAAATTTTTTAAGATTGATTGATAAAACGCCGTGCAAAGGCACCAAAAAGCAAATAATCTGCAAAGCGGGTAATGAATTAGGGTGTTTTTTTAAATACAGACTGTTTTAATTTTTAAATTTAAGCCTGATTTATTGTACTGAACAGGGTAAGTTGACACGTTAAATACGTGATTTATGGCCACTCAAGTTGTTTAAAATGCTTTTGCTTATTAGTGTAAATGTATAAAAAATAATAAGTGAATGACACCTAAAAAAGGCATAAAAAAACGCAGCTTAAACAGGCTGCGTTTTGTATTAATCAGAGTTTTTTAACAGCCTATTTTTACGACATGCTTGCCTGTAAAACCACCCGCGAGCTGCGTGTTTAAGGCATTAGATACCGCGTTTGCGTTAAACTCAACAGGCGTTAAGGTCGGTGCTTTAATATCACCATTAGTGGCGCCTTCGAGTAATAAATTACCCATAAAGCTTAAGCGTTGCTGCGCACATAAACTATTAGCGAGCCATGCACCACCAAGCGACACAACACTGATATTTGGCGCGCGCCGATACATTAGATCTTGTTCAAAACAAGGTAATGGATTTAAACACGCTATTTTTCCGCAAAAACGCATGAGTTCGATATTACGCGCTGTCGACTCACCACCCACGGTATCGATTACTGCATCGAACCCTTGCGGCCCTAGCTCTCTACGAATTTTTTCACACAACTTTTTATCGTTGTAGTCAAACACAACATCCGCGCCAAGCTGTTTAACGAGTTTATGGTTTTTCTTAGAGGCTGTTGCAAATACATCAGCGCCACGCTGTTTAGCGTACTGAATAGCAAACTGACCCACAGCACCTGCCCCACCTTCAATAAAAACAGTTTGCCCTTCGGTGATACTAATTTTATCTAAGCTAATTAGTGCTGCCATTCCGGCGCAAGGCAGCACAGCAGCAACCGCTGGGTTTAAATCTTGCGGTACAATAGACACTGCAAAATTAGGCACTTTTGTGTATTCACTCAGTACCCCTTGCCCACCTACGTTGGCGTGCCACATGACTCGCTCGCCAACATTAGGAAAAATCCCTTTACTTGCTTTTACTACAACACCTACCGCATCAAGCCCCAAAATATGAGGGTACTGCCACTGACAAAAACCTGATTTTGCAAAATGCCCATCAACGGGATTTAAACCAACATATTCTACTTTTATCAGTAGCTCGTTATCTGAACACTCAGGAACAGGTAACTCAATGTCAGCTAAATTTATTTGATCATTCGGTTTTTCCAATACAATGGCACGCATTGTGTGCGGTATAGTATTTTGCGTTAAAATATCAGTATCAGACATCGTTAAACTCTACTTATTTGTGTTACTTAGTGCATAGCTCCATTGCCCATTAAATGATTGGTACGCATTGACCTTAGCAAGTAACGATAAAATGGTTGTTTCAACTGCATTTTCTTGTGCTATTAAAACATCCTGCCGCGCATCTAACAACTCTAGATAAGGGATTTGGCCTTCTTCATACATGGCTTCTGCTTGTAAAAAGGCTTTATTAGCAAAGTCATAACGTTCATCTGCAAAACGTTTTTGCTGTGCCTGATTAACTAACCCCTGCAACGAAAGCTCACTTTCACTAAGTGCTTTAAGCACCACGTTTTGATAATCGCTGTAAGCGGCTTCACTTAAAAACTGTTGTGCGTCTCGTTGTGCTAAAAGAGCAGGATAGCTTAAGATTGACCATTGCAACTTAGGCGCAATTTGCCATTGCTGCTGTGTATCGCTAAAGCCATTACTACCTACACTTAACACACCTGCAAAGCCACTTAGGCTTACATCAGGTAGTAAAGCTTTACTGGCTGCCACACTTAAACTATTGGCTTGGCTAAAGTCATAAATTGCACGGCTAATATCTGGCCTCAGTGCAATAGCGGCATTTGGCTTACTAAGTGTTACGTCAAATTTATTGCGTAACACACTCAGTTCATTTGTTAATTCAATATTTTGAGTTAAACGCCCTGTAAGAACAGCAAGCGTTGATAAATCACTGTACTTTGCAAACTCAATGGCAGGAATTAACGCTTGTTGCTGGCGTAATTGCGCTAGGGTGCGGTTTAAATCAAGCTCACTTGCAACACCTTCATCAACCCGAGCTTGTAACACATCAATACTTTGCTCAAGCGCTTGTATTTGTAAGCTAATAATGCGCTGTTTTTCAGCATTGCCTTGGTAGCTAACAAACCCTTTAACAACCGCTGAAACAACTTCAATTTGGAGTAAACGAACTTGCTCTGCTTGGCTCATAGCCGATGCATTTGCAGCATCAACTAAAGCAGTAACTCGGCCAAATAAATCAAGCTGCCAATTAAGTGCAAAATTAGCACTTGATTGGCGTGAGTTTGTATCTCCTAAGCCGCTTCTTTGAGCGCCTACCTCAACACCACCTTGCGGTAAATATTGTGCTTTTTGCTCGCCCAGCCTAGCTAATGCACTTTTTAGTACAAGCTGACTTGTTTTTAGGTCGTAGTTTTTAGCGAGTGCATCTGATACTAATTGGTTTAGCTGCTCAGACTTAAGCGCGTGCCACCAGTTAGTTTCATCTGCACCACTTAGTTGGTCAGCAACTGCAGCACTGGCAACAAATTCGTTAATTGTTTTTTGCTCGTCAAGCACGTCAACCTTACTTGCACAGCCAGATATGAGCGTGACCATTAATACAGACGCTACGGTTAACTGTGTTTTAAACCGCTTTGCTATTTTATTAGTCATTTGATAACTCCTGTGTGTTACCTTTTTTCTTTACAACAAGCATGTAAAACACCGGGGTAAACAATAAACCAAACACGGTTACACCAATCATCCCAGAGAACACGGCATTACCCATTGCATGGCGCATTTCAGCCCCTGCACCCGTTGCTAGTACGAGGGGGATAACACCCGCTGTAAAGGCGATTGATGTCATAAGTATTGGGCGTAAACGCATACGACATGCCGCTAATATTGCATCAATATGCGATAAGCCTGTATCGTTTTTATCTTTTGCAAATTCAACCATTAATATCGCATTTTTAGAGGCCAAGGCCACCAGCACAATAAGCGCTATTTGCGTAAATATATTGTTGTCTGAACCCACAAACCAAACACCAAGTAATGCTGAAAATATCGTCATTGGAACAATTAAGATAATTGCCAATGGTAAGCGTAAGCTTTCATATTGTGCAGCCAATACCATAAACACCAGTAACACAACTAATGGGAACACATACACCATAGTGTTGCCTGCTAATACTTGTTGGTACGTTACTTCAGTCCATTCGTATTCAATACCACTGGGTAAGTTGTCGGCCAAAATAGCCTCAATTGCCAGTTGAGCTTGGTCAGAACTAAAACCAGGTGCAGGACTGCCGTTAAGCTCTGCGCTTGGGTAACCGTTATAGTGCATTACACGGTCTGGACCAATTGTTGGCGTAACCGTTAGGATTGAGCCTAATGGCACCATGTTACCTTCACGATTTCTTACTTTAAGGTTAAGGATTTGATCAGGGTCTAGGCGATAATCAGCATCAGCTTGCGCATTTACTTGGTACGTTCGGCCAAACATATTAAAGTCGTTTACATACACAGAACCCAAGTATATTTGTAAAGCATTAAACACTTCGTCAAGCGGTATGCCTTGAATTAACGCTTGTTCACGATCAATATCAATATCCATTTGTGGAACTTGAATTCTAAAGCTTGAGTAAAGCCCCATTAATGCTGGGTCTTGTTGCGCTTTACCAATCACTGTTTGTAGGCTGTTAAATAACGCTTCAAAACCTTTGTTTGCTCTGTCTTCAATTTGAAGTTTAAAGCCACCTGTAGTACCTAAGCCTTGAATTGGCGGCGGCGGAAATACTGCAACAAACGCTTCGTCAATTGCTGCAAATCGTTGATTTAACTGCGCGGCTATAGCCATGGCCGATTTACTCGGATCGGTTCTATCTTCAAATGCATCTAACGGAGTAAACACAATCCCGCTGTTAGGGCTGTTAGTAAAGCCATTTACTGATAAACCTGGAAACGCAACCGTATTAGCTACACCTGGTACTTCAAGTGCAATTTGTTGCATTTGCCTAAGAACATCTTCAGTACGGTCAAGGCTTGCTGCATCAGGTAATTGTGCAATGGCAACTAAGTACTGTTTGTCTTGTTGTGGAATAAACCCACCAGGTACTGCATCAAACAGCTTAATGGTTCCACCTACTAGGGCAACATAGCCGATCATTACAATAAAGCTCATACGAATTAGTTTTTTAACTAATTTTTCGTAGCCTTTGGCGCCTCGGTCAAATACACGGTTAAAAGGTTTAAATAACCAGCGGCCAAATAGTTTATTTAACAAACGTGTGAATGCATCTGGCTTAGTATCGTGAGACTTTAACAACAGTGCCGCTAATGCTGGCGATAGCGTTAACGAGTTAATTGCTGAAATCACCGTTGAAATAGTAATTGTTAAGGCAAATTGCTTATAAAATTGCCCTGAAAGTCCGGTAATAAATGCCGTAGGAATAAACACAGCACACAATACAAGTGCAATGGCAATAATTGGCCCTGTTACTTCGCTCATAGCAACACGTGTTGCCTCAAGCGGCGATAATCCTTGCTCAATGTTACGCTCAACATTTTCAACTACAACTATGGCGTCATCCACCACAATACCAATGGCAAGTACTAAACCAAACAGCGACAAGGTGTTAATAGATACGCCTAACCACTGCATTACCGCAAACGTACCAATGAGTGAAATAGGCACCGCAATAAGTGGAATAATAGAAGCACGCCATGTTTGTAAAAACACAATGACAACAATCACTACTAGTACAATAGCTTCAAGCAACGTGGCAATTACAGCATCAATAGAGCCACGAACAAATACAGTAGGGTCATAAACTATGTCGTATTCTACACCTTCAGGAAAGTCTTTTGATAAACGCGCCATGGTTTCGCGTACTTGGTCCGAAAGCTCAATTGCATTAGACCCTGGGCGTTGAAATATAGGCATTGCAAGTGCAGGTTGCGAGTCAAGCTCGGCACGCAAAGAGTAACTGTCTTGACCAAGCTCTACGCGGGCAATATCAGTAAGGCGTGTTATTTGGCCTTCATCACCCACTTTAATAATTACTTGTTCAAACTCTTCAATACTGTTTAAACGCCCTTTTACATTTAACAGAACTTGAAATTGACTGTCGTTAGAAACCGGCTGTGCACCCAAGCTACCTGCTGCTACTTGTTGGTTTTGTGAACGAAGTGCAGTTATTACATCGGTTGCGGTTAGCTCGCGTGCTGCTAGCGCATCTGGGTTTAACCATACACGCATGGCGTATTTACCTGCGCCAAATAAACGCAAGTCACCCACACCCGGTAAGCGTGCTATTTCGTCTTTAATATATAGGTCGGCATAGTTAGACAAATACGCGGTATCGTGCGATTTTTCTGGTGAGTACAAGTGCACCACCATGGTTAAATCGGGCGATGATTTTTCAGCCACCACACCTAAACGTTGCACCTCTTCAGGTAAACGTGGCAAGGCGCTGTTTACACGGTTTTGTACTTGTACTTGGGCGCGGTCTAAATCAGTCCCTAGTGCAAATGTAACCGTCAGCGTCATACGACCATCACTAGTTGCTTGAGAAAACATATACAGCATGTTTTCTGTACCATTAATTTCTTGCTCTAACGGCGTTGCTACCGTTTGCGCTATTACCGTTGGGTTAGCTCCTGGGTAGCTTGCTGTTACAACTACGGTAGGAGGCACGACTTCTGGGTATTCACTTACCGGCAGTTGGAATAACGAAATACCACCGGCAATTAATATAACCAAAGACAGCATGGCCGCAAAAATGGGTCGCTGTATAAAAAAGTGTGAAAATTTCATCTAAAAAACCTTATTGCTTTGCGACTAAGCTTGAATCGTCATTGTTCATGGTGAACGCAACATCACTGCTATCAATGGTTACTTTGTTCGGTGCCACAGGCATACCTGGTCCAACACGAGCAGGGCCATTTACGGCTATTACATCGCCCTCTGAAAGACCTGAGGTGATGGCACGAAGAGAGCCATAACGCTCACCCACTGTGACTAATTTGTACTGCAGCACATTGTTTTCACCCACTGTCAAAACAAAGCGGTTTTTTAAATCAGTCCCTATTGCTCTGTCTGGCACAATTATTTGCTCTGTCACTGAATTAGCAGCAAGCTTAATACGCGCAAACGACCCTGCACGTAATTGGCTGTTATCCTGATCAAATACAGCACGCACACGCAGCGTACCTGTTGATGAGTTAATTTGATTATCAATAAAGTTTATGTACCCTTTGTAAGCAAAATCGCGTTCGCCTACTTTTTGCATTACAACGGCTTGGCGACTTTTTGAGGTCACGTTACTAAAATCGCTATTCCAGGTGCGTTCGTCCACATCAAAATAGGCGTACATTTTTTCGTTAGAAACAATGCTGGTAAGCACGCTTTGCCCTTCAATAATGTTGTTACCTTTCGTGATATTGGCACGCGAGATCACACCGTCGATAGGTGACACAATGGCTGTAAATTCTAAATCAAGTTCAGCTGATGTTAGCTGTGCTTGTAATGCAGCAAGTTGTGCTTCGCGTTGGCGTAATACAGAAGTACGTGATTCTGCTTGCTCAGTTGAAATTGCTTTACGTTCAGTTAAACGTTCAGCGCGTTTAGCTTCGCTTTTTGCTTGCTCGAGCGCAGCTTGTGCACTGTTAACTTGGGCTTTTAAACTAGCAACAACAGCCGCAAACGGACGGTCATCAAGCTTAAATAATACATCGCCTTTTTTAACAAGGTCGCCTTCATTAAACGTAATTTGTTCTATAACACCAGATACTCGTGGCATAAGTGCAACTTCTTGCGGTGACTCTAAGCGAGTTGTATAGGTGTGCCAGCTTTGTACTGGTTTAACAAGTACGTTAGCAACATCTATAGGTTGAAGAAATTGTGCTTGAGCCAAAGGCGGTGTGCTTTCATCAGCACAACCAGCAAGTGTTAAAAATGCGCCTGCAAATGCAGCAGCGATAAGGTGTTTTTTCATGAAGACGCTCCTTTAATTGATTAAGAACGCATACTACGGGTTATACCTGCGGACAAAAACCATAGATTTTTAAATTCATTAATGCCAAAATGGCATCAATAGTATTGTTTTGGTGGTTTTATGGATACGACAAGTCGGCTTTTAATGTTGCTTGAAGTGGTTGAGCAAGGCTCTTTTGCTAAAGCTGCCGAATTACGTAATATCGATCGCTCTGTGATCTCTAAACAAATTAGTCGTTTAGAAGATGAGCTAGGGGTTAGATTGCTAAACCGCACTACTCGCTCATTTTCACTCACTGCCGCTGGTGCAGAAATGATAAAAAAAGCCGGTGAGCTCAGAGAGCTGCTTGGCGAAACCGTGCGCATGGCCGAAAACTACCACTTAGAGCCTCGTGGCGTCCTTAAAATTACTTCATCAACACTCATTGGTAGGCGCTACTTACAACCAGTACTTAATGACTTTCAAAAGCGCTTTCCTCAAGTTGAAGTTGAATTAAGGCTTGATGACAGATTAGTAGATATTGTATCTGAAGGGTTCGATTTAGCATTTCGTATTGGTGAGCCAAAAGATTCATCACTCATTGCAAGAAAAATTGCACGTAATCGCTTATTAATTGTTGCGGCCCCCGAGTTTATCAGCACGTATGGTATGCCATCCTCCATGGAAGAACTAGCAGATTTGCCTGCGGCAAGTTATGCGAGCAACTCTATGAGAGTTGAAACAGTGGATTATTACAATAGCTCTGGTGAGCCATGTGAGCAAAAAATAAAAAGTGTATACCGCGCCAACGACGCTGAAGCACTTCTAATGAAGGCCATATCTGGCACCGCTTATTTTGTAGCACCGGCATTTATAATCGGTGACGAAATTACTGAGGGTAAATTAATTCCTATATTAACGGATGTGAAGTTAATGGATTACAGTGCTATGTATGCTGTTTATCCGCACAGAGATTTACCTGTACGTACACGGTTATTTTTTGATGCAGTGCGCGAATATTTAGGAAAAGATAAACCAATTTGGGAACGCGGCATCCCAAACTTTGAAAAAATGTATTAAGCAGGTACTTCTATTTGCTTTAATTGCTCTTTTGAACTTGCATATACTTTATTTCGACCTAAGCGTTTTGCTTTGTAAAGCTGTTTATCAGCTGCAATGAAAATAGATTCAAGCGAGGGGTTAGCTTGATAGTCAGCTACACCAATACTGATAGTAAGTTTAATTGCATGCCCCTCAATATTAAACGGTGCTTTTTCAACAGTTTCTCTTAACTTTTCAGCTGCAAATAAGGCTTCGTCTTTGCTATTAAAAGAATGAATAACGGCAAACTCCTCACCGCCAACCCTAAACACGTACCCCTTTGCTAAGGTTATTCTTAAAAGCGTTGCAATTTCAGTAAGTACTTTATCGCCTACATCATGGCCAAATTTGTCATTTATTTGTTTGAAGTAATCTAAGTCGAGTAAAAATAAATAGGTATTTGTTTTATCAACCAGCTCTACTTCAAAATAGTGGTTCATTGATAACCGGTTACCTGCGCCAGTTAATGGATCAAGTAGTGCTAGGTTTTTTAAACGTTTGGATGAAAGCGCGCGGCTTCCCTCAAAAATATGC
Organism: Pseudoalteromonas sp. 2CM32C; assembly: GCF_023161925.1. Lineage (NCBI taxonomy): Bacteria > Pseudomonadati > Pseudomonadota > Gammaproteobacteria > Alteromonadales > Pseudoalteromonadaceae > Pseudoalteromonas > Pseudoalteromonas sp. 2CM32C. The sequence continues at coordinate 257,686 of NZ_JALNTI010000002.1, read as the reverse complement.
GAAACAGTCCAAATACTGACATAGGCCAATAGTAAGTTAATCGCCATATTTAAATTTACTATAGGATCAGGCGAAGATTTACTTAATAAAATCAGTGATTGAATAAAGAGGACAGTACCTGAGAAGAAAATTCCGTATCGCTTTCCCATTAATAAGTAACACAATACAGGCGAAGCGAATGACCATACAAATAAGCCATATTTAGGTTCTGATATATAATTGGCGTACAAAACTATAATACAAACCAATACACACATTACAACAGACTGCCAAAACCGCAATGCATGCTTACTTAAATGATGAATGGTATACAGGCAATAAATTGAAAAACAGAGCTCTAAAAAGCCGAGCAAATAGACACCACTGAATACGTTTAATGCGCTAAAAAATAATGACACAGAACCAAAAAACAAACACATCCATACAAGAACGTGCTTTCTTAATGCTTTAGTACTATTTAGAGCGGTGATATCCATTCAATTAACTCAATAACGTCGAACTAAGGGATTATTCTACCCTGTAATAAATATATAACAAGTGTAATCGAGTGTTATTGCACCACATTGTGGCATTTTTAACCGCTAACCACCCAGCATTGAAAGGTTAGTTGTTACACCTGTTTCGCCCTGATGTAGCAAATGAGTTGGCTTTTTAGCTTTAATATAGCGAGATAGCTGGTTTATAAGTGCTTGGTTTGAGTTTTCATTCATGTACTCTCGTAATGAAATACCTTGCTCTGAAAACAAACAAAGGTGTAATTTACCCAAAGAAGACACTCTCAGCCTGTTACATGTGTTACAAAAGTCGTTACTGTAAGGCATTATTAAGCCAATACGCCCTTGGTAGTCAGGGTGATAAAACTCCTGAGCAGGACCGTCTGTAATGCTTCTAATGACAGGTTGCCACCCCGCTGCACGTAATCGTGCTTTGATTGACTGGCCGGATACGTGATTTTTATCAAAAAACGCCTTATTGTCGTTAGTTTGCATTAGTTCAATAAAGCGCATAGTGACTGGGCGGTGCTTTAAATACGCTAAAAATGTCTCGAGCTCTTGACCATTATATTGCTTCATTAACACGCTGTTTATTTTTACCGATTCAATACCGCTTTCTAACGCGGCGTCTATGCCTTTCATCACGGTATTAAATTTATCGTGACCGGTAATAGTATTAAACATTCTTGGATCAAGTGTATCAATACTCACATTAATCGCATTAAGCCCTGCATCTACCCAATCATTAATGTGCTTATGCATTGAAAAGCCGTTTGTTGTAGCGGCTATTTTTGTAATGCCCGGCGTATCTTTTGCCACACGAATAACATCTATGAAATCTTTTCTAAGGGTGGGTTCACCGCCAGTAATACGCAGCTTGGTAATACCATGATGCGCAAAAGCGCTAATAGTATTACTGATTTCATTCAGTGAAAGGAATTCTCTGTCATGGTCACATTGGTAGCCATCGGGTAAACAATAAACACATTTAAAGTTACACACATCGGTAATCGATAAACGTAAGTAACTAAATTTTCGCCCTGCTGGGTCGATGAGCATAAAAAACCTTCACTTTACTTTGTTTAACTGGGCCTGTGAGTATTACAGGTTATGCTTTTGTTATGGTTGTAGATTAACACACGGGATTTGGCTTTATTAATATAAAATAAAGGCCTTATGTATTTAATCTAATATGAGCCTAATAACTCGCACTGCAAAAGCGTGTAAATTTAAGGTTTACACGCTTTTGGTGTTTATTTAGGCTTTTAAACCTTTTACAACTGCACTTGGTTTCATTGGTAAGTCACGTAAACGTACACCTACTGCATTGTATATGGCATTGCCAATTGCTGGCGCAACGCCAATAACACCTGGCTCCCCTAACCCTACAGGAAACTCATCACTTTGCACAAACTCAATGTCCAATTCGGGTACATCTTGCATTCTCAGTGGAAGGTAAGTATTAAAGTTTGTAGCAGCTACTTGGCCATTTTTATAAGAGTTGGACTCATGTAAGGCCATACTCGCTCCCCATAATAATGACCCTTCTAATTGAGCCATCGCACCATCAGGGTGTACAATTAAACCGGCGTCAACAACAGCGTATAACTTTTTAAGGGTGATTTTGCCATCACTTTTGTTAACGTGAACATGGGCTGCAGTGCCAATCCATGCTGGCATGTGGCGCTCTTGCCCTGAACTAACCGAAAAACCAATGCCCTCGTTTTCGTTAAGCTTTATTGAGCTAACTTTGTCTGACACTTTTTTAAGTACATCATGTAAACGGCGCGCGCCACCCACACTTTCAGGTGCTTTACCCGCTTGTTTTCCTTTACCGTCAAGCATTGATAAACGAAAGTTAACCGGATCAATACCTTGCTTGTGCGCTATTTCGTCTATAAAAGACTCAAGGCTCCATACAATCCAACCCGGTCCAACTGAACGTAACCAACCCGGCGTAAAAGTGCTTTGTGCTAACTCGTTATTGATAGCACGAGCACGGTGGTTACTCATGCTATACCAGTGATCAGCACCTGAGGCCGAAAAGGAATCAAATTTACCATTGCCATCAACACCAGGAGCCAAAAAGCCTGGCGCCATTGCTTTGGTTGGCCAGCCTGCAGCAAACGCATGCTCTAATGCGCTAAGCTCTCCCTTTTCACCGAACGAAGCGGTTAATTTAGCCGTAGACGCTGAGCGAGACTGATCAAATAAACTGTCATCTTCACGGGTAAATACAAGCTTAACCGGTTTACCTATTGCTTTTGCCGTTAATGCAGCAGGGACTGTCCAATCACCAAATAAACGACGTCCAAAGCCACCACCCAAATAGTAAGGACGAATAATGACTTTATTTTGCTCTATATCAAGGGCTTTGGCTAAAGCAGGTAACGTGAGTGATTGCCATTGGTTACCCGTATGTACAATCCAGTTACCGTTTTTAAATTCAGCTATGGCGTTAAGTGGCTCTAATTGGTAGTGACTCGCTGTCGCCGTGGTGTAAGTTGCATCAAATGTGTTTTTTGCATCGGCCAAAACCTGAGGCGTATTGCCTTCATCTACAAATAAAGTACCGGATGCGCTATCGTCACATAATTTTTTACCCTGCGCCTGAATATCTGCCTCGGAGACTTTAGCCGTTTTGCCTACCTGGTAGCTTACATTTAACGCATCAACCGCTTTAATAGCACTGTGATAATTATCAGCCAGTACAACAACCCACCCCTCAACGGTATTACTAGGATCGTTTAATATTTCAAAACCGCGATAACCTTTAATTGCTTTTGCGCCACTGTCATCAACGCTTGTTACTTTACTACCGTAACGTGTTGGAGGAATAACCGGACGCGCATACACCATACCTTCTATTTCAACATCAATGCCATACACTGCTGATCCGTTTGTTTTAGCGGGTATATCTAATGCTTTAAAATCTTGGTTTAAGCCGGTTAAATGACGTTTATTAGCTGGTTTTAAAGGAAGCTTTGCAACTTCTTCACTTGTAAAGGTAAGATTAAATTCACCTTTTTGTACAATATCAGCGTAACTTACCGATTGACCACCAGCAATAATTTGCCCTTTTTGTGCAATACATTGCTCTGGTTTAACCCCTAGCATTTTAGCCCCTGCATCAATAAGGGCTAAGCGACCTGCGGCACCCGCTTGCGATAGCGGTTTAAAACTTTGAAATACTGACCACGAACCACCTGTAACCATATATCCCCATTTCTCATGGGTGTCTACGTAAGTAATTGATACTTTATCCCAATCACACTCTAACTCGTCGGCCACAATTCGTGCTAAAGCAGTACCAATGTGTTGGCCCATTTCAGCCTTTGCAATACTAACCTCTACCCCACCTTTGGTATCCATTGTCCACCAAATAGTGGGTGAAAACGCCTGTTGTAAAATTGATTCTTTGGCGCTTAAAGAACCTGAAAGTAAAGCAGGCGCAAATGCCATTACCAAGCCCGCACTAGCACTGCCAATCATAAATGAACGACGATTTAAGTTGACGGTTTCGCTGTTTTTTTGAAATAATTTTTTCATTATCCGCTCCGATTAAACGTCTTGCTCATTTGGGTTAAACATCTGTACTGCGCTTTGTGACTCATCGGCCGCACGTTGTATTGCCGACTTTATACGTTTGTACGCCATGCAGCGGCAGTAGTTACCATTCATATGATTGACAATTTCTTCGTCTGTTGGCGACGGATTGTCTGCAAGTAATGTTGCCGCTTGCATAATCTGCCCAGACTGACAATAACCACATTGCGGTACTTGCTCTTCAACCCATGCTTTTTGAAGCGGGTGTTCGTTATTGAGACCTTCAATAGTGGTAATGTTTTTACCAGCTACAGCTCCTACGGGTAATACACATGAACGTGTAGCCTGTCCATCTAAATGCACTGTACACGCACCACACATTGCTATGCCACAACCAAACTTAGTGCCCTTTAGTCCTACTTCATCGCGAATAACCCATAGCAGTGGTGTATCTTCACTTGCTTGTGATTCAATCACTTTGCCATTAATTGTAAACGTTACCATAACCCGCCCCTTGAATTAGCTCTCAATCAACTGCACTGCGATTTGTGCTGAGCAGTTGGTAATACCATTAAAATTAAAGCAACTTGATCCTCGACATTGCTCTTAAGTAGTGTGCGCAACTTTATGCGCTGCGCAATATGCATTCATACAAACATGTTCAACTAAAGTTTAGTTTGTTTTTTTATTTAAGCTGGACCCCTGCTTGCGATATATTGATTGCTTAAAGTTTAATTATTTAATTTAGCGCCTGTTTAGCGGTATAACAATTTAACTGCTCAACGGTGTCTATGTCTGCGCTTGCCTTATTTAGTAAAACGCAGTTTACAATACCGCCGGATTCACGAAGTAGATGTTGAGCGCCTTTGTCATTCGACAAAGTGGTGAGTAAATCAAAATCATCATGAGGAAAAATTGCCGGCACACCTAATCGTTCTCCATAGTTAGCACACCATCGAGTGGGGTTATTCTGAAAACGAGTGACTAACTGCTGAATATCGCACGCCTCCAATTCAATCTGATCTGCTAGCATAAATAAAATGCCATCCCAACCGTCACTATGCCTTAACTGATTAGCTGCAAGCGCGATTGATTTACCTAACCCTTGCTGCCAATCTAAATTACAGATAATTTCGACATTATTGTAGTGCTTTAGCGCTTGAGTAATTTCGTTATGCCATGCACCTGAAACAACATAAACGGCACCCGTGTCTAACTGTTGTAAAACGTCAACTGCACGAGCAATCATAGTTTTATTATTGCCCACATTTGCTATTAATTTGCATCCATCAAAACGAGACGACTGTCCTGCGGCTAACAACACTTTTGCTATGCGCATACTTCACTGACCCCAATTGCTTAGGGATGTAGCATCTTTATTAGAAAGCACGGCGTGTATTTCACTAATAAGTGACAATGCAATACTTTCTGGCGAGTCGCCACCTAAGTTAAGCCCTACAGGCCCAAAAACAGGCGCTTTAACCTCTTGTATAGCTATATTAGCTTGCTCAAAAACTTGTGCTCGTCGGTGCTTAGGACCCAGCAGCCCCATGTATTTTAAATTAGACTGGTTCAACGCATAAAGTGCATTTGCATCAAGCTCAACACTGTGGGCCATTAATATGCTCGCATCCACCTTTTGCTTTTCGCAATATTGGGTTAGCTCTTGTGGCGGACAACGTAAAATTGCATCTGCCTGCTGAAAATATTGCCTTTTAGCATTAGCCGCGCGGGGATCCCACACAGTCACAACCCAACCCAGCTGCTTAGCCATAGAATAAACGGCAACAGCGTCGGCACCGCCACCCACAATTAAAATATGTGGGGCTGGGTATACGGCCACTTGAAGCCAATGCTGATTATTTTTTTCAATGATTTGTGCTTTACGATTAACAGAAAGACCATCAGAAACATTACGTTTTGAAAAAACGCCCTGCCCCAACGCACAAAGAGGTTGCACTGGTTGTAAATAATAACCTGACACTTTTTCTTTAAGAGCATTAAAAACAAAACCGAGATTTAGGTATTTATTGGCGCTATTAACTGGCTGTAAAACAATATGGACAACACCACCACAGCCAATACCTAACTGAAAAGTTAAATCATCTTCATCGGTGGCATCATAGGTAATCGTTTTTGACGTAAGGGAGGTCATTACTTGTTTGGCGTGGCGCTGAATATCTGCCTCTAAGCACCCACCGGAGAGCATACCCAATCGCTGCCCTAAGCTAGAAATAAGCATCATGGCGCCTAGCTTGCGGTAGCTTGAGCCTTCAATTTTATACAATGTAGCCAAAACCCATTGCTGTTCGTCTCGTAAAGGGTGCCACGTTGCAAGCATGCTTTTTAAATCAGTTACCATATAAGTGCCGTTAGAATCCTTTATTTATGTATTTTCGTAGCCTATAAAATTTAGCTGTAAATAACTGACTAATTTTAAAAACGTTTAACCTACGTTGAGCCTTCTCAGTAAGATCATATTTATATTATATAAATGAAATTTTCTTACTCAATGTAAAGGGTTAAATTTTACGGTTCCATTAAATCGTTTAAGGTTTCAATTAGGCTGTCAAATTCATCATTAACACTTTCGCGCTGTTTTTTATTCAATGTCGGGGCTAGTTCTATTAATAAATTAACATATAAATCAAGGTTGCTGGCATTTATGGCTAATTGCTCTTCGCTCATAAAGGCTTCACGCTCTTTTATTACATAGCTTAATTTAGTTACAAACTCATCTTCAGAGAGTGTTTCATCAACCATTATTGATTTTGCTGCATCTAATCGAGTTTGTTTGTAATCAAGCCACAGCCCGCCTGACTCCGTATGCTTGTTATTTGCGTCTGTAATAAGTTGCTTTTGCTGGTCAGTGAGCTTACCCAGCCAATCTGAGTAGTAGTCTAACTGGTTTTCTAGGCGTTTAGTTTTGCGCTCTTTACTAGATTGTTCGTTGTATTGCTCACGATCTTCGTTAATTTGATCTTGAATATTTTGTATAAATTCATCGCGCTGATCTCTAGAGAGCGTATATCCTAATTGCGCAAGCGAAAAATGCGCATGCTCAAGAAGATTTTTCCAGTGGGCCCTAGCAAATACTACCTGCTCTTTTAATTGAGCATGATTTAGATTTTGATTAAACAGCGACTTTAAATTTTCAATATCTTGCTTGTATGCTGGCAACTGTGTATCGCGATGCCATTTCTGTGTGGTGTTAATAATCTCTTTTAATTGCTTGTTCTGTTGTTTGTTTAAATCAACGTAATCATCAACCCAAAATGACGATAACCAAGTTAAATTATTATATGTAAACGAGGCAGAACAACTCGTTAATAGCAGTACGCTTAACGCAATAGTTATATGTGACAACTTATTTTTTATTGTTTTTAACATTTTCACCTCTGCAAATATAAACGCTTCACTTAGCTAAGCACTTACATAATGAACCTACGTAACGTGAACTCGCTACCTTAAATAGCATAACAGTCAAAAGTTTATAATTAGCAACTTTTCGCCATGCTTTGACATAGTTATTTCTTTTAAATTTTCTGTTATATCTGTATCTTACGCTTATAAAATCGAACGTGTTAGAAAAAACGCCCCCGATTTGAGCTATAATCACAAACAGAGTTTATCTAAACTTAAATGCACGCTAGTTTGTTTGTAGGAATAAAATAAACCTAAAATATAGCAACGTTATACGCCCTTAATTAGCTGCAAGTGCAATAGTGTTGTAAATAAAATGGTTTTATTTAACTCACAGTGAAACGATTACTTTTTGGAGACATCGCTATGTCACAGTTTAATTTAAAAACGTTATTACTTACGGGTGCTTTAATTGCGAGCCCTTTTGCGAATGCGACCCTTGAAGAAGGTATTATTGCGGCGAACGAAGGTCGCTTTGAATTCGCTTTAAAAGAATTTGAATACCTTGCCGACAAAGGGTTTGCACCTGGCATTTACGAGCTCGCTAAATTATACGAAGAAGGCCACGGCGTTACACGCGATTATTACAAAGCAGCCGATCTATACAAAAAAGGCGTAAAAAAGAATCACGCAGACTCAATGTTTGCATTAGCGGTATTATACGACGAAGGCAAAGGCGTTAAGTTAGACAAACAAATGGCTTTATCTCTATTCGAAAAAGCAGCCAAAAAAAACATGCCTGCCGCACAGTTTAACTTAGGCGTGATGTATTCAAATGGTGATGGCGTTAGTCACGACTACAAACTTGCTAAAACATGGTACGAAAAAGCCGCTGGGAATAACTATTCTTTAGCGCAATTTAATTTAGCGCTTATGTACTTTGAAGGACTAGGAATGCCTAAAAACCTTGAGAAGTCATACATATGGAATACAATTGCCGAATACAATGGCAACATGCAAGCAAGCCATAGTCGAAAGTTAGATGAGCGTTCAATGCTACCTAAAGAAATTGAAGAAGCAAAAGAAAAAGCTGATGCAATTTACACTAAAATTCTTGCAGGTACCTACGCAGGTGAAGGACGTCTATTTTAGGTTAAGCAAAAAATAAAGCTGGACTTAGTGTCATTGCACATACTTAGTTCAGCTTTTTTTGGCTTGTTTTACTTAATATATAACCACTTTAGCAACCTGGTTAGTAGTTTACTTTGCTTAAGTAACAACCCTATGCGCGGGTTAAAAGAACCAGAAACGAGTGTATTTTTAGCGTGACTAAACGTTAAAAACCCTTCCTTACCGTGATAGTGCCCCATACCTGAATGACCCACCCCACCAAATGGCGCGTCGTCAGCAGTTACTTGTACTAAAGTGTCGTTAACCGCAACGGTGCCACTAAGTGTTTGTTTAATAATGTACTCTTGTGCCTCTTTATCTTGGCCTAAAATATATAAAGCAAGCGGATTTGGATGCTGTTTAATATAATCGAGAACGTCATCTAACTTCCCATAACTCTTAATTGGCAATATAGGCCCAAATAATTCGTCTTGCATAAGTTGCATGTCGTCGGTCACGTTCGTTACTAAATGCAGACCCATACGATGTTTATCTGCATCTTGTTGATTTTGTTCAAGTGGCTTAATAACATTTGCCCCGAGTTCTTGCGCTTGTACTAAGTATTCGGCTAAACGCGCATAATGTGAGTCACTAATAATAGAGGTTAAATTTTTACCTTCAACACCCTGCTTAAAATGCTTTTTATAAAGCTCACATAACTGTTTAATAAGCTGGCTTTCTAGGGTTTTAGGCACAAAGACATAGTCTGGCGCGACACAAATTTGCCCGGCATTTGCCATTTTCCCGAATAAAAGCGCGTGTGCTGCTTTTTTAACATCAGCTTGCTCGGTAATAATCACTGGTGACTTTCCGCCAAGCTCTAAAGTAACAGGGGTTAGGTTTTTACTGGCTGCTTTCATTACTAATTTGCCAACCCCAGTAGAGCCGGTAAATAATAAGTGCGCAAAAGGAAGAGACGAAAACTCGCTGGCAACGTCGCTGCCGCCTTGAACCACACATACATGCTGACTCATTTTGTCATCAAAAAGCTTTTCTAATACAGCATTAGTATGTGGTGTAAATTCGCTGAGTTTTAACATTACTTTATTACCGGCTGCGATTGCAGTTATCACTGGTACAACCGCTAGCTGAATTGGGTAATTCCACGGTGCGATAACACCTACCACGCCTTTAGGCTGATAGGTAACACTCACTTTTGACGGCCATAAGCTAAGCCCCACAGAACGTTTACTAGGCTTTGACCATTTAGGTAATTTTTTAATAATGTGCGAAAGCCCTTGCACGGTAGGCAAAATATCACCAAGTAAGGTATCAAACGCAGTCCGGTAGCCAAAGTCTTTAGATACTGCACTGATAAGTTCTTCTTCTAGCTCTACAATGCGCGAACGTAATTTTTTTAAAATGGCAATTCGAGAATGAATAGAAGGATAAGGATTATCTAAAAACGCATTTTGTAAACTAGTAAACTGCGCTGATAAAGAGGCTATTTGTGCTGTGTCTGTTGTCAAAATAGATTACTCGACTTTTAAAGTTATTGTCGACTATAACCCTGATCTGTTTTTCGAGCAATAACACTAATTTACCTATTACAACCACATACATAGTGATTAAGAGTCGCTTTGTTTAAGATACAAACCAACTCAATTTTTAAAAATTAAATACTGTTTTTGCAAGCGTTATTGTTGCAAGTGTAATTAATACGATAGCGACTAGGTTAAGTGCAAATCCTGCTTTGATCATATCGCGAATTTTAATTTTTCCCGAGCCAAATACAATGGCATTTGGTGGTGTGGCAACTGGCATCATAAACGCACAACTGCATGCTATAGCAGCAGGAATAACCCACACTAAAGGCGAGCCAAAAATACTTTCAGCAACTGGGCCTAATAACGGCAAAAAGCCCGCCGCAGTAGCTGTATTACTCGTAATCTCTGTTAAAAAGGTGATAAGCGCTACAACAACCACTATGCCCATAACTAACGGAATAGCACTCGCCCCTTCTATCATTTGTGCAATGTATTGCGCTAAACCAGAAGATTTAATCTGTGATGCTAACGATAAACCACCACCAAATAATAACAATACACCCCATGGCACTTTAGATGCACTTTGCCAATCTAAAATTCGCTCATCACTGTCCTTTTTAGCTGGCAAAACAAATAACAACAAGGCTGCTGTAATAGCAATAGCAGTGTCTGAAATGCTAAGACCCGATAAATCAGCTAATAGTGGTCTAAAAATCCAACATAACGCGGCTAGTACAAATACTGAAAACACACCTTTTTCAGCTCGTTGCAACGCACCGAGTTCAGCAAGTTCATTTACAAACATAGCCTTACTGTCTTTAATGTTTTCTGCATTTTTATCAACTTTATAGCTGAATTTAGTAAGCCATATCCAACACACCAGTAACATCACAATTGCTAAAGGCACACCTAGCATCATCCATTGCCCAAAGCCTATTTCAATTTGGTAACTTTCAGATAAGTATGCTGCCATAAGCGCGTTAGGCGGTGTTCCTATTAACGTAGCAATACCACCAATGCTGGCACCATAGGCAATTGATAGTAGTAATGCTTTTGCAAATCCATCTTCACCAGAATCAGAGTGATTCACTAAATGAATAATTGATAACGCGATGGGCAACATCATCACCGTTGTAGCCGTGTTTGACATCCACATAGATAAAAATGCTGTTACTAACATCATTGCTAAAATTTGTAAGCTCGGTTTTTTACCCGCATAGAGCATAGTGGTTAACGCAATTCGTTTATGTAACCCCCAACGTTCCATAGCTATTGAGATTAAAAAACCACCCAAAAATAAAAAAATAAGTGGGTGTGCATAAGGCGCTGCAGTAATTTTAATAGGCGCAATATTTACAAGTGGCGTTATGACGAGCGGTAACAATGAAGTCGCAGGAATAGGAACAACCTCAGTCACCCACCAAGAGGCCATCCAAAATGTTAAACCTGCGGTTTTAAAGGCTGTATCAGATAGGCCATTTGGTGGATCTAATAAACAGGTTAACAGCATTACAATGGGCCCAAACCAAAGCCACACGCTTCGTATAATAGGGTTTGTTTGATTAATATTATTTAGGTTGCTTACCATCACCGCGCCAAAAGCTATTTAACAGACGACACAGTAAAGAAGATAGTAAGGACTTGTCAAATGGATATCAGCCATAACTAAATTTGCATAGAGTTAAAGGCTTAGAGCATTTAGTAAGAGTGAAAAGTGTAAGGCATCATACAAATTAAGAAGGGTTATGTATAGAAACGCCGTAAACAAGAGGTCTACGGCGAACATATCAAAATTAACTAGTCGCTAATGCTGATCTATTTTTTATATACTTATATAAACCAATTAATGAAGCAGCTATCCAAAATATTTCTATCACAAAGCTTGCTAAATTAAAGTTATAACAAAGGCTTATTAATAATAAAATCGCCCCTGTTAGGTTCATCATGTTGTACGTCAAGCTGGTTGGTGTTGTTTTACCTAATTGAAGTAGAAAAAACGAGCCAACAACTAAAAATGTGCCTGTCATACCGATGATGTCAAATAAGAGTGCTATCACGAAACTATCCTTTATCCATTTTTAAATAACCCAAAAAACTGGCCCATTCCATGGGGAGGGTATTTTTCATTCATTGAAACAGCAAAACCGGGCGATCATAGCAACAAAGCAGTTTCAAACAAGGCCATATGTCCGCATATGTTTTTAGCTTATTTAAATGTAACTTTTCCACCTATCATTTTGTAGGCAGGTGCGCCGCGGATTAGAGCGGGCCTGGCAAAAGCCCGCTCACAACTTGGGCAAATACACGGAATTTTTGTGAAGTCTTGAGATATACGCTCTTTAAAACACTTAACAAGCGCCCCCTTCCCCCCTTTGCGATATTTAAAAAGTTGCGTTTTGCATGACGAGCAAAAAATATCAACGGTTTTTATAGGGCCTTTTTTGTTTGGTTGTGCCAAAACACCTCCGTAATTAATAATTATATTTAACGTTAAATAAGATAAGTTTAATGAGGTAGCCCGAAAATTAATACAGCCGTAATGGCTAGAAAGTATTTTAACCGCCCAGTTCATGGCTTATTGGCAGTAGCTAAAACATGGTTTAAGTGATCAGCGAGGCATTTAAGGCTAAAGGGCTTAACAATAATGCCTGAAACTTTAGCTGCGATTACATTTTTTATAGTTTTAGAATTATCTTCGCATGTCACCATCAAGACAGGGGTTGAGGTAAGCTGTTCGTCATTTCTTATTCTATTTAGTAAATCTTTACCGTCCATTTTGGGCATATATAAATCAGTGATGACCAAGTCAAAAGACTGCTTTTTTAACAGTGTGAACGCTTGAATACCATCGGTCGCTTCAACAATATCAAGATAATTTAGATTTCTAAGCATGTTAATTAATACATGTCGCATCAGTGGTATGTCATCAACAACAAGTATTTTCATATTATTTAGTTACCTGAATAAATAAAAAGATAGACAATTTTGTGCTTATAAATAAATTATGGCCACCCGCCTAAAATTAATCCCATCAACGAAAATTGGCTTACATAGTAACCACTGTTTATCAAAAAAAGTTTTACTGGACGCTGCTCATAAACATAACTTAAACCCAAAGAGCTACTCACCCAAAATAAACCAATAGCAAAACCAGTCCCTACACTCAAACCCAAGCTCGACTCGTTACCTAAAAATATCGACAGTACAAATGCAGCCAAAAATGAAAATAAAAATGTGCCAATACAAACACGTTTTTTATTGGCACTTTGCAGGTCAAGCTCGGTCAAGCCGCAACTCTCAAGCCAAGCTTGTCTAAATAATAATTTTGAATACCAAACACTACTTAACGTAAAAGACGAAAGCGCAGCAACCAGTACCGAAATAAAATTAATATCCGAAAAATTCATACAACACTGAAATTTCCTGAATCGTAACGTCTTTTTAATGTAGTTAATATTAACTAATGCAGCAAATACTAAAGTGTAATCGATACTTAAATACCAACAAACTATTAGAACACAGCAAACGTTGCTTTTGTTAACTCAGCTATATCGTCTATGGCTAACTTTAACTCCAAACCACGCTTACCGGCACTGACATATATAATTTCAAACTCACTAGCACTACTGTGAATATATGTTTTAAGACGTTTTTTTTGTCCTATTGGGCTCACTCCTCCAAGTATATAACCGGTGCTTGCATTTACTTTTTGAGGCGCGGCCAAGGCCATTTTTTTTGTTTTTGCCACTTTAGCAAGCTGTTTAAGATTAACTTGTTGAGATACGGGGGTGATGGCAACGATTAGTTCACCTTCATGCGTTTCTAGTACAAGTGTTTTAAATACTTGCTCACTATTTAAATTGAGTTTTTCAACTGCCTCTAAACCATAGTGACCATAGTTTGCATCGTGCTGATAGCTCAGTATTTCGAACTTTATTTTTTGTTTCTCGAGCAGTGCGATAGCGGGTGTCATTGCGTTCTCACTTTTTTAGAGGTGTTAGCAAATTTAAAGCAAAAAAAACGGCGCTGTAAAGCACCGTTTTTTTTAAACAACACAATTTTTACTTTGTTAAGTCATCAAAAAACTTTTTAACACCATCAAAAAAGCCTTGCTCTTTAGGACGGTTTTTTGAGCTATCTGTGCCCATGCTTTCTTCTAACTCTTTAAGTAGTTCACGTTGGCGCTCGTTAAGATTGACAGGTGTTTCAATAACTACCTTACAAATTAAATCACCTTGTGCGCCACTTCGTACAGACTTAACACCTTTGCCACGCATACGGAACATTTTGCCGGTTTGCGTCTCTGACGGTATTTTAAGTTTTGCACGACCATCAAGTGTAGGTACTTGAATTTCACCGCCTAAACCAGATGTAGTAAAGCTAATAGGAACTTCACAATATAAATTGTTACCTTCACGTACAAATATGTCATGTTCTCTTACAGACACTTGTACGTATAAGTCACCCGCTGGTGCGCCATGTACCCCGGCTTCACCCTCACCCGATAAACGAATACGATCGCCTGTGTCAACACCCGCTGGTATTTTCACCGACAACGTTTTAGTTTTTTCTACACGGCCTTGACCATGACAGCTGTTACAAGGATCTGAAATAATTTGACCTTGCCCCTGACACGTAGGACATGTTTGCTGAACAGCAAAGAAACCTTGGCGCATTTGCACCTGGCCTGCACCATGACAGGTAGTACATGTTTTAGGTTTAGAACCCGCTTTTGCACCGCTTCCATCACAAGGGTCACAACTTACCCATGTTGGTACTTTAATTTCTACTTCTTTACCACGAACCGCTTCTTCAAGCGTTAAATCCATGTTGTAACGTAAATCAGAACCGCGTTGCTGGCGAGATTGACGTCGGCCACCGCCGCCACCAAAAATGTCACCAAACACATCGCCAAATACGTCACCAAAATCGCCATGTCCGCCACCAAAGCCGCCATGACCACCGCCACCGCCTTGTTCAAAGGCCGCATGACCGTATTGGTCGTACATCTGGCGTTTTTGATCGTCAGTTAGAATTTCGTATGCTTCTTTTACTTCTTTGAACTTGGTCTCAAGCTCTTTATCGCCTGCGGTACGATCTGGATGATATTTCATCGCTAAGCGTTTATACGCTTTTTTTATGTCTCGCTCACTCGCATCTTTGCTTACGCCGAGGACTTCGTAATAATCGCGTTTTGACATATCTATCACACTACTCTTTCTATTTTGCAGCGTAAGCTGCGGGATAAACCGATAAATCTAATCGATTTATCATTGAATTATGAACCTTAAATACATGCAAAAGGCGCGACAAGCTATTGCTCGCGCGCCTCATTTGTTCATCCTAACCTAAACACCTAACCGAGTTAAGTGTTTTTGGTCAGTTAGAAGCGTCGGCAACAATTACTTGTCGTCTTTTACTTCTTCAAACTCTGCATCAACAACGTCATCATCTTGCTTAGCTGATTGTTGTTGCTCACCTGCGTCTGCTTGACCTTGCTGTGCTTTAGCTTGAGCAATTTCCATTAACTTTTGAGACTTTTCAGCAAGTGCTTGCGTTTTAGCTTCAATTTCGTCTTTGTTGTCGCTCTTAATTGCAGCTTCTAAGTCTACAACTGCCGCTTCAATCGCTTCTTTATCTTCACTTGGTAAAGCATCGCCCGCTTCTTCAACTTGCTTACGTGTACCGTGAACCATTGCATCTGCTTGGTTACGAACAGCTACAAGCTCTTCAAACTTTTTGTCTTCTTCAGCGTGCGCTTCTGCATCACGTACCATTTTTTCAACTTCTTCATCGCTTAAACCTGAAGACGCTTGAATAGTAATTTTTTGCTCTTTACCTGTGTCTTTATCTTTAGCAGATACATGTAAGATACCGTCAGCATCAACATCAAATGTTACTTCGATTTGTGGTGTACCACGTTGAGCAGGACGAATACCTTCAAGGTTAAATTGACCTAAAGATTTGTTGTCGCTTGAACGTTTACGCTCACCTTGTAACACATGAATGGTTACCGCAGACTGGTTATCTTCTGCTGTTGAGAACGTTTGTGATTTCTTAGTAGGAATCGTCGTGTTCTTCTCAATAAGCGCTGTCATTACAGAACCCATTGTTTCAATACCTAGAGACAATGGAGAAACGTCTAGTAATAGTACGTCTTTAACATCACCTGCTAGTACGCCACCTTGGATTGCCGCGCCTACAGCTACAGCTTCATCAGGGTTAACGTCTTTACGTGGCTCTTTACCGAAGAAATCAGCAACTGTTTTTTGTACTAAAGGCATACGTGTTTGACCACCAACAAGAATAATGTCGTTGATGTCGCCTACTGATAAATCAGAATCAGCAAGTGCACGTTTAAGCGGCTCTAGAGACTTAGTTACTAAATCTTCAACAAGTGACTCAAGCTTAGCGCGTGTTAGTTTCACGTTCATGTGCTTAGGACCAGTTGCATCTGCAGTTACGTACGGAAGGTTAACTTCTGTAGATTGTGCTGAAGAAAGTTCAATTTTTGCTTTTTCTGCTGCTTCTTTAACACGTTGCATTGCAAGTGGATCTGTTTTTAGATCTAAGCCTTGGTCTTTCTTAAACTCTGCTACTAAGTAGTTGATAACGCGGTTATCGAAGTCTTCACCGCCTAAGTGAGTATCACCATTGGTAGCAAGTACTTCAAATGTGTGCTCGCCTTCAACTTCGTCAATCTCAATGATTGATAAATCGAACGTACCGCCACCTAAGTCGTATACAGCAACAATGTTTTCGCCTTTGTTTTTGTCCATGCCGTAAGCTAGGGCAGCAGCAGTTGGCTCATTGATGATACGTTTAACTTCAAGACCAGCAATACGACCGGCATCTTTAGTTGCTTGACGTTGTGAATCGTTAAAGTATGCAGGTACTGTAATTACCGCTTCAGTTACTTCTTCACCTAAGAAGTCTTCTGCAGTTTTTTTCATTTTTTTCAGTACTTCAGCAGAAATTTGTGGTGCAGCGCGTTTTTCGCCGCCCGCTTCAACCCATGCATCGCCGTTATCAGCTTTGATGATTTTAAATGGCATAATGCCGATATCGCGTTGTACTTCTTCGTCTTCAAAACGACGACCAATTAAACGCTTAATTGCAAATAATGTGTTAGTAGGGTTAGTAACCGCTTGACGCTTAGCAGATTGACCTACTAATGTTTCACCGTCTTGCGTGTAAGCAATGATAGACGGGGTTGTGCGATCGCCTTCCGCGTTTTCTATAACACGTGCTTTGTCACCATCAAGTACTGCAACACAAGAGTTTGTAGTACCTAAATCGATTCCGATAATTTTACCCATGAAACTTCTCCAACTTCAAAATTCGTTATACGTTAATTCGTTCGATGACTAGTAAATAGGGATGCCCTAAAACTAATTCAACTGTAAAAATGAAAAAAAATTCATTTTTTATGATTTATTTACAAAATAACCCCAATAATTGTAAGGAATGATGATTTTTAGAGCGTTTGACACACCTTTAAATACTGGCCTGACCAGTTTGGTTGTGTTATAAATTTATTAAATTGCACTTTTAAAGGATATTTCCCATGCATTTTGACCAACTACTTGAGCAAGCCGCTAAAATAGGTCAATCAGATAAAATCGAACAATCCGCACTTACCATGCAATTTCCTGAAAATTGGTGCCAAGGAAGAACCGCTTTTGGTGGTTTATCAGCTGCATTGTTATATCAGGCTATTAGAGGCAAAGTGAATAATGACCGCCGACTTCTTTCATTAAGTACTAATTTTGTTGGGCCTTTACTCGCCGACACTCCTTTTTCACTTTATGTTGAAGTATTACGTGAGGGTAAAAACAGTACACAAGTACTCGCTAAAGCAATTCAAAATGAGCAAGTAGCCGTAATCGTGCAGGCTTGTTTTGCTAAAAATAGAGAGTCAGCTATTAATGTTCCTGTTTCAAAGTCGTTAGGTTTAAGCCCTGTTAACGAGCGTTATACGTTACCCTTCATAAAAGGCCAAATGCCTGAATTTTTTCAGCATGTGGATTTGTGCCCACAGCAAGGCGCAATGCCTTTTACAGGGGCAGACACATCTCATTTAGGTGGGTGGATGCGACTTAAACATACACCTGAAACCATTACAGAAGCGCATGTAATTGCACTAACCGATGCATGGCCGCCCACATTGTTACAAATGTTTAAACAACCCGGACCAGCAAGTAGTATGTCGTGGTATTTAGAGTTTGTTCAGTCTCCCAATTTAACGCCTGGCGAGTGGCTTGGCTTTGAAGCAATTACGCATCACTCTAAAGATGGATATGGTTTAGAGGACGGGTGTATTTGGTCACAGTCAGGTGAGCTTATTGCTCTTACCCGCCAAACTGTTGCCGTGTTTGATTAGGGTCGGTTGAACTTTGCGGATTAAAATTTGTTCAAACTAGGAAGGCTATATAATAGCGGCGCGAGATTTTTAACCTAGTGGGCCCGATAACTGCTCCTGCATTACTCTACTGGCTTACATCCATGTAAGAATAAGTAAAAACTGAGTAACAAAGAGTAAATAGCCCCTAGGAAGCCCCCTTGGGAAGCGCCTGCTTGGCATTAATGCTACGTTCTCGCCAATTTATGAGGAATAAACATAATAAATAGGCTCTTCCTTAATACTAAACAAACTCCTTCAAATTATCCTTGAAAGGTCAACAGACCTTAGTATATAAAATGCAGGCCAATCAGATAGTTTCTGGCTTGGCCTGTATTCAAAATTAACAGTTCGCGTTGTATTACAGCTTCAAATATTGCAAAATCAACTAAATGCATTATTGTTTGGTACTAAATTGCAAACTGTTTGCCCCTGCTGTGACCTGATCATAGATATACCAAGAATTATCGCTAAGCAAATGGCGATATGCCCGCATTGCCATCATAAATTATGCGAAGCCAACGTAAACCACGATAATCGCATAGTGGCGTTGAGCTTTAGTGCTTTGCTAATGCTATTAAGTAGTATGTTTTATCCTTTTTTATCCTTTAGTAGTAATGGTATAACCCAAACTATCACCCTCCCCGACGCAGCCCGAATATTATTCAATTACGATAGCGAATTGTTAGGCCTTTTTATTGATTTAAGCATTATTGCTTTACCAATGAGTTTATTAATTACTTTAATACCCCTTCATTTAGGTGTTTTAAAAACATTGCCACAAGGCATTGCGCGTAGATTGCTTAAGTTTACTTTGGCACTTGAGCCATGGATTATGTCTGAGATATTTTTAATTGGTGTTTTAGTCAGCATGGTTAAAATTATGTCTTTGGCTGATATAAGCTTTGGGGCAAGTTTTTGGGCTTATGCTGGCTTTGTTATTTTATACATTGCCGCTTTAGTACACTTAAATCGTCCAAGGTTATGGGCTCAAATAAAACCAATCAAAGTGTTAGAAGGTGCCGAGCACGCTAAACGTGCTATTGATGAAAATATTAAAGCCTGTCATGTGTGTCATCAGCTTTGTACAGGTAAGGTCTGCCAGCGATGCCACACCAAAACACATGTACGTAATCCTCATAGTGTTCAAAAAGCAACAGCTTGGCTCATCACATCTATTGTTTGCTATATACCAGCCAACGTATTGCCTATTATGAATACAACAAGCTTGGGTGATGAAACCCCGTCCACACTTATTGGTGGGGTTATTTTACTTTGGAAAAGTGGTTCTTATCCCATTGCAGGTATCATTTTTTTTGCGAGTGTTGTTGTTCCTTTAGCCAAAGCATTTGTACTAAGCTTTTTGTGTATTATGGTAACAAAACCTGCAAACAGGCATACAAAAAGTTACACTAGAATTTACCAACTCACTGAGTTTATTGGTAAATGGTCAATGATTGACGTTTTTGTTGTCGCCATTTTAGTGGCTTTAGTACAGCTAGGTAATTTAATGTCAGTTACACCAGGCTTAGGCATTGCATTTTTTACCGTTATGGTAATATGCCAAATGATGGCTGCTCATTCATTTGATCCACGCCTTTTATGGGATTCACCTAAAAATAAATCATCAGAGACTAAAACATGACCGAAACTGCCCAAGTAACAGATGAGCCAAGAATCTCTGCTATCTGGATTATTCCAGCCATAGCGCTTTTTGTCGGCGTGTGGATGCTTTATCAATATCAAGCAAATAAAGGCCCCACTATATATATTGAGATGCCGCAAGCCGAGGGCATTATTGCAGGTAAAACAGAAATAAAAGTGCGCAGTGTAAAAATAGGGCAAATAGACAGCGTTCGTTTATCCGACTCCCAAGACAGTGTGATTGCACGGGCTCAAATAGATAAAAGCTATGAAGACTTACTTACCGACGACGCAAAAATATGGGTAGTAAAACCACGTATAGATGAAACCGGCATAAGTGGAATGAGTACTTTACTCTCTGGGGTATATTTAGAATTTGCACCGGGCGAAAGTAATACACTTAAAGAAAATTTCACCCTGCAAGAAGAACCTGCATTAATAGGCAAAGACGTGCAAGGTGGTCGCTTTAAACTACTTAGTTATAACGCAGAAGTACTTGATGTTAGTACCGGAATATTTTTTAAGAATTATAAAATTGGCCAAATAGAAACCGCCACATTTGATTGGGAAAACCAAGCAATGAAGTACGGTATATTTATAAAAGCGCCGTACCAAAACTTAATTACCAACAACTCAATTTTTTGGGTCAACGCTGGTATAGAAATTGATTTATCTGCTGATGGCATAAATATTAATACAGGCTCTTTAAGTAAGCTTTTAAAAGGCGGAATTTCAGTTGGCTTACCCGATAACCAAACACCGGGGGAAATAGCTAACGATGGCCACAATTTCTCACTTAGCCAAAGCTATAAAGAAGCACTAGAAGAACGCTTTTACGACTTTGACTATTACATAATAGATTTTGAACAATCAATTCGAGGGCTCAGACCCGGTGCCCCTGTTGAATATCGTGGTATTCGCATTGGTACAGTAGTTGAAGCGCCTGCAAACATAATTGTTAATGGTAAACCTGCCCACTTTAAAAGTGCAAACACATCAGTACCTGTTCTTATAAAAATAGAGTACGGGCGTATTTATCACCACAGCGCAACAGCTAAAGACTTTTGGAAAGAAAGCTTAAAAGGCTGGATAAAAATTGGTATGCGCGCCTCTTTAAAGCCCGGAAATCTTTTAACTGGTGCAGTTTATGTTGATTTTGATATGTACCCCGATGCGCCAGAAGCGGAGTTTGAAAAACTGGGACAGTATACCGTTTTTCCTAGTATATCGAGCGGAATTACCGTACTTGCCGATCAGGTTTCTGATGTATTAAACAAGGTTAATAATTTAAAAGTTGAAGAAAGCTTAGCCCAAATACAAGTTGCCTTTGCCGACTATCAGTCTCTTGCAAATGAAATGCGCACACTATTAAATGAAAAAGATACTCAAAATTTACCCGGTGATATAAATCGTAACTTTGCAAAAATGACCAAAAGCATGGAGCAATTTGAAGTGACCATGCGACAATTTGATAAAACAATGGCGAGTTATCAGGCTGGGTCTGAATTTCATCATCAATTACAACAAACACTGCGTGAATTTAAGCGCTTAAGTGAAGAAATACAACCTTTGACACGCGGCTTAAATGAGCAACCAAACATGCTAATTTTTGACAAATCACTGCCCGCAGATCCAATACCAAGGAAGCAATAATGAAAACCCTATTAATCATAACAAGTTTGCTTTTAGTATTGTCGGGCTGTAGCTCAGCAATACAAAATGCGACTCAGTATTACCAATTTGAACAGCCTATTGATTCATCATCACGAAATATTAGTGAAACCAACGCACAGTTGAGAGTACAAACAGTTGTTTTAAGAGGCGCATTAAACAATTTAGGCATAGCGATGAAAATTGATAATAATCAAATTCATGCTGCAAATTATCACTTATGGGGCGAGTCTCCTGACGTTATGCTTACTGCCACTGCCCAACAAACTTTATTTAAAAATATGCCCACTTGGATGGTTATCAAAGGGCTACCTGTAATAACCGAGCTTGATCAGCAAACATTTTATGAGCTTGAGTACGAAATTCACCACTTTAATGGTGATATGCAAGGTAATGCTGATATCTCTGGACTATGGCGCTTATATTATACTCACCCAGAAACCGGCCGCCGCTTGATTAGTGTGCATAACTTCTCACGCCTAGTACCCATAAAAGACGACGGCTACGACGGCTTAGTAGCCACGCTTGAACAAACGTGGCTAAACATAAACTTAGATGTAGCTAAAGCAATAGAACAAGCACGACTTTAATAACCATATATATCAATGGCGGTTTTATCATCACTAATAACCGCCTTGCCTACCCTGTTAAAATCTAACTTTAATAATAGACACTAATAAACATTGTTATTATCTGTATCACCATTTGCAGCAACGCGTTTTTTTATTCAGACTTCACCATGCTTACAGCACTACGTTCTCGTTGTAACTTAATGAACTTTGGAGTTATGCAATTACCTTACACATTAATAGCAGCATCGCTGGCTGTTATGAGTTTTAAAGCATGAGATAAGTACTTTGTAGATATTGAAATAAATAAAAACCCCAATGTATCAGTACATTGGGGTTTATTTTTTGACTTATTTATCAATCTTATTTTTGTAACTTAATGCCATTGTAATAAGCATCAAGCGTAGTGATTTTGGTTTGATTAGGTAAATCAGCAAAATCACTTTCAATAAACTTAGTACCACGCAGCTGCACATTTAAACGCGCTGCTTGTGGGTTTAGCATAGTTTGCTTGTAGTACTGTTTTATATCTGCAAGCGTTACTTTTTCTACTTCATTGATCAACTTTTGTTTTGAGTCAAAACTAAAGTTTTCTCTGTACCAATCGTTAATTAAAGGACCCATTTCATCATTTAAGTTTTTAGGTTGCTCTTTAAGTGACACCAAAGTCGCATTTTTAAGCTGTAAAAATGTGTCTTCTGTCATGTTATCGAGCTCTACCGCGTACTCTTTTTTGAACTGGTCGAAGCGAGCTTGTACTTCTTTAGGCCCTTTTACAGGGGTTTGTATAAACAAACCAACAGCAGAATAATCTTCGATTGAGCTTGCAATAGCACCTACTGCATAAGCGAGTTGTTCTTCTGTTCGCATTTTGTCAAATGCGATTGTTCTAAAATGATCGCGTAATACAGCAGCCTGAGCCTTTTGTTTGTAACCCGGTATTGGGTGAACGGTCATATCAACCACAGCAACATCGGCTACATCTATATCTTTTTGTAATACTAACGTTTCACCCGGTTGTGGCAACCACGCTTTACTACGAGCAAACTCGCTCACAGTATGATTTTTAGGTAAAACGGCTGTTAACTCGCCAGCTATTGACTCTATATCTTGCTGGTTATAATTACCGTAGCTAAATACACGCAAATCATTATTAGAAAATGTAGCTTGTTGTAACTTTGTTAAGTCAGCAACAGTTAATGTTTTTGCGGTTTTGATTAATTCATCAGTATCAAAACTGCCTGTACGTGTTAGCTTAGAATAAGCACCAAACGCTTGAGCATAAGGAAATTGCTTTTGTTGATTCAATAAGTCACGCGTGTAACGGTCAATAGCTTGCTCGAACGCTTGCGAAGTAACCTTAACGTTTAATCCACTCAAAGCCTGTTTAAGCAATACATCTTGTTTATCAGTGAACCCATTAAGTGATAATACAAGCCCATTACTTGGTGCTAGTCTAACGCCCATACCCGCTACAGCAGCTTCAGTGCTTAATTGGCTTTGCTGAATGTTGTATAAATCTGCCCAAACAGAGTAAAGCACTTCAGCACTTATGTCGTTCAGACCCGGTTGTGTATTTATATAAACCTCAACGAGCCCTTTAGGTTGCTCAGCAAATTTTTGACTTGCTTGACGCCATACTTTTACGCCCTGCTTATCGAAAACAAGCTCTGGGTGTTTTTGCTCTTTAAATTCAGCCGTTTTAATTGCAAAACTTTCAGGTAATAAGTTGTTCACACTAGGAAGCGCTAATTTAAACTCACTTGGCTTATTCCAGCTTGCTATTTCATCATCACTAATGTCATTTATGCGGTATTTGCCGTCGTAAAAGTATAATTGAGAGTCTGTTTCTTCTTGTTGTGAAATGTACCAAATACGCAGTGAATCTGCGTTGAGCTGGTTTAGCACATCATTAACGGCGTCAGCATCAAACTTTGCATAGTGGTAAGGCGCGTTAATCGTGTGATTAAGCGGGTAAACTTGCATGCTGCCTGTTAGAGCACTTACATAGTTAAACTCGTCGCCCTTTTCTAAAAATTTAAATTGGTTATTAAGCGAGGTACGTATTTCGTTAAAGTACTTGCTATTAACCCCTTCTTTTTTTATTAAATCAATGTATTGCATAACCACTGCAACAATTGCTTCGCGGTTTTGCATACCTAAATCAGTAAGCTCAATATCAACCGTTAAGGCACCATAGTTTGCATATTGTGTTGGGGAGGCTGATGCCCCTAGCTGCGAAACCCAGCCCTTATCTCTTAGTATTTGTGCTGGGCTACCCGGCATTTCATTGCTTAATAAATATGAAACAAAACGGTTAGGTTTAACAGCAAACTCATCACTGTTGTTGGTAATTGTAAAATCAAGTTTTAACTGTTTTACATCTTCATTTGGCGAGTAAAATACGCGTTTACCGCCCGCTTTATCAAAATCTAAATTAGCAATAACACTTGGCTTTTCGATGTTTTTATTTTTAATGTCAGCGAAGTATTTTTGCGCTTTTTGTTCCATATCGGCGATTGGCAAATTAGAAATAAGTGCGACTTTCATAATATTTGAAGAATAATATTTATTGTAAAAATCAACAGTTTCTTGATGAAGCGAACTACCTTCTTTATCGCCTAGTGTTTCTAGGTTACCAATTAAAAAGCGATTAGCTGGATGCTCGCCCATCATTTTACGCGCTAATTTAAATTGGCCAAAGAAGTCAAGTTCGCGGCGCATAGACCACTCAGCATTCACTGCGTTTTTTTCTTTTTCTGTGTATTCTGGATATAACTTGGGGGCTTTAAAAAAGTCAGAAAAACGGTCGAGTCCTTCGTCAAACGCATCGTTGTTTATTTTGAACATGTAGTTTGTAATTTCAAGCCACGTGTAGGCGTTGTGCGCTCCTCCATTTTTGGTCATGAAATCTGAATACCCTTTTGTATCAGGGTAACGTTCTGTGCCTAAAAATAGCATATGCTCTAAGTAATGCGCCATACCCTGCTGAGACATAGGATCATGTAGTAAACCCACCCCCACACTTAGTGAAGCAGCAGATTTTTCTGCGCTTGGATCAGACACTAAAATAACCTCAATTTCGTTAGCAAGCTTTAGTGTTTTATATTCTCTATTATCATTTGGGCTAACCACTAAAGTGTCTGATAGTAACGAGGCTTGTGGCGAGGTTGCTACTGATGAAGATGTATTCGAGCAACCGCTGAGAACAGCGAGTGCGATGGCACTGAGACAAATAATTTTTTTCATTTTATTTCCATTAAAAGCATGATGCAAAAAAGGTTATGCTAATTCAAAAGCAGGTTTGATAATATAAACTAACACTTTGTACTGAATACTTTCTAGCAGTTAACGCTTTTTTGTGTAACACATTGTGAAAAATGTCTGCATACTGACTAAAACAATAACAAGGAACTACAATGGAAAAAATAATAATACTTGCCATGTTTGTGCAAGTCACCCTGTCTTTGGCTGTAATGATTATTATGGGGAGAAGACGCTTTGCAGCAGCTAAAAATAAACAGTTAAACTTAAACGACTTTGCAACGATGCGATTAGATAACGCAGGTGACCATGTAAGGGTTGCGGATAGAAACTTTACTAACCAGTTTGAAATACCCGTTTTATTTTACGCCGGTTGCTTGTTAGCTTTGCAATTAAATAGTGCAAGCGTTGTGGTTGCAATTTTGGCCTGCGTATTTGTAATAACACGCATATTACATAGCATTATTCATTTAGGATCAAATAACGTAAGAGCTCGATTTAACGTGTTTTTAATTGGCTGCGTGTCTGTATTTGCGATGTGGCTTGCGATGATTTGGCGGCTATTTATTTAATATAGGGCGCAGCTATATACTAGCTGCGCAGTTTATATTGCTCTGAATGAGGTTACTTCGTCTTTTTAAGGCGTGGAACAGCTAGTAAAAAAGCACCCAGTAACCATATTAGCGCTCCACCCGAGCTACCATCTGAGCTACCAGAGTTATCCGCGTCAATCAGTGTATTTTCAACAACGGTCAATCCGGCTGCCGAATTAGGATCGTCATCTAATACAGTAACGCTCTGGATTGTCACTAAATTAGCACTACTAATAGACACATCACTGCTCGCACATTGCTCTGTTGTTATATCGACTACCGGTGTTTCACCGCAATGAACAAGGGCCGCAATTTTATCAAGCGTTTCCTGACTTCCTGCTGTGATTTGTCCAAACACTGTAAAACCACCATTTTGCGTATCAAGTGCCGCACTTCCCCCGCTATTATTAGCCATATTAAAAAACCACTGGCTAGTAGCACTATTAGGGTTGCCCCCTAACTTAGCCATGGCAATAGTACCTTTAACATTAGAAAATACAGGTTCATTGATAACAGCAGGTTTAGTTGTTATTGGGTCAAGCGTGTCTGAAAATGTAAAACCACCGCCTTGAATTACAAAATTGTCTATTGAACGATGAATAACTGTTTCATTGTATGAGTCGTCTTGCACATAACTTAAAAAGTTTTCTACGGTTTTTGGTGTTTGCTGGTCAAATAAATTAATCTCAATTGTGCCTTGGCTAGTTTGCATTTCGACTATGGTTGCATGGCTAGCAAAGCTTAATGAAGCGAGCAATGAACACAGTAAACGTTTTTTCATGTTAGATCCTATTATTATAGTTATTTAAAAATAAGTTTTGTTTAGGTTAATGCTACACATTAAGAAAATCGATAGCATTAAGATAGTTGATACAAATTAGACCGTTCTGGTAACATTTCAATTACACAATATTGATTTATATTTTCTATGAATATGTAAACCGAGTAAATGTTTAACTTTGCTCATTGTTAATTATTAAATAACAGAGATAACGGATACACATGACACACACACCACACACAATTTGCGACTTTGGCCTACACAAAGGCGAAGCATACACCAAACTCCCAGCAAGCTTTTTAAATTGGATGGTTGCTACAAAACACGAAAAGTCACATTACGCTAGCCAAGAACTCAAACGCAGGGAAAATGCGGCTACGAGTCGTAATTAGCCAAAAATATAAATATCTGCCTTTTTTATATTTCAAACTAGTTTAAACTAGCCACCTACAACATTAAGTACAACTTAATACACAGGTATTTTATGCGCATAATTTTTATTTTTTCGATCATTTTGGGTGTACTGGGATGCACATCTGCCACAACTAATGAAAAAACATCTTCTAGACAATACTTAACCGTTCTTCATACTAACGATAATCATGGTCGCTTTTGGCATAACGAAAAAGGCGAATACGGTATGGCTGCTCGCAAAACACTACTGGATCAATTACGTAGTGAAGCGAAAATAAAAGGTCATGCAGTTTTACTGCTATCAGGTGGCGACATAAATACAGGTATACCAGAATCTGATTTACAGCATGCAGAGCCTGACTTTAAAGGGATGTCTTTACTCGGCTACGATGCAATGGCATTAGGTAATCATGAATTTGATAACCCACTTAGTGTTTTAGCCAAGCAACAAAACTGGGCTAACTTCCCTCTCTTATCGGCTAATATAGTGGAAAAGTCGTCAGGTAAGAACGCTTTTGACGCCTATAAAATATTTGAAAAAAATGGCTTAACTATTGCCGTGATAGGTTTAACTACAACCGATACAGCAAAAATAGGAAACCCACAGTACATTGGTCACTTAGAATTTAAAGACCCTGTTCCAGTAACAGCCAACCTAGCTAAAGAGATAAAAGCAAAATACAACCCAGACATTACTATTGCTGTTACTCACATGGGCCATTTTATTGATGCTAAACATGGCATAAACGCACCGGGCGATGTAACACTTGCTCGCTCATTGCCTGCTAATACGCTTGATATGATCATAGGTGGCCACTCACAAGAGCCTGTGTGTATGGCATCAGAAAATGTAAACGATGATAGTTTTAAACCTGGCTTAGCTTGTAATCCTGATCAGCAAAATGGCACGTGGATAATGCAAGCCCACGAGTGGGGAAAGTACGTTGGTAAGGCTGAGTTCAAATTAGAAAATGGTGAATTGAGCCTACTTGATTATAAATTAATGCCAGTTAATTTATATGTAGAAAAAACACAAGCTGACGGCACATTAAAAGAGGTACTTGCGAACGAATATATTAAGCCAGACCCGTCTTTAAAAGCGTTTTTAGCTAAATATCAAGCGATTGGTGCTAAACAAATTGAGGGAACTATTGGCTCTGTTGATGCAAGGTTAGAAGGTGATAGAAACAAAGTACGCTATCAACAAACAAACCTTGCTCGTGTTATTATCCAAGCACAAATGAATGTGGTAGGTGCAGATTTTGGTTTGATCAGTGGCGGTGGTATTCGCAGCTCAATTGATGCCGGTGAAATAAGCTATAAAGACATATTAAAAGTTCACCCTTTTAAAAACCGTATAACGTATATGGATTGGCAAGGTGCTGAACTATGGGCCTACTTAAATACAGTAACAAGCTTCCCGGCAGACGCTGGTGCTTACTTGCAATATCACAAGCTTTCGTTTGAACGCAAAAATGGTAAGCTTATAAACGTATTTATTGACGGTAAACCGTTCGATAAAAGTAAAACATACCGCATGAGTTTAAATAGCTATAACGCATCGGGCGGTGATGGTTACCCAACTATAAATACGCTAAAAGGTTTTGTTAGCACTGACGAAACTGACGCCCAAGCACTTAAAACATTTATATCGCAACATAGTCCAATAAAAGCGGCTGAGTTTGCTCCTAAATAAACACGGTTAATAATAGGGAGGTGATATTACTTCCCTATTATTTCAATATTTCCCTTTGCAATATTTATGAGCCCGTAGCTGTGCAGACGAGAGCGAGAGCCTTCTCCATATGCTTTTGGAGGGTAATAAATTTCTTTTTCCTCAGGATATTCATTCAAAACGTCGTCAAGCGAAGCCCTTATTTCACTCAACGTTTTTTCAAGGCTGTTATTGAAGTTCGGCCGTTTCCTTATCGTATGCCCTAGCTCTGTTAATCGGGAAAAATACTTGTTGGCAAGTTCAATAAGCTCATCGGGTACATTTTTATTATGATTTAAAATAACATCACCATTAGCTGAACAATACTCAACAAGGGCTAGGTAAAAACACAATGGTTTATTAGCTAATTGAACGCTGTGCTCTTTATTATAACTATGTGAAAGTGTTTTATTGCGTAAATCAATTATGACCGCCAAAGGCATTGGCATTGATGCAGCAGAGTTAATACTCTTGTTTAAGCTTACATTGTTTTTCTTACTGTCTACCACTTTTAACCACACAGCAACAAAGAGACTGATAAGTAAAAAAAATAAAAAAAAGATTTTATTACTAGGTGTAAAGTAATGCTCATCTACACTAAAAATAATATTCACAGGGCCTTCACTCGTCGCTAAGCTACTGATAAATTGCTTTGCCTTTAAATCGCTGTGAGCAATCTCGCCTGTACTGATATCGATGACACGCAAGTTACTCATTCTTAGATAACTATTTAGTGAGTCAATATAGCCAACTAAAGCATCTTTATTACCTGCATGCTTATACAGTTCATTTGGCAAATCGAGTAATGGTAAATCTAGTGCAATTTGTTTTTCAATTTGAAACTTTTGCTGCTCGCTAACACGCTCTGTTTTATTAATCATAGATATATAAAACACTAAAGAAAGCATTAAAAAAATACATGAGGACACTGCAGAAAATTTAAGCCTACTCATTATCTTCACCTATCTTAAAAACAGCTGTATTATTCTGACATTGCCAAAAGGGCGAAACATTTTGATAATAATGAAGTTCTTGGTCTTTAGACATAGCCATTAGGTGTTCTTGTACAGCACATAACAAATCTGTGTTGTTTTGTTGCATTTTCAAGTACCAACGTGTGCCTGTTATGTTATTGCTTAATGGGGTGATATAGTTTTTCGAGAAACGGTCTTTATCGTTTTCTTTCCAAAACGACGCAATAATATCTACTTTACCGTTGGCTAATAAATCTCGTAGTTCATTATGAGAACTTGCGTACAAAATATTTAAATTTGCAATATTTATATCGAGATCTTTAAAGACCTGTTTTGGAAGAATATGCCCAGAGCGACTTGTTGGGTAATCAAGCAGTCCTATTTTTTTGTCTAAAAAATAAGACTTTGAAATAATTGGCTTTTCTTTTGAAGATATAAAAAATGCAGTGTAATCAGAAAAACCAACAACGGGCATATAATCATAGGTAGATTCAGCTTTAAAAGCCGCCATAATGTTGTTTTTTGCGAGTATCAGGTCTGCAATTCCTTTACCTACAAACTCTAAACTGTCTGATGTTTTATACCCCCAATACCCTACAACCACCCCGTACTGTTTAGCAACGACATTATCATCACACAACTTCTGTGTAAGTTGCACTGCAATATTTTTAGAGGGTGTAAATACAATAAGCTCATTATCGTTTGCGGTCGCTGTTGTACGACATGTTGTTGATGTTTCAATAAGTACAGGAAAAACGAGTTCATCGTTATTTACAATTAATTGACCACACACCCAAGCAAAAACCATTACTATAAACAAAAATGTAACAATTGAAGTTTTATGCAATACCGTATTTTTAATATTCAAGCTAAAGACATCCTAAAATACATTACTTATTCATTTGAACAATTTTAATTACTTATTACAACAAGTAATTTTACCTATAGATGCTAAAGCACTGATTTATATTAATTATGAATAAGAAATTATGAATTTCATTGAGTCCTTCCTAATTTCAACAAAAGTAAGGACAATTGACCTTATTACAACGCAGCAACACCACTCCAAATTAATTAGGGAACCTTAATGCGTAGCAATGTAAAATATTCGATAACGTCAGCGCTTTTAATTGGTGCCATTTTTACAAGTAGCGATTCACTTGCTTGGGGCCAAAACGGTCACCGGGTTGTAGGTAAAATTGCTGAATCTCATATAACAGACACCACAAAGTCAGCTATTCAACCGTTCTTAGCGGGTGAATCACTTGCACAGGTTTCAACTTGGCCTGACGAAATGCGCTCAAACCCGGGTAAATTTTGGCAAAAGCAATCTTCTCGTTGGCACTATATTAATGCAGCACCTAATAAGTCCTTCTCAATCAATCACGACCATACAAACAATAAAGAATCAGTTAGCAATATTCTTGAAGGCATCCACTACTCTATAAATACACTTAAAGATGAAAACAGCAGCCTAGATTCAAAGCAATTCAGTTTACGTTTTTTAGTTCACTTGGTTGGTGATAGCCATCAACCCTTCCATGCAGGAAGAAGCGAAGATAGAGGCGGAAACCGAATTAAAGTGTCGTTTTTTGGTCAAGATACAAACTTACACAGCTTGTGGGATACTAAATTAGTTGAAAACGAAAACTTATCATTTACTGAGTACGCGCAGTTTATAAACACTAACAACAGTGAACTAATTTCAGAATATTTAGAAAGCACACCAACTACCTGGGTTGAAGAGTCTCACAATTTAGCAAATACACTTTATAAATCTACAAATGAAGAAGTTGGTTACAGCTATGTTTATAAAAATACACCTATCGTAAAAACACGTCTGCTACAAGCAGGTGTTCGATTGGCTGGTTTGTTAAACGCACTGTTTGACCCTTGTGCTAAAGAGCTAGAAACAGCGTTAAAAAAAGTATCTATGTAATTTTTGACACATAAAACCTACACACGGGGATTTTTTGTAAAAGCTTGTTTTACATTTCACAAGTTTGTCATAAAACATCGGTAGTATGAGCTCGCTAATAGAGTGATTACTCAAAAAAAGGTAAAAAATAGTCAAAATTTGTACTATTTATTAAAAAAACATTGCAGTTGTATTTTATTTGTAACAAACAATTGGGGTACAATAGCGATGGTTTTTAAAATATAAACCTGCATTTAGTTTATTTTTTGAAAACCAAAAAATAAAAATATAAAAATTTAATTATTAACTACACGGGAAAATTAAATGAAAACTCAAATACGCAAAACGGCCCTGTCACTTGCTATCGCAGCATGTGTTGGTGTTAGTGGCGCTGCAATTGCAAATGAAACAACATCTGCAATTAAAGGTCAAATCACTGGTCCTAACGGCAACCCTGCTGCTGGCACTAAAATTACAATTTTACACGTTCCTTCAGGCTCAGTTAAAACAACTGAAACTAATGATGCTGGTTACTTTACAGCTAAAGGCCTGCGTGTTGGTGGTCCATACAGAGTAGTTGTAGATTCTGACACTTATGCAGACCAAGAGTTCAATAACATTATTCTTAACATTGGTAACGATTACCCGGTAAATGCTTCTTTAGAGAATATCTCTAACATCGAGCAAATTGTAGTTACGGGTGCTCCTATCAGTGCTATGTCTGGTGGTACAGGTCCTGCGTCTACTTTTACGCTAACGGATCTTGAAAACCAACCAGCTATCAACCGTGATTTAAAAGACATCATCCGTATTGACCCACGTATCACAATTGATGATAGCCGTGGTTCAATTAACTGTGGTGGTGGTAACCCACGTTACAACAGCTTAACGCTTGACGGCGTTCGCATGAACGATAACTTCGGTTTAAGCTCAAACGGTTACCCTACTATCCGTGCTCCTTTCTCTTTCGACTCTATTGAACAAGTTTCAGCTGAGCTAGCCCCTTTTGACGTTCAATACGGTGGCTTTACATCGTGTAACATCAACGCTGTAACTAAATCTGGTGGCAACGACGTTCACGGTGGTGTTTTCTTCGATTACACAAGCGATTCAATGAAAGGCGACGAAATTGAAGGTGATGAAGTTGATAACGGTAACTACACTGAAAAACGTTACGGTTTCAACGTAGGCCTTCCGCTTGTTGAAGATACATTATTTTTATACACCTCATACGAAAAACTTGAAGGTGTTCGCCAGTTTAACTACGACGGTTTAAACACTGGTAGCGTAACAGCTGATGACATTACACGTATCACTAATGCAGCTCAATCGGTATATGGTTACGATGTTGGTGGTATGCCATCAAGCATGCCTGTTGAAGATGAAAAAATCTTAGTAAAACTAGATTGGAACATCAACGAAGATCACCGTGCAAACTTAATCTACAACTACAACGACGGTAACACAATTTCTCAGTCTGATACTGGTTCTAGCCGTGTTTCTTTATCAAACCACTTCTATGATCAAAGCGCTGAGTTTACATCAATCATTGGTTCTGTATATTCAGATTGGTCAGACGATTTTTCTACTGAAGTTCGTTTAGGTAAATCGGAGTTAGACGCAACGGTTCAGTCATTAGATGCTGCAAGCAGCTTTGGTGAAATGCAAATACGTACTGATAATGGCGGTACTGTATTCATTGGTCCAGATGATTCTCGTCAGTCAAACGACCTAGATTACGACACAACTACATTTAAAGTTGCTGGTACTTATTACTTAGACCAACACACTATTACTGCTGGCTATGAATATGAAAATCTAAGTGTTTTTAACTTGTTTGTACAGCACACTGAAGGTGAGTACCGTTTTGGTTCAATCGATGAATTTGAATCAGGTATAGCCGACCGAATCTACTACAACAACTCAGCTGGAACAAACAATCCAACTGATTCGGGTGCTAGTTTTGAGTATGCTCAACACACGTTTTATGTACAAGATGAATACGCATTTACTGACTTAGATGCAACCATTCAGTTTGGTTTACGTTACGACAAGTACACAAGCGATGACGTTCCTAACTTTAACGAGAACTTCACTAATCGTTATGGTTACAGCAATCAGTCTACATTTGATGGTATTGACTTACTGCAACCACGTGTTGGTTTCCAATGGTATGCAACAGATGAGCTTGAAGTTCGTGCTGGCCTAGGCTTGTTCTCTGGTGGTAACCCTAACGTATGGCTGTCTAACTCATACTCAAATGACGGTATTACACAAATCGCTACAAGAGAGAGTCAACTAAGTAATTATGATTCTGATTCAAGAACTATTGACTTATTTAACACTCCAAACGTAAATGGCGGAACTCCTGGCTTTGAAGTTCCACAAGAACTTTATGATATCATTGGTGCTACAGAAATTGGTTCTGGTGATGGTACAGTTAATGCTGTAGACCCAGATTTTGAAATTCCTTCAGAGTGGAAATACTCACTAGGTGCTACATACACAACTGAAGACGAATACGTAATTTCTGTAGACTACTTATACTCTAAGAAGAAAGATGCTGCTGTGATGCGTGACATTTCACTTCAAGATAGTGGCGAAACTACGTTTGATGGTCGCCCTATTTATGAAAGAATCGATGGTCGCGGTGGTGATTTACTTCTTACTAACGTAAGTGGTAACAGCGGTGATTCTTCAGTTATTTCTGCTGCAATCAGCAAAATGTACGACAACGGCATTAACTTTAGCTTTGGTTATGCATACACAGATGCAGACGATGTAAACCCAATGACTAGCTCTACAGCCGGTTCTAACTACGGTAACATCGCGCTTTCAAACCCTGGTAACCCTGGTGTTGCGTCTTCAGATTATGAAATTCCGCACCGTTTCACTATGACACTTGGTTACAAACATGAGTTTGTTGATGGCTTTGAGACACGCTTTAACCTTTACGGTGAAGCATATAAAGGCTTACCTTACAGCTTCACGTTCGACGGGAGCGATAGTGTTTGGGGTGATGAAAGCTGGAATGGTAGCCGTCAATTACTTTACGTCCCACTTGAAAACGATCCAAACGTTGTTTACGACATGTCGGCTGATGAAATCAATGAATTCAATGACTTCATTGCTTCTGAAGGACTTAAACGCGGTGAAATTGCAGGCCGTAACCAACAAAATTCAGATTGGTTTGTTAAGTTTAACTTTAAGATTACACAAGAATTACCAGGCTTTATGGAAGGTCATAAAGGTGAAGCATTCTTCGTAATCGACAACCTCACAAACATGTTAAATGATGACTGGGGCGTGCTTAAGAAAGGCCCTTTCGTAGGCGCTCGTATGATCTCAACGTCTTTAGATGACCAAGGTCGTTATGTTTACTCAGGCTTTAACGGTAATAACGCAAATACTTCAGTGCAAACTGGTGCGTCATTATGGGAAATGCGTGTAGGCGTACGTTACACTTTCTAATCTAACTTGTTAGACTAGTTTATTTGATAAAAGCCCATCATTTGATGGGCTTTTTTATGCCTGTAATTTATTTTTTAGCTTATTAAGTACACTTACTAATAAACCTTGTTCATGCGTATTTAACGAAGCCAATAGTTCTTTTTCCCACTTTAACGCCTCGGGTACTATTTTTTTATACATCTCCTTTCCAGCTTCACTCAATGAAAGTATGGCTGCGCGCTTGTCCTCTGAATTAATTTGAGTTATCAGCAACTTTTTTTCTACTAATATTTTTATTGCACGCGACACAGTCGATTTATCCATATTTGCCTGAGTACATAAATTTTTGGCATTACTTTGACCAAATTGCGCTAAATTAGCCAAAATTCGCCATTGAGGTATCGTTAAGTCAAATTTGGTCTGGTATACCTTAGCAAGGTCATTACTTACCAAACCTGCTACATTAATTAGCTGATATGCTAAAAAGGTGTCTAAATCCAGTTTCATTGTTATCCCGTTAAATAGGTTTACTAGCTGTTCATTTATATTTACATACACATTCATAGAGCAATTTGAAATTACTCTCACTTGAGAGTATCTTAACTTAAATAAATAAAACATAAAACTAGCCTTCTCTCACAGGAGTCAGTAATGGCAGAACAGTTAAAGTACATGACCGGTTTTGGTAATGAGTTTGAAACCGAAGCGCTACCCGGTGCCTTGCCTATAGGGCAATTTACTCCTCAAAAAGTTAAGTACGATCTTTACACTGAACAATTTAGCTCTACAGCATTTACAGCGCCTAGAGCCGCAAATCGCAGAACATGGCTGTACCGGTTACGCCCTTCGGTAGTGCAAGGTGATTACATCGCTATTGATAACGGCCTGATTCGAACTGCGCCTATCACTGAAGCCGTAA
Source organism: Pseudoalteromonas sp. 2CM32C (assembly GCF_023161925.1). Taxonomy (NCBI): domain Bacteria; kingdom Pseudomonadati; phylum Pseudomonadota; class Gammaproteobacteria; order Alteromonadales; family Pseudoalteromonadaceae; genus Pseudoalteromonas; species Pseudoalteromonas sp. 2CM32C. The sequence continues at coordinate 221,314 of NZ_JALNTI010000002.1, read as the reverse complement.
CACCTCCGACTATGCTGCGCTGGAACCCCGTGGAAATTCCTACAAAGCCAACTGATTTTCTAGATGGACTTATAACAATGGCTGCTAACGGCAGTGCTAATGGGCAATCTGGCATCGGTATTCATGTGTATGCAGCTAACAAGTCTATGGTTGATCGCTACTTTTACAACGCTGACGGTGAAATGCTATTTGTACCCCAACAAGGCGAGCTACTCCTGCATACAGAGTGCGGTAAGCTATGTGTTAAACCAGGTGAAGTTGCAGTCATACCCCGAGGAATGAAGTTTTCTGTTGATTTAATACAATCAACGGCCCGTGGTTATATCTGCGAAAACTATGGTCATGCTTTGGAACTTGCAGAGCGAGGCCCTGTTGGTGCAAACGGCTATGCCAACGACCGTGACTTTCAATACCCAGTTGCAGCTTTTGAAGATAAAGAAGGTGATTTTGAACTGGTGTCAAAATTTAATGGCAACTTATTCAGCTGTGATATTAAGCATTCCCCGTTCGATGTTGTTGCATGGACAGGTAATAGCGCGCCTTATAAATACGATTTATCGCGATTTAATGTAATGAACACAGTAAGCTTTGACCATCCGGATCCTTCTATATTTACCGTTTTAACCTCGCCATCAGCTACTGAAGGAATGGCTAATGTTGATTTTGTTATTTTTCCACCGCGTTGGATGGTTGCTGAAAACACTTTTCGTCCGCCCTACTATCATCGTAATATCATGAGTGAATTTATGGGGTTAATTGAAGGTGTATATGATGCAAAAGAGCATGGCTTTGTGCCAGGTGGCGCAAGTTTACATAATTGTATGTCTCCGCATGGACCTGAAGCGGATGTATTTGAAAAAGCATCTAATGCGGAACTGGTTCCACAAAAATACGAAAATACCTTAGCGTTTATGTTTGAATCCCGTTATGTCATTTCACCGACTAAATACGCATTAGAAGGTAAAGAACGTCAACCAAATTACACAGATTGTTGGCGAACAATTAAAAAACACTATTCAGGCAACAAGGATTAATTATGAAGCTTTACAGTTATTTTCGATCATCAGCTGCATACCGAGTGCGTATTGCGTTAAACCTAAAGAAAATTGACCATGAGTTGGCAATTGTAAATCTTTTAAAATCAGAGCAGCTTGAGGAAGGTTACCTAACACTAAACCCGCAAGGGCTTTTACCAGCCCTTGAAACAGATGAAGGTGTACTTGGTCAATCATTAGCTATTTTAGAATGGCTTGATGAAACATACCCACAGTCACCATTAATTAGCGGCTCTGCTTGGCAAAAAGCCAAAATAAGAAATTTAAGTTTTGCAATAGCGTGTGATATTCACCCAGTGAATAATTTGCGAGTACTTAAGTATTTATCGAATGAATTAAAAGTAGACGATGATGCTAAAAACACCTGGTACAAACATTGGGTTGAAGTAGGCTTTGATAAAATAGAAATACTACTTGGAGACGACGATTACTGTATTGGGAACAAGCCAAGCCTTGCTGATGTTTGCTTAGTACCTCAGGTATTTAATGCTACTCGTTTTAACGTGGATATGAGTCGATATCCAAAAATTGCAGCTATTTATGAACGATGTAATAAATTAGCTGCGTTTAATGATGCCGCACCGCAAAATCAACCCGATGCGACCTAAATACTGTTGAGCTTAACTTTTGAGCGCGCTATGAATAATCGTAACGTGCTCAATTAAATCTAAACCCAAATCCGTTAAGTAACCGCCATCAGGGCTATCTATAACGCCTTTATCAAATAATCGTTGTGCTGCTTCTATCAAGCTTGCTTCTGCGTCAGAATGTAATTTGATACCCTGCATTTTGCTATCAAGCGGAAACTTTGCAAGTAATGTGAATTCATCTATCATCAGCTGGTTAAATTTCATGTGTGTGTACCTTTTATTGTTCTGTTTATTTCTTAGTGTGTAATATTACACTAGCATGTTTTTTAGCATTACGTACTATTTTTAAAGTCAATTTTAGGAGAATGTTATGCGCGCATTAATAATTCTATCCGCCTGTTTTTTAAGCTTATCACTCTCGTTATTTTGTAATGCCGAGCCGCATAACAGCCGCACTTTTGTGAACGCAAGTCAGTTAACTCAGCACCAAACAATGTGTTGGTACGACGACAAACGCTATAGTGAAGGCGCATTAATTAGCGTTGATACGTTCAATTTACTGTGCGGTGCCAAAAACCCCAACCAAACCAATAGCGCATTAATGTGGCTTAAGCTCAATGAGCAAGGGAAAGTTATTTACCCAAATCGACCTAAAAAGATTACAGTGAAATAGCCTGCTTATTGTATTTAAGCTACAATAAGCATAGTTTAAATAAGCAGTATGGCTATGGATAATCAACCTAAAAACCCACTACATGGGATCACACTAGAACAAATATTGGTCGAGTTAGAGCAGAGACTTGGCTGGAAAACGCTGGGCGAACAAGTAAAAATTAAGTGTTTTACGGATGCACCAAGCATAAAATCTAGCTTAAAATTTTTACGTAAAACCCCTTGGGCCAGAGACAAAGTTGAAGCGTTATATATTCATACAATAAATAACAAACCACTTCGTAAACCTAAAAGTGCGCCTCGTAAAACAACAAACAAGGCTCCAGATACAACTGACTTTGTTTGGCCATCAATAAAAAAGTAAAAATATAAATAAAGGCGCAGTTTATTGCGCCTTTATATTTTAGTTTCGCTAAATTTCTTTACTGATCACGTTAAGCGATGCTGGCAGTATTTCAATCACAAGCCTATTAGCCGTTTTCACCTCGCCATCAATGACATACTTAATCCCATTATCTGAAGATATTTCGACTTTTTTAGCATTTGTGTGTTGAGAGTTAATGGCTAAATGACTTTGCGTTATACTGCTAAACATAAGCTCGGCAATACTCAGTACCGTGGTGGAATTTTCTTTATTGGGTATAAGCCAATTTATATCAAGTAGCCCATCGCTATGATTAGGCTGCCCTCCCCCTTGAGCAAGTAGCGTTGTAAACGGTGCTGCATTAGCAACAACAAAACTACTTGTTGTGATCATCATTGGGTCGTTATCATCCAATTTAACGTTGAGCTGTTGCGATTTTTGTTCAGAAAACGCCTGAAAAAACCCCGTTAAATAAGCAAGTTGCCCAAATTTATTTTTAAACTCGCGGTCAGCTTTTTCAATCATTGCATGTTCAAAACCTATCCCGGCTAAAAGTAGCATTAAATCGTCATTACAATATGCTGTATCTATCAACGTAGATTGACCATCAATAATTAAATCACACGCTTGCTCTACAGGTATAAATTTTGAACTTATTCCCATTAAAACGTGGGCAAGCGCATTAGCAGTCCCGAGCGGAATAATACCTAACTTACAGGGTGTATTAACTAATACGCTCGCAACTTCCGCTACTGTTCCATCGCCACCACAGGCAATAACAATATCAGGATTTTCACCAAGCGCTTGTTTGGCAAGCTCTATACCATTAATGTCTGGGCTTGTGGTTACTACGGTTAAATCGTAATAAGTTGACAGGCGTGCAATTATAAATTGCTCTTTTTCTTGCCATATTTTTGTACCCGACACGGGATTTGCAATTAAAAATGCACGATTTTTAATTACTAATTCGCCACTTTTATGTCGCTTTGCTAGGTGGCGCAGTTGGCGTTTATTTAGATTAGCGGTTTCACGTGTTTCTTTAATTTGGGCAAGCACATCATGCACATCGGCATGTTTATTTTGACTAAGTAAGTAAGCAGCCATTACAAACACTGAACGACCGCGGCCCAACGCACAATGCACAACCACTTTATTGTTTTTTTGGATTTGATGATGAATCCAATTTATTGCTTGGTTAAGCTGAGAGTGTGTTGGCACGCTATGATCAAGTACTGGAATATTTAAGTAGTTAATACGCTCTTGTGTCGAGCTCCACTCTAAACCGTCAAACTCACAAGTAACATCTAATATAGCGGTAATATTATTGCTTTTTAACGTGTCTATATCCGAGGGAAATAAGCGGCATGCTAAAAAAAGGTTATCGTTAATTTGCTGAATTGGTGGCACTTTATCATGCTTACGCGACCACGCGTTGTACACTTGCGCCCCCAATAAAAAAGGAATAAACGCCCAGCGTATGTAAAATGGAATAACGCCGTTTTCTCGCTTTCTGAAAATTTTACCTATATTAAAAATGTATGCCCCACTGACCAATGACAGTGATAGCGCGGTCCAGTAAAAAAATAACGAAAAATAAATTGAATGTATTTCCCACCCTATAAAAATAAGTACACACGCTAATATCAAATAACTAATTGCAGCCCACATAAAATCTCCATTTATATTTATTGCTATTCATTAATTAACAAACAGCTTTTATAATTGTATTTGCAATTTACAAGCCACAAAATGGTAAAGCATATGGCACCACTTTTTATTTATGTTATTGATATTTAATAGCTATTTAAATACCGTATTTATTGGTTTGTATGGACTTTGCTCTTTTTACACAATGAGTGTGTTAATTTTTCACACGTATCACAGTAGAAACTCACTAAGTCTTAGCTCCATATTAGTAAATCTGACTCACCAAGCTAATTTATTTTAAGTGTAACTTAGGGGGACGACTCTGCTATAAACAAAAATCGGCTCAACCATTACAGATGCTTTTCTCTAATATAGTTTTTGAACTCACAGAATTATACCTAATAATAAACCACAGATAGTCATTGCAAAAAAGAGCGAAAAGTATACTGTTGCAAGCTACTTAACTTTTTTGCATCCAAGTTCTAGCCTCAACCGTTTTTAAAAAGAGAATAAAAATAAATAGGATATTTATGGAAAACGATAATTTACTGTCCTTGTTATACGATACATCACAGGGTGATAAGCATGCATTTTCAACCTTGTATCAACAAACAAGCGGAAAGCTTTTTGCCATCAGCTTAAATATGCTTTCTAACAGAGCACACGCCGAAGAAGTGTTGCAAGACGCATTCATTAAAATATGGCATAACGCTTCAGAATACAATGCTTCTAAAGGCACTGTCATAAGCTGGATGATAAGTATAGTAAGGTATAGAAGTCTGGATGCGTTGCGTTACAACAAAGTAAGAAAAGAGCAAACAATGGGAGATGATGACTTTGATATTCAGAGCGTCGATGTCAACTATGACGAAAATACTAAATTAGTAAACTGTATAGAGCAGCTTGAACCCCAGCAAAAGCAGGCCATTCATTTAGCTTACTATAAGGGGCTTAGTCACAGCGAGCTAGTAGACCATATAGAGTCGCCATTAGGCACAGTTAAAAGCTGGATCAGACGCGGGCTTACACAACTTCAGAGGTGTTTAACATTATGAATTATACAAAACCCGATCTGTTAGACGCGCTAGCAGGACAATATGTACTTGGCACACTCAAGGGGCTGGCACGAAAACGTTTTCAGCGCTTGTTACTTAGCTCAAGCAAAGCACGTGAGGCAATTTTTATGTGGGAGCAAAACCTTAATAATCTAGCAAGTGCAATCACACCACAAGCACCTAGCGATTCTGTTTGGGAAAACATTTTGCAAGGTATTGAGTCAAAAACAGTGCCTAGTCAAACAGTGGTGCAAACTAAGCCGTCGATTTGGCAGACATGGTCGTTTATAGCCACCGCCGCGTGTATTGTGTTGGCATTTTTAGTCATTCAACCGGCCAAAGAAGTGTCGCAATATCAGCAAATTGCACTCGTGCAAAACCAAGATAAACAGTCTTTATGGTTTATTGAAGTAAACGAAGAAGCATTAACTATTAAAGCCAGTAGTCAATTAGTTGCCCAAAGAGATAAAGATTATCAACTATGGATGATTTTAAAAGGGCAAGATTTACCTGTTTCGTTGGGTATATTACCTAAACAAGGCGGTAAATTTTTGCTAAAAGATAAACGCTTTAACGCTGACGATATCTCACTACTAGCAGTCAGTTTAGAGCCTTTAGGTGGTTCGCCAAACGGCTTACCTACCGAGGTACTTTATACAACCGAACTCGTGCTTCTTTAATCCCTTGTATGGCTGCTTATATAAGCAGCCATTTTTTATTTAAATAAAATTTAACTTTTTTGCATCCAATCTAAATTCCCCCCCGTTATTAGCTATGACTTCTATTTAAAACTAAAGGAAAAAGTCATGAAAGCTTTAACACCATCAATACTCGCAGTAGTAATATGTAGCACTTTTATTAGCGCACCAAGTAACGCATCAAGTCACCGAGAAGCGCCAAATATTAGTCGCTTTCCGACCTTAGATTCTACCGACTTTTATGTATTTAATAGCTATGAACAAGGAAAAGAAGAGTACGTCACACTAATTGCAAACTATATTCCATTACAGGATGCCTACGGCGGCCCTAATTATTTTGCAATGGACCCAGATGCAACTTACAGCATACACATAGATAACGATGGCGATGCCGTTGAAGACATTACTTTTGCATTTGATTTCCAAAGCATGCTACCAAACGATAATCAAGGTGTGCAATTAGCTGTAGGCCCAGAAGGCAACCAGCGTACTGTTTCTGTGCCACTTAAAAATGTGGGTGGTGTATCAGCCGGTGATAATAGCGCAACTAATTTCAGTGAATCATATACTCTGAGTATGATTAATGGGCCGCAGCGCACAGGTGTTGCAACCTCATTAAATAATACCACTACGGGCACATCTACATTCAGTAAGCCACTTGATTATATTGGTAATAAAACATTTACCTCTAAAGCTGACTATCAAACTTACGCAGATCAATTTGTATATAATGTGTCAATCCCAGGTTGTGAAAGCATGGCACAAGTATTTGTTGGCCAAAGAAAAGATGCGTTTGTCGTTAACCTTGGTAAAACGTTCGATTTAGTAAACTACGTACCGGTAGAGGGCGACAGCGCTCCGGGTGCTGGTGATGCAGGTGGCTTCCCTGGAGGTATTACCCAATCGGCTGACAATGACGACCTTGCAGATAAAAACGTGACATCAATTGCTATTGAAGTACCAAAAAGCTGTATTGTAGGCGAAGGTAATGGCGTTATTGGTTCGTGGACCACTGCAAGTTTACCTCAAGCTCGCATACTAAACCCGAATGCTAAATTTGCTAATAATGCAGTTAATGGTGGTGCTCTTACTCAAGTATCGCGTTTAGGAAATCCACTTGTTAATGAGCTTGTTATTGGCATAAAGGATAAGGATACTTTCTCGACAGCACACCCTAAAGACGATGGACAGTTTTTAGATTATGTATCTCACCCAGCCCTTCCTGAACTTTTAAATATTTTATTCAAGGATGCAGTTAATACGACACTTGGCGCTAACCTCGAAACATTAGCCCCAACAAACTTTCCTCGTACCGATTTAATTACTGCATTTTTAACTGGTTTTGCTGGTGTTAATCAACAAGCAACCGTCACTCCCTCTGAAATGCTTCGTTTAAACACAAACATCGCGGCAACAGCGCAAAGTGAGCAGTCTGCATTTGGTGTTGCAGGAAACGATTTAGCTGGCTTTCCAAACGGCCGACGCCCTGGCGATGATGTTGTTGATATTGCTCTGCGCGTAGTAATGGGTCGTTTATGTCATCCTATTCCTGTTGCAGGCGAAGATACTGACCTAGGCTTGTGTACTCCCGAAGATGCAAGCGTTGGTACAGTACCATTTACCGATGGCGCACCTGTTGATGCAACAATGATGGACTCAACCTTTCCGTACTTAGCTACCCCACTTGCGGGCTCTAAATAAGGAGTAAACTAATGCAACACTTAAAAATAACGCATATAGGTATTCTGCTTAGCGCATTAACGCTGGGAGCGTGTAGCAATGATGACGACAATAAAAAGCCGTTGCCTGTGGTTAATACAGCGCCTTCAGTTAGCGACATCATGTTAACAACGCAAACGGAGGTAAATATTACCGACTCACTTACAGCCACAGATAAAGAAGGTGATTCACTTACTTATTCATTGGTCAGTGAGCCTTCATTAGGCATGGTAAATATTGACGCTGATGGCAACTTTACTTACACACCAAATAAAGAGGTTACGGGCACAGATAGCTTTACTTTTGGCGTATCTGATGGCGTTAACAGCCAAGTAAGTGCAATGGTTAATATCACTATTGAAGCTTTGCAAGTCGACTTTGCTCAGTTTACTAGCGATGCATTTAACCAAGCACCGAATGCAGAGCCACTCTCTGTAAATGGAAGAGAGTTTACAAATAAAGACACAGATATTAATAATTTAATTAGTAATCAGTAAATAAGCTGACTGGCCATGGATGGCTATTTTAAGGATACAAATATGAAATCACCTCTAGTAAACCTGATGATTACATTAAGCTTAGTGTGCTCATTTGAGCTTTTTGCAGCGGCTTATACACCTAATGACAACGACGTAATAGCAGTCACTAAATCGGATTTAACTGCCTCACTATCGATAAATGAAATAGAAAATCTAGTCAATAAAAGTCAATTCGTTGGACAAACGGAGCATATGCAAGGGGTACTCAAAAACAGGCTCGCAGAAATATACTTAAATGAGCCAACTCCACAGGTAGGCTATTTATATGCACGCGTTTTACAAAAAGAGCATTTGTTTAATGATGCGATAAACATTGCTAATAGTGTTTTAAAAATAACGCCTGATCACAGCAACACTCATCTATTGCTGGCTAATTTGTACATGACACAAGGCCAGTTTGAACTTGCTAAACAGCATTGCTTAGCACTAATAACAAGGGTAAGCACATTAACGGCCAGTACTTGTGTACTAGACGTGCAAAGTCAGCACGGTAATTTATTAAGAAGTTATCAATCTTTAGTAAAGCTAACGAACAATAAGCCTATTGGACTCAATACAAAACATGTCCTAGCTGAAATGAGCTTTAGATTACAAAACTACACAAACGCATTAAAGCACCTTGAAAATATAAATTTAGTAAACTCTCCAGTAAGCCTAATTGCTTTATGGGCAGACATACAACTGGGCTTAAACAAGCCACAGCAAGTGATAACCAAATTAAGTAATTTATTAAAAGAATCGCACGATCTAGAAGACGCGCTTTTGCTGCGCTTAGCCATCGCAGAAAAAAAACTAAACACAACACAATACAAATGGCAAAACGCCATGAAGCAACGAGTAAAGCTCAGAGAAATTCGCCACGACAGCTTTCACGCAAGTGACCTCGCCAACTATTATATTCACGTGCAGCCAAACAAATCTAAAGCCTTGTATTGGGCCAATATTAACTGGCAACAAGCTAAAATGAATATCGACCAAGCGCTGATTGTTCAAGCAAAAAGGATGTGAATGTTATGAGAATATTAATACGCGTATTTTCTATTATGTTGTTAAGCTTATTATTTTCAACAGCAGCTTTTGCGCACCAGTTAAGCACCGGCTACATTACGCTCAATAGCAATAATACAGCTCAATACAGCGGCAATTGGGAAATCAATGTTGCAGATTTAGAGCACGTTATAGCCCTCGACTTAGACCAAAACGCCAACATTACCTGGTCTGAAATAAAAGCAAAACGCGACTCAATTAACGCATTTATAAAAAACAATCTTATCGCAGAACAAAACGAACAAACTTGCGCACTCACTGTAAATAACAATTACCAGCTAAGTGAGCACTTTAATCAGCCTTACTTGGTATTACCTGTGTCATTTTCGTGTTTAACAAATAACGAGATTACGCTTAAGTATTCAGCCTTTTTTCAAGATGACGCAAATCACAAGGTCATTGTTAATGTGAATAACATAGCACGTGTGTTTAGTATAAATGAGCCTAGCCAAACCTTTAATACTAAGCAGTCGAGCTATTTAGCTACCTTTACAGAATATGTGTATCAGGGCGTATTACACATTTGGATAGGCATCGATCATATTTTATTTTTAATTGCGCTATTACTAACTTGTGTTTTAACCCGTGATAAAAACACCTGGCAGCCCATTAGCTCTAAAAAACACATTATCAAACACACTGCCTGGATTGTTACAGCATTTACGCTTGCTCATTCTATAACGCTTACAGCAACAGCGCTTGATTTAATATCTCTCAATACTCGCTGGGTTGAACTAATTATTGCAATTTCTGTATTGTTTGCAGCCCTCAATAATGTTTGGCCCGTTGTTTTGCGTTTAGGCTGGCTGACATTTGCTTTTGGGTTGCTTCACGGAATGGGATTTGCGAGTGTACTTGGTGAATTAGGTTTGTCGAGTAACTATCAATTAATGAGCATATTGGCATTTAATTTAGGGGTAGAGATAGGCCAACTAAGTATTTTATTAGTAGCGTTGCCTTTATTAATTGCATTTAGAAAAACCGCTTGGTACGTAAAATGGTTAATGCCAGTAGGGTCTATAGGTATCGCCGTTGTGGCTCTAAACTGGTCTATTGAACGCTTTTGAACATAATTATACCCATTCGCCTAATTAAGTGATCTATTTTGAAGATGGAAAAACGTCTTGATAGCTAGGAAAAAAATTCGCTATTTAGTTGTTATCGACAATTGATCTGCATTCATGCAGTCGTAAATGAGAGTTTTTTAACGTAAATAGCGAGGCGTTTAGCCCCACAAAATGATTAAGTATTATTGCGGGTTGGTATTAATTTAAACGGTTGTTAATACTATAAACCCGCTAAAATAGCGGGCATATAGTTTATGCATTTTAATAGCACTATTTTAATCTTCAAACGGCATTAACAACGTTTTCATCGCTGGGCGAAGCGCAATTAAAACTGTCTCTTCGGTAAGTTCGGGGTAAAGCACTTTTCGCAAAAGTAAGCCTGCCATTACTGAAAAAATAACATTAATACGGCTTTCTAGCTCTACCTCATCTATGTCTTTTATCACACTGCGTTCACTTATTAGCAATTGGCGCATTCTATTTCGCGCTTGCGTATCAGCATCACGTAATAGTTTAGCTACCTTTACGTTTCTACCAGCTTCAGCGAGCATTTCTAAATCAACCGCACATTCACCGGTATCCATATGCCTTTGAACGCCAATATTTAAACCGTTCAATAATACTGTGAGCGTATCTTCTGGTTGCCCTTCAAAATGCTCAAATATAGAAAACATTTCTTCCATATCTTTTTCAATAATACTTTCTATAATGGCTTCTTTACTTTCAAAGTAGTTATAAATATGCCCGGCACTCATTCCTGCTGTTCTGGATATTTCAGCCATACCTGCAGCATGAAAGCCTTTACGACGAAAGCATTCAGCCGCCGCAGTTAAAACCTGATCACGACGCGCTTTGGCTATCGCTGGATCTGTCTGTCTTTTAGTTTTCATACAAAGCTCCACTGCCAAGTGATTAGACTCGACAATAAGGCAAATACTTAATCATTTTGAAATACGCCTTTCACTCATAAATAAGTATTTAGCCCTATATAAATCTAGTTAATTAGCTGCAAAAAGGTGTTTACAGCTAAAACCCTTACTTAGTTGGTTTGATCGCTTTTCTCCCAGCCACCGCCCACTACTTTATACAGGCTAATTTGGCTAGCTAACAAAGCCTGTTGACCCAAAATTTGCTGTTGCTGTGCAGCATACCAGCTGCGTTGTGCATCAAGGACTTGTAAGTAGCTATCAACACCTTTATCGTAACGCGCCTTTGATAGCGAAAACGTAGACCCTCGGCTTTGTAGTAACATATCAAGTGCGCTTAACTGCGCTTGATAGCCTTCGTTGTCTGCTAACGCATCGGCGACTTCGCGAAATGCTTGCTGAATTTTTTGCTGATAAGTAACTACGGCAATTTGTTGGTCGGCCTTAGCAACATCTAGCTGAGCTTGGTTTCTGCCCATATTAAAAATAGGTAAAGTAACTGATGGAATAAAACTCCAAGTACCCGAACCTGCATCAAATAAATCACTTAAATCGTTAGAGGCAGTACCCGCATTAGCCGTTAAGCTAATACTGGGGTAAAAAGCAGCACGCGCTACACCAATGTTGGCATTAGCGGCCAATAACTGATGTTCTGCTGCTTTAATATCTGGGCGTTGAGTTAATAAATCAGAAGGTAAACCAACCGGTATTTTAGGCAACGCCAATAACGAGTCCAGCACCTTATTTGGCAGAAGTTCAGGGCTTACTGGTTTTCCTACTAATAAATCAAGTGCGTTTTTATCGCGCTTTAATAAACGTTTATACGTTGCAATATCAACCTTTGCGCTGGCAACGGTACTTTTCAGTTGCTCTAACGTAATTTTAGATGCTGCGCCTAAATCAAAACTTTTTTGAGTAAGCCCAAGCGACGCTTGTTGCGATTTTAATGTTTCCTCAGCAAGCCCAAGTAACTGTTGATCGGTTGCATAATTAAGCCACGCATTAGCCAGCTCTGCTACCAGCGACACTTGCGTGCTGTATTGAGTAAGCTCAGTAGAGTATAAATTTTGCAGCGCTTGTTGAGTTTGGTTACGAACCTTACCCCATATATCTAATTCGTAAGAGGTAATACCTACAGTAGCACTGTATTGCGAGCTTATAGTGGCCTCATTAGTACTTGTTAAACTGGCAGGCAGACGCTGGCGAGTGCCCGAACCATTAACATTTAAGGACGGATACAATACTGAGTTTTCTATTTGATACAACCCACGTACCCGCTGCACATTGAGCATCGCAATTTGCAGATCTTTGTTGTGCTCAAGGCTTTGACCTATAAGCACCTGTAATTTTTTATCGCTAAAAAACTGCTGCCACTTTAATGTGTTAACTGTGGCTTGTTCTGTTTGAACTGAATACGTTTCGGGTACTGGCAGCGCCAAATTTTGCTGTTCAGGTGCCAACTGGCATCCACTTAAAGCAGCCAACGTAAGCACACTCAACGAAAAGGTTTTTATATGCATTATGCTGTCTCCTCGTTAGTGTTTTTTTCTTTTGCAGGGAATACGCGGCGTACTAATACAAAAAACAGCGGCACAAAAACAACAACCAAAATAGAAGAGGCGAGTGTTCCACCAATAATTGAAATGCCTAATGCGTTTTGCGCACCAGAGCCTGCACTTGATGCAATAGCGAGTGGAATAACACCACAAATAAAGGCCATTGAAGTCATTAAAATTGGGCGTAAACGCAGTCTTACTGCAGCCACAGCCGCTTCAACTAAATCAAGCCCTTCGTCCATTTTATGGATAGCAAATTCCACAATTAATATGGCATTTTTAGACGCTAACCCTATCGTAGTTAATAAGCCCACTTGCAGGTAAATATCGTTTGATAATCCGCTACCCAACGCAGCCATAGCAGCACCAAATATACCTAACGGAACAATCATCATAACCGCAAACGGTACCGACCAACTTTCATAAAGAGCCGCTAAACATAAAAATACAAATAACAACGACAAACCATACAATAAAGGTGCTTGGCCGCTGCTAGAGCGTTCTTGAAATGAAATACCGGTCCATTCAGACGAAATACCATTTGGCAGCTGTTTTACCAAACGCTCCATTTCATCCATTGCTTGTCCTGTGCTGTAACCAGGTGCAGCGGTTCCTTGTATTTCCATTGCTGAAAAGCCATTGTAACGCTCTAAACGCGGCGAACCATAAGTCCAATAGGCCGTTGCAAAGGCAGAAAACGGAACCATATCACCCTCATTATTACGTACATACCACTTATTTAAATCTTCAGGCACCATTCGAGATTCAGCATCGCCTTGCATGTATACTTTTTTAACACGCCCACGGTCAATGAAGTCATTTACATAACTACTGCCCCAAGCCGTAGCAAGGGTGTTATTAATATCGGTTTGCGACACACCCAATGCTTGTGCTTTAGCTAAATCGGTATCGAGTTGTATTTCTGGCATATCTTCTTGACCATTAGGGCGTACACCAGCCAATATAGGACTTTGGCTTGCTAAACCTAATAGTTGATTACGTGCTGCTAAAAGCGCATCGTGGCCCAAACCTACACGGTCTTGTAAAAATATATTAAAACCATTTGCTGTTCCCAGTTCTACAATTGCTGGTGGTGGAAAAGCAAACACAAACGCTTCTTTAATACTGGAAAAGTACCCCATAGCTTTACCTGCTACACCTTGCACAGATAAATCGTCACGTTGGCGTTCATCCCAATGCTTAAGATTAACAAACCCTATTGCTGAGTTTTGGCCAGAACCTGCAAAGCTAAACCCGGTAACAGTAAAAATACCGTTTACTGCTTCAGATTGTTCGTTCAAGTAGTGGTTTTCTACTTTTTTAACCACTTCAAGTGTTTGCTCGGTTGTAGAACCCGCAGGTAACGAAACTTGGTTAAATAATATGCCTTGGTCTTCATCTGGTAAGAATGCGGTTGGTAAATTTGAAAACACATAAGCCATTCCACCTACAATTAAAAAGTATATAACAAGGTAGCGTTTAGCATGTTTGATCATACGGCTCACAAAGCTTTGCGCACCCGAATTTGTTTTGTCGAACCCGCGGTTAAACCCTGTAAAAAATTTACCAAATAACGACTTATCATTATGAACATGGCTAGGCTTCAAAAGCGTTGCACACAGTGCCGGCGTAAGTATAAGCGCCACAAGTACCGATAAACCCATAGCAGAAACAAGGGTAATTGAGAACTGACGATATATTATGCCCGTCGAGCCGCTAAAAAAGGCCATCGGAATAAATACAGCAGAAAGCACCATTGCAATACCAACAAGCGCGCCTTTAATTTCGTCCATTGATTTGCGGGTTGCATCAAGCGCTGAGAGTTTTTCTTCGGTCATCAGTCGCTCTACGTTTTCTACAACAACAATGGCATCATCAACTAGTAACCCGATGGCAAGTACCATGGCAAACATGGTTAATGTATTAATTGAGTAACCAAAAGTGTATAAAATACCAAACGTACCCAGTAATACCACTGGCACTGCAATTGTTGGAATAAGCGTTGCTCTAAAGTTTTGTAAAAACAAGTACATAACAACAAACACCAACACAACCGCTTCTATAAGCGTATGAATTACTTTTTCAATTGAAAGCGCCACAAATGGTGTAGTGTCGTAAGGCACAACCGCTTCAAGTCCCTCAGGAAAAAATGGCTCTAATTCAGCAATGGCATCTTTTACCCCCTGCGCAGTATCAAGCGCGTTGGCGCCACTGGCCAATTTAATCCCTAAGCCAGAAGCTGGTTTTCCGTCATAACGCGCGACAACCCGGTAGCTTTCACCACCTAGCTCAACACGGGCAACATCACTCAACTTTACAAAAGAGCCATCAGCATTGGTTTTAACTAAAATATCTCTAAATTGCTCAGGAGTTTGTAAGCGGCTTTGCGCGGTCACAGTCGCGTTGAGTTGCTGTCCCGCCACCGCAGGCATAGCACCTAGTTGCCCAGCCGACACTTGTGCATTTTGAGCACTGATAGATGCACTTATATCTGCAGGCGTCAATTTATAGTTTTGAAGCTTAGCCGGATCTAACCAAATACGCATTGCATACTGCGAGCCAAATAACTGTACTTCACCCACACCTTCAACACGCGAAACAATATCTTGCACGTTTGATGACACGTAGTCGCCAATATCAATGTTGGTCATGCTGCCATCTTTAGACATAAACGCATAAACCATCAAAAAGTTACGGGCTGACTTTGCAACCACAACACCTTGGCGCTGCACGGCTTCAGGTAATAGTGGCGTTGCAGTAGCTAACTTGTTTTGTACTTGAACCTGAGCAATATCAGGGTCGGTTTCAGCGCTAAACGACAGTGTGAGCGTTGCTGAACCGCTAGACTCTGACGTTGACGACATGTATAACAAGCCATCTAAGCCTTTCATTTTTTGCTCTATAACTTGTGTAACAGTATCTTCGAGCGTACGCGCCGATGCACCTGGGTAGGTAGCCGTAATACTTATTGCTGGCGGCGCTATAGACGGATACTGCGCAATAGGTAAACTTTTAATTGCTAATATACCTGCTAGCATCACTACTATGGCAAGTACCCAAGCAAATATAGGTCTATCGATAAAAAATCGTGACATGTAAATTCTCCGTTATTGCGCTTTAGCAGTTTGAACTTCAGATGGGCTAACTGGTGCGCCTGGGCGAATTTTTTGCAGCCCTTCTACGATCAGTTTATCGCCTTCCATTACGCCATCGGTTACAAGCCAATTAGATCCAATGGTGCGATCTGTTTTCAAAACGCGGCTCTCTACAGTATTGTTTTTGCTAACAACCATTGCGGTAGGTTCACCTTTCGAGTTTCGACTAACACCGCGCTGTGGAACTAAAATAGCGTCGTTTTTAACACCTTCAACAATTGAGGCGCGAGCATACATCCCTGGAAGTAGTAACTTTTCAGGGTTAGGAAATTTAGCGCGTAATGTAACCGAGCCTGTACTTGGGTCAACTGTCACCTCAGAAAACTGTAAAGTGCCTTTATGAGAATATAAAGAGCCATCTTCCATAGTGAGTTCAACATCGGTTTGACTGGTTGAATCTACACTTAGGTCGCCCGAACCAATCGCTTTTTTAAGCTTAGTTAATTCGCTACTCGACTGCGTTAAATCAATATAGATAGGATCAAGTTGTGTTACTGTTGCCAAAGAAGTGGCTTGGTTGGCACTTACTAATGCACCTACGGTGACATTCGATTTACTAATTTGCCCACTAATAGGCGAAGAGACATGACTGTATTCTAAATTAATTTTTGAGGTTTGCAGCTGCGCTTGAGCAGTAAGGAGTTCTGCTTTTGCTTGCTTATAGGCTGCATCAGCCTCGTCGTAATCTTGCTGGCTAACCGCTTTAATTTTTAATAATTCACTATAGCGAGACGCTTTAGCTTTACTGCTTGCAATGCTTGCTTCAGCGCGGGCAACAGCAGCTTCACTTGCCGCTAAGTTGGCTTCAAAAGTAGCAGGGTTAATTTGGTAAAGCGCTTGACCTTTTTCTACTTGAGACCCCTCGGTAAATAAACGTGATTGCACAATACCGCTTACTTGCGGGCGTATTTCTGCAATTTGAAATGCACTAATACGTCCAGGCAACTCTTGCCTTAAAGTTAGCGATTGTTTTTTAAGCGTAATAACCCCTACCGGCACAGCTTTAGGAGCAGCTGCCTGCGACTGCTCTGTCACTTGGTCACAACCAGTCAACGCAACTGAACCTAGGAGAACTGAAAATACAAATAAAGCGGTGCTAGAACGCTGCATGTTAAATACCTTTAATTTAGAATGAACGATCATTCTAAATTAAATGTTAGTGAGAATACATCTTAATAAGCCGATCTTTACACAAAATTACACTCAACTATGCGGCCTCATACTTAATCACCAAGTAATGTTAATAAGGCTTTTATAATAAACATTTACACCTACAAGCTAACTATAGTGCTCAGCGCACTGTATTTTTTAAAAATAGAAAAGCACTTACGCCAAAACCTACTTTGTTTAAATTAAAGCCTAAAAGTACATAGTGAAGAGATTTTAATATTATATTTCAGTTAATTAGAGGTATGAGTCATTTAGCCAGATACCCATTAGGCCATAGCCAAATACAATTGTTATAACGAACAAATTTATAAACTTTCATTAACAAAAAGCCAAGGCGAACTTGGCTTTTTTATTCATGACGTGGTTAAGCGTTTATAAAGAGATTAGGATGGCAAGCTTTAAACTAATCTAGATACAAGCAATTGCTCTACACGAATACCTTCAACATCAACAACTTCAAATTTAAAGCCCGCATAACTTATATGCTCAGCACGTTTAGGTATACGTTTCATGGTGTAAATTAAAAAGCCTGCCACCGTCTCAAAATGTACTTGCTCTGGGAATTCCTCTATATCAAGCACTTTAGCTAAATCGGTAATCGGCGTCAGTCCATCAACTAACCACGAGCTTTTATCTCGCTCGATTATTAGTTCATCCCCTTGGTGAGTTATTAAATCTCCCATAAAGCCTTTCATTAAATCTTTTACAGTAACAATACCAACAAGCAGCGCGTATTCGTTTACTACAATAGCAAATGGTTTAGCGGCACTTTTAAATGCATTTAATGCCTCTGACAAACTTAATGTTTCTGGTAAGTAAAATACATCGGTATCAACTAATTCGTCATTGATATTAGCGGCTTCACCTTTAAGTACTTGGCGTAAAATATCTTTTGATTCAACAGAGCCATGTAATTTGTCTAAGTTACCCGACACAACTAAAAAATGATTATGCGGGTGATCAATAATTTTGGTCGCAATGTCATTACTGCTTTCGTTTAAATCGAAGTACACAATTTGGTCACGCGGGGTCATTACGCTTGATAAAAAACGAGCTTCTAAATCAAACACATTACCTATTAAGTCATACTCTTGCTTTTGCAAACTACCATATTCAGCGCCAGCTTCCATCATGGCAACAATGTCTTCTGTGGTTACATTATCTTCACGCTCTGCGGGAACTTTAAACAGTCGCAGTACAAAGTTAGTCACGCCATTAAAAAACATCACTAAAGGCGTTAATGCAAATGTAACCCAACGCATTATGTTAACGACCTTAACAGCAACAGCTTCTGGCATGATCATCGCTAATCGCTTTGGCATTAAATCGGCGAATAAAATAAATAACGAGGTAATAGTAAAAAATGAGAATAAAAAGCTAATTTTCTCTACATATGCACCCTGATAAAATAAAACCAATACTTTTTCAACGTATGGAGATAATGCTTGTTCACCTACAATGCCACCTAATATAGCGATAGCATTAAGTGCAATTTGTATCATGGCGAAAAACGCGCCCGGATTTTCTTGCAGTTTTAATACCGCAGCTGCATTTAAACTGCCTTCGTCTGCCATTACGCGAAGTTTTATTTTTCGTGACGCTGCAATTGCTATTTCCGACATAGCAAACAACGCACTGATCAAGATCAATAGACTAATCCCGATTAAATCACCCATTTAACGCTCCAAAAAGTTAGCGCTTTTTATATAAAAAGCAGCTGATTATAGTCGCTTTTTTAAGCGCAGCAATTGATATTTTCACTTTATGTTTAAGTTTTTATTATTCAGCTAGTTAAATGATTTTTAGCCACTAATTAAGAGAGGAGGTTTGTCTAAATGCAAACTGTAACTGTGTGATTAACGACTCATCCATATTTATGTTACACGCAAAATATAATGGAGATTGAGCCGTATTTAAATCAAGCACTGGCTCGAGTAAATTTAACTTTGGTGATGTTTTGAGACGGTAATTAAATTGTTTTTTACTTAGAATGACAAAATCAAGAATGTCACGGCGTGCACTAATTAACTTATCTATTTTATCTAAATTATCAATCAACAACAAATGCCGGCTTTCGTTAAAACCGCGTTCAAGTAAATAATGATGGCTAAAGTTATCTCTTAATACTGCTATTTTATAGCGCTTGGCATCATGTAAAGTCTTTAACTTTATGCCTCGAGATTTCAGCCCATAAATCGCTGACTCAAACTCTTCAAGTTCAGCTATCCACACAAAGTTATTTTCTCTTGGTGGCAAACGAACAATTGAGAAAATACAGGTGTTTTTATCTCGAAGGGCTGCGTTATAAGACACACTCCAATTGTTAGCCGACATAGTGTAACTAATACCAGCAGCATCAAGGGCGTTTTTTACCTTTTCTACAGAGCGACCTGCCAATTGGTTGTTTGCATCGAGATATTGAAAGTCAGGAAACACCTCCGTCACTATGTTAATTTCGTGTGCTTTTACTGTCGTACACAACACGCAAAGTAAAAAAACAAATCCCTTCATTGGGTAAAAGCCTCAACTAAATTAGTGCAATTATTCAATAAATATAGTTGAGGCTTTGTAGACTGCTAGTTTTGAGTATTTAATAAAATAAGATTAAGTCAATAGTATTAGTTTTGAAGCACTTATTTATTCATCGCATTAATTAAAAACGCTGAAATTTTTGCGCCTTCTTTTAATGTTGTTTCAGAACTTGCTTGGCCCACTAGAGAACTATCGGTAAATGGTGCTATTTCCATCATATCAGCGCCCGTAATAGGAAACTCATCGGCAATGGCTGATAAAATGTCTAGCGCGTGCTTAGGTGTTAAACCGTTATCTTCCGGTGTACCGGTTGCAGAAGCAAATTCGGCATCGAGTGCGTCAATATCAAAACTTACATACACTTCATCAACATTATCCGCTTTTAGTTGCGCGATAGTCTCTGCAGCAACAGCGGCTGCACCGCGTTCAATAATTTCATGCGCCCAATGTTGCTTAACCCCAAATGTGTTTTCCCAGTGTGATTTTGGTTTTCCACTTGAACGTATACCAAATTGAATTAAGTGATGGGGTGCAGGTAAAAACTCTAAGATATGTGTACACCAAGAGCCAAAACATAAATCTATACCCAAGCGCTCCACAAGCAAATCGGTGTGCGCATCAAAATGAATAATAGCCGTACGCTTCCCTTGCTCGCGTTTTGCTTTTAAATACGCTTTGGTTAATGGATAACTAATAGAATGGTCGCCACCAATACCAAAAATACCTTTATCTTTAAACGTGGCATAAAAGCTGTCGCACACATCTTCAGTAATTGATAACGGACTTACGTAGTAGTCGTTATTCTCGTTTCCGTATAGCGCTTTTTGGCAATTAGAGATGGTTGTGTCGTTTAGGTACTTGTCATGTAACAAATGTGGAATAACACGCACATCGCCTAAGTCGAACGAATGACATTCAGGGTGCTGATCAATTAATGCTGAGCGAACAAACAAAGGACCCCAATTGGCACCACGTAAAATACCGCCACCACAATCAGAACTAATTCCAAGCATGACCGCTTTATGGGGAGAGTGAGGCAACTCATTTAACGATTCGCGCCATAGCGTGTCTACATTTTCGGTTTGACCATACAGTTTATTTCGAAGTGCCGCTTTTCGCTCTTTTGCAGTATTAACGGTAAAAACACCATCGCCAGGAGCGCATAAGCAGTGCTCTACTTTACTATTAAATGCTTGAATTTCTTGACTCATAATAAATCCTTATGAATTGTTCAGTGCGTATTTTAGTGATTATTTATGCAAAACGATTAAACAGGCCTAAACTTTAAATAATTAAAAAATTAAAAATTTTCTTTGTCTGTATCATTAAAAACCCTTTCAAAACCAACTTAAAATAAAAACATAAGCAACTGATATTTAAAAACTTTTAATTAATTCAGGCAATTATCATTTATGACTAACCACTTAGTTGAGTGATACTTATAATGCTTGCGCACACAAGTCAACCGCACAAGTAAACCAGCAATCCATGGGTGTGCTTGAATATTCATAGTTGATGAATAAAATACGCTAAAGCCCTATTTTACTGGCTTAAACAAGCACTCAATTATATTAATACGGACATACGTCCTGTACTTAAGAAAGGTTTCTAGCAATTATGCTAGATTGATAAAAATTATTTTAAAAAGGCTTAGATATGGAAAAGGTATTTCACTTAGGACTATGTATTGACGATCTACAAGGTGCAAAACTTGCGATTGTGCCCGGTGACCCAGATCGCGCTGCACGTATTTCTCAATTCCTAGACAACCCAACCTGCCTTGCTCAAACACGTGAGTTTCATGTTTATCTAGGTCAACTAAATGGCCACTCTGTGGTTATATGCTCAACCGGTATTGGCGGCCCATCTACATCGATTGCAGTAGAGGAACTTGCTCAATTGGGCGTGCGTCAATTTTTACGCATTGGTACTACGGGTGCTATTCAGCCGCATATTAATGAAGGTGAAATTTTAATTAGCCAAGCGTCTGTACGTTTAGACGGTGCAAGCCAACACTTTGCACCACTTAGCTACCCTGCTGTGTCTGATTTTTATGCAACACAAGCCATGGTTGAAGCTTGTAAAAACTTAAACATTGACTTTCATATTGGTATTACTGCATCTAGCGATACATTTTACCCGGGCCAAGAACGCTACGACACACACTCGGGTTATGTACCAAAAGCATTTCAAGGTAGTTGTGAAGAATGGCAAAAGCTGGGCGTAATGAACTACGAAATGGAGTCGGCCACATTATTCACTATGTGTGCAGCCCTTGGCTTGCAAGCAGCCTGTGTTGCCGGAGTATTAGTTAACCGTACTCGTCAAGAAATTCCTAACGTTGACCACGGTGAAATAGAAAGAAAATCAGTGGCTGTTGTATTAGAAGCCGCCAAGGTACTACTAGGTTAATTTTGCTTTACAAGTAAAATTATTATGAAAAAGCACAGCTAATAAGCTGTGCTTTTTTTACACTATTTAAGCGCTGCACTAATTACTTTTAGCTCTGGCAAATCAGTAAATCCCGATAGTACCGCTTTCGAAACACCCGCTTGATTTTCGTGCCCTTTAGTTTCTAAAAGTGTGATGCCTTTCACCGTCTCTTTATCAAAACTAAGGCCAGCTAAAAAGAACTGACTCAACGCGCTTTGCAAAGGCGATAAACTTGGGCTATAAGCTGCGTTTTCTGCATAACTGCCGTAAAAATCCCCATTATTGAATGTACTTACCTTGACCGCACTAAAATTTTGACTGTACGGTACATACGCATTTAACGCAAAGCCAGAAAAAGTCTCTTCGATCTGTTCGTCATCAAAAACCGCAAGCTGAGGCTTTGGGTTAAACAAGCTAAATTCGTTACCCAAATCGGTTGGTCCAAACGAGTGAGGTAATAGCTCTGCCAATTTAAAATGTTGACTTGGAAGTAAAATATCAAACTCTTTCGCATCGGCTAATTCATTCATAAATTGGCGACAGTAGCCACACGGAGCGTCGCTTATAGCAATTTTAAGAATTTTTTTAGCACCATTTAACCAAGCATTATTAATGGCAGACTGTTCTGCATGAACAACGAGGCTCAGTGCTTGATGATCAAACTCTACATTAGCGCCAAAATAAAAATTAACTTGTTGCTGCTCATCTATAGCTTTTACAATAGCACCCACATGAAAATGTGATACTGGAGCTACTGAAAACTCAGACGCTAAGGGTACTAAACCTTGTAACAGTGAATCGACAGAAACATTAAACTCTTTGCAAAGCTGTTCAATGTTGTTGGTGTTTAATATGCCGCGTTGCGACTTTAATTGGCTACGTAAGGACGCGGTTTGCGCTACGTTTAACGTGATATGAGAATTTGTAAGGGCTGTATCTTCTTGTACAGTAAAAGTTGCTGAAGCCATAATGTATTTTAATTATTCAATGGCTAAGTAGTTTAAAAGTTTAAGAGCCAAATTGCTAGGGCCTGTTGACCTTTCAGGCTTAAAACTTGTTCAAACTAGAGACGATTTAATCGTGGTGCGAGGTTTATAACCTATTGGTCTAAGTAAACCGAGCAAAACCTCCTCGTCCTGCTCATGCCCCTTACCTTCACCCATGTAGGCAACAAAGAGTTAATCGCACCTAGGGCGAACCTTCGGGCAACACGTGTTTGGTATTCACGCTGCGTTATCGCCTATTTATCGGGAATAAACACACTATATAGGCGCTGCCTTACCTAAGTACTAAACGCATTGCTGCAAATTTAACCCCGAAAGATAAACAGGCCTAGGTTATTAAACACAAAAAAAGGGAACACGGCGTGTTCCCTTGCTAAATAACAAACGTTAACGATTAACCGGTATTACGCATACCCGCAGCAATACCTGTCATGGTGATCATTAATGCATTATCGATATCACCTTCGTTGTGCTCCTCGTTAGAGCGAGCACGGCGAAGCAATTCAACCTGCAAGACATTGAGCGGATCGGTGTACGGGTTTCGTAAACTAATCGACTCTTTTATCCAAGGCTGAGCTGCAAGTAAGCTTTTTTGCGGGCTTAACGACTGCACAAGCTCAATGGCTTCTTCAAGCTCTTTTCGCAACGTTACACCTAACGGCTTGTACATATCTTCCACCAGCGCATTATCATAGTGCTCACTTAACCAGCTATCGGCTTTACTAAATACCATTTCAAGCATTTCTAAACGAGCTCTAAAAAATGGCCAATTGAGGCTCATTTCGTTTAGTGTTTCTAAGCCATATTGGTCTAGTGCCTTTTTTAAGCCTGTTAACGCACCTAACCAAGCAGGCAACATTAACCTGTTTTGACTCCATGCAAA
Organism: Pseudoalteromonas sp. 2CM32C; assembly: GCF_023161925.1. Taxonomy (NCBI): domain Bacteria; kingdom Pseudomonadati; phylum Pseudomonadota; class Gammaproteobacteria; order Alteromonadales; family Pseudoalteromonadaceae; genus Pseudoalteromonas; species Pseudoalteromonas sp. 2CM32C. Next base: position 197,202 of record NZ_JALNTI010000002.1, on the reverse strand, counting down.
AATCCATGGAATAGCACGTAAACTTTCAACGCCCCCATTAGGGTTGCGTTTTGCAGGGCGAGAGCCAAGCGGAAGTTTAGAAAGCTCTAATTCTGGCGTTGCCATTCTAAAGTAAGGAACAAAGTTTTCGTCGTGGCGAACAACATTGCGGTAATGCTCACACGACTGCTCACTAATAAGCTTCATAACTTCGCGCCATTGCGGCTTAGGCTCCGGCGGTGGTAATAAGTTACTCTGCAGTACTGCCCCTGCATATATATTTAAACTTTGTAGTGCTACATCTGGCAAACCAAATTTAAAGCGTATCATTTCGCCTTGCTCTGTTACCCGTAAACCACCTTTAAGTGAGCCTGGCGGTTGCGAATGCAGTGCTTGTGCAGCCGGTGCACCACCTCGACCAACAGTCCCTCCTCGGCCGTGGAATAACACAAGCTCAATGCCGCGCTCGTCTGCAAGCTGTACGAGTTTATCCATTGCTTCGTATTGGGCCCAACCTGCAGCCATCATACCGGCATCTTTAGCCGAGTCTGAATAACCAATCATTACATTTTGCGTATTTTGAATATGGCCGCGGTACCACACGTTATCGAGTAGCGTCGTGATCACGTCGCTACCATTATTCAAATCGTCTAATGTTTCAAACAATGGGGCAACTGGCAATTCAAAACTACAGCCGCTTTCTTTAAGAAGTAACTGTACAGCTAAAATATCGGATGCAGTGCGTGCCATTGAAATAATATACAGACCAAATGTTTTTTCATCTTGCTTTGCAATTACATCGAAGGTGTCGAGTACTTCTTGTACATCAGGGCTTGGTTGCCAATGCTTAGGAATAAGCGGACGACGCGAATTAAGCTCCGCTAGTAAAAATGCTTGCTTGTCTTGCTCTTGCCACTGGTTGTAGTCCCCTAACCCTAAATAACGCGTAAGTTCAGAAAAAACGTCGCTGTGGCGTGATGAATCTTGACGTACATCCAGTTTTGCCAAACGTAGGCCAAAACTGTTTAAACGATGCATTAAATCAAGTAGTAAGCCATCGGCAACGACTTTCATGTTACATTTTAATAGAGAACGATAGCACACCTCAATTGGGTGCTTAAGCTGGTTAATATCAGTAACAAGATCTTGTGCGTCAGTGCGTTTGTGCTTAATTTTTGCACCTAGATGCGCCACTGTTTCAGACACTTCGCCTTTAAGCTTTTTAAGCACAGTGCGGTAGGGTTCAAAGTCTTGGCCTGCCAACTCAATGAGTTCGTCGCTGGCGTCAGACATAGATAGCTCAGCGCATAACGTATCAATATCTCGGCTATATAAATCAAGTGCCATCCAGCGACCATGGTCAAGAACTTGCGAAGTAACCTGTGCAGTAACAAATGGGTTACCGTCTCGGTCTCCACCCATCCAAGAAGTGAATTCAATTGGGCTGTAGTCAATGGGCAACTCTAGACTTAATTGCTCTTTAGCATGCTCCGAAAATTCACGTAAAAAACGCGGAACAGCATGCCAAAGACTATTTTCAATAACTGCATACCCCCATTTGGCCTCATCAACAGGCGTTGGGCGCGAACGACGAATGTCGTCTGTATGCCACGCTTGGCTTATTAACTGAGCAATTCTATTTAAAATAGCCTCGCGTTCATGCTCCAAGTTATCTTTTCGCTCAAGCGATGCTAAACACTCGCTCAACTCTACGTGCTTGTTGATAATGGTACGGCGTGTAACCTCTGTGGGGTGTGCCGTTAGTACTAAATTAATGTGGAGTTTTGAGAGTGTGTCAGCAAGGTGGTTAGAGTCTAGCTGACCTTCTTGTGCTTTAGCGGCTAACGTTTTTAATGTTTGAGTGAGAGGGTTTTGCTGGCCAAGACCAGCGTCATTAAAACGCGATACAGTATGAAACTGCTCTGCCACATTGGCTAAATTTAAAAAATGATTAAATGAACGGGCAACCGGTAAAAGCTCTTCATCACTAAGCGCATGTAATACTTCAATTAACGCCTTGCGATCGTCTTCATTACCACTGCGAGAGGATTTTGATAAAGCGCGAATTTCTTCTACTTTGTCTAAAATTGCTTGGCCTTGGGCATCTTTTATCGTTTGACCTAATAATTGCCCAAGTAGACCCACATTACCTCGCAGGGCGGCATATTGTTCACTCATTTCTCAGTCTCCTTTATTTCATGGAGGACTATTAATATCATTATGAGCGCATATTTAATAGATCCATTTGCAATGTCATGTCGTAAAAAAGTATAGATAAAATAATCACAAAGCACTGGTATGATCATTTTTTACGACGGTAACTGCCCACTTTGCAGCACTGAAATGCAACAGTTAAAACAAGCAGATAAACACAGCTTAATTACCCTCGAGGATTTAAATGCTGTTGATTTTAGCGAGCGCTACAGGCATATAAACAAAAACCAAGCACTTACATACCTACAAGCGCAACTAAAAAATGGCGAGATAATTTATGGGCTAGACGTAACGTATCAAGCGTGGAAAACAGTTGGAAAACACCGCTGGTTGAAAATTTTTCGCTTGCCTGTTATTCGTATTTTTGCAGATTGGGGCTATATTTTTTTTGCAAAACATAGGCACTCTATAAGCAGGTTTTTAATGCCAAATACCCAGTGTAACAACGGCCAGTGCACCATAAAATCAAAAGGAAAAAAATGAAGACAATTATTCTTTTTGGCGCTAGTAGCGCGATTGCTAAAGCCTACGTCAAGTACCTTCAAAACCAAACAATTGAATTCAACATTGTATGCGTCAGTTCAAGTAACCATGTTCCACAACACAGTAACAACATTATTTTTTACAATACTGATTACTCTAATGACAGCTTATGTGGCCTTACTCAACATTTAAAAGATGAGCAAGCCGACATACACCAAGTAATAATGTTCAACGGTAAGTTACATAACTCCGAGCACATGCCAGAAAAAAAGCTTGAAGACATCAACGCTGATTATTTTAATTTGTTACTAAACGCAAATACGCTTACCCCATTGCTCTGCTTACAAAGCGTTTTGCCTTTAATCAATCATAAAACGCACTGCACTATAACTGCCTTAAGTGCACGAGTAGGTAGTATTAACGACAACAAAATGGGAGGCTGGTACACTTATCGGGCATCTAAATCAGCCCTCAACATGTTATTTAAAACTGCCGCAGTAGAGCTTGCTCGTCGTGCAAAGAACACTAAGCTTGTGCTATTTCATCCTGGTACAACCGACACTGACCTGTCTAAGCCTTTTCAAAAAAATGTACCCGAAGGCAAATTGTTTACACCTGAATTTGTAGCTCACCAACTTTTTGACTTAACAAATAACAACCCTGATTTAGAACTAAATGGCGAGCCAGCTTATTTAGATTGGCAAGGCTCAACTATACCGTGGTAAGGATTTAAAATGCATTTTACTAAAGCGCGTATCGACGCACTTGAAAAACGTACTCGTACACATTTAATAAACTCGTTATCTGGGTTTAAAAGTGCAAACCTAATAGGCACACAAGACCTACTAGGCAACACTAATTTATCGATTGTTAGTTCGCTTATTCATTTGGGTGCTCACCCTCCCCTCGTAGGTATGATAATGCGCCCACACAGTGTACCGCGCCATACGTTTGAAAATATATTACAAACAGGTGTTTACACCATCAATCAGGTAAATAAGTCTATTTATAAACAAGCGCATCAAACCTCAGCACGCTACGACAAAGACGAATCCGAATTTGAGGAAACAGGGTTAACACCTGAGTACTTAAATGAGTTTTCGGCTCCTTTTGTCAAAGAGAGTCGCTTAAAATACTCAGTAAAATTTGTTGAAAGTAAACATCTTGAAATTAACGGAACTGAACTAGTGATTGGTGAAATTGTCGATGTGTATTTAGATGAAACCGCTCTGCAAAGCGATGGATTTCTAGATTTACAAGCCATTGATACTGTCGCGGTTACAGGCCTTGATAGCTACCACACAGCAAATAAATTAACGCGCCTTCCCTACGCAAAAAAATAACTTTTAGGGGTGCATGTCACCCCTTTGTCATGACAAACGCACAACCCAACTTAACCCCAACGCACTCAAAATCTCAATTGATGTTGCTGATCGCAGAACATTGAATTTTAAAAATGCATTGCGCACAATAGCGAAAATTCCAAGGAGAATCCCATGAGCACAATCGGTATTGGCACGCAAACCCCAGAGCAAGCATTGGCCAGCTTAAGTAATATGACCCAATCGTTAACACCTATTCAGACTGACGAACACATTGAACGTATAGCAAAAGCACAAGCTTATATGACAGCTAATAACATTGATGCAATTTACCTAAATGCAGGGGCCAACCTCACCTACTTTACGGGTATGAAGTGGTATGCGAGTGAGCGTATGGTTGGCGCAATTTTACCTGCGATTGGTGAAGTACTGTACATTGCACCTTATTTTGAAATTGGTACTTTAGATGGCTTTAAAGTGGTTGAAGGGCCAATACACGGCTGGCAAGAGCACGAAAACCCTTATGCGCTATTTGTTAGCGTATTAAAGCAACTAAACATTAGTGACGACGCCACCATCGGCATCGATGAAAGCGCACAGTTCTTTATATTCGATGGTATTAACAAAGCGCAAAAAGGATTAAATATAATCAATGCGCAAGGCGTTACTGCACATTGCCGTATGCACAAATCGGTTAACGAATTAGCACTTATTCGGTGCGCAATGGACATGACCTTAGCCGTTCACCAAGCCACTGCGAGTATGCTTTACGAAGGTATTACCACCACAGAAGTAGAAGCCTTTATAAAAAAAGCGCATCAAAAAGTAGGTGCTCCGGGTAACTATTTTTGCATAGTACTGTTTGGTGTAGCAACGTCGTTTCCACATGGTGTTAAAGATGCGCAAGTGCTTAAAAAAGGCGATATGGTATTAATAGATACTGGCTGTAAAGTACACGATTACCTTTCAGATATAACCCGCACCTATGTATTTGGTGAACCAACACTGCGCCAGCGCATGTTTTGGGATCACGAAAAAGCAGCGCAACTGGCCGCATTTAACACCGCAAACATTGGCGCTACATGCGAAGATGTTGACGCAGGTGCTCGTCACTATTTAGCGGCTCAAGGGCTTGGCCCGCAGTACCAAACACCGGGTTGCCCGCATCGAACTGGCCATGGTATTGGTTTAGATATTCACGAATGGCCATACTTAGTTGGCGGTGATAAAACCCCACTTGCCCCAGGCATGTGCTTTAGTAACGAGCCAATGCTAGTGATACCCGATGAATTTGGGGTGCGTTTAGAGGATCATTTTTATATGACCGACAACGGCCCTCATTGGTTTACAGAGCCTAGCCACAGTATCGACGATCCATTTGGGCTTAACGCTTAATTCCTTCAAGAGCAGCTGTTTAGCTGCTCTTTTTATTTTATTCGTTGATAAAGTCCAGTTCATCCCAATATCCCTTTTATACAAAAGCAATCCGCAAAAGGATGAATATGAAAAATTTTAAAATTGATATCGTGTCAGACGTAATGTGCCCATGGTGTGTAGTAGGTTATAAAAATCTTGAGACAGCACTTGGCCAACTTAAAGACGAAATGAGTGCAGATATTACATGGCATCCTTTTGAGCTAAATCCAGATATGCCAGTTGAAGGTCAAGACTTAAACGAGCATTTAATGCAAAAGTACAACCTAACTGAAGAACAAGGCGATGAAAATCGTAAAAACATGTTTGAAGCAGGAAAGCGTGCTGGATTTACGTTTAACTTTGATGGCAAACGTATCATGATCAACAGCTTTGATTTGCATCGTTTATTAATGTGGGCACGCGAAGAAGGCAAACAAACCGAGTTAAAACTCGCCTTTTTTGAAGCGCACTTCACCGATTTAAAATACTTAAACCAAGAAGACGCTCTGCTTGATGTTGTCGAAAGTGTTGGCCTTGATAAAGAAGAAGCCCGAAATATTTTGCACTCAGATAAATACGTTCAAGCTGTACGCCAAGAGCAAAATAACTTTAAACAAATGGGTATTACCTCAGTCCCTACGTTTATCATAAACGATAAATACGCACTCACTGGCGGACAACCAAGCGACTCATTTATTCAAGCACTAAAACAAATTAGCGAAGAAGAAGCCAAGCAAGACGCTTGATATACAAATAAATTTTAAAATAAAGAAAGGCTGCAGATTGCAGCCTTTCTTATATATTTATGAGTTCAAAAATAATACAAACTTGTTATTTACCTTCGTTCTCTTTTGGTGTCATTATAGAAACTACATTTAACAAATCAATAATAGTACCTATAAAGGGATTTATAATGAAATATATAATTACAACACTAACTTCACTGTTTCTTTTAACTGCATGTTCGACAACACCTTTAGCTGATAGCCCTCACTCTACGCTTATAATGCCGAGTCCTCCGGAATATCCAATTAAAAACGCCCGTGAAAAGATAGAAGGTAGCGTGACAATGTCTTTTGATGTAGATACATCTGGTAAGCCAATTAATATTAAGGTGATCAAAGCTGAGCCTGTTAAAACTTTTGATAAAGCTGCAATTCGCTCTCTTTCTAAATGGCGTTACGCACCTAAAGTAGTTAATGGTATTGCAGTAGTTGATGAAGACTTAGAAATGACTATAGATTTCAATTTAGAAAAATAATAACTAACTAAAACAAAAAAGGCTGCACATTGCAGCCTTATTTATATACCCAAAGATGCTTCTTTAATTAAAGTGAACTAAGTACGATAAAGTACTTTAATAACATGCCAGCCAAATTTAGTTTTAACTAGGTGTGGCTCTAAAATAGCGCCATTGAAGGCTATTTTGTCAAACTGCGGAACCATTTGCCCGCGTCTAAATTCACCTAAGTCACCGCCTTTTTTACCCGATGGACACGACGAATATTTTTTAGCTAAGGTTTGAAATTTTGCACCTTTACCTAATTGCTTTATAATGTCTTCTGCTATTTCTTTGTGCTTAACCAATATGTGGAGTGCGTGCGCTGTACTTGCCATTTCAAAGCCCTGATAATTTAAAACGCGGCGATTTTAGCACAGCCCCTGTTTGAGGGCATCTAATTGATTTTATAAATAGTGAAGTTCATCACATTTAGAGGGAATACGGCAATACTGATATTTTCCAAATAAGGTATAACGGTTTAAAGCAATTTTATCGTACAGCCAATTATTAAAGGTATTAGGTAAAACACTAAAAATAGTTGCTAATTTGTAAGGGTAACCAAGCTGCTTTACTACTGTAAAAAAAGCATGGCTTTGTGTGAACACTTTGCCGTTTTCTAGGTAAACCATCGAGGCGTATTGAGTAGTTGAAAAACCAAAGTGAGTTAATAGCCGTTCACCTTTTGGGGATTGCACGCTACATAATTTAAAAATGGCATTGGTATCGTTACTAATTATAAAATTACACCACGCACTACATAATTTACACTGCGCATCGAATAATATAATTTTTCGATTACGCATTAGTGTGACTGCATTTTCACTCATTTATTTTCCTTAAGCGATTAGTGCTGGACCGGCTTTTTTTGTAACTTACGTTGCAATGTGCGTCTATGCATATTTAATTGCCTAGCTGTGACCGATATATTGCCATTATTACTGTGTAGAACTTGCTGAATATGCTCCCATTCTAAGCGTTCAGGCGACATAACAGCATCATCAATACTCGTTTGAAGCTCACTTGTTTCGTTATTAAGTGCTTTTAATAATGTTGCCATATCAATAGGTTTAGTTAAATAATCGTTTGCCCCTAAGCGCATTGCTTCAACCGCAGTGGCAATGCTAGCAAACCCAGTTAATAAGACTATATGTGTATTTTCTAATAAGTTGCGCAGTGGCTTTATAAGCATTAAGCCATTGTCGTCCCCAAGTTTCATGTCCAATAAAATTGAGTCGGGTACTAATTGGCGCGCACGAAGTAACGCATCACTTTGGTTATGCGCAACATCACAGGTGAAGCCTTGCTTAGTTAAACGCCTAGCAAGCGTACTGGCTAAATTTATATCATCTTCAATTATTAGTAACTTCATTGTGCTGCTTGCTCACTATTAATAATGGCTAATTGTACCTTTGCTACGGCACCGCCTTCTTTATGGTTAAATAAGGTTAGTGAGCCATTTAGTCGCTCAAACGTGACGTTAGATAACAACACGGCCAAACCCATGCCTTGTTCGCTAGGCATTACCTGCCCGCCTAGTTCAGCTAGTTGTGAGGGCGTAAACCCATCGCCAAAATCACGGATTAATAAGTCTATACATTGATCTTGCTGGTTAAGCTCCCAGCTTAACTCAAGCTCTGTTTTACCTTGTTTTTGATTTGCTATAGCCGCATTTTGCAACAAATTTAATATAGCTGGTAACAACATTGCGTCACTTAAAAGAATCGCATTAATGGAAGGTGTAGACCATTTAATATGTTGACCGGGGTACTGTAATACAAAGGTATCGTTAATGGCTGTTTGTAATTGCGTTATGGTTATTTGATCTTTAGCATTGTTAACCCGTATTTGCTCCGATAGCGCTCTAAAACTATTAAGTTGCTCTCGACATTGCTCAAGTGGGGTTTGCATCTGTTTAACTATAATATTGTTTGGTTGCTCCTCTAATAGCTCTTCAAACAACAGTTGTAAGTTAGCTATCGGTGTTGCTAACTGATGAGTTATTTGTGCTGCAGCTCCATCAAGCGTTACTAGTTGCTCATTTCGTAGTTGTTTTTCTCGGGCTTTGGCAATGACGCGTTCGCGATCTTTTAGTGCACGGCTCATGGCCCCTATCACAAGCGCTATTACACTGGTACTTAAAACAAAGTTAACCCACATGCCAACAAAGTGACCGCTCATGTTCATTTGATGCATACTGTGATCGGGCATGTTTATTAACAAAAAGCTGTATGCAGCAATGGCAAGCAAAGCAATATAGGCTAAGCCTTTTTCACGTAGTGTTACCGCTGCTATCATGATGGGCAGTAATAATAAAGACACAAATGCATTAGTTGCGCCGCCACTTAAAGAAAGCAAAATAGTTAAAAACAAAACGTCAGCAGTGAGTTGCATCAGCATAACCGAGGGCTTAGCGTGGCTAACGTGTCGGTAAGCAAATAGACTGACTAATTGAAACGCAGCTTCTAAAGCAATAACACCAAGTAAGGGCAGTAATGCCAATTGGTAATCAAGTAAAAAATAAACACTTAATACTGCAATTAATTGTACTGCAATGGCGCCGCTTCGTAGCATAAGTAAACGGCTGATAGTGGGATCAGTTTGCATTAACAAAACAATGATTTTCCAATTTAATAAATAAAAATGAGTTGAGTTAAAACGTTACTCGTCGTCCATTGAAATTGTAAAAGCAGCGCACGGTGTGCCTTGATGAAACACCATTTGCCATTGCTGCGCGCTATTTTTACGCCATAACGACATACGAAGTGAATAATTAAATTCGGCACGGGCTGAGCGCCTATACGCGGCTTGATAACTTATTTGCGCCACATCTATACTCAACATTCGGCCTTTAAAATGCTGATTATAAAACTGCGGTACCACTTCAGTAGGTAGGCGTGTGAGTACTTGGTATTTATTAAACGACGTGCCATTAGCAGCAATTTCGATAAACTCATCGTCGAGTAAAGCGTCGAGTGCACGCTCTGATTGGCGAACTTCAGGCTCAAGTAATTGACGCTCAGCCTCAATTAAATGATTAAACAACGACGCTTTAATTTTGCTGCTCATGTGCTTCCCTATTGCTTGTAAATTTGCCCTGCTTTCATAACAAATTGCACGTTTTTAAGTACGTTTATGTCTTCAAGTGGCGAACCATTTACGCTGATAATATCTGCTTGCTTACCAACACTCAAGTCGCCTAACTGATGGCTTTGCCCTAACAATTTAGCAGCATACACTGTGGCTGACTTTATTGCATGCGCCTCACTCATTCCATTATCAACCATTAAACCAAACTCGTTTGCATTAAGACCATGACGCGATACACCCGAGTCGGTTCCAAAGGCAATGTTTACCTTGTTTTTAAGCGCTAACTTAAACGATGCCTGCATTTTAGGCGTTACTTCTCGCACTTTATTCGCAATTGCCACTGGCATATTAGGATTAGTAAGTACCTCTTCACTTACCGTGGCACCAGCAAGCAGTGTGGGAACTAAATAGGCCTGCGTTTTATTGAATAAATCGACTGTTTTTTTATCTAAATAAGACCCGTGCTCTATTGAGTCAACCCCAGCTCTAAGTGCTGCTTTAATTCCTTCTGTTCCGTGCGCATGCGCTGTTACCTTACGCCCTAAATGATGCGCTGTATCTACAATAGCTGACAGCTCATCATCAGTGAGTTGTTGATTCACTCCCGCTGCGGTATTACTCAACACACCACCCGTTGCAGTAATTTTAATTACATCAGCACCACTTTTAATAACTTCTCTCACAGCACGGCGGCAATCGTCAGCGCCATTACAAATGCCTAATGTCGTTTTAAAAACATCGGTTATGTCTTTTCTGTAGCCATGCATATCAGCATGACCGCCGCTTGGCGATATTGTATTACCGGCTGCAAAAATACGAGGGCCTGCAATGTCTTGTCGTTCAATTGCGCGTTTTAACGGAAAAATAACTTGATAGTCGCTGCCTAAATCACGCACCGACGTAAACCCTGCATCAAGCGTACGCTGTAAATATTTAATAGAACGAAGCGCATAATCGGCTTCATATTCTGTAGCCCAACGATGTGGGTTTGCTTTAGCGTCACGTTCAAAAGTCACATGTACATGCATATCAATCAAACCAGGCATAACAAACTGGTTTTTTAAATTAACTATTTCAGCATCGGGTAAATTAAGTACTGACTTTGATACATAACCGTCTTTAATAGCCGTTATTTTGTCATTGGTAACAACTAAGGTCTGTTCTTTTTTTAATGTCTGCTCAGGTGCCACAAGTAAACTACCTGCGTAAATGATTTTAGAGTGTGCTGCGTTTACATTATTAACAAACATTGCCAATGCAATTGACGATAATGTTATGAGTGTTGTTTTCATACATGCTCCTTTTTTATACTAGCTTTACTCTAAAAAACCTTTAATAGCGAATATTTACGATACAAAGCATGCTATAAACTAGTCTTATAAGTCGAATTTTGGTATAACTTGCCGGTAATAAATTGAAGTTATACCACCTTAAGAGAACACACTATGCCATACGCACATATCACTGGTTGGGGCAAATGCATTCCACCAGCAAGTATTAGCAACGATGAAATTAGCGAAATAGTTGATACCACCGACGAGTGGATCACCACGCGTACTGGCATCAAATCTCGCCGTGTAAGCCATGTAAGCACGGCAGAGCTGGCAACTGTTGCAGCAAAACACGCACTTGCTTGCGCAGGTATTGACGCAAAAGACATTGATCTTGTCATACTTGCAACCTGTACGCCTTCAACAGTTGTTGCAAATACGGCATCCCAAGTGCAAAAAAATATTGGCGCAACAGGCGCAGCCGCCATGGATACGAATGCTGCGTGTTCTGGCTTTTTATACGCATTACAAGCTGCTACTGCGCAAATTCAAGCAGGCATGATCAAAAAAGCGGTCGTTATTGCTGCTGAACGAATGACTTGGTATGTAAACTGGGCGCGCCGCGACAGTGCAGTACTATTTGGTGATGGCGCTGGTGCTGTTGTACTAGAAGCTGCAGAAACACCGGCAGGTTTACTTGGCACTAAAACAGGGTGCGATAGTGAAGACCGCGACATTCTTCATATTACTAACTTTGGTAGTGATTTGAACAAATATGACCCCATTGGCCCGTCTGATCTGCTATTTGAAGGCAGAGAGATATTCAAGCGTGCCGTAAAAGGTATGAGTGAAGCCTGTGACGACGTTCTCGAGCAAGCTAATTTAAGCCTAGACGACATAAACGTACTAGTACCACATCAGGCTAATTTACGCATAATTCAGGCAATCCAGCACCGTTTAAAAGTACCTGATGAAAAAGTAATGGTTAACATTGCAGATTATGGCAACACATCAGCTGCAACCATTGCTATTGCGCTATGTGAAGCAGTTGAACAAGGGTTAATAAAGCCTCATTCAAATATTATGTCTGCGGCTTTTGGCGCGGGTTTAACATGGGCTGCAAGCTACATAAAATGGGGCGAACGTGTAACTCCAATTAGCGTTAGCGACGCACAATTAGCACCTTGCACCCAAACAGGTTTAGAGCTTGTGGCGCCAGCTGTAAAAGCATGTAAAGACGCTGAATAAGCTTGCTTTAAAAACGTATAATTAAAACGCACTTTTTAGTGCGTTTTTTATTTAAGGAAAATAAGTTTATGGAGCTTCTAGGTATTCATCATGCTGCAATTATTTGCAGTAATTATCCTCGCTCTAAACATTTTTATAGTGAAATTTTAAAACTCAACATTATTAACGAGCATTATAGGGAAAAGCGTAATTCGTATAAGTTAGACTTAGCAATGCCTGATGGTAGTCAAGTTGAGTTGTTTTCGTTTGAGGGTGCGCCCTCAAGGCCTAGTTACCCGGAAGCACAAGGCTTACGCCATTTAGCGTTTAAAGTCGACAATGTAACTAAAGCAAAAGAATATTTAGAAAGTAAAAGTGTGGCAGTTGAAGAGATTAGAATTGATGAAATTACAGGTAAAAAATTTACTTTTTTTGCCGACCCAGATGATTTACCGCTAGAGCTATATGAAGTTTAAGCTTCATATAGCGCTAATGTTTTACGGGTAATTAATGATTAAAGCGGTTTTGCAAATAGTTAAACACGGCTCTAATGCCAAGAGCTTCACCGCCAGCAGGGCGACCTGGCAGCGCACGTAAATTCCATGCCATCACATCAAAATGCACCCAAGGCGTGGTTGGCTCTACAAATTCTTTTAAGTAAAGTGCGGCGGTAATTGCGCCACCAAATGGTGTACTTGCACTATTAGCCATATCTGCAACATCACTTTTCAAAAACCCACGATACTGCTCAAATAAAGGCAACTGCCAAACAGGGTCATTCACACTGAGTCCTGCATCAATTATACCATTTGCTATATCTCGCTCTGTAGAAAAGAAACCAGGTAACTCAGTACCTAACGCTACACGACATGCCCCTGTTAATGTTGCAAAGTCAATAATAAGCTCCGGATTATCGTTTTGTGCTTCACTTAACGCGTCACACAAAACTAAACGCCCTTCAGCATCCGTGTTATCTATTTCAACCATAATACCTTTGCGCGTTTTTACAACATCGCCCGGGCGAAATGCATTTCGCGACACCGCATTTTCAACTGCCGGTACTAATACTCTCAAACGGACAGGCAATTTAGCAGCCATAATCAGCTGAGCTAATGCAATAACATGCGCAGCACCGCCCATGTCTTTTTTCATATTACGCATACCATTGCTTGGCTTTAAGTCGAGCCCGCCAGAGTCAAAACACACACCTTTGCCAACAAGCGTTATTAGTGGCGCATCATCTGCTCCCCACTTTAAATCAAGCAAACGCGGTTTATTCTCGCTTGCACGACCTACCATATGAATAGTTGGGTAGTTTTGCTCTAACAATTCATCGCCTATCCATTGTGAAAAATCACCGCCATGAGTTGAAGCCAAATCTTCCATCACTTGCGATAAATGTTGCGGCATCATATCGACGGCAGGCGTGTTTACTAAATCACGCGCTAAAAAAATAGCTTCCGCTTGCTGTTTGATACGCGTGTAAAGCTGTTCATCGCCAATACACAACTCGGCTTTAACAGTCGGTTTTTCTTTGTATTCACTAAATTCGTAGCCACCAAGAACAAACCCTAATGCCACAAACTCTATAAACGTATCGTCACCTTGAATTTGATAACTACCCACTGGTAGCGTATTGGCCAAATTGCCAGCAGCCCAAAAGTCGTTTGGGCTTTGCATTAAACAAATTACTTGGGACAACTCCCCGGAATTGCTATCGGGAATTAACGCTAAACCTTGCTTTTCAAAGCCTGTATTGTTTAGCCAATTTTGAATAAATGTTGGCTGCTTTGATTGCCAATCAGAGAGTTCGCTTTTAAGAATAAATGATAAAGGAATACCAGAAGATGTATTGCGAAGTAATGCACTCATTAAATAGCTCATAATTTGTAAAAATTGTTCTTACGAGCATATCAATAAGCACTATTAAAAGGTATCGCTAATTGTCGAGTTTTTAGTGTTATTTATTGTGTATATTTTTTTTAACTGATTCTTGATGCGATTGTTCTATTTCGTTATCAAGTTCTTTTATTGATTTATTAATGCTAAACGAGCTGGGCAATACATCCACCCCCACTAACCGCCCTAACTTAACAACAAGTGGAATAGTAACGGGTGAAAAAGGAAGCACAGCAAATACGCCCAATCCAAGGCCTTTTAAAATATCGACAAACTGCTCATTCGCTCGTTTAAGCTCTGCACTATTTGTTTGCCCTTGTGTATAACGCTTATATATGGCCAACATTTCTTTGGTTTCTTGTTTTTCTTGTGCAAGTGCAATTTTAAGCGCCACCATAGCGCGACGAAAACGAAGCTGCTGACGCTTTTTACTAATTTTTACTACACGCCAAGGGGCACGGTGAATAACTTTATATAATCGCATTTCTATATTTTCACACATGCTGTTGGGTTAACAAAGAATAATTTACTTGATTATGACTATACTTTATCCTTTGCACCAAACTAGTGCCAAAAAGTATTAACTATGACTGATTTAACAACTCAAATTCCACAAAAACCTGAAAAACCAAAATCTGATGAATGTTGCGGCAGTGGCAATTGTTATTCATGTGTGTGGGATGAATATAGAGAAAAATTAGCAACATGGAAATTAACAAATTTGCAAACTAAAACAAAAAAACAGGATGGCATTTAAAAAGCCAACCTCGAAAACCCTTCCCCCACCTGCATTAATATTCCCAATTATATATCAACCTGCACACAAATGGTTATAAGTAGCACTAAAATGCACCACCTTTGGATTTTTTACCTAATTAAAGTTTTGTTATTTAATAGTTAATTAATAATTGCTCTTGTTGTTTTTTATGTATAGTCTGTATTCAGGAGTTAACAGAAGGTGAGTATTTACGCTCTTATGATTCGATATTTCAATCGCGTTAAACCACTCTGTTCGTTCCACTATTATGATTAAGGCGTGCTTTAAAGTACGACTAAAACAAAATTATTCTAACTGGGGAAATTTAGAATGAAATTAAAAAATAATACGCTAAACCAAGCGATTAAATTTGCATTAGCCACAACCACCGCCGGATTATTCATCTCGGGCTCTGCAATAGCAGCAGATGAACAAAGCGAAGTTAAAGTTAATAAAAATGTAGAGAAAATTGCTGTAGTAGGTACGCGTTCAGCTCCACGTTCAATTGGTGATTCACCCGTTCCTATTGATATCATAGGTGGCGAAGAACTAGAAAAGTCAGGTAACACTGACATGCTAGAACTTCTTAAAGGCTCAGTTCCTTCTTTCAACGTTCATCAAAACCCTATTAGTGATGCAGCATCACTAGTTCGCCCTGCTAACCTTCGTGGTTTGCCATCAGACAGCACCTTAATACTTTTAAACGGCAAACGTCGTCACCGTGCATCTGTAATCGCCTTTTTAGGTGGTGGTATTAACGATGGTGCACAAGGCGCCGATATTTCAGTTATTCCTAGCATTGCAATTAAACAAGTAGAAGTACTTCGTGACGGTGCAGCCGCTCAGTACGGTTCTGATGCAATTGCAGGTGTAATGAACTTCCAATTAAAAGACGCTTCAGAAGGCGGTAAGTTTGAAGTTCGTAAAGGTCAATATTTTGAAGGCGACGGCGATACAACTCAAATTTCTGGTAACGTAGGTTTACCGTTTACAGACAGTGGTTTTGCAAACTTAAGCTTTCAATATAAAACAGCAGATGCAACGAGTCGTTCAGTTCAGCGACCAGATGCGGCAGGTTTTGCAGCAGCAGGCGTACCAGATGTTTCGTCTCTTGCTCAAGTTTGGGGTGCACCAGAAGTTGATGACGACATCTCACTTTTCGGTAATATAGGCCTAGACTTAACAAACAACTCACAATTTTACATGTTTGGTAACTACTCTGAGCGCGATGTACGTGGTGGCTTTTACTACCGTAACCCGCATACTCGTTCAGGTGTATATTCAAACGATGATGGCTCAACACTTCTTGTTGCAGACTTAACTGACGACATGAGCGCCAACTGTCCTACTATTTCAATTACAGACGGTAATGTTTTAGACGACCCTGCTTACATTAACGGTGTAGCTAACAATCCAGATTGTTTTGCATTTAATGAAATGATCCCGGGTGGTTTTACACCAAACTTTGGTGGCAACATTACTGATACCTCTTTAACCATTGGTACTAAAGGTGAATTTACAGACGGCTTTATGAAAGACGTATTGTATGACCTGAGTGGTACTGTGGGTTTAAATGAATCACGTTACTTTATTTACAACACGGTGAATGCATCTTTAGGTCCAGATACACCGCGCGACTTTAGCCCTGGTAAATATGAGCAGTTAGAGAAAAACTTTAACTTAGATCTATCTAAAGGCTACGACTTTGGCCTAGCATATGATGTGAACGTAGCCGGTGGTTTAGAATGGCATGAAGAAACATTTACAATCATCTCAGGTGATGAAGCATCATACACTGCGGGCCCATTAACAGCGCAAGGTTTTGGCATTGGTTCAAACGGCTTCCCTGGATTCAAGCCGTCGCAAGCAGGTGAGTTTACACGCCGTAACTACGCAGCATTTGTCGACGTTGAAGCACCATTTACAGAAGACTTCTTAATGGGCTTAGCGCTTCGCTTTGAAGACTACGACTCGTTTGGTAGCACAACAAACTACAAATTAATGGCTCAGTATCATGTAACTGAAGATCTAAATATTCGTGGTTCAATTAGCACAGGTTTCCGTGCACCAACCGTTGGTCAAGCAAACGTTAGTAACGTTCAAACAAACTTAAGTGACGGTGTGTTAAGAGATTCTGCATTATTACCACCAACTAACCCAGTTGCTGTTCAACTAGGTGGTACAGAACTTGAGCCTGAAGAATCGCAAAGTTATACATTTGGTGCAGTTTATACACTTGGCGATTTGTTCCTAACAGTTGATTACTACAACATTCAAGTTGAAGACCGTATCAGTCAATCTGAAAAAATTACGCTTAGCCAAGCTGACAAAGATACACTTTCAGCTGCGGGTGTACCTAATGTTGAAGGTCTTGCGCAAGTTAGTTTCTTCACTAATGACTTTGATACAACAACTCAAGGTGTTGATGTTGTAGCTAATTACACAGCAGATATTTTAGGTGGCAGCTCTACATTTAGCCTTGCTTACAACTGGAATGAAACTGAAGTAACTAAGTTCAGTGATATTACGGGTGAGTTTAAAGTTAAACGCCTAGAAGAAGACTTACCTAACCACCGTGCAACACTTACGTGGGCACAACAGTGGGAGTCAATCTCTGCGTTTACTCGTCTTAACTACTATGGCGAATATCAAGGTGTTCACGTAGATTACGATGCAACAGCTAAAACAGCAGACGCATCTGTAACGCTTGATGCAGAAATTACGTACTTTGTGAACGATTCAATCAGCTTCTCTGTAGGTGCACAAAACTTACTTGACCAAGATGCTGAAAAACTTGATTTCCAAGATGCAACGGGTATCCCAAATAATAACTGGGGTGGTAAATACTACGAAACATCTCCTTACGGTATTAACGGTGGTTTCTACTACGCTAAGGCCACGTATACTTTCTAATTTTTAGAATGAAAGCATTAAGGCGAAATGTTAAGACATTTCGCCTTTTTTATTTTATAGTAAATGAAAAATAAAATGCCCCACTATGCTACTAGATAAAGCCAACAAACTACTCGAACAAAACAAGCTCAAAGAAGCTGAATTTCATTACAAAACGATACTTGCTACTGAGCCCGAAAATGGCGAAGCCTTATTTGGTTTAGGTAAAATAGCACTAAGACTAGAAAAGTTTGATGCCGCAGTTTATTTACTACAAAAAGCCTGCGAACGTTTACCGCACATGTTAGAACCGCTTCACGCATTGGCAGACGCTTTTAATGGTGTTAATTCACCACAAGACGCACTTACCGTATTAGAATATGCAAAAAGCCTAGCAAGCCATAACCCTGAACCACATTATTACTTAGCCCAGCATTATTTAACACATGGTGATTTGGATAAAGCGCACACAACATTTGCACACGCATTGAGTATGGGCTTATACCCTGTCACAGCCTATATTTTGTTTGAATTAGTACAACTTGGCCGTTTTAATAAAGAACACAATTACATTAGTAATTTGCATCACTTAGTAACTCAAACTAACAACCTACGTCTTAAAATGGTGTGTTACTACGCATTAGGCAAAAGTTACGATAAACTAAACGATACAGATCAAGCTTTTAACTATTTTGAGCTAGCAAATACGCTACAATATAAATTAAGTACGTTTACAACCAAAGAGCTTGACCCTTTTTATGATCAGATCATTAAATTCAATACTCTTGATTTATTGGCTACACGTGAAGAAGACTTTTCCGCAACAATCACGCCTGTATTTATAATTGGCATGCCAAGAAGCGGGTCAACTCTACTAGAGCAAATGCTTATAAGTCATAGCCAATGTTCAAGCCTAGGCGAAAACACGAGTATTAGTAATAATGTTGTTGCCTTTTTAGAGCAAAAAACCAAAACTCCGTATCCTCAGTGCTTAGCCAATTTAACGCCTAGCCTAATTAATCAAGCTCGTAATATTTATATTGATACACTAAAAACAGCAACACCGTTAAGGCCGATTATTATTAATAAGCTACCAAGCAATTATCAATCGCTCGGGCTGATTTATATTTTATTTCCAAACGCTAAGTTTATTAATTTATCACGTAACGTTAATGCCACAGCATTTTCTGTATTTAGTAATTATTTTGCTGAGAACGAGCCGTACTTTTGCTCTTTAACTGAATTTAAGCACTACCATGGCTTATATGAAAAACTAATGACACATTGGAATACTTTAAGATTACCTGTGTTTAATTTAGCCTATGAAGACTTAGTAAATAATCCTAAAGACCAATTAAATACTCTTTTTGAGTTTTTAGGGTGTAAATATGAGCAAAACTGCTTATCGTTTTACAATCAAAAAAGAGCCGTCACAACACTGAGCAAACAAGCTGTTCGCCAGCCAGTAAATACAAATGCCGTTAGTAAATGGGAACGATACCAAGTCCCCTTGCTCAAGCTAATGAACAAGGGTGACTCTTAAACCATTGAAGTAAATCGTTAAATTGCTCTTTGCGGGCTATTGGATGAGTTAACATATTTATGTGGTCGTAATCTATACGGTGTCCATGGCGACGACCATAAATACGCATTTGTTGGATACCAGGGCCAGATTCATCAATAAACCTTTGAATATCAACTGGCTGAGCTAATGCTTTATCTTTAACCGCTGCAATATGTAGCGTAGGTGGCAAATGAAGTGAACGTAGTGCTTTTGCATAATCAAAATTATCATCTGAATCAACCCAAGGCTTTTTTTTAGCCCACTGCATGCTTTGATAATGCGACTTTTGGGTTTCATCGTCACTTCCCCACTTTAAGCGCTTTGCAGGTAAATACCCGTGCTTTTTAGCAAGTAATGGCGCCATAAAATACCAAATAAAATTAGCTTGAAGTAATTTTTTTGGATGATTATTAAACAGTGAGCGTTTTGAACCAAAGTAAACACATGCTTTTACATCATCAATATAATGTGGAAAGCGTGCAAATACGCTATTCATTAAAACGCCACCCCACGAATGGGCCACCCAGTAATCTGGTTTAGAACCTTCGAGCTGCTCAATTTTATTAATAAACGCGGGAATATCTTCTAATATAGCTTCGGTTTGCCCATAGGCAGCAGATTTAGATATAACAGGCTTACTTTCTCCGCGCCCACGCAGATCAGCGACATAGCAACGATATCCGTGCTCAGCTAAAAATGGAGCAAGACCTTTATTACTATGTGTATAAAAAATTTTGCCATTTTCGACTGCACCATGCATAAAGAATACGATGGGACCATTTTGTTGTTCATCGAATATTTTGCGTAAATGCAGTGTTTGTTTATCTGCTAAATTTATAGTTATTGATTGTTGAGAAATGGCCACGCTTAATCCTTATTGTTAACCTCAACTCATCGTACCAGTATTTTTAAATATGCCAAAGTAATTGTCTGCACTTTAATTACGAGGATTTGTTACAATTAACTATTGATATAGATTGCTAAAATAAATTCATGACTAAAAATACACCACGTGCAAAACTACACCCACGCAATCAGCATAATAACGGTTACGATTTTAACTTACTAACAGCTGCGCTGCCGGCTTTAAACCCTTATATAGTTAACACGCCTGCAGGTACTAAAAGTATTGACTTTGCAAATAATAAAGCAGTAAAAACACTCAACCAAGCGCTACTCAAAGCGCACTATAATATTGAATTTTGGGATATTCCCGAGCACAACTTATGCCCACCAATACCAGGGCGAGTAGACTATATCCATCACTTGGCCGATCTATTAAGCGAAGATAATAAACAAACAATCCCTCAAGGTAAGCAGGTTAAAGTACTTGATATAGGTACTGGTGCAAATTTAGTTTATCCATTAACAGGGACGAGTGAATATAACTGGCACTTCACTGGCTCAGATATAGACCCTGTCTCGGTTAAAATAGCCAAGCAGATTGCACAATTTAATGCCTTAAAAATAACGGTTAAGCTGCAAAAAAAACCGGCTAATATATTTAAAGGTGTTATAAACCAAAAAGATTTATATCACTTAACGCTTTGTAACCCGCCATTTCATGCAAGCGAACAAGAGGCAAAAAAAGGAAGTGAACGAAAATGGAAAAACTTAGGAAAAGCGCCCAGTAAAACGCTTAACTTTGGTGGTAACAACAACGAGCTTTGGTGCGAAGGTGGTGAAGTACAATTTATTACAACAATGATTGCAGAAAGTGAAGAATTTGCACAACAAGTGTTGTGGTTTACATCTTTAGTCTCAAAAAAAGACTCACTTAGTGCACTTGAAGCAAAACTAAAAACATACCCAATTGCGGAATATAAAATTATTGATATGGCTCAAGGGCAAAAAGTTAGCCGATTTCTTGCTTGGAGTTACTTTGATAAAGAGACGCGTGAACACATTTGTAATGAACTTGATTAAATAAGAAAAAGGAAAAATATGATAGATTTTCGTTCAGATACGGTCACCAAGCCAACAAAAGAAATGCGCGATATCATGTACAGTGCACCAGTCGGTGATGATGTTTATGGCGACGATGAAAGTGTAAATAACCTAGAGAACTTCGCTTCTACTCGTTTTAATTTTGAAGCCGCACTTTTTTGCAGCTCTGGAACACAAGCAAATTTACTTGGTTTAATGGCACATTGTGAACGTGGGGATGAATATATTTGTGGCCAAAATGCGCATAATTATAAATTTGAAGGTGGTGGTGCAGCAGTTCTAGGCTCTATACAGCCACAACCGATAGAAAACGAACAAAACGGTTCCATTAATTTCAATAAAATAGCCGCTGCAATTAAACCAGACGATAGCCACTTTGCAAAAACGCGATTACTAAGCCTAGAAAATACCATTGGCGGTAAAGTACTTAGCCTAGAGTACCTTGCCCAAACACGGGACTTTGTTAATGAGCATAATTTAGCTCTGCATTTAGATGGCGCACGTGCGTTTAATGCATCAGTTGAGTTAGAAGTTGATATTAAACAAATAACGAAACATTTTGACTCTGTGTCTATTTGCTTATCTAAAGGGTTAGGTGCACCGGTTGGATCATTATTATTGGGGTCGTCTTCGTTGGTAAATAAAGCTAGGCGATGGCGTAAAGTACTTGGTGGTGGTATGCGACAAGCCGGAATGCTCGCTGCTGCTGGGCAATATGCGCTTGAAAATAACATAAGTCGCTTAAAAGACGATCATGCTAATGCGCGCTACCTAGCTGAATGTTTAAGCTCACTTGAAGGCTTTAACGTAGATATGAGTAATACGACCAATATGGTGTATGCATCTTGTGATGAAGATTTTAATATTGTAGATATAGCTGAGAAGCTAAAACAGCAAGGTATTCTAATAAGCCCAAGTAAACAACTTAGGCTAGTCACGCATTTAGGGATAACTCGAAAAGATATAGACACCTTTATTAACGCGTTATCGGCCCATATTTAAAGCGGCTTTGTAATGTTTGCGGCATACCGATACATAACGATCGTTGCCGCCAATTTCAACTTGATTACCATCGGCAATCGCATCACCATTTTCATCGGTACGTAATACGTGATTGGCTTTGCGCCCACAATGGCACACCGTTTTAAGCTCAATTAGTTTATCAGCCCAAGCTAGTAGGTATTGAGAGCCAACAAACAACTCACCTCTAAAGTCGTTTCGTAAACCGTAGCAAAGCACAGGAATGCCTAACTCATCTACTACATCAGTTAACTGCATGACTTGCTCTTTGGATAAAAACTGACATTCATCGACTAATACACAATGGCGCTTTTTTTCATTGTTAAGCAATTGAATCAACTCATACACATCTTTACTTGCGTCAAATACATGTGCATCTGCTTGCAAACCTATTCGAGACGAAACCTTGCCAACACCTTCTCTATCGTCAATAGCTGCAGTAAGGATAACTGGCTCCATACCTCGCTCTTTATAATTAAAAGCCGATTGTAATAAGGTGGTAGATTTTCCCGCATTCATTGCAGAATAGTAAAAGTATAATTGAGCCATGATGGTGCCAAGTTACAAAAAGTGCGCTTATGCTACCCTAATATGCACTGAATACCAATTTCAAACGCCAAATAAGCTTATGGTTTAAAGTATTAGTTTTGAGGTTGTTTGGCAGAATTTAAATAATCAATGTAGATAGGAGCCGAATCAAATTCACTAACCCACTGCCACATTTTATGACTAAGCGTCGGATGATTTTCATAAAATTGATGCGAAAAAACTAAATAACCAAGCGTAAATTCGTATGGGGGAAATAGTGCTTTTACATCGGTGTCACTATAAGGGTAACTAGACGTTTTAATTTTATTAACTTGGCAAATATCTATGCTTGAGTCCACAACCCCTTTGTTAAGTAGCTCAAATGCACTTTCTTTTGACACCGTCTCGTGAACAAAAAGAGGTTCTTTTTTTAAAACAGCGCTCAAGCCATAACCGCTTGGCACAGCAATTGTAAATGTTTTGGTATTAAACTTATCGCGTGATTGCCATTGCGATCGAAATTTATCACGACCTAACAAGCAGCTGCCAAACCTGCTAATAGCAAACTGGGCATTAGGTTTTGCATTTTCATCCATTGGGTAAACGGCTATTCGCTCTCTGCCTTCTCTGAAGCTAGCAATAACTGCATTTACTTTATTTGATTCAAGATCCTTCAAGCACCTTCGCCAAGGTTTTCTTACAAACTCAATATCAACGCCATCAACCGCATCATCTAATAGCCGGAGTACGTCTGCCGAAGCTCCGGGCCTTTGAGTCGGGATCTCTTGCCCTGCACCTAAAAACATTGGCGCAATTTCCTTGTCTTCATAGCAAAAAAGTAACCTTTTAGCAGCGGCGTTTGCGCCATTAATCGGTAAGATACATAAAAAGATAAATATATAAGATAATGTATTAACTTGCATGGCTATTTTTTATTCGAGTATTTTTTATAGTGTAGCCTTTATAATATATGACACAAAGCTTACGACTACTAATTCACAAAACCCCTTCGTGTTGTAAAAGCCAGCGTTTTCTTTCGAGTCCACCAGCGTATCCTGTGAGCGTTGCATTTGCGCCAATAATTCTATGACAAGGCACGATAATGCTAATTGGGTTTTTACCGTTAGCTGCCCCCACCGCTCTTACCGCTTTTGGGTTATTTAATGCGTGAGCAATATCCCCATACGTATTTGTTTTACCGTAAGGGACATCCAGAAGTGCGTTCCATACACTTTTTTGAAATTCAGTCCCTTTAGTATCCAATGGAACATTAAATGTTTTACGCTTTTTATTAAAATACTCTTTTAATTGCAGCGCACAGCTCAATATAGGCTCATTAGTTACTTTAGCAAGAGGCACATGTGGGTAGGTTTCAAGCGGATAAAAGCCAACGTAACTCACCCCTTTTTCAGTTGCTTGAATTATTATATTGTCTATGGGACTTGTTATGTATGTTTGAATAATCATGATAGTTGCTGCCAAAGTTGAAACGTTAAATAGGAACGAAATGGAGTGCACTTTTCACTGTTAAACGAACTAGCCGCAGCTTGTGCTTTTTTAATTCCTAAATCACCATCAAGTAATATATCGGGTTGGCTTTGCCCTCTTAATTTTGCATAGTTCACAGTCCATGGGCCTATTCCTTTTAAGTCAAGCCATAAATCTAAGTCACTATTGCCAGGGTTATTGGTGCAAAACAAAGCTAAATTATGTAGCGCATTTTTGCGCGCTTGTGGCATTTTAAAAAAATGAAAGCTGCTTTGTGCTACCTGTTCGGCACTCGGAAAATACACATGGTTTACGTCTTTTTCTCCGAGCTCATCAACTAGTTTAGTGACTAAGCTATGCGCTGCGGCTACGCTTACTTGTTGTCCTAGCACAGCCCTAATACCAGCCTCAAACTCTGACCAAATACCTGGCAACCTAAGTCCGTTACACAGTGTGAATGCATTGTTTATGTTTGTATTTAAATGAGTTTCTATTAAATTAATATCAGCATCTAAGTCTAGAACCCGCCGTATGTTATTTATAACTGTTTGCAAATATTGCGTGTCGTCTATCTCTACCTTTACTTTAAAGTGATGTTTACTTTCGATAAATTCGGCAGTGAAACATCCTTTATAAAGCGTATTTGAAAACGTACGCCCGTAGCTATTTTCCGAAATCCATTCAACAGGTTTAATTAAACGTTTTTCTATAAACGAGCGTAAAGCAAGCCAATTATAAGGAGGCCTAAAAGGAAGGGTTAAGGTAAGTGACGTACTTTGAATTTTGGTATTTTGACGCAGTGCTGATGGTGTCATATTTAATTGTTTGAAAAAAGCATCGTTAAATCGCCTTGTACTTTTAAAACCTGCCGCGTATGCAATGTCGGTTAGCGATAAATGCGTTTCTTGTATCAGCTTTTTTGCAAAATGACATTGCTTAAATAAACGATATTGCGTAAGCGACAAACCAAAATGTTGTTTAAACAAACGTCTTAAATATCGGCTACTCACTCCTAACCTTTCAGCTAACTTTTCGCAATCATGTTCATCGTATTGGTCAATGAGCTGCTTTGCCCTCAAAGCGGTTGTTTTGACCCCTTGCCAAGCCGCACTTCCCGGTGCACTGTCAGGCCTACAACGAATGCAAGGCCTAAAACCGTCTTGCGCTGCATTATGAGCAAACTCATAATAAATAACATTTTTTTCAAGCGCAGTAGGCGCTGGACAAATAGGCCTGCAGTAAATACCCGTACTTTTTACCGCAACATAAAAAAGACCATCAAATCGGTGATCGCGACTTTGACGTGCTTTTTGCCAGTAAGATGAAATCATAAATAGCTCTTTTAATGAGTGACCAGCACAAAGTTTAAATAAATTTTTAACCATTGCTAGCCACAATCGGAACTTTACTATTTAGCAAAATCTATTAACTCTTGACCCGTTAAACGATAAATAATCCATTCAGTTTGGGGCTTTGCACCTATACTGTCATAAAAATCTATTGCAGGCTTATTCCAATCCAAAACAACCCACTCAAAACGACCACAATTATTGCTCAACGCCTTATTAGCTAAATGCTTCATTATGGCTTTACCAGCACCTTTACCACGGCTATCTGGACTTACGTATAAATCTTCAAGATACAAACCGTTTTTACCTAGCCAAGTAGAATAATTGTAAAAATAAACTGCAAAGCCTATAGGTTCATCGCCATCTAAACATATAATACTGTGCGCTGTGGCGCCTTCGCTAAATAATGTATCTAAAATAGCATGCTCATTTGTTTTGACCGCATCTGGCTCTTTTTCATATATCGCAAGCTCTGTAATAAAATTTAAGATAATTTTGGCATCGCTTGGCTTCGCATCGCGAATTATAATTGACTTGCTCATAGTAGTGACCCTAAGTGTGCTGCACTATTGTTAAATTAAAATATGTGTTCAGTAAGTATTTATGGTGCTGATAATGTATTACACACCATGAAATTAATGTGTGTTTTAGTATGTCATACATTAATTAGCTTAATTGATTAATAAACAAAAAATATAATTGAATTAAAAACTATTAATGTGGTTTGCTATTTTTTGCACCTGAGTTCAGCGCTATAAAGTTAATTACGACACCCGTATTACCTAAGCTGTTTTAAATATATTTAAGCTACTCTTATTCAAGCAAAAATTGATTATGCGCCCAAAACGCAGAGAGCCTATAAAGCAAGCAACAATGCAAACTTAAATAAGAATCAAAACCAATAGTAACACAATGATTTTTATAGAGAAAACTTGCAATTACTTGGTTTTACACTACACTAGCCATAATTAACAAAGCTATGGTGACATATCATGAAAGGTAATCAAAAAGTAATCGACGCATTTAATGCGCTACTCGCCAACGAGTTAGCTGCAATCGATCAGTATTTTATACACTCTCGCATGTATGATGATTGGGGTTTAAATAAACTTTATGAGCGCCTTAATCATGAAATGGAAGAAGAAAAAGACCATGCTGACTGGTTAATCAAACGTATTTTATTTTTAGAAGGTGTCCCAAACCTTACCAAGCGTCGTGATTTGCTTATTGGAAACGATGTTAAAAGCATGATGCAAAATGATTTAACACTCGAACTAGAAGTTGTTGCCTGCGTAAAAGATGTAATTGCCATCTGTGAAGAACAGCAAGACTACCAATCTCGTGCAATACTCCAAAAACTATTGTTCGATACAGAAGAAGATCATGTTTACTGGTTAGAACAACAACTTGGCCTAATTGAAAAAATTGGCTCAGAAAATTACCATCAATCTCAAATGGGTTAGCAGGAGCTAAAGTTATGAAAGGCGACTTAGAGGTAATTAAAGCGTTAAATAGCGTACTTGCTAATGAACTTGTCGGAATTAATCAATACTTTTTACATGCACGTATGTTTAAAGACTTTGGTTTTAGCCAGCTTGATAAAGCAGACTACAAAGTGTCAATTCAAAAAATGAAAAACGCCGATCGTTTAATTGAGCGTATTTTATTTTTAGAGGGTTTACCAAACCTACAAGACTTAGGCCGTTTACGCATTGGTGAAAACAGCGAAGAAATGATCGCCGCTAACATGAGCTTTGAGCTTGATACTATAGACGAACTTCGCGCTGCGGTTAAATTAGCTGAAAGTAAAAAAGACTACATTAGCCGAGAAGCACTCGACCATATTTTAAACGAGCAAGAAGAGCAAATGGACTGGCTAGAAACACAACAACAGCTTATTGAGAATGTAGGTATAGAAAACTATCTTCAATCTCAACTTTAACAACACGTTATAAGCATAAAAAAAGCAGCCATATGGCTGCTTTTTTTATGTAATATTTTTTAAAATAATTAAGCGACTTGATCTGTTATGTCTGCAATTTGAATCAGCTTGCGATTCAAAATCTTCTTAGTACAACCACAGCATTTTCCGCATTGGCTGCCGACATTAAGCTCTTTTGCCAACTCACGCATAGTTGTTGCACCATCATCAATTGTTTGTTCAATTTTTTTATCTGTCACACCGTGACATAGACAAATGTACATGATTACAAACCACTCTAATTACTTTCGATATAGTTATATTAATCTAAATAGTAATAGTTATCAATAATTTTTAGAGCATTATTTGAATTTTATTTTTAAACCCAATTATAACTTTAGGGTAACCTTTCATACAAAAATTGGTAATTCATTGTTCCCCTAATCTTTTGTCAATTTGATTTAGTATCGCCATTGATCCAAATTAATAGATTGATCATTAAAATCTAATAATTAGTGAATATAGATTAGTTTATTTGAGAGTGACTAATAAAACTTTCACTCAAAAGTGTGCACTAACACAAATATAAATCACTTGCATAAAACTACTGACTACTCAGTTAGGCTCTTTTTGAAAAAATAGAGTGTGATTTAACACTCAACAAATTTACTTTAAGGAAGCGGCCCCCTGAAGCTAAACCCTATTTTTGCAATAACAGCCTTTAGTATCTGCTACGAGTAATTTTGAGTTAAACCCAGCAACTAAGTTAGTCATAGCCGTTTCTACAAAACCACTGCCCTGTGAGCAAGCCAATCCTTCGGATAATGGCCCCGCATAAACAAACTCGCCATTCTTATCAATAATTACAGCGGCTGGCGTAGCTGGAATAACATGATGTAACTCAGCTGAATAAGGATGCTCGATAATATTAAAGCCTTTTTCGTCAGCAAACCGTTTTAGTGCGGTAATATGTGCTTTAGCCTGCTTCGCGCAACCACAGTTTTGCTCTATGACAAGAACTAAAGATGCCTCGTGTATTTGCGTATTCAACCCTAGCTGCTTTTTAAAACTTAAAAACCAACCATCCTGTAATAGTACTCGGTCACTATCAAACGATTTTAGCTGGCCAACCTGAAAATAAACTAAGCCTGATATAACGAATCCTAACCAGGCTAATATTATAAACTTTAAAAGGTGATCGTTACTTAAATTTAGCAATTGATTGCTCAAGTACATCAATACTGACGTCGATTAACTGTACTTTGTCGGTGAGCTGCTTAACAATATTGGAATCTTCGTACTGGTTTTGGCGCATTTGGTCTGTGCTATTAGCAATTTGTTCTGTATTACCAGCTTGCTCTGAAACAACTTGTGCAACCGAACTAGTACTACTCGACACCGCTTTTATCTGTTCACTCATTGCTGAAATATTCTCTTTCATTGCAGTGCTTATTTCAGTTAAATCAACAACAAAGCTCACGCACTGAGTCATTGATTGAGTAGATGTTTTACTATTTGTAACAAGGTCTTTAAGAGTCAGGCCTATCTTGTCTGTAGTTGCTTTACTATGGTTTGCCAATGATCGTACTTCATCCGCTACAACTGCAAAGCCCCTTCCGTGCTCGCCAGCCCTGGCGGCTTCAATGGCTGCGTTAAGCGCAAGTAAATTTGTTTGCTCAGCAATCCCAGATATTTCGTTTAATAAGCTTGAGATGACATCGCCGGCAGCAACGAGTTGATTAATTTGCTCTTCTGTATGATTTAACAAATTCAGTAGCTCTCTGCTTTTACTATCGGTCTGCAATACGTCGTCTAAAGCCCCTTTAGCAGATTGTGTGATGCTATCTACTTGTGTTTTCAACACTTCGCTTTCTTGCTCTACTAATTTGAAACCATGCGCAACTTGAGCACCCGAATTAGCTATATCATCTGTTTGCTGAGTTCGCTGCTGTGCACCATTCGCTAGTTGATCATGAACTTGAATTAATTCACCGGAATTGGTTTTTAGAGAATACGATTGAGTTTTAACTTGTTTAATAACGTCCGATAAGTAATCGAGCAAGGTGTTAAAACCAACAACGGCTTCACTTTGCGTGTAATCGGCTCTAAGAGATAATTTAATGTGCTCAGAGTTTTCCATGATTTGCTCAGTTGCTGAGCTAAGTGATGTTCCAGCCCGGCGCTCTCTCTCTAAAGTAATTGCTATGTAACCTACAACAAGCACTTCAACTATTGCATAAGCTGCATGAATAATCACAGTGCTAAAAGCAAGCCTATCAGGGTCAAAAACATAAAAGCCCGTATTTTGGGTTTGTAAGTAGTAGAAAGAAAGGTGATGGACCGCGACAAACAATATAGCTGTAATAAAAACGCGCCACTGAACAAAAACAATTAAAATAGGCATTAATATAAAAATTTCAAAATGCACTTCAATTAAGCCAAATGCTTGCTGTATATGCAGAAAAGAAAACATCATAATTGCAGCAGCGACTATGTGGGGTGTAATAGGGTTATTTTCTTGAGTTTTAAGTAGCCATATTGGTAATAAACACAACGGCAAACCGACTATAAATGCTTGAGTTAACGTACCAAAATAAAGGCCTAATCCTATAGATTCGACGAATAAGATGACAAAAATTACTGTTAATAAACGGCTAACACTAGACATAAAGACCCTAACTTTTAATTTTACTAATACATTTAGCTTAGTACAAATACAACCAAATAGTACCAATATTATCAATGAATGATTTAAAATTTAATATTAATAAACATTTAATTTACACTATATACAACTAACCTATTTAATTATAGGTAATATTTTCTTAAACGTAGGCGTAGCTGCAGTTTTTGTCCATTGAAATATAATAATTTCTGCACATGAAATTACCGCTCCGCCAAGCTTTAGCTGTTCTATTGCGATACTTTTATGCTCAGCATTACGAGAGCCTATTGCATCTATTACTAAAACCACTTCAAATCCATTTTTTAATAAATCAATACACGTTTGTAAAACACACACGTGCGCCTCAGTGCCCACTACAACAATCGTTTTTTTGTTAAAACTAATTAACTTATCTAAGAAGCCAGCTTCTTCACAAGCACTAAAATGCACCTTACTAAAATACGAAGCACGCGGTAAAACAGATTTAATTTTGTTGTCGGTTTCTCCTAATCCTTGGACGTACTGCTCTGAGATAAGTGTTGGTATATCGTGCACACAAGATGCCTGCGCTAATTTTAGTGTATTTTTTAAAAGACTTTGAAAATCACTAATCATGGGGGAAAGTCGCTCTTGAATATCTATGATCAGTAAAAGACTATCTTTAGCTTGTATGTTTGTTAAAACCATTTTAAGACCTCCCTAAAGCTCTTAAATAATAATAAACATTAGTTCATTGCATTAAATTTACATTGTTTTACCCAGTATTTTATTTGTAAAAAAAAATAAAAGTTGTGCTATATTTAACACTTAGCTTTACAAAGCAATACATGTTTGGAGATCGGTCATCAGTGCCAATAAGTAAATTATCCCTTTTTGTTTTATTGATAATGTTGTGTATGACCAATGCATTTGCATCGCAAAATTATGCCCAACAGTTACAACGCCTTTCTACCGATGAAGGCCTCTCACAAAATTACGTTGTAAAAATACAAGAAGATGAGATTGGCTACATTTGGATTGCTACGCAACAAGGACTAAATAGGTTTGATGGCTATAACGTTGAAACATTCGACGGTGGTTTTGAGTTAGACAAACACTATATTTCTACGGTGTTAAAAACACAAGACGGTAAGTTACTTGTTTCTACTGATATAGCTGGGGCATACCTAATAGACCCACTAACCCTTAAAACAGAAAAAATTTACTCTGGTCAACTCGATAAAGAAAAACAGATTTATTCACCTGTTGAAGCAATGGCTGAAAAAAACGAACTTTATTACTTAGCAATTGATAACCAAATAGTCACTTACAACAAAGTCACTGGAGCTTTTACACAAACAGCCGCTTTAGCTGAAAAAACTTCGTTTATTCGCGCTTTAACACTACACAATAATACACTTTTCATTGGTGCCAATAATGGGCTATATAAGTTCAACCTTGTAAGTAATCAGCTTACAGAAATACCACTTCACCCTGCCGAAAAAACAACAATAGACAACATTAATGTAAAGTTTTTGCAGGTAGATAAAGAGCTTGGCCTTCTAGTTGGCACGGTAGAAGGGCTTTATAAATTCGCATTTTCAGAAGATAACCTTGTACTCAGTTCTAAAATAACGACGCTTATTCCCGATCTTAATATCTGGGATTACATTAATTCTGACCAGGGTGAGTTTGTAGCAACAGAAAAAGGGTTATATAGTTTTAGCCGGGTAAACGGCGAAATAGAGTTCATTTTAAATTATGAAAAAAGTAAATTTAATATAAACGATAACTCAATTGACGATTTAACAATAAGCCAAACAGGAGTACTTTGGTTATCATCAAGAAGCCAAGGGGTATTCACGTGGCCCATTAATACAAGACGATTTAAAAATATTAAGTTGCCCGTCAATAATACGATAAACAAAATTCACGAAGACGAAGATAATACTATATGGTTTGGCACAAACGATGGCCTAGCTCAATACAACCCTAAAACAAAAACTACGCGTACTTTTTTAAACTCAACTGACGCAAAAGCAGTGTTTGGTTCGTCAGCAGTCTATGATATTTTTGCTTCCTCCCTTGGAAACAACCAATATTTATGGCTGTCTACATACAATGGGTTTGAATTGTTTGATAAAAGTAGTAAGCAATTAGTATCAAATTTAAGTACTAATAACGATTTACTTACTCAACCAACTGTTTTTGGTTTTGCCAAAATTGGCACTCATCAATATGCATTTGCAAGTGACAAAAACTTTTACCTATTTAACGAAAAAACGGGTGATATAAGGGTTGTTAAAGGACTTAAAAACTTTCTAGACCCGGTATATGCTTATGTGTTCCTTCCGCCAATAGAAACACACCCAAATGAACTTTTAATTAGTATGACCAACAGCCTATATAGGTATAACGAGTCAACACAAAGCTTAACCCAAATATTTCAGTCATCAAAGAATAGAGACGACATCTATTACACTGTAGATAGTTATTACCTTGACTTAAAAAGAAATGTTTTATGGCTTGCAACTACTTTTGAAGGCTTAATTGGCATAGACCCACAAAGCTATGAACGTAAACATTCTCTGGGGCTTAAAAGTTCTTTAAATTCAAATTCAATTTTGTCTTTAGTGCCTGATGAAAATGATTACCTGTGGGCAAGCTCTGAGAATGGGCTCTACAAGGTAAACCTCAACACACTTAATGTTACAAGTTTTTCTGTGAAAGATGGTTTAAGCACCAATAAATTTACAGACTACACACAAAGAAAATTGAATAATGGGCACATAATATTAGGTAGTAATGCTGGCGCGCTGCTTTTTAATCCTGCTGATTTCAATACAAAAGCAACAACTAAAAAACATAAGTTAGCAATTACAGATGTCAGTCTATTGACAAGAGAATTACCTTTTTCACCTCTTGCATACAGTAATCAACCACTCAAATTGAGTCATGATGATATGGGGTTAACGGTAAGCTTTTCTGACTTTTCTTACCCAGATACAAATAAAACGTTATATGATGTGGTTCTTGATGGCCCAACATCACTTACCTATGACAACTTAAAATCAAATCAGGTGTTTTTTACTAAACTTCAACCAGGAAGCTACTCCCTCACTATCAACGCTCATTTTAAAGATGGTGTAATTAAAGCCCAACCAGTTAAGCTGAGCATGAATGTAGCCTATGCTCCTTGGAAGTCACCCTTTGCGATATTCACCTATATTATAGTTATGTTAAGCCTCTTCGCTTTATTTTTCTGGCAATACCGTAACCGCCAAAATGTTATTCAACAAGCGCATACAGACACTATAAATTCGAAAAAACAAACAGAGCTCGCTCTTAAAAATAATAAAAGTGGAATATGGGATTTTCGATTTAAAGATGGTTCTGTAAATACCTTACGCGGCATAGAACTGGGTTATGAGAACCTTGAAGAACGAGTATCGATAGAGCTGTTTTATTCTATTATACACCCTGACGATAAGCGTCGATTTGAAACCAAATGGCAAGGCTTTATAAGCAAAAAAAGTAAAAATAAAAATTGGCAATTAACATATCGTCTCCGCCATAAAAATGGGCAGTGGTTGTGGTATCAAGACACTGGCCAAATAATTTTTGACACTCAAACAGGCAAACCTTTGTATGTATCTGGTATTTATACCAATATTACAGAGCAGCGTGCCAATGAAGAACAAGCCAAAATACTAGGTGAAGCATTTAGCCAAATAAACGATTGGTTACTGATTTTAGACGATCATTTAATGCCATTTTCAGCAAATAATAGTTTTATAAGAACGTTCTCTGATTCAGAGGAATTTACAAATATTAGCCCGAAACTATTTATAAAGTCTATTGGTAAAGAAAACTGTAAAGAGTTCGCAAAAATACTTAAAAAATTGCAACCAACTGAAAACTGGCATATTGATACGTTAATAAAAACAGCTAAAAGCAGTAAGCACCCAGTGCATATTAATGTGACTGCTGTAGCAAAAAGTACAACAGAAGTAAGCTACTATGTAATTGTTATTTCTGACCTAACAGAGCAAAAAAGAGCTGAAAATGAGCTGCGTTATTTAGCCAATTACGACGCACTAACAAAACTGCCAAATCGTAGTTTAATGTATCAAGAAATTGAGGAAGCCATTAAACAAGCCGAAAGTTCAAATACACATTGCGCACTCTTATTTATAGATTTAGATAAGTTTAAGCCAGTAAATGACTCTTTTGGTCATGCTGTAGGTGACAAGCTTCTTTGTAATATTACTGAACGGGTGAGTAATATTCTTAACGAAAATGCACAGCTTGGCCGCCAAAGTGGAGATGAGTTTTTAGTTCTTATTAAAAATGTAGAATCTCAGGACTCATTAAAAGAAACAGTTATGCTAATTAGTAAAGAATTAGCAAATAAAGTGATGATTGAAGACTTTGCGATTAATATTTCTGCCAGTATAGGCGTTGCTTTGTACCCATTTGATGCAATAACAACCGACATTTTAATTCGTAACGCAGACGTCGCTATGATGCAAGCAAAGCAAAATGGCAGGAATGGTTTTAGCTTCTTTAGCGATGAAATGAACGAACAAATAAAACAAAAGCTAATGCTCGAAAATGATTTAAAAGATGCAGTAAAAGCCGACTTATTTTTTAATCATTATCAGCCAATTGTTGATATTGAAGCAAGAACAATAAATGGTGTAGAGCTACTAATGCGCTGGAAAAACAAAGAGCAATTTGTTTCACCCGCAGTGTTTATTCCAATTTCAGAAGAAACCGGTTTAATCGAGCGCTTAACTGAGTTAGCCCTTAAACGCGCACTTATTGAATTAGCGCCACTACTGAATGACAATCCATTATTTTATATTTCCTTAAACCTATCACCAAAACATATTTTAAAGGAGAACATAACCGAACGTTTACAATGCATACTAGCAGACGCGGGTATTCTGCCAAAGCAACTGAGGCTCGAAATTACAGAGACTATATTGCTTGAAGATAAACTGAAAGCTGCTAAGCAGTTACAAAAATTAAAAGCAGCAGGATTTAAATTATTGCTTGATGACTTTGGTACAGGCTATTCATCGCTGACTTACTTGAGCCAATTCCCAATTAACGTCATAAAGATAGATCAAAGTTTTGTAAATAGTATTGGTGAGGACAAAGGAGACGAGTCAATTATTAAAACTATTATTTCTTTAGCTGAAAATTTAAACTTATATTGTATTGCTGAAGGCGTTGAAAATCGTGACCAAATGGAGTTTTTAGTTAACGCTGGTTGCCATGTGCTTCAAGGTTATTACTTTGCAAAACCAATGAGCGCCGAAGCACTTAATGAAAATAGTTGTTTTAGAAAAATTATTGAGCTTATTTGAAGCAACTAGCAAGGCATTAGAACCCCCATCCACTAACACACAGTTATAATGACCTTTGTGGGTTAGTGTTTGTTAAAACTTACAGCGGTTTAATCGCAGCACCAGGTTGGCTACTACTCCTGCACTACTCTTCGGCCTTTACACTCTGTAACAGAAAACCAAAGCCAAGCAACAAGAAGTAAACTGCCCCGGTAGCCCCCTTCGGGACTCGTTTGTTTGGCTCTAATATGCACTCTTACCTTTTAGGGCGTACACAACTCGCAGGCTCTAGGTTGAATAGATATCATACATACAGTTTAAAATTCAACCTTGAATGATTATTAACCCCTAATGAATATGATGGCATTCATGGCTTTCAATTTGCAGTACGCTACTCGTTACTCTAAACCTTTCAGCAAGCAGATTCTCTACCTTTAAGCGACATGCTTCGTCATGCTTTTCAATAGTACAGTGCTTTTTGAGTACCACATGAGCCCCCACCACTAAGCCATCGTAATTACGTGTTACAGTTACATTATGTACGTTATGTACGTGTTCTATGCTTGTGATTTCGCTTTCAATATCTGCTACCTTAGGAAGTTTTGCTTTATTTAAACGCAAACCTTTAATACAACTTATAATTACTTTAATGCCCGTAAACAATACAAACGACGCTATAAGCATACTCGATAAAATATCGATGACCGCAAGGCCTGTGAAATATATTAGTACACCAGCAACAAAAGTGGACACAGTAGAAATCAAATCAAAAAACGAATGTAAGAACACGGCATAAACATTAATGCTTGCTTTTCGTCCCTTGTATAACACCCAAGCAGCGGCACCGTGGAACAAAAAGCCCAGCCCCGCAATTACCGACATTAAGTAACTATTTATCTCAAGTTCGTTACCTTCATGCTGATGAATAAATCGCTCCCCACCTTCATATAGAATCACCAAACTAATTGCGAGATATAAAATGCCATTAATAAGCCCACCCATTAACTCAGCCCGTTGATAGCCATCATTGAAAGTTTTAGCTAAGTGAATAGCAAAACTTGAAGCAATTAAGGCAATAAATAGCGAACTATTATGCACAAACAAATGTCCTGCATCAGCTAATACAGCAAGCGAATTAGCATAATACGCGCCAATTACTTGTATGATCATAAATGAGCATGTTATTGCAAGCGCAATGAGTAAGCGCCTACGAGAAGCTTGGTGTGTTGTAATTTCGGTCATGAAATACTTGGGTTACCTATACTTAGAATGCAAGTAAGCCGCTAAAGGCTCACTGAAGAAAGGAGTAATGATATACAGTATCAATTATAATGCGTGACTCACATAAACGCACTAAAAAAGTTAGTAATATCAACAAAACTGTACTAAAACTATATTATAAGAATAAAAATCAATCGGATATGTCCTATCTTTTATAGAAAATGAGGTAACTTAAACGTTGAACTCGATTAAAGAGATCTGGAGTACATTAAAGTGTCTCCCTTTTGCTGTTTTGGTCCACGACTCAAAAACACGCAACTACAAAGCGAACGAATCCGCGTTAAACCTGTTTAATTTAAAGCAGCATTCTGACTTGAATGAAAATCACTTTGGTCACATAAAGCTAACAAGCCCTTTAAGTAAAAAAACTTTATTATTACAGAACCTTTTTGATGTTTATCTTATACCTAATGTTCAAAATAAAGTGGTGCTTGAAGTAGATCAAACAGCCTTCTTACTGAACATTAAATTTGCCAATATTACCGAGACCGTTTCAATGATCACCTTTGAAATAGAAAAACAAAAAGTCGATGAACAATATAATTTTGATGTTGTTATATCGAATATATCAGCCGATCTCATTGATATTCAAAACGATGATGTAGATAAACATATTAATTATGCATTAAAAGCAATTGGCACTGTATGCCATGCAGATCGCAGCTATTTATTTAAATTTAACGACGAAAACACACAAATGAGTAATACACATGAATGGGTAAATAAAGGCATAATCCCTTTTAAGGATTCGTTGCAAAATGTACCTAAAAGTGAACTACCCTACTTTTTTAAATTAATGAACGACACTTACCTTTTTAAAGTAAATGATGTTGCGGATTTACCAGCCTCTGCAGGTGGTGAAAAAAAGGAATTTGAACTACAAAAAATCAAATCAGTAATGTGTATTGGCTTAAGCTACGAAAAAGAACTTGTTGGTTTTATTGGTTGCGATTGTGTAGCAGTAAAACGTGAATGGACAAACCTTGATTTAATCAGAATAAAGTTAGTGGGTGAAATACTAACCAACGCGTTCAAAAATATAAACTATAAACAAAAGTTAGAACTTACTCAGCAGCAACTTATCACAGCAAATCAACAATTAAGTGAGCTGGTAAATACAGACGGCTTGACTAACATAGCTAATCGTCGATGCTTTGATCAAACTATAGATGACGAAATACAACGATGCGTTCGTTACCAACAACCCATTAGCTTACTTATTTGCGACATCGACTTTTTTAAAAAATACAACGATAGTTATGGTCATCAAAAAGGGGATGAGGCATTAAAACAAGTTGCTGAAACACTGCAAAATTTATGTAAGCGCCCCGGCGATCTAGCAGCTCGATATGGTGGTGAAGAATTTGCACTTATTTTACCCTGTACCAATACTGATAATGCATATTGCTTTTCCACTCTAATTCAAAAAGAAATAGCCAAGTTGGGCATAGAGCATAAATATTCAGAAGTAAGTGATATGCTTACGTTAAGTATTGGTTTTTATAGCCTAATTCCTAACACAAAAACAATAGCAGAAGACATTATTGCAAAAGCAGACGCTGCTCTTTATAACGCTAAAGAAACTGGTCGAAATAAAATTTCCGAGAGCCCCCCTCGATAATATGTACTTCTTAAGTGCCCACTTTTTGTAGGTAATTACATTGAAAAGTGGTAGTCTTTATTAGTTTAAAATTAAAACAACACACCATTTTATGATTAATTATTATAAGGAATATTTAAATGGATCCAGTGTCACAAATCCTCGATGTCGTATTTACTGTTGAGGCATTTTTACTCATATTTGTTATTGTGCTTCTAAAAAGCAGTGTTAAATTTGTCCCTCAAAATAGAGCTTGGCTAATTGAACGTTTTGGTAAATACCAATCAACCAAAGAAGCCGGCCTTAATTTTATTATTCCGTTTATCGATAGAATATCTGCCGACCGCAGCTTAAAAGAACAGGCGCAAGATGTACCATCTCAATCAGCTATAACAAAAGACAACATCTCGTTAATTGTAGATGGCGTATTATACTTTCGAGTATTAGACCCGTACAAAGCTACCTATGGTGTTGACGATTATACATTTGCGGTTGTTCAGCTTTCGCAAACAACAATGCGTTCAGAGCTTGGTAAAATGGAGCTAGATAAAACTTTTGAAGAGCGTGACCTACTAAACACAAATATCGTAGCTGCAATAAACCAGGCATCTGAGCCATGGGGTATTCAAGTACTGCGTTACGAAATTAAAGATATTGTGCCACCGAACTCGATTATGGAAGCTATGGAAGCACAAATGAAGGCTGAGCGTGTAAAACGTGCTCAAATTTTAGAGTCTGAAGGTGACCGTCAAGCAAATATAAATGTCGCTGAAGGTAAAAAGCAAGCACAAGTGCTTGCTGCAGAAGCAGATAAAGCTGAGCAAATTTTACGTGCAGAAGGTGAAGCTACCGCAATTACAACCGTCGCTGAAGCACAAGCCAATGCACTATTAAAAGTCGGTGAAGCCGCTGATACAGAGCAAGGGCAAAAAGCGATTCAACTTGATTTAGCAACTAAAGCCATTTCGGCTAAAGAAGCCATTGCACGTGAATCATCTGTTGTTCTTCTCCCTGACAACGCAACAGATGCAAGCTCAATGGTTGCGCAAGGCATGGCAATCATTAATAGTTTAAACAAGCAAAATAAAGGTTAACACCTAAAGAGGTTTGTATGGATTTTATTATGCAAAATTTACCACAAGCACTTATGGTGCTTGGTATAATTGCCTTAATAATAGAAGTAGCCGTGCTGGGTCTCTCTACTATTATTCTATTATTTTTTGGCTTATCACTACTGATAACTGGTTTTTCAATGAGCATAGGAATATTACCTGACTCATTAACAACTGCACTATGGAGTAACACAGTGGTAACGGCTATTTTAGCCATTGGCCTGTGGAAACCTCTAAAAAAAATGCAAAACCGTGTGGATACAAAGCCCGTAACAAACGATTTTGCAGAGCTTACGTTTACCCTAGATGACGACGTTACCGATCAAGGGTTAACTACGTATAATTATTCAGGTATTAGCTGGAAATTAAAAAGTGAGCAAACAATTACTGCAGGCACTCGCGTATACGTTATGAAAAAAGATGTTGGCGTAATGTGGGTCAAACCGGTTTCACAGTAATTTATAAGCTAATTATAAAATAACGGGTGGCTCGAGTTGCCCGTTTTTTATTCCGCTAATTTGAATTGTCGTCCCTTGTATATTTTGTAAGTCCTTATTAGACTCGCATAATGCTGAAGTGACAAATAGCAGCTCACCTTGTTTGCCGCCAAATGCTGTACATGTAGGATTGAGGTTTTTTACTTTTATTGTATGAATTACTTCTGCATCAGGCGATAAACACATAACACAACCCATTCCCCATACCGCTAACCACAAGTTACCAATACTGTCGATAACGCAACCATCGGGATCTACATCGGTGTTATTAAATTGATAGAATACCTTTGCCGAGCCAGCAACTTCACCTGTATTAACATCAAGGTCAAGAACATAAATACAGCTTGTAAAAGAGTCACAATAGTAACCACGAGAGCGAGCTTTATCAAAACACAAACCATTAGGAATGGTTAAATCAGTCACAATGCAATCTAGCTTTTTATTGTAATAGCGGTATATCTTGCCCTGCCCTTTTTCGGCAGTCATATCCATTGTACTTAACCAAAAACCACCCCAGGGATCGGCACGACCATCGTTTGAGCGCCTATTCGTGTCGCCACTTTCAAGTTCCGTAATTAACTGAGGTATTTTACGCTTTATATTGTAACGATAAATCCCAGATTCAGTTCCTAAAATTAAATGCTCTTTATCTTGCCAAGCTATAGCTGTCACTATAAAAGGCATTTCAACCGAGTAAGCATTTGCTGGTTTACCGAGTGAGCGACAAAATAGCAGTTTTTTATTGATATCAACCCAGAAGAGTGTTGCCAACATTGGGTGCCATAGCGGACTTTCGCCAAGCCAATTTTGCGTATTATTAAATAAGGTGATTTTAAAATCGCTCATTATAGAGTTTATTTACCTTTTAGGAGCAAACTATGACCTTAGTACAATTATTCGCAGTACAAGGTTCTTAAATAACGGGCTCGAAAGCAACAACGGCTAAATTATGCTGACTTACGTTCGCGATATAATAACTATAACAATGTCAATTTATGCAAAAATATTGACGCATATTATCCATCTTAATATTGCAGTATCAGTAACCCTTTTAAGGTTTATTATTAACATAAGCTTAAAGCCTAACATTAACAAAAAATATAACTCAGTGCGATGTAATTACAGCCATAAAATTTCTAAAAATAGTATGCCGATTAATTAATATATTAACTACCAACATATTTATTAAATTAAATGTCTGATTTTTTTGCTTTTTTATTATTGAATTAACTTTTAATAGGAATGCAACTTATTGATAATATGTGTTTTATAAGTCGCCCTCACTCGCCATAGTTGGTAACATAAAGTCAGATTAAAAGGAGTTACAATTATGGCTAAAAATATAAAACATGCACTTGTAGTCGAAGGTGGCGCAATGCGCGGTATATTTGCTGCAGGCGTCCTTGATGAATTTTTATCACAAAATCATCAGCCCTTTGATTGTTACTTTGGCGTTTCTGCAGGAGCAACAAATGTAGCTGCATTCTTATGTAAGCAACCCATGCGAAACTACAAAGTAATAACAGATTATTCATGTAGGCCGGAGTTTATTAATCTGGCTCGGTTTTTAAAAGGTGGTCACTTATTTGACCTTGATTGGTTATGGGAAGAAACTATTCGTGAAATTCGTCTACAAACCGAAATATTTGAGCAAAACCCACAACCGTTTTATATTGTTACTACCGCTATAGATTCAGGTAAAGCCTATTATTTAGAAGCAACAAACGACAATATGGTTGAGCAATTAAAAGCATCCTGCGCAATTCCTATTGCATATCGTGATTACCCGATTATAAATAACACACCTATGACGGATGGTGGAGTTGCAGACTCTATTCCTGTTATCAAGGCGTATGAAATGGGGGCGCGCGAAATAACGGTTATCTTGTCACGTTCACGAGGGTACAAAAAAAAAGCGACAAAAACGTCTTGGCTCACTAAACAAATTTATAAGGGTTATCCTGCACTCATAAATGCAGCATTAAATAGAGCTGACGTTTATAATAAAAGTATCGATTTTATAGAAAACCCACCCAGCGATTGTATAGTTAATATTATTGCACCACCAAAGCACTTTAAAGTGGGCAGAACCACCAAATCGTTTAATATTTTAAATAACGGATACCAAATGGGCATAACTGAAGCGCGTGCATACTTGCAAGCAGTCTAAAATAAACAATTAAAGAAAATACTTTAACCGCCGATATTAATTTAGTCAGGAGAAAAATATGAGTGAAAAAATAAATGACGATGCACTTCATGCTCTTAAAATAGCGTTTACATATATGCCAAAAGCTATTGAAGTGACTAAATATGAATATGGTGAGCGTTATCAAACGGTCCTTGATCATATAGAAGCCGTAAGAGAAACACTGCTGATAAACGATGTTGATCCAGAAGAAGTTGATGGAGATATCAACCCAGAGTACACACCTAACTCAACATACTAAATTAAAAATTAGATAACGTGCACACAGATACGCTAAATCTATATTTTAATCAAATCGTTTTTTTGTATTTAGTTGCCGAGATAGTAATAGCTTTTTATCACTTTTTAACGTTATTCTAAGCTTGCTAAATAAAGTTTTAAAAAATTAATACCATAGGGTTTTTCTATTGAATTTTCTTAGGCAATTTCACGACATAGTCTCTGATCAAAGTTTATCATTTGACAACAAAACGCAAAAGCTATTAACGTTTGGGCTTAACGTTTTTAATCTTGATTTAGCTATCATCAGTAAAGTTGAAGACCAGTGTTACACTGTTTTATATGCGGTTACCCCCAACAATGATCTTGCTATAGGTACACAATTTGACCTACAAGGTACTTACTGCACACACACCCTCAAAGCAGGCTCAGCCCTCGCTTTTCACAATGTATCTCAGAGCGAAATTGCAGACCACCCTTGCTTTGCTAATTTCCAACTGGAATCCTACATTGGTGCTCCTATTAAAGTAGGTAATAAAGTGTTTGGAACCGTTAACTTTTCTTCTGCTGCTTCATCGCCTGTTTTTACAGACCAAGCCTATGACTATATAGAATTATTTGCACAATGGTTAGGTGCGGAATTTGCCAGAAGCCAAACAAAAGATCGACTAATAAAAAATAGTAATAGCCTTATTAAACTTGAAAGTGTTGCGAATATAGGAACATGGGAAGTCGATATTGCTAATAATAAAATTTATTGGAGCAAGCAAACCAAACTAATTCATGAAGTTGATGAAAACTATCAACCTATTATGGAAACAGCAATTAACTTCTATAAAGAGGGATCTAGCCGAGAAAACATTGCCAAAGCTGTAGAGTTAGCCGTTAGCAAAGGTGAAAAATGGAATCTAGACCTTGAAATTGTTACTGCAAAAAATAATAACATTTGGGTATCGACCTTTGGAGAAGCTGAATTTGAAGGCGACACCTGCGTAAGGTTATTTGGCACGTTTCAAGATGTAAC
This sequence comes from Pseudoalteromonas sp. 2CM32C, assembly GCF_023161925.1. Classification (NCBI taxonomy): domain Bacteria; kingdom Pseudomonadati; phylum Pseudomonadota; class Gammaproteobacteria; order Alteromonadales; family Pseudoalteromonadaceae; genus Pseudoalteromonas; species Pseudoalteromonas sp. 2CM32C. The sequence goes on along the minus strand of NZ_JALNTI010000002.1, from coordinate 153,616 downwards.
AGAGTCGATGACACTTCGTGAAGAACTTAAAAGCAAAAAAGCAGAGGCTGAACGCTTACTTTTTGATAGAAGCATGCTTTTTGCAAAAATTAGCCATGAACTTAGAACGCCACTCAATGGTATTACAGGCATGCTCACCACCTTGATAGATGAGCATGATGAAGAAAAAAGAACAGAAAAAATTAAAGTTGCGCTACGCAGCTCAGACATATTATTGAATATTATTAATGAGGTTCTTGATTTCTCTAAAATTAATCATGGCGAGCTTAAGCTTGAACCAAATAATATTTTATTAAAAACTGTCTTCACCGACCTTTTCTCTCTCTATACCCCTTTATTTAATGATAAAAACATAGTGTTCGAAGTTAATAATGAGATAGCAGATGACTGCTGGGCCTATTGCGATAACACCCGATTAAGCCAAATCACCTCTAATTTATTAAGCAATGCGTTAAAATTTACAGAGCAAGGTTTTGTAAACTTAGACACGTTTTTAACAAAAAAAAATAATGCGCTTGCCCTTAATATAAATGTAACCGATTCTGGCAGAGGGATGACAGCGGCCTTTCTAGAATCACTATTCTCTCCTTTTACGCAAGAAGTCGATGCTAAAAATACAAAAGGCGGCACAGGTCTAGGCCTAGCAATTGTAAAAGAACTTGTGGAGTACATGGGCGGAAAAATTGAAGTTACTAGCGAAGTTAATAAAGGCACTACATTTTCAGTTTATATTCCAATACCCCGAGGTGAAGAGCAAGCACTTGAAAATAAACCGCTCGCTAACATTGATTTAAACACAAGCGAGTTATCTGTGCTTGTTGTTGATGACAACGACATCAATAGATTAGTGCTTAACGCATCCCTAAATAAGCTTAATATACACCCCGACTTTGCGGTTGACGGTCAAGACGCTGTTTTAAAGTGTAAGCATAAGCCGTATGACCTTATTTTTATGGATTGTATTATGCCTATTTTGGACGGTTTTGAAGCAACTAAGCAGTTAAGAGAACAAAAAATTTGCCCTACTAATAAAACGTATATTGTTGCATTAACTGCTAATACATCGTCTCAAGACAAACTTGCCTGTAAACAAGCCGGCATGGATATGTTTATATCAAAACCTTTTAAAATGTACTCACTTGAGCTCGCTGTCGCATCAGCAATAAAAACCGTTAAACCAGAATTACATTAAATGTACCTGACAATAAGTTAAAGGAAATAACAATGAAATTAATAGCTCGAACCATTTTGATTACTATTTTAGCCTTATCACTTTATACCGGTTATTCGTCACAGGATTGGGAGTCAATCATGGTAATTTTAATTGTTAGTAGCTTTTTGCTACTACTTACCTTTGTCACTGCAAACTCAAAACAAGGTGCAACCACATATAATACTGGCACAAATTACTCTGATAATAATTGCAGCGGTTCAGATTCTGGCTGTGGTGGCGGTGGCGATTAACCTATTTATATATGATTAATTACGCCATAAAAAAGCCGCCTTTGGAGAGGGCGGCTTGGGTTAACAAACAGCGATGGGTGTACCTTGCTGTTATATCAAGAGAGGTTTTGCACGTTAAGCAGCTGTTTTGTCTTGCTCGCTTTCTTCGCTGTTGCGAATTAAGTAATCAAAAGCACCTAAACTTGCTGTTGCACCGCTGCCCATGGCAATAATAATTTGCTTAAATGGGGTATTTGTTGCATCACCTGCGCCATAAACACCTGGTAATGACGTAGCACCTTTTGCATCAATTAATATTTCACCAAATTTACTTAGCGCTAAGTCACTAATTTTTAACCACTCAGTGTTAGGAATTAAGCCTATTTGTACAAAAATACCCGCTAGAGTAAGTGCCTTGCTATCACCTGATACTCGGTCTGTGTAAGTGAGTCCTGTTACCTTTTTACCATCGCCAAGTACTTCTGTAGTTTGGGCGTTTTTAATAATAGTAATATTATTTAAGCTTTTCGCTTTGCGAATAAGTACTTCATCGGCGCGAAGTGTATCTGCAAATTCAAGCACTGTTACGTGCTCAACAATGTTCGCTAAATCGATTGCCGCTTCAATACCTGAGTTACCACCACCAATCACTGCGACAGGTTTACCTTTAAATAAAGGACCATCACAATGTGGGCAGTATGCTACACCATGTCCACGGTACTCTTGCTCACCGGGTACGTTCATTTCGCGCCAGCGTGCGCCGGTTGCTAAAACAAGCGATTTAGCTTTTAAAGTAGCCCCGTTTTCAAGCGTAATTTCGTATTTGTTATTAACGCGCTCAAGCCCTGCTGCACGTTGGTTATGCATTACATCAACATCGTACTCTTTCACATGCTCTTCAAGCTGTGCAACAAGTTTTGGCCCTTCAGTGGCTTTAACAGATATAAAGTTTTCAATAGCTAATGTGTCAGCAACTTGCCCACCAAAACGTTCAGCTACAACACCTGTATTTAAGCCTTTACGTGCAGAATAAATTGCAGCTGAGGCACCCGCAGGCCCACCACCAACTACTAGTACGTCAAATTCATCTTTTTCACTCAGTGCCGCTGCTTGGCGTGCTGCACCTTTACTATCTACCTTGTTTAAAATGTCAGTTAGGCTTAATGCACCTTGGCTAAATGGTTCGCCATTTAAATAAACAGCCGGTACAGCTAAAATGTTGCGCTCTTCTACTTCCTCTTGAAAGATTGCGCCATCAATCATGGTTGCTTTAATTTTGCTATTCGTCGCGGCCATTGTATTTAGCGCCTGCACTACTTGCGGGCACGTTTGACAGCTCAAGCTAATGTAGATTTCAAAATTAAGTTCTTGATCGAGTGATTGTATCTGTTCAATGTCTTCGCTTTTTGCTTTACTTGCATGCCCGCCAGTGTGTAAAAGCGCCAACACTAAACTTGTAAATTCGTGTCCCATCGGTACGCCTGCAAACGTAATGTGGGTATTTTTAACTGGTGAATATACAACCATAGATGGGCGTCGTGCGCTGGTATCTGGGTTGTTAACTACCGTAAACTTATCGCTTAATGATGCTAAATCATTTGCTAAGCCTTCTACTTCTGTTGATTTTTTGCTGTCATCCAAGGCAATAAGCAGCTCAACAGGTTGAGTAAGCGATTCGAAATGGCTTTTTAATTGATTTTTAATGTTGTTATCTAACATGGCTTAACCCTTTTTAGGAAAATTTAAACAGCAAGCCTCCCATGCCAATTAATGCATGTGCTTAATCATCAAATTGAGATAGGAGGCACCAATAAACGAATATTTATTGGTTTAAGGGCAGTTACCTGCCCTTACAGTTGAGGTAATCTATACTTAGATTTTACCAACTAGGTCTAGTGAAGGAGCAAGTGTGTCTTCACCTGGCTGCCAAGATGCTGGACAAACTTCACCGTCATGAGTTGCAATGTATTGTGCGGCTTGTACTTTACGCACTAGCTCTTTAGCGCTACGGCCAATACCTAAATCGTGAGTTTCAATTACTTTAATTTCACCTTCAGGGTTCATTACAAACGTACCACGAAGTGCTAGGCCATCATCTTCAATCATAACGCCAAAGCTGCGAGTAATACGGCCTGTTGGGTCGCCAATCATCGGGAATTTAATTTTACCGATTGTGTCTGACGTATCGTGCCATGCTTTATGAGTAAAATGAGTATCAGTTGATACTGAGTAAACTTCTACACCCATTTCTTGTAGTTGCTCGTAGTAATCAGCAACATCGCCAAGTTCAGTAGGACATACAAATGTGAAATCTGCTGGGTAAAAGAAGAAGATTGACCACTTACCAAGTACATCTTTTTCAGATACTTCTACAAAATCACCATTGTGGTATGCAGTTGCGTTAAAAGGTTGAATTTTTGTGTTGATTAATGAAGTGCTCATAGTATTCCTCATTTATATTTAATGTTTTAATTTAAGTTACCAAGCAAAGCGAAATTTATTGGCTAACCTTGCTGGCTTGATTAATACAATAAGCCCATCGATAAATTAAATAAAATTGATTGTTTAGATTAAAACAATCGATTTTTAGGATGAAACTAAATAATAACTAGATTCGTAGTTAATTTATTGCAACTTATCGGTTTGCGCGCGTAAGGCTGATACAATTGCCTCGCTTACTATTAAAAATACTCAGGGCACACTGTTATGAACAAGTTTATCAATCACATCCAATTAGGCTATCTTGGCCTAATACCATTTCTAGCCTGTTTAGCGTGGCCGCTGATGCTCGGTAGTAACAATGTTAACTTAGAGTTTTTTACGTTTTATAGCATTGCTATTCTTGCTTTTATGGCAGGTAATATTTGGCATGCCGGCCAGCAAAGCTATGCTGATGCAATAAAAGCGGTACTACCTGTTATTCCGGTACCATTTTTAGCATTTTTACCTGTTGAATGGGTTTTAGGGTGGTTATCGCTGAGTTTTTGGCTTGTTCTACTTTTTGAAAAATCAACATCACAGTGGCAAACCTACGACAAAGACTATCAAAAAATGCGCTTTGTGCTGACGTCGGTCGTGTTTGTATGCCACATATTTATTATTGGTATGAGTATTTACCCAAAATAGTAGCTATTACCTTAAATATTGCGCGGTAATAATGTACCATCCGCGCACAGCTATTTGAGGACTCACCATGATTGACCAATTACGCCAGCAGCTTGACGAGCTTGGCGAAAACTATGTAGAAAAAAACGCCGCTTTCAAAATCAAGGTCATTCCATTTTTTTGCGCTATTAGCATTAAAAAAGATCACAAAAATGAAAACCGCCTCAACTTTTATTCAAATCAACTTATTGAGATATTTTTAGTTGTTTTGCTCATATTATTTGGCGTAACGTTATATAAAGCGGACGGTGGGTTTACAGATGGCCCACTGCATTTTGCATTTGCAATTGTAATCACTTTTAACTTAATTATTAAGCAAATAGCCATCGAAGGCCTAAAAACAAGGCTTGCTTTTGAGCGTTTAAATACGGCGAATAAGCAACTTCAAAACGTTAATAAGCAAAACACATAGCAAAGTATGTACTTAAATCCTAATTGGCGAATACTTACTGTTGGCGATGGCGACTTATCGTTTTCTCATGCGATTTTTGAGCACGTAAAACCAAATAAGTTAGTCGCCTCAACTTACGATAGCGCACAAACCATAGAACAAAAATACCCTGATAACGCTTTAAAAAAATTGCGTGAATGCAGTGTTGACGTTCTTAATAATTTTGATGTGACGAGCAAAGCGTGTTGGCAAACATTAAAAAGTAACAACCAATACTTTGATGTAGTCATTTTTCAGTTCCCACTTATTCCTGCATTTGTAGGTAAAGAGGCGTTTGAAGCTAGCACTCGTCAATCAAGTATGAACGTTTTAAACAGAGCCCTATTACATCAATTTATTAAATATGCCACTGAGTTTGCGTTAAACCCAAATGGCCCAATGCTTTGCTTTATAACCTCTAAAGATGTAAAACCTTATCGTGAATGGAACATAGAAGGCAGTTTAAACGAACGTTTAAGCAGCAAATATTGTGGCCAAATGCCATTTGATATAACACGTTTTTCGGGCTATAAAATTCGTAATGTTGACCGTGACAAACACGTCAAAGACACAAGCGGGATCACGTATGTATTTAGCCCAAAAAGTAGCACCTTAGAACCCCAACTAGCCAAACAATTAACCAAACCCAGCTACTTAACATCAAACCATTGCGCGCTTTGCCGAGTTGGACCCTTCATAGCAGAAGAAGACCAAGCAAAACATCTTAAAGCTAAAAAGCACTTGCAAATGTTACGCCTAGAATCTGATTGGCAACACTGGTTAAACACCTTTTACAGCTAACTATTGGCTGCTTTAATTAAGTCAGCCGCCTTTTCTGCAATCGCTATAACGGGGGCATTAGTGTTACCTGTGACAATTGTGGGCATTATTGACGCGTCAACAACACGTAAATTATTAACGCCATGCACTTTTAACTTGCTGTCAACAACCGACATCTCGTCCTTACCCATTTTACATGTCCCAACGGGATGATATTCAGTGTCAGCTGTTTCACGAATAAACTCTATTAACTGCTGATCATTATTTATATCGAGTGGATAAACCATATCTGCACGTATTTCATCAAAGGCTGGGCTATTCATTATTGCGAGTGTTTTTTTCAAACCCAACAACATTATGTTTAAGTCATCTTGATGGCTTAAATAATTAGGATCAATCAGTGGTGCTGCATAGGGGTCATTGTTTGCAAGCTTGATAGTCCCTCTACTTTTAGGTCGCATAATACTGCTATGAATACTGTACCCATGCCCATAATGCAACTTGCGACTATGATCGTCTACTAGCCCAATTACTAATTCGAGTTGAACATCAGGTGCCGGCGAATCTTTAAATAATTTAATAAACGCATGAGACTCCGCAAAGTTACTTGTTAAACATCCGTTTCGTTTACTAAACCAATCTGCAACCCCTTTGGTAACTTGAAGCGCACCTTTTGGGCTTATACCAAACGTACCGGCACTATTATTGGCTTTAAAAAGTGGAACCACTGTTAGATGGTCTTGTAAATTTTCACCAACGCCTTCTAACACAACCTTCACATCAATATTATGTAATTTTAAATGCTCTTTTGGTCCAATCCCCGACAACATTAAAATTTGCGGCGAATTAATAGCCCCCGCACTCAAAATCACCTCTTTATTAGCCGTTAACTCTATTTGCTGTTTGTTACGTGTTATTTGCACTCCTTGCGCAGTTATATTTTTTATATTTATTTTTTTAACGTGGCAATGTGTGAATACGGTTAGGTTATCCCTATTTAAATTAGGTGTTAAATACGCTTTCGCTGCACTACAACGCTCTCCTTTATGCTGTGTAACCTGCGACAAACGTGCACCACTTTGTTCTTTACCGTTAATATCATCATTTAGCGGTACCCCTTGTTCAGCGCAAGCATTTAAAAAATACTGATTAACAGAACTTGGCGTATTTAGCTCTTGTACATAAAGCGGTCCACCAACTCCATGCAATGGGTTATTTATAAATTCACTGTTGTTTTCAGCTTTTATAAAATAGGGCAACATGCTTTTATAATCCCAGCCAATGTTCCCCTGCTTTTCCCACTCATCATAATCGTGTTTATTACCTCGAATATAAACCATTGCATTGATTGAGCTTGAACCACCGAGCACTTTACCCCTTGGCATAAAACCGCACCGATTGTTAAGTGCTTTTTGGGGTACTGTATTATAGTGCCAACTATTAATACCATAAGGCACGCTGGCAGCAACTGCAGCTGGCATTTGAACAAGAGCGCTTTTATCTCCCCCGCCGGCTTCAATTAAACATACACTCACATTTTTATCTTCAGATAAACGCGAAGCAATAACACACCCAGCACTACCTGCCCCTATAACAATGTAATCAAATGTTGTGCTCTGCATGTGAGCCCTTATGAAAAATTAATACCTTATTAATACTGCATAGAAAAACACATCAAAACTTGATATTTTTAGACACCAAGTTGCTGGAGTAATGCATGAAAAATTTTATTAAGGCCACATCACTACAAGGGATAGACTCGCTTGTTAAGAGCTTAGGCGCTGACATATCACAAATAATGACACAGCTTGGCCTTAACATTTGCTTTAATAACTTAGAGCAACAATACTTGCCCTATAGTACTTACGCCGAACTCCTTGAGCATTGTGCACATACGCTCAACTGCCCAAGCTTTGGGCTGCAACTAGCCAATAAGCAGAGCTTTGATATACTTGGCCCTATTGCTATAGCAGCAAAAAGTAGCACTAATTTAGGTGACGCCCTCAACTGGGTTATTAAATATTTGCACCTACACACTCCCGCTTTAAGTTTAACTATTCATCCGTTAGAGGCTGATAAAACTCTCTTTTTATCATTTCAAATAAACTTAAACCCATTACCTAAAACAACCCAGGTTTTAGAACTAACTATCGGCCTCGCCATGGGAGTAATAAAAAAAATAAGTAATAACACCTGTAAACCACAAGCGGTATTTTTACCTCAAAAGCAACTTACTAATACCCGCGCATACAACACTTACTTTGGCTGCAAAGTCACGCACAATAGAAATAGTGCCGGTATTGTTATTTTAAAAACAGATTTAGCATTATCAATTGCACAACCCCAGTACGATAAAGTACCTGCCGCGCTGCAGTTTTTAGCTCAAAGCGAACAGCAAAATCAATCCCTGCCAACTCAAGTAAGCGCGTTAATTAGGCCCATGTTGCCAATATATCAATGCACAAACGAAACCATAGCAGCAGCGCTGGGTATGCACCCAAGAACATTGCACAGAGAGTTAAATAAACACAACACAAGCTTTGTAAAACTAAAAGACTCAACCCGGCGCTCATTAGCTGCGCACTATTTGGCGCAAAACCATTACAGTATTTCAACCATATCAGAGCTATTAGGTTATCAAGAACAAGCGACACTTAGCGCCAGTGTAAAACGTTGGTTTGGTTATTCTCCGCGAGCATACAGAGCTAAAAAAATGATAAACTTAAATAAACATAATTCTAAGGAATGAGTATGAACTTTGTAATTGTAGGTACTAATTTTATCAGCGACACATTACTTGACGCTGCTAATACTCTCGCTGATTTTAATTTATACGGGGTTTGCTCTCGCGCGCTTTCAAGCGGCGAAGCATTTTTAGCAAAGCACCCGCAAAATACACATGCAAAAACGTTTACCAGTATTGAACAAGTTTGCCAAGACGAATGCGTTGACGCAGTTTATATAGCCGCGCCCAACAGCTTGCACAAACAGTATGCGGTTAGGTGTTTAAACGCAGGTAAACATGTACTCGGTGAAAAGCCGTCTGCAGCCAATAGCCAAGAACTAAAAGAAATCATAGCCACCGCTAAGCAAAACCAGTGCTTATACATGGAAGCAATGATGACCACCCATTTACCTAACTTCACATTGTTAAAGCAAGCACTTAGCAGAATAGGCACTCCTCGAAAGTACATAGGTCAATACAGTCAATATTCATCTCGTTACGATAAGTACAAAAATGGGGAGCGCCCTAACACCTTTTTACCTGAATTTGCCAACGGTGCTTTGGTCGATTTAGGTATATACCCTCTTTACTTGTTAATTGCACTTTGGGGCGCGCCGCAAAGTGTAAATGCAAGTGGCGTATTACTAGATACCGGTGTTGATGGCGCAGGCGATGTACTGCTTAATTATTCAAATAAGCAAGCTGTGATTAGCTACTCAAAAATATCGCAAGGCGACAACATAACAGAAATACAAGGTGAACTAGGCAGAATGCGTATTGAAGCCGTATCGCAACTCAAAAAAGTAGAGTTTATTGCTAACAATGGCGAATCAGAAATTATATCTGAACAATTTGATGAGCATTTTATGAAGTTTGAAGTTGCTCACTTTATGCAACTCATAGAAAAAAAACAATGGGAGTCTGATGTAAACACCTTCGCGTTGTCATTAGATGTTATGAATGTACTTGACGAAGCTCGTAAACAATTAGGTGTGATTTATCCAAACGATAAAACACATTAATTTAGCCCTTGACTGGGGTAAGTTGTATATGGGCGTTAACCAACGACAGTTAACGCCCATGGGGAAATGCAAATCACTATACCAATTACACACTTGTTATCTACGCACATTTAAGTAACGATCCCCATCCGTGGGCAATCAATTTGATATAATGACCTAAAGTATTTACCAAATACTGACTGACAATAGAGCTATTACTCAATCTTAATTAGAAAACAGCCATTGCTCATTTTAACGGCGTAAATCAAAACTAACACACAAAAACATAACCAATCAAGCTAGCCAATTGTTTAATTTTAAACTAAATTGGTATTACACAAATCAAACCAACAAACAATATTGTTTTATAACCAAATCATAGCGCTAGAATTTTGACATATTAGTGAGGTTTGGGGTAACCTTGTCGGTTAATAAATGATATAAATTTTTAGACCTAAATGGTCAATATTCCTTAGGGTATGAAGGTACAATATGGGTAATCGTCGCTTATTTTGGCGCATTGTTGATAAAATAGAGTCTTTAATAAATCAAGGCGAATTTACTGCTGGGAGTCGTTTACCTCCTGAGCGTGAACTTGCAGAAATGTTTGACGTAAGTCGCCCAACAATTCGAGAAGCAATTATTGCATTAGAAGTACGTGGACGGGTTGAAGTTAAAACCGGTTCGGGTGTTTATGTTGTTGAACAAAAAAATGCCTCTATAAAATCAAAAGAGATCAGCGCATTTGAATTAACTCAGGCCCGCGCACTCATCGAAGGCGAGATTGCAGCACTTGCCGCTCAAAGTATTACAGAAGAAGAACTTGAGCAGCTAAATCAAACGCTAATAGTAATGGAAAAAGGGCTTTATGTAGAGCAAGCAGACCGAGAATTCCATGAAATAATTGCCAGAGCAACACGCAATAAAGCGCTTGAATTTGCTGTTTCTAACTTGTGGGATTTACGATTAAAAAACCCACAAATTGTTGCCGATTACAGTAGTGTTTGTACTAATAACAACGAATGTGTGATGGATGAGCACACCGCTATTTACACGGCATTAAAAGCACATGACGCAAGTGCAGCCCGTGCGGCCATGCATAAACACTTCAACCGATTAATAAATGCATTGTTTGACGCTGTAGAAGCGCGTGCTCTTGAAGAAATAAAACGTAAAAATGACGAAAAACGCGGTCTTTACTCTTTAGACGGTCTCGTTAATAAAAGCGCTCACTAAGTTTAAACATACTAACAAACACCTGTTTGCTAGTATGTTGCCCTTCATTAGATCTTACTCTAAACAGCCACACCTATTTTTTAATCGCAAACACTTACCAATCGTACTAAAAGCAGATATTATCCCGCCACAAAATATAGCCATTGCATCTTAAATAGTGGAAATTTATTAACCCCTATTAACAGTGCTTTAAATTAGGGACAACAATGCAATCAAGTACCAAAGACTTCATATTAGCAACTGTTTGCTTATTAATTGCCATGATGACCATTCAATCGGGTGCGTCGTTTGCAAAGCAACTATTCCCAATTGTTGGCCCCGAAGGGACGACCGCGCTTAGGCTTGGTTTTTCTGCACTTATATTATGTTTAGTATTTAAACCATGGAAACATATACCTGCCAGAGGAAACCGCTTAGCTATTGTGGTTTATGGTTTAAGCTTAGGTGGAATGAACATTCTGTTTTACTACGCTATTGAGCGCATACCCTTGGGTATTGGTGTAGCACTGGAGTTTACTGGCCCCCTTGCCGTTGCTTTATTTAGCTCTCGCCGTAAACGCGATTTATTTTGGGTTGCCTGCGCCATTGCCGGTATATTACTTTTATTGCCCGATATGAGCGGTGAAGAGAGCTTAGATCCTGTTGGTGTTATTTTAGCTTTAGCAGCAGGTGCATGTTGGGCTGGCTATATATTGTTTGGTAAAAAAACCGGAATGCAAAGCTCAGGTGGTGCAACGGTTGCCCTAGGTATGACCGTTGCGGCCATTGTGCTTGTGCCCTACGGAGGCATTATGCAAGCGAGCGCATTCACATGGGAAGTTATTCCTCTGGGGATTGGTATTGCAGTTTTATCAAGTGCGTTACCTTATACGCTTGAAATGGTGGCACTGCGTAATATGCCTTCTCAAGGCTTTAGCATAATGATGAGCCTTGAACCTGCCATTGCATCACTTGCTGCCTTTGTTATTTTAGGCGAGCTACTCACACTCTGGCAGTGGTTAGCCATTTTATTAGTAATAATAGCCTCGGCAGGAAGCTCTTTTTCTGGTGAATCAAAAAAGTAGCCTAAACCAAAAGCCATCAACCACGATGGCTTTTTTGTTAAGCTGTATGTGCTTTTTGTTTTTCTTTTTTAGCAGAATAAACAAATCCTATTAACGCAATAAGCGGCATTGCAGCCGCAACTAAAGCTATACTTTCCCACCCGCCAAACTCATATAATGAGCTAGCAATTAATGACCCAACAGCACCGCCCAAAAATATACTGGTCATGTAAATGGCGTTAAGCCGAGCACGACTTTGTGGCTCTAGCGAATAGATTACCCGTTGGCCAAGTACCATATTGGCTTGCACTGCAAAATCAATTAAAACACCGGTTAGCGCCAATATGATAATGCCGTTTGGTAAATCAAATAAGCTGGGTAAAAAACACAATAATGCAATCACTTTGGCTAATAACGACATTTCGTAGGTATAGCCTTTGTCAGCTAAACGCCCAACAATAGGCGCTGCAACAGCACCGGCTGCGCCTACTAAAGCAAACAATGCTATTTGAGTTTGCGAAAAACCATATTCTCTGGCAAGCACAACAGGCACTGTCGTCCAAAACAAGCTAAATGACGCAAACATTAGCCCCTGGTAAAAAGCACGTTGACGAAGCACAGGTTGACTTATTACCAGCGACTTTAACGATCGTAATAAAGCAAAGTAACGTGTTTTATGCGTTGGCAACCTTGTGGGTATAGCAAAGTAAATAACTAAAGCAATAAATACCATGCATCCCGCGGCAAAAAAGAACACGGCACGCCAGCCAAAATGATCAGCAATTATGCTGGCTACTGGTCTTGCTAGCAAAATACCCAACAACAGCCCCGCCATAATATTACCTAAAACTTGCCCCCGCTTTTCGTCTGACGATAAATGCGCCGCCAACGGAATAAGTACCTGCACCGATACCGAGCTTGCCCCCACTAGCAAACATAAAAACAGCATTGTATTTGGAGTTTGAACAACCCCCAGTCCAATTAAGCTAATAAATGTAATACACAGAGTAATTAACATTAACCGTTTATTTTCAACTAAGTCGGCTAACGGCACTAAAAAAAATAACCCAATGGCATAGCCAATTTGAGTTAAAGACACAATAAAGCTGGCACTGTGTGCACTTAAACCCACATCCGGGGCTAACAATTCTATAATAGGTTGTGCATAGTAAATGTTGGCAACAATTAAGCCGCAACATAGTGCAATAACGCTTACAAGAGTACGGCTGATCTGCACAGGCTCTGCGCTTAAATTAGACATGGCATTCTCAAAATTAATTAAATAAAACCTCAAGAGACTGAGGTTTTTTATTAGGTCACTTTATGGGCGAAGGCTTTCCGTGCGGGCTTGAACGTAAATATTGCTTAGGTGCGTTAACTGTTGCACCCAATTCAGCTGCTGCATGCCATGGCCAATGTGGGTTATATAAAATACCTCTAGCTAAAGCCACTGCATCCGCTTTGTGCTCGCTTAAAATATTTTCTGCTTGTTGCGCTTCGGTAATTAAACCCACCGCAATAACCGGCATATTAACGGCCTGTTTTATTGCAGTAGCCAAAGGCACCTGAAAGCAAGGCTCAACAGGTATTTGCTGTAAAGGGCTTAAACCCGCAGTACTTACATGAATAAAATCACAGCCAAGCTCATCAAGCGCTTTAGCAAGCGCTATTGATTGCTCTAAATCCCAACCACCTTCAACCCAGTCAGTCGCTGAGATTCGAATACCAACTGGTTTATTAACACTAAACTCAGCGCGCACTGCTTTAAATACCTCCAATACAATACGCATTCTGTTAGTAAGGTTTCCGCCATATTCATCGTCACGCTTATTTGAAATGGGCGACAAAAACTGGTGAAGCAAATACCCATGAGCACCATGTAATTCGATCAGATCAAGGCCTAGCTCGTCGGCGCGTTTAGCTGCGCTTGCAAAGTCCGCAATTAATTGCGCTATATCTGCTTTACTCATTGCAACAGGTTCAAACGAATGCTCATCGTAAGCCTGTGATGATGGCGCGATAGTTTGCCAACCATTTTTATCGCTAGGTGAAATAGCACCTACGTCGTCCCACGGTTTACCGGTTGACGCTTTACGCCCTGCATGCGCAAGCTGAATACCTATAGGCATGTCACTATATTGCCTAACCGCGTTTAAAGTTTTACCTAATGCTTTTTGGGTTTCATTATTCCACAGACCTAAATCACCATAGCTTATTCGCCCCTCAGGGCTTACAGCCGTCGCTTCCATAATAAGTAAACCGGCTCCACTTAAACTCAGTTGACCTAAATGAATAGTATGCCAATCAGTTGCCTCACCATTAATAGCTGAATATTGGCACATAGGTGCAATAATAATGCGGTTAGGTAAACTGAGCTTACCCAAAGATAACGGCGAAAAAAGCTGGCTCATAACAGATCCTTGATGCATACGAATTAAAAATTAAATTGAATGTACGAACTAATAAACACATTCGCCCATTTAGTCATATAAAAACCTTTATTTAAAAGTAGGTTATGGGGAGGTAAAACTTTTTTTAAACCGCTACAACTTACTAAAAAATAAATGGCTCCCTGTCCAGCCAAATAAACTTACAAAAAATTAACACCACCAAAATCCAAGCATGCAAAAAAGGATGAATAGTCATTCAAATATTCACAAAAATTAAAACCGTACATAAATTGTACCTTACACGGGTAAAGCTAATAATAAATGGGTGATAAATTTAACAAACCCAACAAACCACACTCATCCAACCCTTTTTTATTCTAAAAAAGTGAATTTTAATTCAATTTACACATTCCCTGATTCGATTGTGACTGATATCATATTCACTGTACTTTACTTATGTTAAATCTTTGAACTAGGGATCATTTTTATGTTTAAACCAAGCTTGTTAACCTTGGCTATGTCGGGCGCCCTATCTAGCGCTTTTTTACTTCCAAATACTGCGTTTGCCCAAGAGCAAGAAGCCGCAAAAGACAAATCACTTGAAGTTATTGAAGTAACAGCAACACGACGTAGCGGCTCAGTGCAAAACGCACCGCTTAACATTACAGCGCTTGATGCCGACATAATGAAAGACCAAAACATCAGCGAGCTCGCCGATGTAGCACGTTGGGTACCTGGTTTAACAATTACCGATCAAGGTGGTCGTTCTGGTTCACCTATTATTGTACGTGGTTTAAACACAAACTCTTCAGGTCCATCATCAGACGGTGGCACCGTTGCAACTTACATTAACGAGATCCCAGTCGCCATTGATATGCGCCTAGTCGACGTAGAGCGCGTAGAGGTTCTTATTGGGCCACAAGGTACGCTGTACGGTGCAGGTACATTAGGTGGTGCTATTCGTTACATGCTTAAAGAGCCTGAGCTTGATTTCACATCACTTGAAGTATTCGGCAATGTATCGCAAACACAAGAAAGCGACTCTATTGGCGGTGAAGGTGGATTCATATTTAACTTACCATTAATTGAAGACACACTTGCCGTTCGTGCTAGTTTAAACATTTACGAAGACCCAGGTTTTATTGACTATGGTTACGTAGTGCGTGAGCCGGGCGTATCGTTACCTGATCCAGATTGGACCGACAGCGCAGCAGTTAACAACAACCTTAAAAATGTAGAAGACGCCAACGGTGAATCAACCACTACAGGGCGTATTTCTGTTCGCTTTAAACCAAGCGAAACATTTGAAGGTACACTTAACTACTTTTACCAAAACCAAGACAGCGAAGGTCGTTCAATTGTTCATTACAATACATTAAGCGCCGATAACGGTCTTAGCGATTTAATTGGTGAATACGAGTCAGGTTATCGCTACGAAGAACCACGTGAAAAAGAAAACCAACTACTAAGCTTAGAGTTAAAAGCAGACCTAGGTTTTGCTGAATTAGTATCGGCAACAGGTATTTCAAATTTTGATGCAGACGGCCAACGTGACCAAACCGATTTACTTATTCGCCTTGATTACGGCTACGAAGAATTTCCTGCGTTTTCATCGTTCACACGTGAAATTGAAGAGCAAGACACGGTCACACAAGAAATTCGTTTAGTATCACAAAACGACAGTGACATTAACTGGATTGTAGGTGGCTTTTACAACAAAATTGAAAGCGATGCGTCTAGCCAAGAATACACGCCAGGCTTTGGCGACTTTGCAGTAGAAAATTTTGGCGCAGATCAATCTCGTCCAGATCAACTTGAGTACTACTCAGTTGACCGCGTTGAAATAACAGAGTCAGCTTTATTTGGTGAAATTGGTTACCAAGTTACCGACAAACTCGATATTACCGTTGGTGCTCGTTTTTACAAATACGATGTAGAATCTGAGTCAGCGGTCGATTTTCCATTATTTAATACCTTATTCGGCGGCGCAGGCCCAGACGACGTAACACTTAACTTTGAACAAAATGAAGCAAGCGACAACGGCAGCCTATTTAAATTTAACGCCAAGTATCAATTTACTAATTCAGTAATGGGTTACGCAACAATAAGTGAAGGCTTCAGAATTGGTGGTTCAAATGGTTTAGCACCTTGTCCTGATCCATTACCAGCTAACCAAGCGGGTTGTGGTAACCCAAGTGAAATGCTTTACGATGCAGATACAACAACTAACTACGAGCTTGGTTTTAAAAGCACATGGTTAAGAAGCCGTTTACACTTTAACGCCGCATTATTTAATATAGATTGGGACGACGCACAAGTTGCCGGTGCAACTGAGGTAGGCCAACTACCGTACTTGTCTAATGCCGGTTCAGCCAATGCGAAAGGTATTGAAATATCGTCGCGTGCAATTTTATCTGACTCATTCTCTGTGTATTCTACATATGCATACACAAAAGCAGAGCTAACATCAGACGCACCATTCTTATTTAATTCAGACGGCACAGATGGTGCAGAAGATGGCGACCGTTTACCAGGCTCGTCTGAGCACCAGTTTTCAATGGGTGTAAACTATCAAACCGATGTGTTTAACGACAAAACGCTTGATATTAACTACGGTATTACCGCACAAAGCGATGTAATATCTCGTGTTGGTTTACGCGATAACGGTGAAACATTGCCAGGTTATAGCTTAAGCAACATTTCAGCTAAACTAACTGCCGATGAGTGGTCAGCGACCGTTTACGTAGACAACGTATTTAATAAATACGCCGTTACGTCTGTTCGCCGTTCAGATGCCGATATTACCTCCGCAAATAGAACTGATATACAACGTAACTATGGTTACTTTATCAACCGTCCATTAACGGTAGGTATTAAATTTAATTATAAGTTTGAAATATAATTAACCGCTAAGTTTAAGTACAATCAAAAGGCTCAAATTTATTTGAGCCTTTTTTCTTTATTAACGCGTAACCAAACAATACAAATTAAAAAATGCAGCCAAATTTAAAGCAACTCCATCAAAGCGCCATTAAATATTTAAACGAAGGCAAAGTACAACTTGCCCACAAAAACTTAGTAGAACTGGTTTCGCATAAACCTGACTTTGCCGACGGCTATTTTTTACTGGCAATGGTTAACTTGCAAGTAGGACAAATTTTTAAAGCCATCAAGCTAATCGAAAAAGCCTTAACACTTGGCTCTAGCATTGAATATAATGCTCAACTGGCAAAATGTTATGCGCTTACCGGTGACTTAAAAAAAGCAAAGAATGTAGCGCTGTCGGTACCTATTACACAAATAAAAAAAGCACTCGACGCCGATACTCTAGGCGTTGCACTTACGCAAGCAGGCCTACACGAACACGCTTTACATTATTTCGAATGTGCACTCACATTAGCCAATGCCAAACAACAACCTCAACCCCAGTTTTATTACAACTTTGCAGTAAGCGCCAAGTTTTTGGGCCTATTTGACAAAGCACACACCGCGTTTGAACATGCCATTGCACTTAACCCGCTTCATCATCAAAGCCACTTTGCACTCAGTGATTTAACTAAAGTAACAAAGCATAAAAATAATATTACACGGTTAAAGCAAGTGTTTGAGCAGGTTTCACACCCTGATGCTAAATTACACATAGGCCATGCACTGGCAAAAGAATACCAAGATATTGGCGCATTTTCTGACGCCTTTACCGCGTTAAAACAAGGTAAAGCAGCAAAGCATGCGCTTACCCCGTTTGATAACGCGTCGTCAAATGCATTGTTTGAACACATTAAACAACTCAGTGCTAAGCACAAAGCTCCACAAACGGGGGGTAATCCCACTGCTGAGCCTATTTTTGTACTAGGTATGCCCCGCTCTGGCACCACATTAGTTGAGAGAATATTATCGAGCCATAGCGACGTGCAATCGGCTGGTGAACTACAAGACTTCGGCCTAAGTGTAAAAAGATTAAGCAACACACCCACACCTAACGTGCTCGACATACAAACACTCACTAAAGCGTATGAGCTTGATTTTAATCAGCTTGGCTCAACATATTTAAACGCCACCCGCGTTACTACCGGTAGCCATAAACATTTTATAGATAAACTCCCGTTTAACTTTTTTTATATAGACTTAATCACTAAAGCACTGCCAAACGCTAAAATTATTTGTATGCTGCGCGACCCAATGGACACCTGTATTGGTAACTACCGCCAGCTATTTACCATTAACAACCCTTACTACGCGTATTCGCTAGACCTACTCGACACTGCTAAATTTTATAGCCGCTTTTACTCACTCATGCAGCACTTCAGCACCGTGCACAGCAATATAAAAATTGTGAAATACGAAGAATTAGTCGCACAGCCCGAGCAGCAAATAAAAGAGTTAGTCAGTTTTTGTGATTTAGAATGGCAAGAACAATGTATAGACTTTCACTTAAACACTGCACCGGTATCTACTGCCAGTAAAGTGCAGGTACGCCAACCGCTAAACAACAAAGCCATTGGGCGCTGGAAAGCATTTAAACCCCATACTGATGAGGCTCAAAAATACCTGTTAGAGCAAGGAATTACGTTGCAATAGCCATTAATTATGCATTGCTTTAGTAAAAGTGAATTTATAAGCCAAAGTTAAAGCTTAGGTTTATAAATTCATAACACAATAAACTTCCCAGCTTTAACTAGAGAGTTTTTATATATTGCAATAGAGAGCATTTAACTTGGCTTTTTAGATTGAACTTTTCTTATTTGAGAAATAGCTTCCATTAAAAAAGCCGTATTAAGCCCTACAATTATTAACCCATTAACAGCCGTTAAACTGCCAAGCAGCCTCCATTGAGTGCCCAACACAACGTCGCCATAACCAAGTGTTGTAAAGGTAACAACCGAAAAGTAAAGTGCGGACTCTAATTCGTTAAAAACATCAAAAATTAAAAATATAGCAGCCCATAACCACGCACTCGCCGTTAAGCCTCCTACCAACCAAATTACCATTGCCGTGACGACTAAAATCATCTTTAGAGTTTTTGAGCCATTTAGTAACCAATCGTTAATATTAGCCAGCACTTTAGACAAAACACCAATAAACATTGCTTGTATTAGCACCGTGCCACAAATAACAAATGTTCCAATAATAAGCTGTATTAGCATTTTGATCCCACTGCTTAAATCCTTATATTTTAAGTAACATTATACATAAAATTCACAACAGGGTAGGAACCTACATTCACTATAATAAAGTATTTTTACTACCGTTATTTAACAGTTTATTACTGCTATTACTACCGTGCTAAAACTCAGCCAAAACCTAAGTAAGACAATATTTAGGTAAATAAAAACAGAAATAAACACTTAAAACCAAAAGGAAATGCAGTAACCGTAAACATCACTAAACCGCTAAGTAATCACCGGGAAAGCAATAACAAAAATGTTTGGCGTAAATCATCAATTTAATAAAACTACAGATAGTTATGCCTGTACTTGCTTTAACTCACCTGACTCATATTCCGTTAAATTTTCATTTAACTCGATAGATTAGGTTTAATCTGCAAAGTGCCATGAGCAGACATCGAAGGCTTTAATGTCTGAAGTCAAAATTTGACCCCGCTTACTTCCTAAAATGACTAGAAGCATAAGTAAGACTCTAAACAGGAGACTAAACTTTCTGTTACTCATGGCACATAACGCAAAACTAAGCGGCTGGCGATAGCCTGTCATCACTTGAGCATATTGTTATGACCGTAATTATCACTCACGTAATCACTTTTAAAACTACCATCAATAGTTAAAGATTTGCTAAAAGTACTTTTCGCAGCCTCGCTATCTCCTTTCGATAAATAGGCGAATGCCAAACTGTCGTAGGCCTGCGGTGCACTGGGAAACAATGAAACTAAATATTCGAACATATCAAATGCTTCGGTCCATGATTTTGTACTAAGTAGTTCCATTCCTACTTCATTAATTGTTCTGCCGATGAATCGACTGTAACCATTGTCTTTATAAACCTGTTTGAAGTGTTTATAGAATTGTTGTTTTCCTTTTGATTGATAGTACTTAAAGGCAAAGTTTTTTTCCAATTGTCTAATTGATTGATACTCACCATTTTTGATGTAAGAGTGTATTCGACCAGAAATGCGTTCGGCAACTAAGTGATCAGTGTTTGCCAGAACAACTATTTCATAGCTAGTGTCCAAATCTACTTCCGCGGCTGCACTGACGCCCTGACCACCTCCATATGCGCCCCAATGGGAGCCGTCCATTGCAAATAGGTGGCGATTAATCGCGTCTGAGTTTTTTAATAACTTATTGCTATAGAATAACGCTCGATAAAATCGCTGCACATCCACAACAGTCGATTCAATGCCGCCATCGGGACTAGGGTGTTCATTAATACCGACCTTCCTCAAATTACCATTGTACTGGAATGTATATCGGACTGACTGATATTCATGAGAATTAACCGGCCTGAAGGTCGTTGAAGACATCTGAACCCGATTGAAGATATTGTTTTTGAGTAGTTCTTCGAAAGGCTTTCCAGTTACTTTCTCAAGAATCACTCCTAATACCACATACCCATAATTTGAATATTTTCGATCAGTTCCAGGTGTATATAAAAGGGGGTTATTTATCAATATCTTTATTTTCTTGTTTAGAGTATCAAATGCAAGTTGATTCTGACGATATTCGGCCACAAAGATATCAGCAAAGCCTGCACTATGATTTAGTAGGTGCTCAATCGTGATTTTATAAGCATCAGGTTGTTTGAACCCCAACTCGAAGGTAACTAGTTTATCACTTAACTTTAATTTGCCAGCCTCAACCTGTTGCAAGATCAAGACCTTGGTAAAGTCTTTCATGATTGAGCCAAGATTAAAGCGACTTTGAATGCTGTTCTTTATTTTTTCTTCGACATTCTGAAAGCCATAAGATGACGCAAACTCCACCTCATTATCTTTAGTTATCAGTAATGCGCCGGAAAACCAGCCCATCTGCTGGTATTGCATGGCGATGCTGTCTGCAATCGTTGCGAGACTAACAGATTTATCTTGCTTTATATCCCCACTGTCCAAAGCCAGTGAATAGCTGGCAAAGAATAAAAGAAAGATTAAAACTAAATTTTGAACCATTTGGCGGAATCCTTTCTGTCATAACGCCGCAAATAAACGGCAAAAATTAGTTGGCTATAGCTTGTGAGGCACGAACAAAGCCAACTGGTTTTTGTCCGCCCTTTTTAATTTGCCTTGTTATGTGTACTTTAGCTCTATAATTTCCAGAGCTTCAACTTTAAGGCTAACAGCTTTATTTTTTGCATCTGTTACTTGAGCACAAGATTCAGGATCATCAGAGTCAAACCATTCGAGGTGAGTCATAACCTCCATTGCGTTAGCTAACACAACATTTTCTGTTTCGTCCTCATAAACGATGCAAATAGGATATTCTGGAGTGTTTTCCAATGCTCAATTGTCCTTGTACACATAACTTCCAAATATGGGACGCAAACACGTGTGCAAAAATGGCGAAGCCGCACACGTGTTTGCGTCCCAACGAGCGCCAGCGAGTGCCATAATTTGTTTGTTATATTTCATTGGTAAAAGACTTCCTTGGTGACATCAAAGCCACAATCATCACCGAATGTAACGACTATCAAGTGTTTTCGAACTAAGCCTGCGTCGATGTCAAACCAAGTTTTAAATTCACTTCCTTCTTCAAAACTTTCTAGGGCTGCCGCAAACGTTGGTTCGTTAAAACTGTCAGCGACTAAGTGGAAACCTTGAAACGGCTCAGAGTTAAGTGCTTTTGGGGCTGAAATCAACACTGTGTAGTTATGCTCAGATAGTTTTACATCCATTGATATTTGCTCTGCGTACTTGGCGTTATACATTTCTCTCATTTAATCTGAAATACTACACCCTGCTTGGGCGCCAAATGATAGTGAAATTAGAAGTCCAAAAAAGTATTTGAGCATCAATTGCTCCTTGAAATATAACGCCTTGCTCAGTTGCGCAGCGGTTGTAGTTGATTTTTGTGCGAAAATGAGCACCGCGAATGCACAAAAAGGAGCGTAGACCGATACGTCAACTGGAGCAATTTGTTAAGTGTTACCACTCCAAACATTGACTTTTACTAAGAATATTTGATTTTAGATTCTTGAGTTTACGGGTAGATTCCGACCATAAAATTTCGCCCCCATCTCCAATTTCTTCGTAAATCGCTAGAACCTGTGTAACACCAATGAACTCCCATTTCACATCAACATCTTCGGGGCCACCTTTGTACGGATAGTCATGCTTTCGACCAATTTTCTCGACCTTCTCATATGCTTCCGATTTTGAATTAACTGTATGTACATAAAGACTTTAATTTTCAATAACTTACCATACAATACTTATACAACATTCTATACAACAATAGGTCTTATTATGTATGAAAATCTAGATAAAGGACTGGCTATTTATCGCCAGAAACATACTAAAAGCTATTATGTCAGATTAAGAATAGATAAAAAAGAAATTAGAAGAAGCTTATCAGTATCCGATATTAGCGAAGCTAAAAGTCTCGCTTGGCGCTTTAAGTTTGATATGGAGGGTAAAAAACTAGCAGGATTACCAATACTTGCAACGAAAGAATTAACTATCAATCAGGCTTTTCAGGAAGTCATAAAAGAGCTAGATAATATTAAAGTTCAAAAAACGATATATGATGATTATCGTCTAGTGATCCATAATTTTATAACTCCTTATTTCAAAAATAAAACGATTAAAGATCTAACATCAAAAAATATTAGATTATATTTTGAAAGTTTAAATCTATCGTTGACCAGAAAAAGAATTAATACCACTTGTTTTAAAAAACTATTTCAATTTTTAGAAGAGGAAGAGCATATGAAAAAATCAGAACTCCCAACGTTGCCAAAAGTTGAAAGTAATAAAGTTGAGAACCGTGAAGCTTTTACAGTTTCGGATCATAAAAAAATAATCAATGAACTACAAGAGTTTCACAACCTTGGTAAACCAAACTTTAAAACGAAAGAGTATCGTCAAACTTTATATCATTACTTTATTTTCCTTTGTGAGACAGGTATTCGTGCAGGTGAAGAAATTAAAAACCTAATGTTTAGTGATATTGAAAAAGATGGTTTAAATCACCTTTTAACAATTACTAAAGGAAAAACAAAGGGCTATTCCAGAGACAGGACAATTGCTTTAAGTAGAAAAGCATTTGATGCTTTATGTGCTATTGCTCAAATCCAAAACCCAGAAAAAGATATAAACATTAAAAACTTTATGAGTATTAATAGACTAATACTTGAAGCTTCGTTTATTGAAAATGAAGTTTCAAGTAATGATGACGATGAAGCGTCAGATATTAAGATCCCTTGCTATATTCGAGTGTTTGGACTTTTTATTAAACACCTAAAAGCTAATAATATTATTAAAAGTCATTACACATTATATTCTTGTAGGCATTTCTATATAACTACAAAGCTTCAAGGTGGAGTTGATGCTTATGTCCTTGCTAAATATGTTGGGAGTTCGGTTGAAATGATACATAAGCATTATGACCATCACAAAATAGGCACGCAAGAGAACATCGACAAACTAACAAGTAAACAACACGAAGTTATATTTTAGTCTGACATTTTGATATTAACCTCTCGCCCCTAATTTTTAATTTTTCTTGTGAGCTTGCGAGAGTGCAACGGGTGATGCGTAGCAAACGGGTCTGGGGTTTCCCCTGTCCTCGAAGAGCACACACAGGCGGAGCCTGTTTTAGTGTGCTAAAACAGTGTTTTGCACAGCTCTTTTTATCAGCCTTATAATTTTATTTTTATGCAGTTCTAGCCATTATTCCACAGCCTTCTTCATCAGCCCTTGATTAGCTTTTTTTATATGGTTCATTGTATATAAAAGGAGCTTAAGAAATGGGCAAAAAATATTGTGCTGTAAATACAAAATATTATAAAAATAGCAACATAGGAGAGATTGATCACGTATTACGAAATATGACTATAAACGTTAATGCCATTGAATGTTTAACTAAAAATAACTTTGGTTTTTCATTTGGGAATTGTAATTTAAAAAGTCACTATCAAAACAAACTTGAACAAGCCAAAAAAGCTAATAATTTAGCTCTTCAAAAAAATAGTAATACGTTCATTGATAGTGTTTTAATTTTTGACTCTGTGCAGTTTGAAAAGTGCCTAAATGATGGTAAAAAAAACGAGATAGAACAAGCCACAAAAAACTTTATGAATGAGTATAAAAATCTTTATGGTTTTGAACCTATCGGCTTTGAGTTTCATTTGGACGAAGGAACAACAATTGATTTTGATAAATATGAAAGATTAGATACTGAAGAACAAAAAAAATATGTTGCTCTTGATAATCCAGATGAAGATTTTACAACTGAATATATTAAAAAAAATGTTCACGCTCACGCTGTATTTTTAAATTATGATTTTGAACAAAATAAATCTTGTTTACGCAATATGAGAAAAAAGGATTGGGAGAACTCACAAGACTTATTACATAAGCATTTTAAAAAGTTTGGTTTTGATCGAGGAGAGAAGAAACAAACGAGCAAAAAAGATCATAAAAACAAGGCTGATTTTGTTCGAGAGTTAGAATTAAGAACAAATGAGTTGGTTGAAAATCATTCTAAAAATTTGCAAGAGAAAAATAACCTTCTTGATCAAATAATAGAGCATCAAAACGATTTAAACCGATTTGATAACTTAGCTTTTTATGCTGAAAAAATAAAAAGTTTTGTTTTATATTTTCATGAAAAAACCCGGGTTTAACTTTAAAAATAATGAAATTGTCAGGAGCTGAAAAATTAAAAGATATGGCTGTATCAATTTATGATTCATTAACTAAAAAATCAGATATCCCCCCGTTTTTATTAAAGAAATTAAACCTTTAAAAAAGAAAGAAATTACAAAAACTGAAGTAGATATTGAAGCAAAAAAGAAACATATTAAAAAATAAAAAATCGTAGAAAATACAGCAATAAACCCAGACCAAATAAGGATATTTGAAATGAAAAAAACAGCACTACAAGAAATGAAAATTGATAAAAAACTATTGTTGACAGAATTAACTTTAGAAGTAAATCAGCCCGAAAATAAACAAGATGAAAATGCACTTTTAGCAACATCAAAAGCTGAAATACAAAAAGCAGAACAACTTATTTTAAACAATGAAAATAACAAAAATCTAAGTTCAAAACATAATAAAAAATTAAAAATTGATTTAGTTTTAAAAGCTGATTTAGAAAAAGATAATAGACCAGTATCAACAAAATTATTAGACAGAATTGAAAACAATACAGAGTTTTTAAATGATTTAGATACTCAAATGGATTTATCAATTGTTGAGATTAACATTTCAAATACAGATGTAAAAAATGCAATTTCGGCATTAAGAAAAGTTGACCCAAAAAAAGCGGCCGAACTTGAAAATACTATAAATTTAAAAAGTAAAAAAACGAAGAAAATGACAATAATATTTAATAAATAAGAACAGCTCGATTAGTTTATTTCAAACGTTTTTTGTTTGAAAAAAAATAATGAGTAAACAAGAAAACCTTTGGTTTTTGCGTTAGTGAATTAATTATCGTTTTATTACCTTATAATTAAAAAGGTATATCATAAAGTTCATTATCATTCTTTTTGACTGAAACAGGTTCATTAAGCTCTTCTAATAACTCATCTAAATCAAAATCTTCTTCGTTAAAAGTTTTATCAATATTTTCCATTATGTCATTTTTAACTTCTTTTAACGTGCTTTCTTCTTCCTTGATTGTGTCGTTATTTTTTATTGTTGCTTTATAGTGAAACTTGTAATCGTCTGGTGAAATTTTAACATTTTTATTTACTGGATAGATGTATTCCCAGTCTAATAAGCCAAGTTCTTCAAGGCTTTTAAATGCTTGCTTAATTTCCATTATCCTTCCTGTTCTTGATAGTTTTTGATTGACGTTCAATACTTTTAATAAGTAATTTAAAGGTAAATAACCCTTTGGGTTAATTTCTGTCAGAATCGCTAATTTAGTAATTTTTAAAAATCTAAGAGATTTTAAAATCATCAAGTTAACTTTTGAAAATCCGTTTTTTATTGTCGCTTTTTTATAAACAACTGAAAGCTCAAAAGACACTGTTTTAAGATTTATAGTTAATGTATCAAAAGATTGATTTTCCATATTTTGAATGATTGAAGTTAATTTTTTTAGATTGATTGATTTAGGTAAAAAGCTATTATCGCCCAAGAGACCGACTGTTGAAAAAGTTTGTATATCTTTATTTTTATTTACTTTGAAAATCATTGTCGCTTTAGTTAAAACAGCAATGAAAACTTTTAGTTCGATATTTTCATCAAAGTTTAATAATTCGTAGTGTAAAGGGTCTTGGTGCTCATGATTTCGTTCGGAACCGCCATAAAATATTTTTTATTATTCATATTTTTCTCTCTTATTAATTGTTAAATTAAACGCTTAAACTTCAATAAGAAATAAGAAATACAATAATATTTTTACACCAACTTACTTTACAATATTTAAATAGGTGTTAAATATATACTTATCTCACAATAGATGAAGTTCAATTTAATCAAGTCACTCGTCAAAGTGGCTTTTTTTACGTCTATGGCATTATTAATATCATCTTTTTATTTATTGTCAAACCCCACAAGTCAACACCACCAAACCCCATAAGGCAACACCACTAAACCCCACGAGACAGCACCACTAAAACCCCATAATTCGACACCCTATTAATACATATTAAAAACTAATATATATTCTTTAATGAAAATCCTTTAATAAAGAGCGGGATTGAGATTTGTTTTTATTAAAAAAGTATTTTGAAGAGCATTGCGAGCAATAGAATATGAGATTAAAGCTAATGTATCTTAAGTTGCTTTTTTAGAGGGGTTTTAAGGAAAGCCTACCCGTTAGATAGGCTTGTAAGAAAAGTTGATTAAATGAGAAGTTTGACCTAATAGAATACATCAAAAAGCAATAAGCTTAAGATCTAGTAGCGCTGATTCTAGTTTGCTCTGTACTACTATCTGCCCCTACTTTTTTGTTTAATTTTTGTCCCTTAATCTCTATATATTTATAAGTTAGACTTGAAATATAAATAACTATAGCAAGTATGACAATGACAACTAAATTATTTATAATAGCACCACCAAAGTTTAAAAACCTTATTGTTTCAATCATAGGTGCCATTTCAATACCTGTAATTTTTTGAAGTACCATAGCAGTAGATAACAAACAAAAAAGTATTGCATAGTGAGTCATATAAATTGAATACGATAGCTTTCCTGCATATTGCAATGGTTTTATTTTTAATAATTGTGAAAAAATACCACACTCAAAAGCAAAAAATAATACAGTAAAAAAGAATAACACTGGTGCAATAATTGAGCGATATTCAAAAGTAGATTGAACAATTAAGACAACCAATATAAGTAGTAACGTCTCAACGATGCTTCCCAAAATATAAGATGGTTTGAAATGTGATAGTTTTTTATACATTACATAAGTAAAGGCACCACCAAAAAAACAAGAAAGCCCTCTCAACACAGATGATACTAATATTTCAGATCCTAAATACATAAGAAGAAAGGCAGTGAATGAGATAGCAAACCAAGATATTATTCGATTAGATTTAAATAAGACAATAGATATATATAACAAAGCATACATATAAAACTCAATACTAATACTCCACGAAGGTCCATTAAAGCTAATATTTTCTGTGAACGGTGTCCATGAATGAATTAATAATAAATTAGGTATCATTTCACTAACTGCAGCGGAATTAGTAAAAGGTTCATTATTAAAAACAAAACCACCAAACTTATACGCAAACAACTTACCAAATTCTAGAATAACAAACACCAAAAACATAAAGAAGTGCAATGGATACAACCTGAAAAACCTCGCTTTCATAAACGTATTGAAATTAAGGTTTTCTTTAGACCCATAACCGTGAGCCAAGACGAATCCACTTAAAACAAAAAAGAACTCGACGAAAATACTACTATTATTAAAGAAATCCAGTTCAGTGACAGAACCAAGTACGTTCATATGATATAACACCACTGATAAAGCACATATTCCTCGAAAAGCATCCAATGCCTCAAATCTTTTATTCATCATCCTACTCGCTACCAAAAAATTAATAATCTCGAAAGTATTATACAGGCAAGGCAATGCAAGGCAATGCAAGGCAAGGCAAGGCAATGCAAGGCAAGGCAAGGCAAGGCAAGGCAATAATTATTTTTAAAGGTCAAGTCGAGGGTCAAATCTTGACTTCAGACATTAAGATTTTTGACTAACTATTTCTCGCTCATCACTGCCCTTAATAACCATTCAAACATGATCAAATTTTATAGCTTTGTCTTAAAATAGGCCCCCCGTCAATAGAACCTGTCGCTCATTCAAAGCACTTAATTTAGTGAACCTGAACCGCCCCACCACAACGCTTATTTACTATTGTGTCGGTTCAACTGCCAATAATGTCGATTCAGATAAACATTAATGAAGCAGGTTATAAAAGTCGCTAACTTTCTTATCAACAAAATGCCAAACACCTATTTTTTTGATAAGGAATACAGTCATGAACATTATTACAAAAACAGTTATAGCACTGAGTTTAGGAAGCCACTTTAGTGCTCACGCCATTGACCTGCGAGTCGACAACATTCGTTTGTACCAAAGTAGTTCGCAAAGCTTTTCTGCGCCAAGTTCGCTGTATATTGATGAGGGTAAAATTGTAAGCATTACTAAAGCGACTGACCCACTACAAAACGCAGATAAAACAATTAACGCCAACAACCAGTATGCAATACCCGGTTTAATTGATTTACATGTACATTTAGGCTCATCGGGCAGTAACTTTACTGAATTTCAGTATTTGCCGGTTAAATCGCACTTTAATTCTAATTTGTATTTAGGCGTAACTAACATTGTTGATTTGTTTTCGTTTGAACAAACCCTAAACGAAGCCGCTCAATTAAAAGCAACCCAACTAACCCCTAACCTTTTTTATGCAGGTACTTTGTTTACCAACCCTGGCGGACATGGCACGCAGTTTGGCGGCCAAGCATACGAAATTGCAAAAGATGAAGACATAGCAGCGCTGTGGCAAAAACATATAAGCACTAATCCACATGTAACTAAAGCAGTTATTGAAACCTTTGGCGGTGTAGGTAAATCGTTAACTGATAGCCAACTGGCGGAGCTAGGTAAGCGCTCTAAAGCCGCTAATTTACCGTATTTTGTGCATGTTTCTACACTAAATGATGGTAAACGCGCAATTAAGGCCGGTGCAACGGCTTTAGCGCACGGCATTAATAGCGAAGCGATTGACGATGAGTTTATTACGCTAATGAAAGATCATAACGTAACTTACATTCCTACCCTTGCCGTGTACCACAATCATAGCGATGAAAAGCATAACCATACTATTAGCTCACAAAGCGAGTTACTAAAAACCATTCCTGAAAAGCTTCAAGGGTGTTTGTTTGAAAAGGTGCCTGCACCTTCAAAGTGGAAAGAGCACGCGTGGGATGAGCGTAAAACAGCTTATGCAAATATACAAAAGCTACATAAAGCTAATATTACTATTGGCACAGGCTCTGATGCCGGAAACCCCTACACGCTGCACGGTATTGGGTTACACAACGAGTTAGATGCGCTTAAAAAAGCAGGCCTAACTAATGGTGAAATAATTAACGCAGCAACGATTAACGGCGCAAAAGCGATTAATAAAGCCGGGAGCATTGGCAAACTTACTAAAGGTTTTGAGGCAAGTTTTGTACTGCTTAAACAAAACCCACTTAATGATATAAATCATATTCACACTATCTCACAGGTGTATAAAACAGGTTTAAAAGTAGACCGCTCAGCGCTTATTGCTCAAAACAAGGCCATTACACCACAAGGCCCTACCTGCAATGAAGAAGTTAAAAGCAGCCAAGCACAGCATAGTATTGATGATTTTACCGGTGATACACCATGGCAAGCTATGAGCGATTCGGTAATGGGTGGGCAGTCTGTTGCAACGCTTACCACGCATAAAAATAGCTTAACTATTGATACAACCATTACAAAGCCTACCAGCTTTGGTGCATGGGCAGGCGCTGAAATTAAGTTTTCGTCACCGGCTGATGCCTCAGCATTTAAAGGTATTCGCTTAACCTATAAAGGCTCAACTACACCTTTTGCTATGTCTGTTTATCATAGTGATGTAAAAGATTGGGATCACTTTAGTGTACTTTTAAAACCACGCGATGAGTGGACCACGCTTGATATACCTTTTACTACATTTAAACAGTTTGGGTTTGGTAGCCCCGTTACGTGGTCGGCAACAGAATTAACAGGGGTTAACTTAATGTGGCGTAAAATGCCAGGCGCAAGCAACGAGCCGTTAAAAAATACATTACAAATCAAAGAGCTAACTTACTTCTAAATAAGTGACAGTCAAAACACAAACTCTTTGGGTTTTGACTGTTTTTTGTTATGGTTTAATCACTTACAAAAAGAAGCACCTATTATGCTCAAACATCCTTTTTACAAATACAGCTTTTTTATTCTACTTATTGTTGATATTGCTTATGCCCTTGGGCTGATAATTGCTAACTCTGCGCCCTTAACAGGCGGCAGTGCACTCGCCGCAACCGTGTGGTTTATTACTTTTTATTGGGTTCCGGTATGGAGTGCGGCAGCGGTTATTTTTTATCTGCGCAATAAGCACATTAATAAAACAGCACTTGAATGGTTAATTGCCGTTGTATTTATGGCCCTCGGTAATGTGCTTACCGATGTATTACTGACACTGCTTTTTGATGGGCATAAATCAATGGGGATATTTGTTGTATTTAACGGCTTACTTTGGGGCTCGTGTATTTACCTTACCAGTATTTTTATTGAAAGCAAAAAACGCGTAACAGCCGAAAAACATGCGCTTAAACAAGCCCAACTTGCTACATTGCGATACCAGCTAAACCCTCACTTTATGTTTAATAGCTTAAATACAATTTCCGCTTACATACACACAAAACCCGATTTAGCCGATGAAGTACTGCATGAACTGGCTGATATTTTAAGGTACTCGCTTGATACCGCAGAGCAACAGCAAATACCTTTACTGCAAGAGCTTACCATAATAGAAAAGTACCTAAATATTGAAAAAGCACGCTTTGGCGATAAGCTTAAGGTTAATTACCACATTCCTAATACCCTTAAAAACAAAACGCTACCACCTCTACTTATTCAACCTATTATTGAAAATGCAATTAAGCACAATGCTAAACAAACCTCACTTACACTTAATATTACCCTGAGTGAAATGTCTAACGGGGTAAAAATTGTGATAAGCGACAACGGAAAAGGCTTTACTGACGATGTATTAAAATGTGGCTACGGAAAAGGTATAGGGATGAAAAACATTATGCTACGCGTTAATCAACTTGGACAAAGTAAAGTATTGCTCAGTAATGATAATGGTGCTGTTGTTACGCTGGAGCTAGCGTTATGAACAATATAAACCTGCCAAATAAAACGACTAAAATGCGCATACTGTTTGCCGATGACGAGCTTCCTGCTCGCGAAAAATTAAACCATCAATTAAGCTTAATGGAGCATGTTGACGTCGTAGGTATAGCCACAAATGGCAAAGAGGCCATTGCATTAATTAATGAGCTGACTCCTGATGTGGTATTGCTTGATATTCAAATGCCTGAAATTAATGGCCTTGAACTTATTGATTTACTTAACTACCAACCCATTATTATTTACACAACCGCGTATGACCAATTTGCGATTGAAGCATTTGAGCACGCCTCAACTGACTATTTACTCAAACCTTTTCCAATTGCACGATTAAAAAAAGCGTTAGCCAAAGCACAGCAGCAATTAGATCAACAACGAGCGCACACTCATGTAACTAGCTGCGCAGGTGAACCCGCTTTTACACTTACAGAAAGTTCATTAAACAAACTGGTTAGTAAAAGTGGCGAGCGCATATTTTTACTTTCCCCAAGCGATATTAAATTTATTAAATCAGAGCAAGGAAATAGCCTAGCGTGGAATGGAGAAACGTTTAATCACTTGAGCGACACGCTCGATCAGCTTGAACACGCCCTAGCCATGCACAATTTTGTGCGTATTCATCGCAGTTATTTGGTTAATATTGACCATATAAAAGAAATACAGCGCTGGTTTAACGGCAAATTGATGGTGATTGTAAACGACGATGTAAAATCGGAGCTTAGCACCAGCAGAGCCGGTGCCGATAAGCTAAAACAATTACTGCATATTTAGGCTTATTTTAAAGTTAGCTACTGATCATTACTTGAGTAAACACTTAAAATAGGAAATTTATATTCAGCAAACGAGACAGTTACCGACTGCGTTTCGTTACCCTTAAAACTTAATTTAAAAGGTTGAGGAGGTAGTCGCGTTCCATCAGCGAACAAAGCCATTAAGTGGTCTTCGTTAAGCTCACGATTGCCCGTCGATAAATTAGTGAGTGTTATTACTGCCCAGCGTTCACCCTCGTTATTACTCATTAATATGTAATTTAAAACATTGAAGTCGCCTTTTTTAGGCGTAATGCTAGCATCGTTTGGAAATGCTAAATGCAAGCTATTAGGTATGGCTCTGTCTACGTTTATTACGTTCTCAGTATTTGCCAATACCGAAGACGACAGTATAACCAACATTAAAATCCATGCTTTAATCATATCAATAACCTCCTTCAAGCGTACTTAATGACGTTTGTATAGTCTACATAGTTAAGCATACTCTCAGCATTTACCTATTATGTAAACACACAACAAATTCAATAATGCTCACTAAGCGCTCATTCAGCGTTGCTTGTGTAACCTTAGTTTTAATTTCACCTAATAAACATGGCGATTAAACGGAGACAATTACATGGCAACCACATTTAACAGTTCAGGCGCGATTGAACATTCGCAATTGGCTTTATTAAACACTGAGCACAGCATTCAAGTAAGAGGCGCACGTGTTCATAACTTAAAAAATGTGGATGTAAACCTGCCCCGTAATTCGCTTGTGGTGTTTACTGGTATATCGGGCTCGGGTAAATCATCGCTCGCCTTTGGAACATTATTTGCTGAATCGCAGCATCGTTACCTTGATTCGGTATCGCCTTATGCACGTAGGTTAATCGATCAGGTTGACGAACCCGACGTAGACTCAATTGAAGGACTGCCACCAGCAGTAGCAATGCAGCAACAGCGCGGTGCGCCTTCTGTTCGTTCATCGGTTGGCAGCGTAACCACTATTTCTAACGCGCTGCGAATGCTTTACTCACGCGCTGGCGAATACCCTAAAGGGCAGAGCATTTTGTATGCCGATGCGTTTTCTCCAAATACCCCCGAAGGTGCATGCCCACAATGTTCGGGCATTGGCCGCACTTTTGAGGTAACCGAACAACTACTTGTGCCCGACAATACCAAAACGATACGCGAAGGCGCAATAGAAGCTTGGCCACCAGCATGGCAAGGTAAAAACTTAAGTCGCATACTGGTATCACTTGGTTACGACATCGACATACCATGGTATGAGTTACCGCAAAAAGCACGCGATTGGATTTTATTTTCAGACGACACCCCCACTGTGCCTGTTTATCCAGACTACACTATTTTAGAGGTTAAAAACGCCATTAAAAATGGCGAAAAACCTCGCTATAAAGGTACTTTTACCAGTGCTAAGCGCTTTGTTCTTAAATCTTTTGCTACAACACAAAGTCCTCGTATTAAAAAACGAGTGTCGCAGTTTATGCAAATATCCCCATGCCCCAGCTGTAAAGGTAAAAAGCTTAAAAAAGAGTCGTTATCGGTTAAAGTCGCAGGCCTTGATATAGGCGAAATTTCGCAGTTAACATTAAACGAACTTGCAGATAAATTAAGCATTGCTGCTAATCTCCCTGCTAAAAGTAACGCTACACACCCAGAAAAAGCCATCGTCGCTAAGCGTATTACAAGCGATATTATTAAACGTATAGAATCATTAACTAAACTTGGCCTAGGGTATTTATCGCTTGAGCGCACCACCCCATCGCTATCGCCAGGGGAGTTACAACGTTTGCGGCTAGCAACGCAACTTCGCTCAAAATTATTTGGTGTTGTGTATGTGTTAGATGAACCTTCGGCAGGTTTACACCCTGCCGACACACAAGCACTTTTAAGCGCTTTAGATGAACTAATAGCTGCTGGTAACTCTGTATTTGTGGTTGAGCACGACGTAAGTGTTATTCGACATGCCGACTGGGTAGTCGATGTTGGACCAAATGCGGGCTCCCATGGCGGTAACATAGTTTATAGCGGCCCCGTTGAAGGCTTAAATCAAATTAGTAGCTCACACACTAGTCAGTATTTATTTAAAAATAACCAAACCCAGCAGGCTCCCATACAAAACAAGCAACGCCAGCCTAAAGCGTGGCTAACGCTTAAAAATGTTGAACGTAATAACTTACAAAAGCTTAATGTAGAATTTCCGCTTGGGGTTATTACAAGTGTTACGGGAGTATCTGGCTCTGGTAAATCGAGCTTAGTAAGCCAAGCACTTGTTGACTTGGTTTACGATGCACTTGGGCAAAAATCGCAGCCACAAATGCCAACCGACGAAGCAGAGTTACTCGAGCAAGAGCTCAACGTAGCAACCGGCGGGCAAATAACTCAGGGCATTGAACACATAAAGCGCCTAATAACGGTTGATCAAAAAGCCATTGGCCGTACGCCTCGCTCAAACCTTGCCACTTACACGGGCTTATTCGATCAAGTACGTAAGCTATTTGCAAACACCACTGAGGCAAAAAAGCGAAAATACGATGCCGGTCGCTTTTCGTTTAATGTTAAAAAAGGCCGCTGCGAAAACTGCGAAGGCGTAGGCTTTGTAAGCGTAGAGCTGTTATTTTTACCCAGCGTGTATTCGCCTTGCCCTGTGTGTAATGGCAAGCGCTATAACCAAAAAACACTCGATATTACCTACAAAGAGAAAACCATTGCCGATGTGCTTAATTTAACCGTTGAGTCAGCGCATACATTTTTTTCCGATGAACCCGCTATTTTGCGCGCGCTCAATGCGCTTTTACAAGTGGGCCTTGGCTATTTACGTTTAGGGCAACCTGCTACTGAACTTTCGGGCGGCGAGGCACAACGTATTAAACTTGCCACTGAACTACAACGTACACAGCGAGGCGATACGCTTTATATTTTAGATGAACCAACCACAGGCCTACACCCAAAAGATGTAGCCATGCTAATGGCGCAGTTAAATGGCTTAGTTGATGCTGGCAACACCGTCATTATGGTTGAACACGATATGCAAGTAGCCAGTAACAGTGATTGGGTTATTGATATTGGCCCAGGAGCCGGCGACGAAGGCGGGGTAATAGTTGCACAAGGAAAACCTGAAAGGGTCGCTGAATCACAAAAAAGTAAAACGGCGCCATTTTTAAAAGCGCAGTTAAATCACGCAGGTTCTAATTAAAATTAATGGTCGTTATGCGCAAAATAATGAAGAGCCACGGGCTCTTTATTATTAATCTAAGGCTAACCAAACACCTACAAGCATCATTAAACTGCCTGCAATCCGGTTCATCCATTTAATATTATCGCCTCGGGCTAAAAACAGGCGCAGGCTTTTACCACCTGTTGCATACGCTAACATACTTACGAATTCGGTTATCATAATTACGCTAAGTAAAATAAATAACTGTGGCGCAACAGCCTGGTCAACATTAATAAACGGCGGCAATAGTGAGATCATAAACGCCCACCCTTTCGGGTTAGCAACAGCGGTAATAAACCCTTGCGTAAAAAGCGACTGCCTACTTACATCACTTGGGCTATGTGTATTAACCGACATTTTACCTTTGGCGCGCCACATATTTACGCCTATATAAATTAAGTAGGCACCACCGACCCACTTTAAAATAGCGAACGCATCAGGGTAATTTAGCATGACACTTGCAACCCCAAGTACCGCCGCAATAGCTACACTCGCAACTCCCAATAACTCACCTATCATCATCCACAGGGTGCGGCGCACACCGATGCTCATACCTAATGTCATGGCAAGGGTCATACACATACCCGGTGTGATAGATACAAAAAAGAAGGTAGGAATAAAAACTGCCAGTGCTGCTACATCAATCATTAATTTACTCTCGTATTCATAACAAAAACGCGGCTATAAGTAGCCGCGCTGTTGCTTACCTATGTGTATTGTTATTGCTGGGTATTAACAGCAGGTTCGCTAACGACCTCTACTGGCTGTGGTGTATCATTTAACAAATACTTATCTAGCCACTGCTCTTGCTCCCACAATACATGTAATAAGCTTTTACGTGCGCGGTAGCCATGAGCTTCGTAAGGCAGCATAACTAAACGGGCATCTTTTCCTAAGCCTTTAAGCGCGGCATACATGCGCTCACTTTGCATTGGAAAAGTGCCTGAATTAGGATCCTCTTTACCGTGTATCATGAGCATTGGCTCATTGATTTTTTCGGCGTGAAAAAACGGCGACATATTGGCGTATACACTTTGCGCTTGCCAAAAATCACGTTCTTCCCCCTGAAAACCAAACGGTGTTAATGTGCGGTTATATGCGCCACTTCGAGCAATACCTGTTTTAAATAAATCACTATGCGCCAATAAGTTAGCAACCATAAATGCACCGTATGAGTGCCCTGCTATTGCTATTTTGTCTTTATCAGCAATCCCCTTTTCAACCAGTACATCTACTGCTGCTTTGGCGCTAGAAACCAGCTGTTTTCTGAAGTGATCATTTGGCTCACTACCATCAACACCTACAATCGGCATTTTAGGATCGTCAAACACGGCAATACCTTTGGCAAGGTACGGCATTGGGCCCCAGTAACCAATATACGTAAACTCGTAAGGCGACTCGCGAACTTGCGACGCTACGGCTTTGTCTTTGTATTCAAGCGGGTAAGCCCACATAAGCACAGGCAAAGTGCCTTGTGTTTTGTCGTACCCTGGTGGTAAATATAACGTGCCAGAAAGCTCAACACCGTCGTCGCGCGTATAACGCACTTGTTCTTTTGTTACACCTTTAAAAGCAGGGTATGGGTGTTCAAATTGCGTTAGTTGGGTTAACGAATCGTCATCTAAATCACGAATGAAAAAGTTAGGCTGCTCAGTTTTAGACTCACGAACAGTAATAAAGCGTTCGCCTTCGTCATCAAGCAGCGCCCTTACACGCTCGTAATAAGGCGCTTTAGATTCCCATAAACGCTTGCTACTATTTGTTTTTACATCGTACCTGTCTAAAAACGGGATGTTACCTTGTTCTGACGCGCCATTGCCGCGCAGGTAAATATAACGCCCACCAACCACTTTAATTACATTAGCGCCTAAATCGTTACGCTCGTAAATAGCATTACCGGGATCTTTATAAGCATCGTTATAACTGCGCTCCGAAAACAGCACACGGTTACTATCGGCATTACGTGGCTGAATAACATACGTACGTAATTGACGGTCGCTGAAGCGCCAATCGCTCAGCATAGCAATGTCGTTATTAGCCCACTCCATACCCGCATAACGACGTTCTACTTTTGCAAATAACTTTGGCTCGCGTTTAAACGGCGCACGTAAGCTATAAATGTAATCATGGTGCGGCACGTCAGTTTTCATGTCGCCGCCATCTTGCGCTTCTGCCCAAATAACTTCAGCACCCTGATCTGCTCGCCATTCAAAATTACGTCTTCCTGTACGTACACTGTCGTAACCTTGTGGAATATTATCGGCCAAAGGTTGCTTAGCAAGCTCGGCTAATGCAAAACCGCGCATACCCCATATTTGCCACGTTGTCGCAAAACGGCTGTAAGGCACTTGATACGAAAACGGCTCGTTAATTCCCGCCACCAAAATATTAGTCGAGTCGGGCGACACCGAAAACGATTTAAAAAGTGCTGGACTGCCAATAGCTTGGGCTTTTCCATCAAGGGTAATGTAAGCCAACTGGCCTTGGCCAAAAAACTTAAATTGAGCTTCATCAAATGGGCTCGTTAATAAATTTTGATACGTGCGTGCGGGGGCTTTTTCACCAGTGCTTTGCTGAATAACTGGCACAACATTTTGGCTGTTGTTTTCTAGTCGTGGTTTACCCACATTTACAGCTAGGTTTGCAATAATGGCTGTGCTGTCTGGTAACCATTGGTATGGCGATGCCGTTAAAACTGAATTTAACGCAGCACTTGAAAGCATTTTTGCTTGTTTACTTTCAACACTATAAAGCCATAAATTTGCTTCGTTTGTTTGTTCAACAATAAACGCTAAGTATTTGCTATTAGAAGACCACTTAGGCGAGCGAATAATACCATTTGGTAAGTTATTAATATTAATAACAGTGCCACTTTGCACATGTTTAAGTTCTACAGCACTAAAATTTGCGCGCACCCGTGTGCGTGAAAAATTAGCCGGGTTTAGTTTAATCCCCGCAAGCTTTAACTCTTCAATTGCAAGCTCATCAAGCGATACAACACGCCTGCGTTCAAATAGCGCAAGCCACTGACCATCACTTGATAAGTAACTTGTGGGCGCCAATTTAGCATCTACCACTGCCGCCAAATCAGGCGAAGGAGTTTGGTAGCCCTGCTCTGCATGACTAAATGGTAGTAATACAACACAACAAATAAAGGCAACTAACAGCCTAAAAGCGTTCATGTTTTTATCCTTTTGTTATTTTTTACACAATTAAGTGTATATAAACACGTTTTGCTTTGTTCATAAAGCATTAAGGTGGCTCAACACATGGCAAAAGATGACTTAACAGCCCAGTTTAAGCTACACTAACGCGTTTTTAATTTATCACTGCGACAAACACAACTATGCATAACAAAGCTAAATCTGTCACAATTTTTGATGTTGCCGACCTTGCAGGTGTGTCTAAGTCAACGGTGTCTTTGGTGCTGACTCAAAGTAAAAAAGTCAGTGATAAAAGCAAACAAAAAGTATTAAAAGCAATTGATGAGCTAGGCTACGTTTATAACCGCGATGCCGCAGCTATGCGCTCAAAGCGCTCTAATTTAATCGCTGTGGTTATAAATGATTTAACTGACCCTGTTATGGCACAGCTGGCCACCGAGCTTGAGCTAATATTAAACAATGAAGGTTTTCAGGCCGTTATTGTTAGCAGTAACAATAACGTTGAGCAGCAAACACAGGCAATTAATAAACTAAAAGAATACAACGCCGCAGGATTTATAATTTGCCCTGTGACGAATACATGCACCCAATGGTTAGACACATTAAGTTCTCAGCATAGCGTTGTTACGTTAATGCAAGAGCTTGCGTTTAGTAATGCGCCTTGTGTGTTACCCGACTACAAAAAAGCAAGCCATATAGTTAGCATGCATTTACTTTCTCAAGGAGTTACAAACATTGCGTTTATAGGCAGCAATTTACAATTAAGCAGCTGCATAACACTTCAACATGGCTTTAATACCGCATGTGCCCAACACAGTATATCGCCACTAAACGCAATCGAATGTGGTGAAAATTCCGCTCTTAGTGCCAAAAATGCTTTTGCACAGGCTTACAAAAGCAACCCTGCTATTAACGCCATTGTGTGTGCGAATGACATTATCGCCCACGGCGTGCTAGCAAGCATTAACACATTAGGCTTAGCAGCTAATCAACGCATTAAAGTAGTAAGCTGTCAGCAAGTTAAAAATAGCGCCTTACTTGACGATACATTAACGAGTGTTGCAATCAGCACGCATGAAATCGCGAAACGTTGCCTTTTAGTACTACAAGAACTATTACAGAATACAGCCCCACCGGTTAAAACACTGGTAAATGTTAACTTACAAATTAAAGAGTCTAGCCAATGAAAAAAGTGCTGGTAATTGGCTACGTATGGCCAGAGCCCAACTCATCCGCTGCGGGTACGCACATGATGTCATTATTGAACGCATTTACAGCACAAAACTGGCAAGTGGAGTTTGCTACTCCCGCTCAACGCACAGAGCACATGGTAAACCTTGACGACTTTGGTATAACAAGCCAAAGCATTGCCCTTAATTGCGAAAGCTTTGACGAATACGTTAAAGCCTATAACCCCGATATTGTAATGTTTGACCGATTTATGATGGAAGAACAGTTTGGTTGGCGCGTTGATAAGCATTGCCCCAATGCCATTAAGATTCTCGATACCGAAGATTTACAGTGCCTGCGAAACGCACGCCATGAAGCGCACAAAGGCGAGCGTGAATTTACAACCAGCGATTTACATTCAGACATAGCAAAACGCGAAATAGCGGCTATTTTGCGTTGCGACCTAAGCCTAATTATTTCAAGCTACGAAATGGAATTACTCAATAGCGTATTTAAGGTCGAACCAAGCTTATTACACCATTTACCGTTTATGGTCGATTTAACCTCGTTGCCCGAAACCACAAAAAGCTTTGATGAACGTCAGCACTTTATGACGATAGGTAATTTTAGGCATGCGCCAAACTGGGATGCAGTTCTTTACTTGCAAAAAATATGGCCGCTTATTCGCAAGCAATTACCAAAAGCAGAACTACATATTTATGGCTCTTACCCGCCACCTAAAGCCACTGCGCTTAACAACCCAAAAACCGGGTTTTTAATAAAAGGTTGGGCCGATAACGCCTATGATGTAATGCAAAGTGCGCGCGTATGTTTAGCCCCTCTTAGGTTTGGCGCTGGTATTAAAGGTAAATTACTTGAAGCCATGATTATGCAAACACCCAGCGTTACCACCAATATTGGTGTAGAGGGCATGCACAACGATTTACCTTGGTCTGGTAAAGTGGCTAATAATACCGAAGACTTTGCAAATGCAGCCGTTGAGCTTTATACCAATGAAACCGATTTTAAACATGCCCAGCAAGCTGGCAATACGCTACTTAACACCTTATACGACAAAGTAAAATTGAGCGCGGCACTCATTAATAAAATAGATGCAATAAGCAGCGATTTAAGCACGCATCGTGAAAAAAACTTTACCGGACAAATGCTCAAACATCATACAATGCGAAGCACACAATACATGGCGCAATGGATAGCGGAAAAAAATAAAAAATTAGATTAAAAATGACTAGACACACACCAATTAGTCTTTAAAATCGCGCCCATTACATATGGGCGTTTTAGCCTATACTTTTAGCTAATTTATTTACACACTGGCCTAAATAAGATTTGAAAACTGCAACCTTTACAGAAAAACGCAAATTTATCGTTAAGTTAGGTAAAATGCTTCATAAATACGGTACGCCTGCCTACCGCCTAGAAGCACACTTAATGGAAGTCGCCACATACTTAGGCCTCAAATCGTCGTTTGTTATGTCGCCCACCTCGGTCACCTTTGTTATTTGGACCGACGGCCATGAAGATGAGTATACGCATGTGGCACGAGTTGACCCAGGCGATCATGATTTAGGATCACTTGCCGATACCGACGACCTTGTAAATAAAATGCTTAATGAAGAATTGTCTCTTCAAGAAGTAGACCAACAGCTAGATATAATTTTTGATGCCCCTAACCCTTACAATAAATTAACCACAGGTATTGCATTTGCAACCTCGGGCGGCGCATTTGCAATGCTTATGGGCACCAGTTGGACCGATGTAATTTGGTCTGCGTTACTCACCCTTGTGGTGTATATGTTTGTATTGTGGTCTATGCGCTCTAAACGTGTAGCGCATATGCTTGAACCACTTGTTGCTATTGTTTCAGCAATTATGGCCTGTGCTGTAAGCGTTTATATAACACCCGAAGTAAACATTCGCTTAGTGGTGCTTTCTGCCATTATTGTATTTATACCGGGCCTCGCGCTTGCACTTGGATTGGCAGAGCTTGCAGCTCGCCACTTGGTCTCGGGTACAGCAAGAGTAATGGACTCATTTATGTTGCTGTTTAAACTCTATTTTGGTGGCTTTATAGGTATAGGCATTGGCTTTGCACTTTTTGGCCAAGCAGACTTTGTTCAACCGGAGCCTTTACCCAGCTGGACACCTTGGCTTGCTATATTTTTACTGTGTAGCAGCCTAATAGTTATATTTAGAACCAAACTAAAACATGCGGGTTGGTCTATTGCATCAGGCTTTATAGCCTATGGCACAAGTATTGGGTCAGCAATGTATTTAGATTACACATTGGGTACTTTTGTTGGCGCGTTATCGGTGGGTATTTTTAGTAATTTATTTAACCGTGTTGCTAATGCGCCGGCTTCAATTGTGGCAATGCAGGGCTTGATTGTATTAGTCCCAGGTAGCAAAACCTACATTGGCTTAAATTCACTTATTGAAGGCCAAGACTTTATATATGCAGAGCATATAGGCCAGCAAACATTTTTAATATTTATGTCGCTTGTAGCCGGGCTTATATTTGCAAACGTTGCCTTACCGCCTAAAAAAAGTTTATAAAAAGCAGCGCGGTACATTCCGCGCTATTCATTATTTATTTTATCACCTTCATTTAACGCCCTCTTTTGAGCATTAATCGCATTTTTTAGTTTATTAACCTTAGCTTGTTATACTAATCTGGATTTTAAAAATAAAGGATATAACAATGCTTAAGACAAGCTTAGCGCTAGCAATCGGGCTTTCAAGCAGCCTTGCATTTGCGCAATCAGCAATCACAGTTGAAGACATTCCAAAAGTAAAATCGGTAATACAAACAAGTATTAGCCCAGATGGTGAAAGCGTTGCATTTACACGCTCGTTACCACGCAAACTTTACGTTGACGAAAATGGCAGCAATTACAGCGAACTTTACGTTGTAGACGATGAAGGTGTTGAACGCCCATTTATTACCGGCTCGGTTAATATTAAAAGCCTACAATGGTCAAACGACAGCAAAACAATTTACTTTTTAGCAAAGCTTAAAGACGATAAATTTACTTCGCTTTACCAAATTCCTGTTGATGGCGGACAAGCACAAGCAGTTATGTCGTTAAAAGGGACTTCTATTTCAAGTTATCAACTAAGCCCAGACAATAAACAGCTTGCGTTATTAGCGATGCCCGCTGCCGACAAATCAGATAAAGAATTAAAAAAACTTGGTTTTAAAGCAGAAGTATACGAACTAGGTTTAAAAAACAAACAACTCTTTGTTGTTGATTTGGCCAAAGAAGATAAACCATTATCGCCAACAGCCATAAACATTGATAGCTATGTAAGCGATGTTAACTGGTCAGCCGACAGTGAAAAGCTACTCGTTAAAACTCAACCTACAGCACTTATTGACGATCGCTATACTAAATCAATGTGGCACCTTTACGATATTGCTAACGAAAAAGTAACCTTATCGTTTAAAACACAGGGTAAACTGGGCGATGCAGAGCTGTCGCATGATGGTAAATACGTCGCTATTTTAGGCGCAGAAGATCAGCACGACCCAGCAACTGGCCGCTTATTTATTGCTGACACTGAAACCGCAAAAATCACTGAGTGGCTACCTAACTTTATGGGCCACGTCGTTGATTTTGAATGGTCGCATAAGCGTAACACGCTTAACTTTATTGCCAATGTAGGTACGCAAAGCTTTGTTGCCAGTATCAAAGCAGGCTCTAATAAATACAAAAAGCTAGTTGATGAAGGCCAATTTATTGCAACGCAGTTAAGTGTTTCTGACTCAGATAAAACATTGGCACTTCGTGGTAACAGTGCAAAGCATCCTAACGAAGTGTTTATTGTGCGTAGTAAAAAAGCAAAGCGTTTAACAGACTCAAACAGCTGGCTGAACGATAAACGTTTTGCTAAACAAGAAACGATTAAACTTAAAGCGCGTGATGGCGTTGAACTAGACGGCGTACTTGTATACCCGCTCGATTACAAAAAAGGCACACGCTACCCACTTATAATGTCAGTACATGGCGGCCCAGAAAGTCACGACAAAGATGGGTGGATCACCAATTACTCTCGCCCTGGTCAAATGGGTGCTGCACGTGGGTACGCGGTATTTTATCCAAACTATCGTGGTTCTACAGGTAAAGGCGTTGATTACTCAAAACTAGGGCAAAACGATTACGCTGGTAAAGAGTTTGACGACCTAGTGGACTTTAAAAACCATTTAGTCGACATGGGTCTAGTTGACAGCAAACGCGTTGGTATTACAGGTGGTTCTTACGGCGGTTACGCTTCAGCTTGGGGTGCAACAAAACTAACTGAACATTTTGCAGCAAGTGTTATGTTTGTGGGTGTCACTAACCAACTTTCTAAGTTTGGTACCACTGATATTTCAAACGAAA
The DNA here is from genome assembly GCF_023161925.1 of Pseudoalteromonas sp. 2CM32C. Taxonomy (NCBI): domain Bacteria; kingdom Pseudomonadati; phylum Pseudomonadota; class Gammaproteobacteria; order Alteromonadales; family Pseudoalteromonadaceae; genus Pseudoalteromonas; species Pseudoalteromonas sp. 2CM32C. The sequence continues at coordinate 109,121 of NZ_JALNTI010000002.1, read as the reverse complement.
TGCACTTAGTGCATGCCCGTTCATACCCGTGGGATAAATGGCAATGGTATTTAGAGCGCAGCCCAATTTACTGGGCTGGTCAGTCAGAAACACCGTTGCTTATTATGCACGGTAAAGACGATCCACGCGTTCACCCTGCGCAATCTATGGAACTCTACCGCTATATGAAAGTACAAGGTAAAGATGTACGCCTTGTTTATTACCCGGGTGAAGGCCACGGCAACCGTAAAGTGGCAGCACAATACGACTACAGCTTACGTTTAATGCGTTGGATGGATAACTATTTAATAGAGGGTAAAAAAGACATGCCTGATTACGAAATAGACCACGCAGCAAAACTTAAAGCAGTAAAAGATGCCAATAAATAATTTGTGGTAAGTTAAAATATCAAGGCCGGCATTGTTGCTGGCCTTTTTTCATTATTTGTAGAACCAATATCCCCTAGCAAGCTCATGCTGTGATAAAATCTAAATTAATTCTTCGCCTCAATTTCATAATTCGACCGCTATGTCTAACAGCCCTTGTTTTACCCCATTTGCTCAACCGGTTTCCACTATTCCTTTACCGGAACAGTTTACTTACCCCTTTTTTTACGAGCCACACCCGTTAACTATTGCAGCAAGCGAACAATTGCAACAGCAGCTCGAAACACTGCCACATTTAAAAGCTGAAAACGCGGGTAAAATGTTTGGCGTGTTAGTGGTTAAAAATGAGCAAAACGAACTGGGCTTTTTAGCTGCCTACTCAGGGCAAGTTGACGCAAACAAAGCCAGTATTAACTTTGTGCCCCCTATTTCAAGTATGCAATTAAACGATGAAAATTACTTAGCTAAAAGCAAAATAATAAATGACTTGAACGCACAAATAGACGAACTTGAAAACAGTGAGCAGCTAAAGAGCATTAGCCAATTATTAGCTACCGCCAACGAAGGCTTTGAAAAAGAGCTGCAAGCGCAGCATGCTTTAATGCAAAAAAGCAGAAAAAAACGTAAAAAACAACGCAGCGACGCTGAAAAAAAATCGAGTAAAACCAAAATTCAACAACTCAAAAAAAAGCTAGCAACACAAAGCATTGAAGAAAAAAAGCAGCTTCAGGCATTAAAGCAAAAATGGCAAACACAGCTAGTCACACTTGAACAAGCGCATAGCAAAATAAACGATGAACTTGAACATTTAAAAAAACGCCGTAAAACGCTCTCCAAAAGCTTACAAAAAATACTATTTGCTCAATATCAATTTCTTAATATTGATGGCGAAATAGAAGACCTCAATGCTATTTTTGCCAAATTACCTGAGCATACGCCGGCATCGGGGGCAGGTGACTGTGCAGCCCCTAAATTACTTCAATATGCGTTTAAACATAACTTAACACCTATAGCCATGGGTGAATTTTGGTGGGGAGCCCCGCCTAAATCTGCGGTTAGGCAGCATAAAAACTACTACCCATCTTGCTTTAGTAAATGTCAGCCTATTTTAGGCCACATGCTAAAAGGCTTAAATGTAGAACCTAGCCCACTGTTGAATAACCCTGCACAAGGTAAAGAGCTTACTGTTGTTTACCAAGATGACGATTTGGTCATAGTGAATAAACCGGCAGAGTTTTTATCGGTCCCGGGCATTACCATAGACGACTCTGTATTCTTGCGTATGAAAACACAATTTCCAGAAGCTACAGGCCCACTTATTGTGCACCGATTGGATATGTCAACCTCAGGACTATTAATCATTGCCCTAAACAAACGGGCACATAAAGCCATTCAAAAACAATTTATTGAGCGCACAATAGAAAAACGCTACGTTGCTTTAGTCGATGGGAATATAGAACAAGAAAGCGGTACTATAGAGTTACCCCTAACACCAGATTTTGATGATAAGCCGCGTCAAAAAGTGTGTTACCAAAAAGGAAAACCTGCACTTACAACATGGCAAGTACTTGAGCGAAAAAACAACACTACTCGCTTGCAGCTTTACCCTAAAACAGGGCGCACACATCAACTGCGTGTGCACTGCGCACATGTATTAGGTTTAAACACCCCTATTATTGGTGATACACATTATGGTAAAAAAGCAGACCGGTTACACCTGCATGCTGAGTATCTAGCATTCACGCACCCGATTAATCACGAGCGTTTAGAGTTTAAAATTGATGCTGATTTTTAACTGATAAATACTAAAACCATCATAAATAAGGCTGCTATCACGCTTATACTAGGATTATAGGCGTAGATATTTTTATAAAATAACTTTTATGGTAATGTAACTGGATAATTAATGGTTAACCAATACTTAATAGAGATTGAAAATGCTAGATATAAACGTCTCTCAAGGCTACAACCTGCTTAAGTTTTTGATTACTAAAAGTATATGGATGAGGTTTAGCCAAAATTTAACTAACCCTACGTTTTTCAAAAAAGCTACACGTATCAGGTTAGTAAGGGCTTAATATGACTAATAACATGCAATTTAAAGCAAGTTACCTATCGGTGTTGGTTAAACAGCTTGTTGTTGTGTTTTTTTTACTCGCCGCCTTTCAAAGTATTGCTTATTCAAACACCTCCGCTACCCCTGAGCTTAGTCAGCAAGACGTACGCGCGCTGATTAAAAGTGTAAGAACAGATAAACTTGACTACCTGCAAAACAAAAAACAAATCACTCAAGCTTACGAGCAAAGTAAATTAAAACAGAATGACGCTTTGCATTTAGAAGCTGCAGCCATTTATGCCGAACTGCTTTTTAGGGAAGAAAAGTACGAAAAATTAGATAAACACCTCACTGTTTACTTATCAAATCAGCAATTATCTAAACAACCTGACGTATTACTGCTATTTTTGGAGTCACAATTAAAACTGCTTAGCCTACAAAAAGAACTCCAAAAGGCAAACGATGTTGTTAATCAACTAAAAACGCGATTTTCTCAATCTACACCGGCTGAAAAAATCATTATTTTAAGAGCCTTTGCATACTTTTATACCGAAACAGATGAACTGAAAAAAACCTTGAGCGTGGCACTCGACGGATTAGAACTGGCGATGCAAAACAACGATATTGCATCGCAAGGCTATTTTTACAGGAAGATAGCCGATGCGTATAATTATTTAGAAAACAAAGAAAAAGCAATAACATACGCTAAAAAAGCGCTGATCGCATATCAGCAAACTCAAGATGGCTTATATACAGCTAAAGCTTACTGGAGCTTGGGCAATGTATTACTTGAAATAAATAAACCAAACGAATCCCTCATTTATCTAGACAAAGCACTCTCTTACTTTGAATCTGTTAACATGCAAAAAGGACTATCTTTTGCTCAGTATTCAATTGCTAATATTTTATACAAACAAGAAAACTACGAAGATGCGCTCGCCTTAGCCACAAAAAATATTGAGGTTGCCCACCTAGCCGGAATAGGTGATATGAAACTCGCATCGATGATATTGATGCTAGATATTTATAAAAAACAAGGTTTACTTGAAAAAGCCGATAAAATGAACGATGAAGTATTTTCGATGATCGATGATTTTAGCCGCAGCATTTATAAAGCCGATTACCTTCAAAAGCGATACCAGTTAAAACGAAGCCTCAACAAAACAGACGATGCATTTGACGCAATGGAGCAAATGCTTACATTTATGAAAAAGCATTACGAAGCCACCAGCGAAACAAACATTAAAACACTGCAAATAAAATTTGAAGTAAAAGAAAAAGAAGAAAAAATACTCCAACTAGAATACGACAAAAACATTAACGAATTACTCGCCAAAGAAGAGTATCAACAAAAAATAATTTGGCGGTTAAGCGCAACAATTGCGTTTATTTTAGTTATTATGTCGTTATTACTTATTTATAAACAAGTACTACAACGTAAAAAATATTATAACATTGCGCTGACTGACTACTTAACTAGCAGTTTAAATCGACGCGGTATTATGCAAAAAGCGGCTCAAAAACTTAAGCAAAGCAATGCTACAATTGCCATTGTCGATCTAGATTTGTTTAAGCACATTAACGACACTTACGGCCACGATGTGGGTGACTCCGTTCTTAAAGCTTTTGCTCGTGCAGCACAAAATACACTTGCTGGTGACGACCAATTTGGCCGCTATGGTGGTGAGGAATGGTTATTTGTTTTAAACACCGTTGATAAACAAAGCGTTAAAACAACGTTCGATTCTATTGCCAATACACTGATAGATATTTGTAGCGAAATAGAAGGCTTAAATAATACTGAAACCATTACGTTTAGCGCAGGTGCAGCAATTAGCTCCTCCTCTAACCGCTCACTTGAAAAACTGATCATACATGCTGATGAGCTTCTTTATAAAGCCAAACAAAGTGGCCGCAATCAGGTTAATGTTGAGCAGCCCTAGGGGTATTAAAGCTTAACAAACACACACCCCCAAATATGTTTTTAACAAGCTAATTGTAAATAGCTGCACATGAAGTATTAGCTCGTATTAAAAGTAAGAAATTATTTCACCCTCTCGTCTGTAAAAAATACACAAACAATCCAAAAACATAGCCTAAAACCTATAAAATCATTACTTTCAATAACTTAAAATCTGGCACTGCGTTTGCTTATTAGTTATTAAGCAACGTAATTGATTAGGATGATTTATGAATATTTTTGAAGCACTACGTAATGATCATGACAAACAACGCAAACTAGTTGACGCGCTTATTCAAACCAAGGGCGACACAAAAAAACGTCATAGCTTAATGGATGAGCTAAAAACAGAGCTAGAAGAACATGCAAAATTTGAAGAGCGCTACTTTTATAATCCATTAATTTGTGAAGATCTAACGCAAGAAAAAGCACGCCACAGTGTTGCAGAGCATCATGAAATTGATGAACTAATTGAACAACTTGAAGATACCGAAATGAGCTCATCAGCATGGTTAGTAGAAGCTAAAAAACTACACCATTTAGTGCACCATCACTTAGATGAAGAAGAACATGAAGTATTTCAACTAGCAGGTAAAGCGCTGTCTGAAGGGCAAAAAGAGCGCTTAGGCGACAAATACAACGACGCAATGCATTAATCGTAAAAGTAAGAATTCATACACCTCCCTGTGTACTTTTGGTTATAAGCTAATTGGCTTATAACCATTTTTTTGTCTGGCTGTTTTATTTAACAGTATATTTTACGTCTTGATCCCGTAATAAATAAAGTGCAAAACACGCTGCCCACATTGGCCACGCAGTAAAAAATAATAAGTTATTAAAGCCATCAATGTACTGATTGTAAGATGAAAGCGTTGATAAGCCGTGCATTATGAAAATAATACCGTAAGTTATACGTTTTTTAATACCTGCTAAAAACGCTAAAACAAGTACTAGCTGCACCGCACCAATAATGTAAGCCACCATATCTGTAGAGCCACTGATCCCATAAAAATGCTCAAAAATACGTGCGCTATGTCCAGGGTTAACAAACTTATCGAACGTCCACATAACCATTACAATAAACACACCTACACGCAAAGATAAAAGTGACCACTGCAAACGATTTTGAACATCACTACTTAAAGAATCCGTCATAAAATTTCCTTTAAAAATATATAAATAAACCAAGAACAGAACAAGACCGTATAAGTTATGATTAATTTCAAACTATTTAGATTTAATCCAAGTAGGTATTCAACAACATTTAAAGCTTAAGACTATAATAAGAATAATTTGCACGCATCCATTCTAAAAATTAAAAAAGTTATACTTTAATTGAAAGATATTTTTATTCCTTTCGGTCTTTATCGCCAATAACTAATTACACTAGAGAGACAACCCTTGAAACACGCATACTTAGCACTATCGTTAGCCACCATATTAAACACTCCCCTTGTTGCTTTTGCAGCTGAAAAAACGCAAGTAAAAGATTCGATTGAACACATAGAGGTGGCTGGTCAAGTTATAAAGTCTCAAGGTCTTTCTGTTAAAAATGAAACAATTGACGGTCCTTTTGGTGATAACTTAGCACTTCAAGACATAGCACGCTCAGTTACGCCTATTTCAAGCGAACTTATAGAACAGCTTAACATTACTACTTTACAAGATGTATTAGCAGTAAGCCCAAACACATACTCTGCAAGTGGCTTTGGCGCGCCAAGTTTACCTACTATTCGCGGTCAATTGGGTGAGCTTTTTCAAGATAGTACACGTCGTCAAGCAGGTAACAATGGGTTTGGCGTGCCGTTATCGTTCAATTCTGTCGAACAAATAGATGTAGTAAAAGGCGCACCGCCGGTTTTGTTTGGTTCAAGCCAACGCAACGGTGGGTTTGTTAACTTACAGTCAAAAGTAGCGTCAACGGACGAAAGTAAAGGCAAAGCGAGTTTATCGGCCGGTCGTTGGGACCAATACAGTGCGCAAATAGATTACACTGCGCCAATTATTAAAGACAAAGTTGGGTTTAGAGTAAGCTATGAACATCTTGACCATGGCAGCTACTACGATTATTCAGGTACTAAAAGCGACAGTTTATTTGCAGCACTACGCATTTTGCCAGACGATAAAAGCACTTGGGATATTAACTTTGAGCTATACCAAGTCGAATTTACCGACAACGCCGGTATTAACCGCCCTACCCAAGCTTTAATTGATGATGGCCTTTATATTACTGGCCAAGGCGTGCAAGCAAATGGCAGTACAGTACCGGCGGCGGGTTCGATTGTATCGCCTACTGGGCAAGTAAACATTGATCGCAGCACTGTACTTACTGACCCTGATAACCAAAACGAAGCTACAACCTATTTAATTCACAGTATTTATAAACGTGAGCTAAGTGCAAATGCCTCACTTAAAAACATCACCTACTTTCAACATTTACAGCGTGAAGAGATTGCCCAAAATAGCTTTGTTGAAATTATTGACGGCGCCGACACGGCGCAAAATCGAACAGAACTAACGTATAGTTGGAACGACGAACAACAAACTATTTTTGCTTTTGACGTACGCTATAACAAAGTGCTTGGCTACAGCCAGTTCACCACAGAGGCCGACTTACCTATTGATTTAACTGGCCCATTATCAAATCGCCGCATTCCTTTAACAGACGCACAAAAGGCACGTTTGGTTGAGCTTCGCCCGGGTGTGTTCGTATCACCTGGTGCACAGTACGATATAGATAACGACGGCAGCGGCGACTTTAACCTATCAGACACTACTGACTCACGTTCATGGCAAACAGGTTTTGCTATTCAGCAAGACTCAGGTTGGACAGATAAACTTCATACAAGCGTAGGTTACCGGGTAGATTATTATGATGTAGAAGCACGTGATCCTATTGCACCACAAGGCCAAACTGCAGCAAGTGATAGCATTAACGACACACTTCAGTCAGGTCAGGTAAGCTTTAATTACAAACTAAATGCTGATTTCACAGGCTACGGTGCTGCAAGTTATAACGAGGCCACATCAAATAGTATGGCTGGCGGTAATGTACTGGGTGGCGACAACGTTATTAGTGAACAAAACTTTGCAACAGAAAACACACTCGTAGAATTTGGCTTAAAGTACGCTCCAACCGATAGCGACTGGTACGCTGATGGCGCGGTATTTAGCCAGCGCCGTAGTTTACGTAATCGCGATGGCAGCAATACGGGTATTCGTACCACGGGCTTTGAAAGCCAAGTATTTTACGATGCTTACCCTTATTGGCTAAGTGCGGGCTACAGCTACATAGATGCCCGCTACGATAACTCTGCAAGCAGCCAAGATTCCGCTCAAGTCGCTGATGCATTTGATAACTCACGCCCAGACATTATTGCTGGTACGGGCGTTGGCGCGCCAAGCTTTACTCCATTTGCACCGTCAAACAGTCAAGTACAAGGTATTCCAGAGCAATCGTTTAGTTTTAATGGTAATTATTCAATTACCTCGAAATGGCAAACTGGTTTTTCAGGTCTATATACAAAGAGTTACCCATTAGACTTTTTACAAACAGTTAAAATTCGTGATCAATACACGCTAAACGTAAATACTAGCTATGCATTTACGCCTAGTACTAAGTTACGTTTAGATGTAAATAACATCACAAACCAAAAAAATTGGCGTCCTGTTTTTGAAGGCGGCTACTTTGGCGCAACCTTGGCATTCCCTGAATTGCCAATAAATGCCAAGCTGACTCTGACCCATAAGTTTTAATATTTATGAATATTTAGCTTTAAAGGTTAAATATACATAAATTTGCTTCTTATAAAGCTAGGTAAAGCCTATGTGGTGTGGTTATTCCTCATAGGCGTTAAAGTAAAATTAATGCTAAACAGGCGCAGCCCAAAGGATTTACCTAGTGCAATCCAAAAAGGTTAATAGGGCCTAATTAAGAGAGAGAACATGATAAAAAAATTATTATTAATAGTGATTGCCGCCGCTGCTATTGGCGCGTTCTTTCATTTTAATTTACACCAGTTACTAACACTTGATGGCTTAAAAGGGTCAATGGATCAATTTGATCAGTACAAAGCACAGTCGCCGTTGCTTGTTATTGGCGGCTTCTTTTTGCTTTATGTGGTAGTAACGGCTCTCTCTTTACCGGGTGCGGCTATATTAACACTGGCCGCAGGTGCATTATTTGGCTTAGTTGAAGGCTTATTGGTTGCCTCGTTTGCCTCTACGGTAGGTGCTACGCTTGCCTTTTTAGTATCGCGTTATTTACTGCGCGATACAATTAAACAACGTTTTCCTGAGCGCTTAGACGCTATTGACGCAGGCGTTGAAAAAGAAGGTGGGTTTTACTTATTTACCCTTCGTTTAGTACCCGTATTCCCGTTCTTTTTAATTAACTTACTAATGGGTGTTACTGCAATTAAATCGTGGACCTTCTACTGGGTAAGTCAGGTAGGTATGCTCGCAGGTACTTTTGTATTTGTAAACGCGGGTACGCAACTTGCGCAAATTGAGAGCTTATCAGGCATTTTATCGCTCGATCTTATTTTATCGTTCGCTTTATTGGGTGTGTTCCCTTTTATTGCTAAAGGAATCCTAAACGTGTTTAAAAAACGTCGCGTATACAAAAATTACACTAAACCTAAAAAGTTCGACCGTAACATGATTGTTATTGGCGCAGGTGCTGGCGGCTTAGTGACAAGCTATATTGCAGCAGCGGTTAAAGCCAAAGTAACCCTAATTGAAGCCGGCGAAATGGGCGGCGACTGTTTAAACTACGGGTGTGTACCAAGTAAAGCCGTTATTAAAAGCGCTAAAATTGCTGAGCAAATTCGCCACGGTGAACACTACGGCTTAGAAAACGCCACACCGCAGTTTTCGTTTAAAAAAGTAATGGCACGTGTCCATAAAGTAATTGCCGACGTAGCACCACATGATAGCGTTGAACGCTACACAAACCTTGGTGTAGATGTAGTTAAAGGCTACGGTAAATTATTAGACCCATGGACTGTAGAAATTAAGCTTAACGATGGCGGCACACAAACATTAACAGCCCGCACTATTGTTATTGCCACTGGCGCACGCCCATTTGTACCGCCATTACCTGGTATTGAAGAAACAGGCTATGTAACAAGCGATACGTTATGGACTAAATTTGCTGAGCTTGAAGAAGCCCCTAAAAAGCTTGTTGTACTTGGCGGTGGTCCAATTGGGTGCGAACTTGCACAAAGTTTTGCACGCTTAGGATCAAGCGTTACGCAAATTGAGATGAGCGAACGCATCATGATCAAAGAAGACCTAGAAGTGTCTACCTTTGCTCACGAAGCGCTTATTGAGAGCGGCGTAAACATTTTAACCTCGCATCAAGCACTACGCTGTGAAGAGCGCGATGGCAAAAAGTTCATTGTGGTAAAACATAACGATACCGAAATCGATATTGAATACGATGAGCTACTATGTGCTGTGGGCCGAAGCGCTCGCCTTAAAGGTTACGGCCTTGAAGAACTCGGCATAGAAACCGACCGTACTGTAGTCACTAACGAATACCTAGAAACGCTTTACCCTAACATTTTTGCCGCTGGCGATATTGTAGGTCCGTATCAGTTTACGCACGTAGCCGCTCATCAGGGCTGGTACGCCGCTGTAAATGGCTTATTTGGTAATCTTAAAAAGTTTAAAGTCGATTACCGTGTTATTCCGTGGACTACGTTTATTGACCCAGAAGTAGCACGTGTTGGCTTAAACGAGCAAGACGCTATTGATAAAGGCATAGACTATGAAATCACTCGCTTTGAATTTGAAGAGCTAGACCGCGCCATTACCGACAGCGCCACCAAAGGCTTTATAAAAGTAATTACCCCTAAAGGTAAAGACAAAATCCTCGGTGTTACTGTGGTATCTGAACACGCTGGCGATTTAATAGCTGAGTTTGTACTGGCAATGAAACACGGTTTAGGCCTTAACAAAATACTAGGCACAATTCATAGCTACCCTACGTGGGCTGAAGGTAACAAATATGCAGCGGGCGAATGGAAACGTGCTCACGCACCTGAAAAAGTACTTAACATGCTTGAAAAATACCACACATGGCGTAGAAGCTAATATGTTTAAAACACCTTTAAAAGCGCTTTTGCTAGGGTCGGCTTTGCTTGCAACATCGTTTGCAAGCAATGCTCAAAACATGCACGAGAGCTGGAATACATTATTAAACAACCATGTTGTGGCTATTAATCATGGCCACAGCACGGAGGTTGATTACGCAGCAATAAAAGCCAAGCACAGCGAGCTTAAAACCTATTTAGATTCGTTATCGGCGGTGACGCAAAATGAGTTTGATACATGGGAAAAACCAAAGCAGCTGGCGTTTTTAATCAACGCATATAACGCCTTTACTGTTGAGCTTATATTAACAAAACACCCAAACCTTAAGTCAATTAAAGATTTAGGCAGTTTTTTTAGCTCACCATGGAGCAAAGAGTTTGTGCCATTACTTGGTAAAACTCGCAGCCTTGATGATATTGAGCATGGTTTAATACGTGGCAGTGGTAAATACAACGACCCACGTATTCACTTTGCAGTAAATTGCGCAAGTATTGGTTGCCCAGCACTACGTGAAGAAGCCTACACTGCCACTGACTTAGAAAGCCAATTGCAAGAGCAAACGGTACGTTTTTTATCAGACATGACCCGCAATATAGCGCAAGATAACACGCTAAGCGTATCTTCAATATTTAAGTGGTATGGCGATGATTTTGAAAAAGGCTTTAAAGGTGCAAATACGCTGCAAGAGTTTTTCATGCAATACCCTAAAGCACTAAAACTGATACCCGCTCAGCAAAAAGCGCTTAAAAATAATGACATGAAAGTTAAGTTTTTAGACTACAACTGGGATTTAAATGCTCGCCAATAAATGTTGGCAAACATTATCGCGATACAGCTTTTGCTGTGTCGCGTTTTGCATTTGCCTTGTTATTAGCTTTAAAAGCCTAGCAAATACACAATTACAAAGCCGATGGCAGCAAGTTGAAAGCTTAGGCAAAGACCAAAGCGTATATTTTTATGCGTGGGGCGGTGATGCGCAAATAAATGCGTATATTCAATGGGCTGCACAGCAAGTAAAAGCCAAATACAACATTAACTTAGTACATGTAAAGCTCAGTGATACTAGCGAAGCTGTAAGCCGGGTACTTGCCGAAAAATCAGCAAACAATAACAACAAAGGCAGCGTAGATTTAATTTGGATAAACGGTGCTAACTTTGCCACCATGAGCGAGCACTCATTATTACTAAAACAATGGGCTAATAAGCTGCCTAATTTTAGCTACACCGACCCTAGCAATAATCCCGCTGTTAATTTTGATTTTGGAATACCCACTGATGGAATGGAAGCCCCTTGGGGCCAAGCATCGCTCACCTTTTACTACGACAGTTTAGCAATTGACGGCACTGCAAATAACACACTACCAACAACCCTAAACCAATTACTTAGCTGGAGCGCACAAAACCCAGGGCGTTTCAGTTACCCAAAGCCACCTGATTTTTTAGGAATGAGCTTTTTAAAATACGCGCTTGTTGTGCTTCATCAACAAAGTGATGACACGCTTAAAGCGCAGTTAAATCAGGCTGCTACTGCAAAAAACACAGCCCAAGTATTAAACCCATTATGGGACTTTTTAAATCAACTGCACCCAACGCTTTGGCGCGGCGGTAAACACTTTATGCAAAGTGGTGCACAAATGCGCCGCTTAATGGGCGACACAGAGCTAAGCATAGCGTTTACGTTTTCAGCGCCCGAAGTACCCGCCGCCGTTAAACGTTATGATTTACCTAAAAGTATTCGCAGTTATGCAATGCAAGACGGCAGTTTAAGTAACACCCACTTTGTAGCCATACCTTATAATGCAAGCCATGCACAAAGTGCGCAGTTAGTGGCTAATTTTTTATTAAGCCCAGAGGCGCAAGCTCAAAAACAAAAAGCGCCTATATGGGGCGATAAAAGTGTACTTATTCAATCAACGCTAGCACCACAGCAACAAGCCTTATTTAAAACAACGCAACCACACCCAAGCGCGCTGCCTTTAAATAGTATTAAACGCACGCTAAGTGAGCCACACCCAAGCTGGGTAAACGCTATTATGCAAGGTTGGCAAACACGTTTTGGAGTAAGCCAATGAGTGTTGTTTCAAATAAGTTAGCAGCAAGCCCAACGCTTAAACCACATAAAAGCGCTGATATGTTTAGTAAATTAGTTAAATTAAGCCCACGCTTTTTACTGGCATTGCTAATTTTGCCGGTAATAGGCGGCCTAATTAGCGTGCTATTGCCCGCTTTTGGCTATGCGCCGGTACTTGAACATACAACACTTGGCCTGCATGGCTTTACTATGCTTATGCAAACCCCCGGCCTTACACACATGGTTATGCTAAGTGTTGGCACCGGATTAATAAGTACCTTACTTGCCTTTACCATTACCTTAATGATTTTAGCAGCATTTTTTAATAGCCCGTGGCTTAACCGTATTCAGCGTTTACTGAGCCCAATACTGGTAATACCCCACGCAGCAGCGGCTATAGCCGTTGGTTTTTTAATTGCTCCTTCGGGTATGATCTCGCGGTTAGTATCACCTTGGTTAAGTGGGTGGGAACTTGCGCCTAACGGCATGTTTCCGCATGACTCGTTTGGTATTAGTATAATTTTAGGCTTAACCCTTAAAGAGCTGCCTTTTTTACTGTTAATGGCGCTAGGTGTACTTGCCCAACCTGAGCTTGGCAAAAAACTGCGCCAACAACATAAAGTAGCGCTTAATTTAGGCTACTGCCCTATGACTGCTTTTTTTAAAGTGATACTGCCAAGCCTTTATCCATTATTGCGCCTACCCATTTTAGCCGTATTAGCTTATGCCAGTGCAAGTGTAGAAATGCCTCTTATTTTGGGACCAAATACACCACCCACATTGGCTGTCGCTATTATGCACTGGTTTAACGATGTAGATTTAAACCTACGTATTAAAGCCTCTGCAGGGGCGTTATTGCAGCTTGTACTTACTGGTGGTTTACTCGCTCTTTGGCTTGGCGGCGAAAAAACCATAAAAGCATTATTTAGTGATTTACTCACCAATGGCGAGCGAGAATATGGCGGCATTTATTGGCAAAAAATAACGACCGTATTAACAGTATTTGTAATTGGCTTTATTTTGCTTTCATTAATTGGCTTAATTATGTGGTCGGTTGCCGGGTTTTGGCGTTTTCCGGCGGCACTGCCCGATCAGCTCACGCTACTTCACTTTAAAAGTGCGCTAATGCAAATGCAAAGCCCGCTTTTTAATACCCTTGCTATAGGGCTAGTTACTACTTTATTTGCCATTGTTATTACCCTTTTGTGCTTAGAGTCGGAGCAATTAAGTGCAAAACCCATGTCGCGCTTTACCAGCTTAATTATTTATTTACCGCTGCTTGTACCAAGTATTGCGTTTTTATTTGGCCTAGTGTGGCTGCAACAACTAGTAAATAACCAAGCGGCGTTTTTTAATGTGGTATTTACCCATTTATTGTTTGTACTGCCGTATGTGTTTTTATCGCTTGCGAGCAGTTATAGGCGATTAGACCCTCGCTTTGCTCATGTAGCAGCAAGCCTTGGCGCAACACCCTGCAAAGTGTTTTTACACGTAAAATTACCCCAGTTATTTGCCCCTATTTTAATTGCGGCCGCACTTGGTTTGGCCATTAGCTTTGGCCAATATTTACCTACACTTTTAGCCGGTGGCGGGCGCATAGCAACCATAACAACTGAAGCGGTTACCCTTGCTAATGGCGCAAGTAGGCGCACCAGTGCTGTGTATGCCATTATGCAAATGGTATTGCCACTCATTGGCTTTATACTGGCGTGGGTTTTACCTAAGTACTTTTTTAAAAGCGCACATCGCTAACCCATAAATTAAAAGGTTTTTAATGCAGTCATCTTTAGAGATTAAAAATTGTGAGCTTTATCGTCAACACGAGCAATTACTAAGCTTAAACGAGCAGGTAAAAGGCGGCGAAATACTCACTATTATGGGGCCATCAGGCAGTGGTAAATCAAGTTTATTAAATTGGCTTACCGGTACATTACCCAACGGCTTTAGCGCAAATGGCGAAGTGTGGCTTAACGGTGAAAATATTAATAACTTGCCTGCTCATTTACGCCACATAGGTGTGCTTTATCAAGATGCGTTATTATTTTCGCATTTATCGGTAAGCGGTAACATTGCTTTTGCTATGCCTAAAGGCAATAAAAAACAGCGCTTTGAAAAAATAGAGCACGCGCTTGAACAAGTAGGATTAAAAGGCATGGCTAATCGCCATCCCGACAACCTCTCTGGTGGGCAACAAGCACGCGTTGCTTTACTGCGTATGCTATTAAGCGAGCCAAAAGCTATTTTGCTTGATGAGCCTTTTAGCAAGCTCGATACCCAATTAAGAGTAGATACCCGAGAGCTGGTATTTAGCCAAATACGCGAGCATAAATTGCCCACTATTATGGTAACCCACGATCATAGCGATGCAGAGGCCGCAAACGGCAAACTGATCACCTTAAATTTAGCCAAATAAATACACGCACAAAAAGCACAAGGCAACGAGCATGTTAGACAAATACATCACCCCAGTTATAAAGCCACTATTAACACCCGTTGTAGCGTTAATGCACAAGCGCGGTATAACGCCCGACCAACTTACTGTGGCAGGCTTTTTAATAGGGCTATTAGCTGTGCCATTAATTGCGTTTGAAATGTGGTACGCAGCGTTAACGGCTATTGCTTTAAATCGTATTTTAGATGGACTAGATGGCGCATTAGCACGCCATGCAAATTTAAGTTCAAGCGCGGGCGGTTTTTTAGATATTACCCTCGACTTTTTATTTTACGCGGCAATTCCACTTGGCTTTATTTTGGCAAATCCCGAGCAAAACGCCATTGCCGGAGCCGTATTACTGGCCACCTTTATAGGCACAGGTTCAAGTTTTTTAGCCTTTGCCATAGCCGCCGAAAAATTTAAGCTCGAAAAACCCCAGTTTAAATACAAAAGCTTTTACTATTTAAATGGTTTAACCGAAGGCACAGAAACCATAGCACTGTTTATCGCCTTTTGTATTTGGCCGCAGCACTTTGCCATAATGGCGAGTATTTTTGCCACTGCGTGCGCTATTACTATTTTTACACGTATACATGGTGGATATAACACGCTTAAACTCCAAGAAGCTGATGAGGTTTCACAAGCCAATGAGTAATGAAATTTGGTGGCGTTTAGGGTTCTTTTTTAGCATTTTGGTTATTATGATGCTGCTAGAATCACGAATGCCCGCACGTAAATCGCCTATAAAAAGTAACACCCGATGGTTTGCTAATTTTGGACTCGTGTTTGCTTCATCACTAATTGCCCGCTTAAGTGTGCCCATAGGCTTAACCGCCGTAGCGCTTTATAACCAAGAGCACGGTATTGGTTTATTTAATCAAATAGCCACATCAAGTATTGTTGCTATTATTTTAAGCATGTTACTGCTTGATATACTTATCTATTGGCAGCACCGGCTTTTTCATCAGGTGCCTATTTTGTGGCGTTTGCACCGTGTACACCACGCCGATGCCCATGTAGATACCAGCACGGGTTTGCGTTTTCACCCTATCGAAATTGTACTTAGCATTCTTATAAAGCTCATTGCCGTTACCGCTTTAGGTGTACCCGCTATTGCAGTATTAATATTTGAAATTGCACTTAACGGTTTAGCGCTGTTTAACCATGCAAATATACGTTTGCCACAAGCAATCGAAAAGCCCCTTCGATTAATTTTAATGACTCAAATACTGCATCGTATTCACCATAGTCAACGCGTGAGCGAAACCAATTCAAACTACGGATTTAGCGTTATATGGTGGGACAAACTGTTTGGCAGTTACAAAAATGAAGCGCAAAAAGCCGATAACGACATAGATATAGGCTTAAAAGAATACCCAAGCCAAAAACAAAATGCCTCACTTTGGGGTTTACTAATAATGCCTTTTAAAAATAAGTAGCCTATGGCTATACGTTACCAGCTCACACGTCGTAAGTTGGTAAAATAACGCGTTATAATCTTACAAATGTACCTACTAAATACCCTACTAGCGACTCGCTAACTCAGCTTATTGCGCTTTAAAAATGTTGCATATTAGCTAACTAAAAAACCGACCCGTAAATTTTAACCCCTTAATTTTAAATACTATTTTACAAAAATGCCAAATTGGTAAACTGGTCTTACCGTAAACTAAATGTAAATAAAATAAACAAATATGTTGACCATTTACTTGCTGCACAATATTATTTGTAAGCGCTTACAAAAACACATACAAAATGTAAGCGCTTACAATGAATAAATAGAGTTCTTTTAAATAAGTATAAACACACATTCTGACAACAATCTGTGAAACCGGGGTTCAGCTATGAACATTGAAAAAACACACATTGCTCGCTTACTGGCTGCTATTTCATTAGCATCTTTAGCAGGCTGTGGTGGCGACTCAGCCACAACATCTAATTTTGAAAATATTGACGCTTCTGAGCCAGTTTCAGATTGGCAAATGGTATGGAGCGACGAATTTGACGGCTCTGCTATTGATACTAACAAATGGAACTTTGAACTAAATTGCGACGGCGGTGGTAATAACGAAAAACAATGTTACACCGACAGCGAACAAAATGCTTTTATTGCCGACGGTGTGCTTAACATTGTTGCCCTACCCGCAGAAGATGGCGCTGAAAAGCCATACACGTCTGCGCGTTTAAATACCCGTTACAATGCTGACTTTACTTATGGCCGTTTTGAAGTACGAGCAAAGCTACCTTCGGGGCAAGGCAGTTGGCCTGCGTTTTGGATGCTACCAACCGATGAAGAATACGGCACTTGGCCACGTTCTGGTGAAATTGATATTTTAGAAGCTGTAAATCTAAAAGTAGCCGCTGAAGATGGCACTATTGAATCTTACGTGCACGGTACTCTTCATTACGGTCGTGAGTGGCCAAATAACTCTAGCTCAGGTAAAGCTTATTTGTTACCTGAAGATATGAACCCAGCTGATGATTTTCATACTTACGCTGTAGAGTGGCAAGAAGGTGAAATCCGCTGGTATGTAGATGATTACCTTTACGCTACACAACGTCGTTCTGAAGTTCGTTTCAATTCAAAAGACGAAGCTGTTGGCCTTAAACACAAAGGCTGGTTTGCGGAATACTTTGAACAAGGAAGCGGCGAACTTACAACACATTGGGATAACGCCCCTTTCGATAAAGATTTCTACCTTATATTAAACCATGCAGTGGGTGGCGATTGGCCTGAAAACGTTAACAACCTAGGTATTGATGCAGACGCATTTGCACAAGGCCAAAGCTTTGAAATTGATTACGTTCGAGTATACGAATGTGCATCAGACCCAAGCACAGGCAAAGGTTGTGAAACAGTTCGCCCAGGCTACGACAGCCTAGACGACGCACTTATAGAAGGTGCAGCACCTGTACCTACCCCACCTAGCGACGGCGTAGCCCGAAACCTTGATGTATTTAACGGTAGCCTAGACGCTAACTGGATTGCATGGGATTGTTGTGGCGGCACTGTACCAGAGGTTATTACTGATGCAGACAAAGGTGACGCAGTTAAATTTAATATAAACGATAACAACGGAACCGTGCTTGGCTTCTCTACTCGCGGCGGTCACTTTCCAGACGACTTTACAGGAACATCGTCTCCATTTGATGCATCTCCATTACTTGACGTAAACGGCCGTTTAACGTTTGACATGAAAGTAGTAACGCCTCCAACGTCTGATACTACATGGATACTTAAAGCAGAGGCAGGTGACGGTGGCCCAAATACAGGCGACGTACCATTAAGTGAAAGCAATGAAGGTGTAACACCTGTAACTGGTCAATGGCAAACATATACCTTTCCATTAACACTACTTCAAGAAAAAGGCCTAGATTTAAGCGCAATTGATGTGCTTATGGTATTCCCTGCATGGCAAACAGGTGAAGGTGCTGAGTACCTCATTACCAATGTAGCAATTGAAGGTGACTTAGGTGCTTCTCCTGAAGTTGTTTTATTCGACAACGGACAAAGTTTAGATTGGCCTATGTGGGATTGCTGTGGTGGTTCAACACCAGTTGAAGCATTAGACGACGAAGAGCACGGTTTAACTGCAGAGTTTAGCATTGGTGAAGCACCTACAGTAATGGGCTTTAACACACGCACTTCTGCAGGCGGAAGCGGCACACCATTCGATGCGACTAGTATTTTAGAAAATGGCGTTCTGCAGTTTGAACTAAAAGTAATGTCAAACCCTAATAACCCTGACTCAACTTGGTTAATGAAAATTGAATCTAATGAGGGTGACTCAGCGGTAGAACTTCCGTTAACAGACGCAGGTGACGCGCCAGTTGCAGGTGAATGGAAAACTTACACTTACACCTTAGCCGACCTAGCAGGTGCAGGTTTAGATGTTAGCGCGATAGATGTTGTCATGATTTTCCCAGCATGGGGAACGGGTGAAGGCGCAGTTTACCGTGTAGATAACGCAAAAATTTATGACCCAAGTGCAGCATCTACTGCAGGAAGTGAAATTACAATATTCCAAGATACTGCTGCTGAGCAATGGAGCATATGGGATTGTTGTGGTGGTTCAACACCTACTGAAGAAACAGACGATAGCGATCACGGTACCGTTGCTGAATTTGTAATTGGCTCAGCGCCAACTGTTATGGGCTTTTTAGCCGATGAAGGTGTTTCTTTTGATGCCTCGTCTATCCTTGCAAATGGGGTTGTACAATTTGAAATGAAAATGGTGACTCCACCTAACGCAACAGACGCTCAATGGTTATTTAAAATTGAATCAACTGGCGCTGCGTCTGCAGTGGAGCTTCCTCTTGCAGAAAGTGTTGAAGGTCAAGTACCGGTTATTGGTCAATGGCAAACGTACACATTTACATTGCAATCACTTTTTGACGCCGGTTTAGACATCAGTGATATCAACGTGTTAATGGTTTTCCCAGCATGGAGTACGGGTGAAGGCGCGGTTTATCGTATCGATAACGTAATTATCGCAAACCCGTAGAACAACCATTGAATGGTAGGTGCCTTTAAATAGGCACCCACTAACTGTAATAAATTTAGAAAAGCAGAGCAATTATGAACACATTCACTTTTAAAAAGAGCCAGTTAGCAGCTTCTGTGTCACTTATCATCGCTGCAAGTACATTTAATTTAGCCTATGCAGCAGAAGAAAATACTGCTGAACCTGAACTAGAAATCATTGAAGTAAAAGGTATTCGCGGATCATTAATCCGTTCAATGGATGTAAAACGAGATGCTTCTGGTGTAGTTGACGCCATCTCAGCTGAAGAAATGGGTAAGTTCCCAGATACAAACTTAGCAGAATCATTACAACGAATTACTGGCGTATCTGTCAGCCGATCAAACGGTGAAGGTAGCCAAATTACTGTTCGTGGTTTTGGTCCATCGTTTAACTTGGTAACACTTAATGGTCGCCAAATGGCGGGAACAGGTTTTACACGCTCATTTAACTTTGAAAACTTATCATCAGAGGGTGTAAGTTCACTTGAAGTAATGAAAACTGCACGCGCTGATTCACCAACCGGTGGATTGGGTGCAACTGTAAATATTGTTACCGCAAAACCATTACAAAAGCCTGGTGAGCGCTTTTCTTTTATGGCTAAAGGTATTCACGATACATCTGTAGAAGAAGGCGATAAAGTAACACCTGAAATTGCAGGTATCTACAGTAATACCTTTGATGACGAGCGTTTTGGTGTGTCGGCTAACTTTTCATATCATCGTCGTGATTTTCAACGACAAGCAGCAAATGTTCGCTCTTGGTTAGTTAATCCAAATCTCTCGGTTGATGCAGCTAATATTGTTGATAACCGCCCAATGGATGCTGAAGGTAACCCGGCTAAACAATTCTTTGACCCAAACGCTGGGGAAAATGGTGAATTTGTTTCAGCCGCTTTCTTTCCGCAAGAAGTTAGTTTTGCAAAAGATGACATTCAACGTGAGCGCTTAAATGCGCAAGCAACATTTCAGTTTGCACCAACAGATAACCTAACTTTTACGCTTGATCATACAATTTCACAAGCAACGACCGGGAATAACTCATTGTCTTGGGGTATTTGGAACGGATCGTTTGGTGGTAATGCCAATGCTTATGAACTTGATGAAAATGGTACAGCTGTTTATTACAACTCTGCAGGTGACGATGCATCCTTTACTGCATTTCGTGAAACATCAGAAGTAGATTCAAAAGCAACAGGTATTAACGTTGAGTGGTTAGCAACCGAAAACCTGAGCTTTAACTTTGATGCTCACACATCTAAAACAACGACCGATAATGGTAAAGATCCTGGCTTAGGCGCTAACGCACGAATCATTTTAGGCTCGGCAGACATTTCAACTAAAGAGTACTCTTTCCGTGAAGGTGACGTACCTGGTTTTAATGTAAATTGGAATAACGGTACGCAAGAAGTTGATCCAAACCAAATTGGCTCTAACTTTAGTATATTTACAAGAACACCCGGTGAATCAGAAGTATCTCAAGTACAACTAGACGGTAAACTATTTACTTACACTGACATTGGTTTAGAAACAGTAAAGTTTGGTGCTGCATACACTAAGCAAACACTTAGTGGCTGGGGTGGCTCTAATAATGCCAATGCACCGGGCTTTAATAACGGTACATTTGCTGAGATATTCCCAGATAGTATGTTCGAGCGAGTTGATTTAAGTGGCTTTCTTGACGAGTTTTCATTTGGTCCTAACGGTGTAGCGCCAGGCTATGCTTACACTTATGATCTTGATGAAGCATTTGCTCGCCAAAGCGCTTTTTTAACTGAAGACGTAATAGGCAGTGATGTTTACCAAATAGGCACCTTTGATGGCTTCCCAACTAACAAAGTAGAAGAAGAAACAATCAGTGTTTACCTGTCTACAAATTGGGTATTTAACGTTAGCGACTACGATGTTTTTGTAAATTTAGGCCTTCGCTACGAAGAAACTGACATTGTAAGCCCAGCTAAAAGCCGTGTTGCTCAGCAAGTATATTGGGCAGGCGGTTCTGAGTGGCTAACTGAATTTGCCAGTGGCGGCGAATTAGTTGAGGTTGATTACAAAGGTAATTACGATCTTCTTCTACCTATGATAGATGTAAAAGTCGACCTTTCTGATAACTTAGTGTCACGTGTATCTTGGGGCCAAACAATAACACGCCCTACCCTTGGCGACATGCTTGGCAACTTAAGCTTAACACCGTCACCTAAGTTAAATTCAAGAAGCGGTAGCCGTGGTAACCCAAATTTACAACCGTTTAAATCAACAAACTTCGATCTTAGCCTTGAATATTACTACAATGAAGGTAGCTACGCTGCAGTGGGTATGTTCTGGAAAGATGTAGATAATTGGATTGATAACACACAAGTAACGACCACGTTTGAAGGCCTGCATGATGTTTATTTAGGTCAACGCTGGAATAATGCAGTAACCGCAATTGAAGGACGTGGCGAGCAGGCAACTGACTCTGCTATCTATAATGAGATTGTGGCAAATGGCGTAGGAATTGGCGAAAACAACCGTGTACTTCCTGACTCAGCAACTGATCCATTAATAGAGTGGACAATCAACTCACCAGAAAACGTAGGATCTCGTAAAGTAAATGGTGTTGAGTTTGCGATACAGCACTTATTCGGCGAGTCAGGTTTTGGCGCTGGTTTTAATGCCACTATTGTTGACGGTGATGTAGAGTACGACAACTATTACCTTGCATCTCAAGCTGTATTAGCTGGTCTGAGTGATTCTGCCAATCTACAAGGTTTTTACGAAAAAGATGGCTTATCAGTTAAAATTACTGGTGCATGGCGTGATGAATACCTAATTGCGCAAGGCCTACCGGATTCGGGTGCTACGGCTCCTCCACAATATGCTGAAGAATATTTACAGTGGGACATTAGCGTTAACTACGAAGTGAATGAAAGCACTACCGTATTCTTTGAAGGCGTTAATTTAACAAACGAGACAGAGCGTTCGTTCAGTCGTTTTGAAAGCCAGTTCTTAAGCGCTGCACAATACGGACCGCGTTATGCATTTGGTTTTAGATACTCAATGGGTAACTAAACTTAAATAAATACCAAATAAAAACCGCTCTAAGAGCGGTTTTTTATTTTTGAGCTATGGGATGCGCTTAATCTGCTCTAATAGTATATTCGTTGTCCAATCAACGCCGTTATACGCAATATCTGGCTTGTAAAAATCACCTGCCCCTCGCGCTCTATTTACATATACTTTATTCGGCACTACAACTTTACCTAAGCCTGAAGGTAAATCGGCTAAACGTACCTCCATATACAGCGAGTCTGCGCTACTGGGTGCACCAAACAAAGTGGTATTTTCAAAAAGCTTAAACTTATCAAGCGCATCTAAACAAGCACTGGCGCACTGCGGCGGAACAATAACAAACACCTTGGTTTTAAAGTCACTAGTTAAAGGCTTTTGTGGTATGTTATTTAGCGTAATAGTCTCTCGTTCTAAATAAAATGAATCAACACTTTTAAGTGATAAAGCCATGCCCGCAGCTACAGCTTTAAATATTTCGGGTTGCTCTTTTATTATGTCCAATAGAGACATTGCATGATACCAAACAGACTGCTGCAAATTTAACCTAAAGGTCAACAGACCCTAATCATTTAATGCTTGAGTAAACGAATCCATTCATCAGGGTTTGCTATAATAAAATCATAAGTATCTTCATTTTCTAATGTGATTGTTATTGCATCGCTTGTTAGTGGTAAAATGCCAGCACCTGTACCTACCGATTTTTCAATTTTTATGATTGCGCTGCGTGTTAAAGTATAAGGCCCTAAACCAGCACGTTCATTGTATGGCTCAAAACTTACCTCATCTTGCGTTACATAAAATTTGCCATCGGCTTTTGCCACACCGCTTTGGTACGTAGCAGTAGATGATTTGAGTATTTTATTGTTCATTCGGCTTTCCAGCTAATTAATAAATTTACTTTTATAGGATGTATGCACCTTAATAAGTTATATAGTTTTGTGTTTTAAGGCAATTAATTTGTACCTAAAAAGTAAAATTCAATTAGTACTGCGAATCTCTAGCAAAGTATTAATTAATCTTGGTACAAACCTTGATACCTAATTAATAACAAAACGACTTACAGGTACGGGTTATGGCGAAATTTTTTGGAATTTATTGTGCATCTGGGCTAACTCAACATCATGATTTTATTATTAATAAATTTAAAGCTGAAGATGCTAAATTAAACAGTGGCACAATAAACGAAGTACATGAACAGGCTCTTTACTTAGCTAGTTTAGATTATGAAACCTTTGGCCCACATGCTTTTTTGCAAACAGATTCGCATATTGCAACACTGGTTGGTCACCCACTTTTAAGCGCGAACCGAAATAATGATTTAAACACCCTAAACTCACATTATACCAATGCAATGCTTACAGAATGTGAAGGTGTTTTTTGTATGGCACGGTATAACAAGGTTACGAATGTATTAAACTTAGTTACCGATTCCCTTGGGGTTCGCCCTTTTTACTATATGTACTATGAAGGTGCTTTTATTTTTAGTACCCAATATAGCTTACTCAAAAACTTAGGCTTACCACTTACCTGTAATCACGAAGGAATGATGGAATATGCAACACTTGGCTATTACCTATTTGAGCATACCCATTACAACGAAATTTCGTGTATTCGCCCAGGAACTCGCCTAGAAGCATCATCTAAGGGAGTTACTAAAACACAGTATTTTGACTGGTGCAGCCTTACTAAAAATAATGATAATTATCAAAAAACACTGCATAGCTTAAAGCAAGACCTATCTAACAATGTGAACAAATATATTGATAACGATAATCACGTGCTTACTACGCTATCGGGTGGATTAGACTCAAGGTTGATTGCGTGCTTACTTAAAAGGCAAAATATAAACATCACCGCGCTTAATTTTTCACAGCATCAAACACAAGACTTATACTGCGCAACGGCGTTCGCAAAAAGTCAAAAAATTGAGCTTGATGTTATTCGTGTTAACGATACGCAGGCAAAAACAATTGAAGACAGACTAGGCGAGCATTGGTTAAACGGCAAACATCCAGACCACCCTAAAGTAACACGTCCTCGTTTAGCATGGTCTGGCAATGGAGGCAGTGTTGGGCTGGGTGTTATTTACTACTCAGATGAAGTTTACGAAGCGGCATTAACACAAGAACCTGAGCGCCTTGCTGACGCTTATTTATCGCA
Organism: Pseudoalteromonas sp. 2CM32C; assembly: GCF_023161925.1. Taxonomy (NCBI): domain Bacteria; kingdom Pseudomonadati; phylum Pseudomonadota; class Gammaproteobacteria; order Alteromonadales; family Pseudoalteromonadaceae; genus Pseudoalteromonas; species Pseudoalteromonas sp. 2CM32C. The sequence continues at coordinate 84,403 of NZ_JALNTI010000002.1, read as the reverse complement.
ACAATTTGCTTATATCCCCAAATCAATAATCCATAACGCTGATAAAATGCAAGCCAGACTAAAAGCTAATATCGTAACGTCATTAAAAGAGTTTGGAGATATTCCTCTTGAAAAAGCTTACTATCTGTTTTTATTACTTAACGATCAGCATCACCATTTAGCCATTCCATTCGATAAAGTGGACGAGTATCAAATGGATTTTTGCCTGCCCTTTTATTCCTGGAAAGTACTTCGACATGTTTTGTCGCAGCCGACGTCACAAGTAAGAAAGCATCGCTTTTATCATGATTTTTTACGCTATGCATTCCCCGAAGCCCTAGATTCGCCTTGGCAAGCATACCCTGGCCATGTTCCATGTTTATTACCAAAAGAAGGTATTGATCAGTGGCAAATTAAACGCCCCAAGCAGTTTAAACCCACTAAGGTGTACCAAATTTTCAGTCAGTTAATGACAAGCCAACATAAGCAATTAGTTAACCTAGCCTCGTTTAGTGCGGTTGCCTTACTGCATGCTTGTGGCATTAGAAGCTATAACGATAAGCTAAAGGTTATTGAAAATATGCTTAAGTGGTAACATTAAAACACCTTGCTGTAGGCCTCTACTCAAGGTGTTTCAAACAAGCTGTTGTTATTTAGTTGGTGGGAACCATACGCTAACAATTTTGCCATTACGCACTTCATACACCGCAACGGCGAACATATCATCTCGCCCCTCACCAAGCCCAGTTAACCGCTCATAATCAACAACCACAGGCCCATTCACAATTCGATTTTCAAGAATCACTTTAAATGATTTTGGCGCTGTTTTTAAAAACTGATACGCTTTGATTAAGCTTTCTTGCCCAATAATGTCAGGAGCGCCTTCTTGGCTATTTTTAATTTTTATATCTGCCGAGTGACAGCTTGCAAATAGCGCTATATTTCGTGCGTTATAAGCCTCTAGTTGCGCTTGCACTACTTGTTCAGGATCGGTACTTGCCGAGCACGCTAACGCATCACTCGCATAAAAGAGGCTAAATAACATTAGCATTGAGACAACTTTCATAACAATAAACATCCTTGAAAATAAACTAGGTAGTAAAAAAGTTAGTTGTGAAAATGACTACGAAAACTTAAAAAATACAATACTAGCAATAAGCAAATATAACCTAAAGCAGCTTGCAAAATAAAATTATGTATAATTATTTAAATACAAACAAAAAAGGAGAGCATACGCTCTCCTTTTTCAAACGGTCAAGGCCTATTGACCTAAGAAGCGACCTTTAATTGTCCCTGTAACAACATTAGGTATCATACCTGGAGAGTTTCTATTAAATTGTATATAACAACCATTGCCCGCATCTGAACATGCCTGACCTTGTATTCTAGAAACAGTGCTTCTACCGTCATAATCCGTAGTCTTTAGTTTGGCAATCAAATCTTTAATTTCTGAATGGACGTCCAATAAAACAGGATCTAAACGCTCAATGTCTTGACTTACCTTTAAACCGTCAATGTTTATATTTTGCTGTTCAATTATTGCAACTAATTTATCTAATTTTTCTTGCGCACCTTCATGACCACGAATAGCCAGCGTTTTATGCATTTTAGCTGACTGATACAAACTAGCTTCAGTACCTATACCATGTTCATAAAAAACAGCTAACAGCTCATAAGCTGGCAAATAAGTTGACTCTTTTGCCTTAATTAGCAGATCGAATGCTAATTTGTCTGAATTTTTATTATTTTCAGCAAACAACTGTTTCGCCCTATCAACCAAAGCTGGCGGAAAACCTCTATCAACAACTCGGTTTAATAACTCATCAGCTCTTGCTACATCTTTATCAAAAATGTGCCCTGTTCTATACCAACGCGAAGCCTGATGGATAGCAAAAGGGTCTTTCCACTTAATAGCTCTTAACATAAACTTTCTGGCATATGCGTCGTCTTGGCTTACGCCTTCACCGTTTGCATAAGCAATGGCAAGTAAACTAGCAGCTTCGCTACTACCGTTAATGGCAAAATTTCTGAGCTTTTTGAAATCCGATGTACATTCAGCAGTTTCACACAAAGGAAGTGCGTCTGTATCCTGGTCTGTATTTGCATAAGCCAAATTAGCTGATAAGGCCGACGCTATAATTAAAGGTAAAATTTTAGCTATTCTCATTGTTCTCTCCATGGTAATGATTTTGGTGTACCTGATTTAGATTACAACAGTTTGTTTAAAAATCAAGCTTATTATTACAAGAGCATACTGAAGTTATTTATAACCTAAAACCATAATATATAACCAAATTTCATCACATAGTTATAAATTAGTAACTTTTTTAACATTATTATCGGGTAAAAATAATTTAACCCGTTCATGTACTGGCGCCGCAAATATTATAAAAACACCTTTTTTGCATAGGCATAAATTAATTGCGTTACTAATCGCTTACAATTTAAATGCAGCAGCCTCATAACTAAATAAATTAACGATAAAACCCAAATTTTTTATTATGTTAAACAGCTCAATATGTTAATTTGTGTAATGTAGTTTTACGGCAAAGAGTAGTTAATGAGTAAACAAATTCGATGGACCCTAAAAAGTATTGCCAAAGAGTTAGGTGTGTCTAATGCAACGGTATCTAATGCATTTAATCGACCAGATCAGCTCTCAGAAAAACGCCGAGAAGCGATACTCAAAGCCTGCAAAGAGCTTGGTTACTTTGGCCCAAATAAAGCAGCGCAATCATTAAGAAACGGTACATTTAACATTGTCGCCTTGGTGTTACCCGACAGCGTTGAATATATGGTATCAGACCCAGTTGCCAGCAGCTTTATGCGAGGCGTGACTTCTGTACTCGAAAAAAACAATATTAACGTTTTATTGTTCTCTGGTAGTAACAATAACCTCAATAGTGTTGTTGATTTTGTAGATGGTTTTATTTGCTACGGTCGCCCTCGTAACCACGCATTAGTAGAACAACTTAAAACTACGCCAAAACACGTCGTCACTGTAGATTTTGACATTAATCGCAATGCGTCGGTTAACATTAATAACGAACAAGCTAGCTACGAAATTGCCAAGCATGTTTTGCACAATATAAACGATAAAGTCGCCATTCTAGGGCTAAGACTTCTCGATGAAAACGTATTATGCCGCGTTTATGAACATCACGAGTTTCAAACCGGAGAGTCAATTTCTCATCAGCGTTTACGTGGCTATCAACGTGCATTAGTTGAGGCAAATATCAGTGTTGCTGACGATCGTATTTGGAACATACCTGAAAGCAGTGAGCGCTTTGCTAATATAGCTGCAAAAGAAGTATTATCAGCTTCACCTCGCCCTAACGTTATTATCTGTATGAGTGATTTAATTGCACTCGCCACAATGCGAGAGGCAATCAAGCAAGGTATAAAAATTGGAAAAGACCTACGTATTGTTGGATTTGATGGGATTGATGAAGCAGCACGGTTCGTGCCTAGGTTAAGTACTATTCATCAAAACAGTGAAGAAAAAGGCGTAATTGCTGCAAACTTATTTATTTCTAAAGAAAACAAAATACAAGAAGTCAGCTACGAACTCGACATTGGTGCCAGCAGTTAATAAAAAAGCCAAGCTAACTAGCTTGGCTTTTTGTTAAGCAAAACTCTATTCTTACAATAAAGAATCTAAACTTATCGATGTTTCTTCATCACCATTTACTTGCGTTATAAGGGCGGTTCTTGCTTCAAAATCAACACTTAATGAAATAGATTGCTCACCAAGTTGCCATGTTAAACAACACATACTGCCTTCACCTTGCGCTGAAAACTCCCCAGAAAACGCTGGGTGTTCATTTCGGATTTTAATCAGTTCAATTAAACCTTTTACAACGGGCTTATCAAGTGATTCGCTTATTTTATCTGCATTTAAATATGGGCGGTTAATATCACGGCCAACATTTGTTTTAGTTAAAAGCTCCATGTCGTTTTCGCATGCAAATAAACCACCGTAGTAAACTTGTGGAACACCTGGTGCAAAAAACTGAATGGCGCGAGACAATAAATAATCAAAATCTTTAGCCCCCAATGCGTTGTAATAAGTACAGTTAACTTGGTACAAATCAACATTACTGGCTGCAGCCCCAGTTGCTTGTCGGCTTTCGTTATTACTGTTTGCATGCATTGTTTCAACAAGGTTATCAATTTGCTCAGCGTTTAATAAACCTGGTTTGTCGCCCATTGGCCCAGCGTCAATAATACCTATGCCGTCGTGCGTATCGAGTACAGTTAAACAGTTACGTGGTGATATTTTTAGCCACTTCAAAAGTGCATCAACATCGTTATTAAACAAGCTATGTAAAATAAGCGGCGGCAGTGCAAAGTCATAAACCATGTTAACGCGTTTAGCCACTTCAACCTGAGTTTGATAATGGCTGTGTATTTCAGCAATTGTTTCCATACCTAATTCATTTGCTTGCTTAGATAAGTTATCTAAGTAACCAAACGTTTCATCTAGCATAAAACAGTTAGTACCCGCTTGCTTAATAGCGTAACCCGCTGCATCTAAGCGAATAATATTTACATTGTTTGCAGAGAACTTGGTGAGTACATTATTTAAATACGCAACGCCAGCCTCTACCTTTACATTAATGTCAATTTGATTATCGGTAAATGTAGTCCAAAAATCATACGTTTCACCATCACCACATTTCATTGGTGTAAAACAACTACCAGGGCGAGGACGATAAATTGCTTTTTGCTCTGCGTCGCTCATGCCATTTGGAAATACGTCTTCTTTGGTTAAAAACAAATCCCAAAATTCAGAGGCTTTACCTTTAGCAAGCACATCCTGAAACTGAAAAGATTGCGCCGAAACATGGTTAACAATTAAGTCGGCCATTAAATCATGGTTGTTACCAAGCGCTTTAATGTCTTCCCAAGAACCTATTCTTGAATCTACTTCACTATGGTCTATTGGGTCAAAGCCAGCATCACTGCCGTCAATTGGGTTATAAAATGGCAACAAATGCACACCGCCAAATACACCTTTTAAAGATCCATTTAAAAGTGTAGTGAGTGCATTAATGTCTTGGCCAGTGATTCGATCAGCATATGTGATCAATTGAACTTTGTTTTGCATCATTGTGTGATTACCATGTTGAATCTTAATCGATTAAGATATATCTTTAACTAGAGAGTGAGAATTTACAAGTAATTTTTAAAAATTTTACATACAAATATCGTTGCATGAATAATACTTCACTAAGTAACTAACTGACTTAGCGCGTATTAGTCTGCATTTAACGAGGATTAAATAAAATGACAAAACCACACACACAAGTAAGCAGCGATCCGTTGCGACAAATACGCTGGCTCACATACATGATGTTTTTTATGTTTGCCATGACCTCTGATGCGGTCGGCATGATCATCCCTGAGCTTATAAAAGACTTTGGCTTAAGTATGACCCAAGCCAGTGCCTTTCATTATGCGCCAATGGCTTTAATTGCTTTTAGTGGACTATTTTTAGGCTTTTTAGCCGACAGCCTTGGACGAAAGCAAACCATTATGCTGGGGTTACTCATTTTTTCTGCGAGTTGTTTTTTATTTGCAGTAAGTTCTAGTTTTAATTTTTTCTTGGTACTTCTTTGCTGTATTGGTTTGGCAATCGGTTTATTTAAAACAGGTGCATTAGCTTTATTGGGTGATATTTCACACAGTAACGAAGAACACACCAAAACAATGAACAAGGTAGAAGGCTTTTTTGGAATAGGTGCTATTGTTGGTCCTGCACTGGTAGGTGTTTTACTCGTTCAAAATGTTAGCTGGACATACCTTTACATTATTGCTGGTGTTATGTGTTTGATCCTTGCGCTTCTGGCGTGGCGCGCAGATTATCCGCCAGTTGTAAAAACAACCGAAAAACCCGCTTCACTTGCCACCACCATGAAAATGATTAAAAACCCTTATGCACTGGGCTTTTCAATGGCTATCGCACTATACGTTGCAACCGAAGTGGCTATTTATGTATGGATGCCAACACTATTACAAGATTACACTGGTTCATGGCCATTACTTGCAACCTACGCATTAACCATATTCTTTATACTTCGCGCGGCGGGTCGTTTTATAGCGGTATGGTTACTAAATCGCTTTAGCTGGCAAGGCGTAATGACCTACCTAAGCCTTGGCATAGCACTATGTTATGTAGGCACATTAATTGGCGGTGTAGATTGGGCCGTGGGATTGCTTCCACTTTCAGGTTTATTTATGTCAATGGTTTACCCTACTTTAAACTCTAAGGGCATTTCCTGTTTCCCTGTTCAACAACATGGTGCTGTAGCCGGCGTTATATTATTTTTTACCGCATTGTCAGCAGCATTAGCCCCACTTTTAATGGGCATGATCAGTGATTACTTTGGTCATGTGCGTTACGGTTTTTACTTAGCAACTGGTTTTGCAGTTATTTTATTTTTGGCTATGCTATTTAATTATTTTCGTGACCCATCAGCATCAGCTTTAGAGCAAAATAACGTAGTTACTAATTAATTTGATAATTATTTAACAAAAAAATTACCCTACAAATCAATGGGTGAGTAAAAAAAGAGCAAATTAATAATAAAATAATTTGCATCTTGTAAAAATTTTGTTATTTTTACTTAATCGATTAAGTAAAAATAAATAACCATTTAGGTTCAACATAACGAGGCGTTCACATGACAACACACAACACTCCTTTATATTTAATCAGTGCATTAGCACTTGCAGTAAGCCAAGGCATTAATGCTCAAGAAGCAGAAACTACTCAGCCAGAAGCATCACAAAACAAAGGACTTGAAACAATCGTTGTAACCGGTGTTCCACGCCGTACAACAATTATGGCTTCAAGCGTATCTGTAAGCAGTGTTTCGCTTGAACAAGTTCAAGTTTCAACACCTCGCTCTACCGCTGAAGCATTTAGAATCATTCCGGGTATCCGTTCAGAATCTACTGGCGGTGAAGGTAATGCAAACATTGCAGTTCGTGGTCTACCGGTTGCATCAGGTGGCGCTAAATTTTTACAGTTACAAGAAGACGGTTTACCTGTACTGCAATACGGTGACATCGCTTTTGGTAATGCTGATATTTTTATGCGCCTTGACAACACGGTACAAACGGTTGAGTCAATTCGTGGTGGTTCAGCGTCTACAGCAGCAAGTAATGCACCGGGCGGTATCATCAACTTTATCTCTAAAAACGGCGAAAACGAATCGGGCAGCGTTGCAACCACTGTAGGCCTAGATTTTGACAGTGTACGTACTGATTTTGAATACGGTACTTATTTAACCGACAGCGTTCGCTTTCATGTAGGTGGCTTTGTACGCCAAGGTGAAGGCCCACGTGAAACAGGTTACACTTCAAATAAAGGTGGTCAAATAAAAGCTAATTTGACTAAAGATTTCGAAAACGGCTATGTGCGTCTTTACTACAAACACTTAGACGACAAAAGCGTTGGTTACCTTCCAATGCCAATGTACTCAAATGGTGATTCAGTTCCAGGGTTTGATTCTCAGTCAGATACACCGCATTCAGCACTGTTCACTAAAACAGTTCGCTTAAATGGTCAAAACCAAATTAGCAATGGTGACATTCGCGATGGTATGAACCCAAATGTTGATTCTATTGGCTTTGAAGCTGTATTCGACCTAGACAACGACTGGCGTATTGAAAACCGTTTCCGTAAGTCATCAGTTAGCGGAAACTTTAATTCTGTTTTCCCTGCTGAAGTAGGTGATGCATCAGCAATGGCAGCAAGCATTGGTGGAGCAGGAGCAACACTGAGCAATGCAAACACAGGTGACGCATTCAATGGCGATTTAGCTATGCGTATCCATACGTTTGACGTAACAATGAATGACTTTGACTCTATTGTTAACGACTTTAAACTAACAAAATCGTTTGACGATGACACAAGCCTTACGTTTGGTTACTACGCATCAACGCAAAACATAGCGATGTCGTGGTTGTGGAACTCTTACGTTATGGAGCTTAAAGGTGACAACGCAGCACTGTTAAATGTAACGGCTGCCGACGGCACTGAGTTTTCAGAAAATGGTTTATACGCATACGGCACGCCATTTTGGGGTAACTGTTGTCAGCGCGACTACGACACTGAATACGACACACGTGCACCCTATGTTGCTTTCTCAACTAAACTTGGTGACTTAAGCATTGATGCAAGTGCGCGTTACGACAGCGGTGAAGCACGCGGTAACTACGCAGGAGCAGTAACATCTACTGTAGACATGAACCGTGATGGTGTTATTTCAGTACCCGAGCAGAATGTTGTCGGTATTGATCATGCTAACTCAAGCCCAGTAAATTACGACTGGAGCTACTCGTCTTACTCAATTGGTGCCAACTACCAAATAGACCCTAGCCTTGCAACATTTGCGCGCATCAGTAAAGGCGGACGTGCAAACGCTGATCGTCTTTTATTTGGTAAAGTACGCTCAGATGGCTCAGTAGCTGATGAAGATGCAGTTGATGAAGTAAATCAATTTGAGTTTGGTGTTAAAAAACGTTTTGACTCACTATCGGTATTTGCAACAGCGTTCTACGCAGAAACTGAAGAGCAAAACTTTGAAGCAACATCACAAAAGTTCTTCGACCGTGAATATGAAGCCAAAGGTATTGAACTTGAATCAACGTACTTCATGGATGCGTGGGATTTTCGTGGTAACTTGACGTGGACTGATGCTGAAATTGCTAAAGATGCGCTATCTCCTGACGTTGTAGGTAACACACCACGCCGTCAAGCGGATTTAATTTACTCACTAATGGCTCGCTACAGCTATGAAAAAGGGGCAGCAGGTCTAAGCTTTATTGGTACAACTGACGCTTACGCTCAAGATAATAACGACCTTAAATTCGATGGTTACACACAGGTAAATGGCTTTGTAAGCTACGACCTATCTGAAAACCTTAGCCTGGCACTGAATGTAAATAACCTATTTGATACAGTAGGTATTACAGAAGCAGAGGAAGGCTCTGTACCAGCAAACGATATTATACGCGCACGTACAATTAATGGCCGTACAACATCACTAACGCTTAAATACGCGTTTAACTAACCGAGTCTGAGTGTGTTGAGCGCTGAAATGCAGTTTTATTTCAGCGCTTTATTCCCTACTCAACTTAAATTTTATTACTCTCCCTTACATTTAACCTAGCCTTGCTAGGTTTTTTAGGATTTATAACATGACCAAATTACTAAGCCTTGGCGAGCTGCTTATTGATATGTTGCCACAAGACTCACACAACACAGCGTATTTACCTATTCCTGGCGGCGCACCTGCAAACGTAGCAGTCGGTTATGCAAAGTTGGGCGGAAACGCAGCTTTTTGTGGTGGTATGGGTGATGATTACTTTGCAAAACAACTTACTGACGCGTTAAAGCAATATAATGTCGGCACCGAGTATTTATTCACTATAGAAAATGCGCAAACAGCGATGGTTATTGTCAGCTTAGATGAAACTGGCGAACGCAGCTTTAATTTTTACCGCCATAACACCGCCGACCTACTCCTTGCTCCTGAACATTTACAGCAAATTCAGTGGGATGAAATAAGTACTCTACACTTTTGCTCAAATACGCTAACCAGTATTGCCATTGCAAACACAACATTGAGCGCTTTAAAACAAGCAAAAATTCATAATAAACTTGTTAGCTTTGACGTAAATTTACGATACAGCCTTTGGCATAATATTCTTGATATTGAACCTAATGTGCGTGCCTGCTACGCCCATTGCGACATTATAAAACTATCACGTGATGAGTTAAATTTTTTAGCAGAACAAACCAGTCAATCAGGTGATGAATATTTACAATCGCTATTAGAGTTAGGCGTTAGTTTAATTTTCTTAACCGATGGACCCGAGCCTGCCACTGTTTACCATAAAACGTTTAACGTAAGTGAAGCTGCACCGATTATTAATGCAATAGATACAACCAGTGCCGGAGACGCGTTTATTGCAGGTGTGTTATATCATTTAAATCATTACAACGAGACGCTATTACCAATCGACAAACTCAATAATAAACAAGTAATTAAAGACGCATTAAGTTTTGGCCTTCGCTGTGGCTCAAAAGCCTGTTTATCAAAGGGTGCTTTTCCTGCATTGCCCGTTTTAAACGACGTACTTTGAGCTAACACACCCTGCAACATTTTAAAAATTAATCTAAAAAAGCCCTTGTAGATAAATACCTACAGGGGCTTTTTTAACTATTGTTAATCTGAGTGCTATAAAGCAAGCTCTTCTTTAGCGCGCGTTAAGTTATGCGATACCATATCGTTGTTAGATAGTTGTTTTGCTTCGTATAGGTCAGCAAGGCCGGCCGTTTCATTTTTAGCTTTTAGGCGCGCTACACCGCGATTGCTTAATGCAAATGATGTAAGCTGACGAACTTTAAATTTAGGGGCATCGGCATCTTGTAAAAGTGCAATTGCTTTAGTACAAATTTGTTCTGCTTCAGCGTAGTTTTTTGACTTAACATTAAGTGCACAGCTATTAAAAGATTGCTCAAGTGGCTGCGGCGCGGTTTGCGCTTCAATAACCATTAATTTGTAATCACTTTGATCAGCCATTGCAGCAGCTGAACATGTTAATAGTGAGCCAAGAGCGATAGTTTTGATAAGTGTTTTCATGGTCATAATCCTGTTAAGTTAAGTCGTGCTTGTTGCCGACAACTGAACTTTAGAGGATCCCTATAAAACCGACAAACGATAAAAACAAAACTAATAAGTGAAGAAATCTAACCTATAGACTTTAGTCTAATAACACTAGCCTAAACCCAAAATAATAGGCCCATTTAAAACTAGTGTTCAAGCCAATCAATTGCCGCAGTGGCATTTTCAAAGTAAGCCATTTCACCACAAATAATACGATTCCCAATGTTTGCAGCGGTTGCTTGCCATGTTTTATTACCGTAAATAGCTACTTTACTTAGCGCTTTATTATGCTTTATCCCTAAATTCAAATCGTCTAATATCGATTTAAAACCCACGCCCTTTAACTCAATGCCGTCTATAAATAAATTAATAATCGGGTTGTTTACCTTTAAAAGCGCGGCTTCAATTTTAGGGGTAATTGCATTGTAATCAGCGTGCTTTAAATTACCCACTGCTTTTAACGTTATAAAAATTTCGCGTCCAGCGCCTTCTATATCAAGTGTTAAACTAGGAATTAAATTTGCCATTACATTTGCTCATTCTTATAGTAAGTTTTGAGCATAAAGCACTTTATATTAATCAATGATGAAGCAAATCAACAAAACCGTATTTAACCTGAGCTTAAGTTAGTTAAGCTTGCTGCACTCGTGCAATTTGGTTATCTACATCGTTTAAATGCCCTTCTTTAACCCATAACTTAGCACCCAGCTTGCCTGCTTTTGCTAAAACATTAGAATTTACAGGCGTACGCAACCAGCTACTTTTTTCAAGCAAATCTTGCCCTTCTGTTACGGTGCCTTCAATTACTAACAACTCAGCTCCGCACTCAGCATCTAAAACAAACTGCGCATTAGGCGCTAAATGAATTAAGCTAACTTCCTCAAACTCATCTTTGTATAAAGGTGTTACCGAAACCCCTTGTTGTGTTGAGTGTTCAACGCTGCCCATAAAGTGAGTTTGCAACCGAACATGTGTTCTATCCTGTGGCTGAAACTGCCAAAGCTTAACAAAAATTATACACCCCTCTTTTGAACCCGGCTTATGTTGTGATTGCGGTGGGTTTCTGATGTACGAGCCCGCAGGAAAATCGCCATGTTCATCCTGAAAAACACCTTCTAACACAACAAACTCTTCCCCGCCGGTATGAACATGTGGCGAAAACTCACTACCTGGTGCATAACGAACAATACTCGTTGCACGCGCAACCTCATCGCCGATGCGATCAAGAGGTCGCCTATCAACGCCTGCCATAGGTGATTTTACCCAAGGTAATGTATTACTGTTCACCACTATACGCTGACTAAAATCGGCTGCTATTTTCATGCTTGCCCCTTAAATTTTTGTTTTGCCAATTAAACTCAATATACCGAGTTTAATTGACCTATTGAACCCACTTTTACTTATAAGCCAGCGACGCTTGGTCGAGCTGCAACTACTTTTTGCCACGCTAGCAAATGAGTTAAATGACTCGGTAGCGCAATATTGGCAAACCCAGCAAACACTAATCCAGAATAAAGAGTTATATCGGCAATACTAAAATTATCGCCCGCAACAAACCTTGATTTAGCGAGTATATCGTTAAAATAATTTAAGTTAGTACGCGCCTTTTCACCTTGCTTCTCGCCCCATGCAATATTTTGATATGTTTCAAGCTCTGGGCCTAACCCATCAGTAGCATGATGAAAATATGTTGCAACAGCATCAAGTACCATAGACTCAGCACGTTTTTGCATCATATTTATTACTGCGCGCTCTTTTGCCGAAATGCCCATCAATGATGGACCTGTAAAAGCAGCATCAATATATTCAGTAATTGCTGTGCATTCTGATATAAATGTTCCGTCATCAAGCTCTAATACTGGCACACCAGCCAATGGATTTTTAGCTAAAAAAGCCTCTGTCCGGTGTTCACCATTAAGCAAGTCTACCGCAATAAATTCAACTTCAGTTGTCGCATTTTTTTCTGCTAGCGCAATACGAATGCGAAGCGGGTTTGGAAAGTTTTTTACATCATAAATTTTCATTGAGTGTGACCTTTTTTAATTCACCTACCTACTGATAGGTATTTATATTCTTTATACCAAACTAAGTCAAACTCTAAAATAACTACATAAGCAGAGTATTTGCTAACCGCATGAAACTTAATATTTTATTTATAAAATATTAAGGCTTGAAAATAACTACCTACTGGTCGATAATTTTATGGTCAACAATAGGATGAAGATGTATGAGCAAAAAAGAGGCCCTACTCAAAGCGGCAGAGAATAAAGTACGCCTAGGCGGATACAGCAATTTTAGCTTTAGAGAACTTGCTAACGAAGTAGGTATAAAAAGCGCCAGTGTACATTATCATTTCCCTACTAAAGCCGACTTAGGCGCAGAGCTTGCACATCAATATACTGATGCGTTTTTGCTTTCATTAGGGGAGCCCGCTGAGTTAAAAGCGCAAGGTAAAAACCCTATCGACTTTTATACGTCGCTATTTAGAGGCGCATTGGTGACCGATAAAAAAATGTGCTTATGCGGTTTACTTGGCGCCGAGAGTGACAGCTTACCTGAAAAAGTACGTGAAGAAGTAAAGCGCTTTTTCACTCAAAATTTAACCTGGCTAAGCGCAGCGCATTCGGTCAACGGTGAACAAAACCCACAAAAAGCAGCTATTCAAACGGTAAGTATGCTTGAGGGTGCGATGATGATCAGTAAAACACTCGACGATCACAGCTACTTTGATTTAGCAACGCGAGACAGTAATTAACCACACGTTTTAGCGCATAAAAAAGCGAGCTTAAATAGCTCGCTTTTTAGTTTTACACGGAAATTATTTAAACTGCTGGGCTCGCTTTATGCTTAGCATGCACGATGGCAAGTATGATCAGGCCAACCACTGCGACCCCTACACCTATGGGTTTACCTAAATCGCTCGATAAGTTAAAACCAATTGCAGCTGTTGTGATATACGACAAGGTCACAGCCGTTGCAATAACCGCAGGTATACTCGCAATCCAATGAAAGGTGCCGCGGTCAAACAAATACTTAGTAGCAAGCCATAGTACACTGGTAGAAAGCAACATATTTGAAAACGCAAAGTAACGCCAAATTAATGAAAAATCCAACTTGGTCATAAAGTAAGCAATAGTTAGAATAGGTAAAGCCAACAACAGACGATTACGTATACTTTGCGGAATATTAAAGGCATCAACTACCGTTAAGCGAAGTGAACGAAATGCGGTGTCGCCTGAGGTAATAGGGAAAACAGCAACCGCAATAATTGCCATAATACCGCCAAATACACCTAAGTAACTATTTGCAATATGGTTTACAACTAAGCCTGGACCACCTTGATCAAGCATTGCTTTTAAACCAGCATAACCTTCAGGGAAAGCCGCAATACCAGCCAATGCCCAAACACAACCAACAATGCCTTCACACATCATGGCACCGTAGTACACCGGGCGTACATATTTTTCGTTTGTTAAGCAACGAGCAATAATAGGTGCTTGCGTTGAATGAAAACCACTAATAGCACCACAGGTAATGGTTATGAATAATAGGGGCCAAGTTGGTAACCCGTCGGGGTTTGGTGCTAAAAAGTCATGCGCGTGATCGGCTTCAAAATACGCCAAAAAGTCGCCAGCAACCGGTAAATGTGGCGCGTTAATAAGTAACGACACGGCAACAGCGACTGTCATAACAATCATTAACAAACCAAAAATAGGGTAAAAACGTGTAATGATCTTATCAATTGGTAACAGCGTCGCTAAAAAGTAATAAGCCAAAATAGCCAATACCCAAAAAGTATTATTGGCTAAAAATGTACCTTCAAATAAATTTAAGTTACTAAGTAAACCCGCTGGGCTCATTATGAATACTACACCAACAAAAAATAACAGCATTGCGGTGAAAATAAGCATAAAGCCTTTAAATACAACATTGTAATAGTGACCAGCTATTTCAGGTAAGCTTTTACCGTCTTCTTTTATACTCATTACACCTGAGAAAAAGTCGTGAACAGCGCCACCTAATACATTTCCTAACACAATCCATACGAGCGCAACCGGACCATATAAAGCGCCCAGTATAGGGCCAAAAATTGGACCCACACCCGCAATATTTAAAAATTGAATTAAAAAAGCACGAACAGGGTGAATAGCCACGTAATCAACACCTTCACTAAAGCGTTTTTGTGGTGTATCAACCGTTGAATCCATGCCTGCTTGTTTTTCTACAAATGGGCTATAAAACTTATATCCCAAAATTAATATAGTGAGGCAAATAAAAAAGATAATCATAAAGCACGTTTCTCTTTTGTATGTGTATTTAGAAGCGCAGTGTGTATCGCTTCGCATAAAGGTGACTTAATAACTTTGGAACAATATCAAAGCTATTTTTTACAGACAATTAGACGTTTAGCTAATACCTTAGTCGCAATCGTTCATGACTTGTTCAATTTATAAAGTAATTTGATAACTCGTTTAGAAACCTGACGAATACCGCTGTTTAAACGTTCAAAATGTATGCTTACCACACTATTTTTAGGCAAAAAAAAGCGGCTAAGCATATTGCTTAAGCCGCTTTCAACACACAATTTTTTTAAAGAGGACGCATAAATTCGTTAATTTTTTCATGAGTCAATGTAGGTGTAGCACCTGCACTTTCTGCAACCATAGCCCCTACAGCACAGGCAAAATCAACCGCATGCTGAGCACAATCGCTGCTACATAATTGATATATCAATGAACCTAAGAATGAATCCCCAGCGCCCACTGTGTCTACAACACTAATTAAATAGCCTGAATTATAATAATTTTGGCCCTTAACAGTTAACAGTGCGCCGTGACTGCCTTTGGTTACACATAAATATTCAGTGTTAGTTTGCTCTGCAATAAATGCTAGGTTTTGCTCAAGCGAATGGAACTTACACCCCATTGCTTTGGCAATTTCGTAAAGCTCTTCATCGTTTAACTTGATAAAATCTGCTTTATTCATTAAATCTACTAGCGTGTCTAACGTGTAATGCGGGGCGCGTAAATTTACGTCAAACACTTTAAAGTTAGCTACATCAACTAGCTGGTTTAGCGTAGCAAGTGAGGCTTCACTGCGGCCAATTAGGCTGCCAAATACAAATACATCACTTGCTTTTACTTTTTCAATAAGTGAACCAGTAAGAGTAATGTTGTCCCACGCCGTATCAGCGACTATTTCGTAGCTGGCTGAACCGCTTTTGTCTAAAGTAACTTGTACGATGCTGGTTTTTTTGTCGTTATTAACGGCAATATAATCGCAACTAACGCCTTTTGCTTTAATTTCGCCAAGAAGCTCAGTACCTAATTCATCGTTACCTACTGCGCTTATCATGTCGGCTTTAATACCTAATGAGTTAATGCGCACACACATGTTTAATGGTGCACCACCTAAGCGTTTACCTGTTGCAAAACAATCCCATAGCACTTCGCCAAAACAACTTACGCTTACGTCCTTACCTTGTTTAGAATCAATTAAAATGCTCATTATTAGTTACCTTTAGGCTCAAGCACGTTTTTCATAATTGCTTTAATTTTGCTTGCTGGTGCGTATAACGCGTCTACATTGTTTTTGTAGTGAGACGTAAAGGCGCTTTGCGTGTTTAAATCGCCAAATAAGCTTGTTAGCGATAAAAATGCAAGGTCATCATCAGTCGTCGTTTTAGCAGCAGCTTCATGAAGCTCGCTTTGCATTGCATCAATTACTTCAAGCGTATTGCCTTGCTCATCTTCCCCTCTGTCGCTATAAAAACACCATGCAGCAATAACGAGTGTAGCTAGTGATACATCTCGCCCTTGCGCTAGGTTTTCGTTAATAGTCGCAATTAAAAACTTAGGTAGTTTAGCTGCACTCTCCGAACAAATACGCGATAAGCTGTCTTTAATATTAGGGTTTGCAAAACGCTCAATAAGTGTGTCTTTGTAGATTTCAAGATCAATGCCTTCTAATTGCTCTAGGTTAGGCGTTACTTCTTTATCCATAAACGCACGTAAGTACTTTGCAAATAAGGGATCTGATACTGTTTCGTCAATTGTGCCATAGCCATGTACAGACCCCAGTAAACCCAGTACTGAGTGGCCTGCATTTAATAAGCGAATTTTCATGGTTTCAAAAGGGGTTACATCTTTTACAAATTGAGCACCAGCGTTATCCCAATTTGGCCGCCCGTCACAAAATGAATCTTCAATTACCCATTGTGTAAACGATTCACACGTTATTGGCCATTCATCGCTAACACCGTAAGCATCAACAACGTAGTCAATATCACTTTGTTTAGATACTGGCGTAATTCGGTCTACCATAGCATTGGGAAACATTACATTAGCAGCAATCCATTCACTTAATGCTGCATCTTGCTCTGCGGCAAAAGCGAGTAACATTTTGCGCGTTACATTGCCATTATGTTGAATGTTATCGCACGACTGCACTGTAAACGCATTAAGGCCTTGTTCTTTACGTAGCTTCAACGCAGCTGCTATATATCCAAATGCAGTAATAGGATCGTTTGGATTATTAATGTCGTTAATTATGTCTGGGTTTGCATAATCAAACTCACCCGTTACTGGGTTAAAGTTGTATCCGCCTTCAGTAATAGTTAAAGACACAATTTTAGTATCAGGGTGTGCGAGCTTATTGATAACAGCTTGTTTGTTTTCAGGCGCAAACAAAAAATCAATCATAGAACCTATAACGGTATTGTCTATTGTCCCATTTGGGTGTCTTACCGTTAATGTGTAAAGGTAGTCTTGCTGCTTTAATACATCGCGAAGTCCACGATTTGCTTCAAGCAAGCCTACACCACAAATACCCCATTGCTCAGAACCTGGCGTTTTTAATAACTCATTAATATACATGGCTTGGTGAGCACGGTGAAAACCGCCAACGCCAATGTGAACTATACCTGCTTTTACTTTACTGCGGTCGTAGCTAGGGGTGTCTACATGGCTTGGCATATATGCCAAACTTTGTTGGTTTAGCCCTTTAACATGGGCATTAGTGTGATGTTGTGTCATGGTGCGGCCTTACTAAAACAAAAATTAAAAAACGTGTAAATTACAATGCAGCATTGAGCGCTTTATGGCGTTTTAATGACCAATAAGCGGTAACAAAATAGATAACCGTACAGATGAAACACGCTATCTCAAACTGCAATTTGTTTGCGCTATATATGCTCATTGTGTCGCTAAAAAACATGACTTGGCTCGCAAATATACAAATAATGACAAGTGAAATAGTCGAAACCGCATTAAGCACTCTAGTAAACATAGAACCATCAACTACAGGTTTTGGAATGTCTTTCGCCTGCGCTGCTTGATACGCTTTAATATCACGTTGCTCTTGTTCCTCGGCAGCTATATGTTGTTTGTAGTCTTCCCCAGCGCCATATTTTTTCGCTAGCAGCGTGTAAACAACAATGGTAAAAAACCAGGTAGGTATAAATAAGTAATAAAACGACATAACATCTAGCGCATTTAAACCAAAGCCAAACACTAACGCTAACGCCCAAGACGCAATGGCCGGCACACTTCGAGTTATGTCTTTGTATTTAGCCCAGTAGCGCGTTAAGCCAATTTTAGGAAATAATACATGCTCGGCAAATACAATCGCCCCAACAGGCACAACCAATAAGCCAGCATAAGTAAGTAAAGGTAGCATTTGAGAAAATACGAACGGGAAACATGCAATAACTACGGTCACACTCCCTACAATAGCGGTTGTGCGCTCACGAGAGTGGTTTACAAAAATAGATTGCGCCGCAAGACCTGCACGATATAGGTTTGCGTTAGCTGTAGTCCAACCTGCAATAATTACAATAACAAACCCAGTCCAACCTAATGCGTGGTAAGCCACATCGCCCGGATCGAGTGATGAAATAGTTGTTTTAAGTAATACCGCAACACCTGCACCCATAATACCGGCAGAGATCCACGCTAAGTAATGACCAAAAAACATGCCTACGCCCGAGAACAAACCATAGCTTTTGCGCTTGGCGAATCTAAAAATCGCCATATCAATTAAACCAAAGTGAGTAATAGAGTTAGCAGCCCAGGCAAAACCAATTACCTCAAGTAGGCCAATTCCCTGCTCCCCTTCTGCATTCGTACCTGTCCATATGGATGAGTCGCCAATGGTCATAAAGTCACTAAAGCTGGTTAACGTGGTTGACCCAATTACATGATTTGAAAGTTCAGGGAAAAGTGCAAACGAGCCCGCTATAAAAATAACAAATAGCCAAGGTGCACAAATTTTAGAAAAGTCAGCTACAGTAGAAAAACCATACATAGCCACAAATACAACAATAGAGCCAACGGCTAAAACAATACCCACAAACACTAAACTATTTGGGTACCAATCTAACTGTGCGGGAATATCAAATAAAAATCGAACCGCAGTGGACGATACCGTAATCATCGCCGCCGATATAACACTAAAAATAATGACGTTAGCCCAGTTATAGAGCTTAGTCATTGAGTTACCAGCAATTTTGTTCAAATAATTATATAAGCTTAAACGCGTCTCTACTGCAATTGGCGCTGTAATTAGCCACCAAGAACACATTGCTAATAAATTACCAATTAATAAACCTAGTAAAATGTCGATTGTTGATGCACCCAGTGCAACAAATGTTGCACCAATAACAAACTCAGTGGCTGCAACATGCTCACCCGCGTATAAACCGGCAAAATGCTTCCAACCATGAAGCTTATTATTAGCAACGGGAAGTTGCTCTTCATTTACATCTTTAAACGTGTGTGTGTGTGGACTCGTTGCCATGGTACTTCCTATTGTTTTAACACGATAATAATCACAAAAACGTGCATTTAGTTGTGTGTGCGGCTACGCACACAACCTCGAAAATTCTTAAACAACGTCATTCATGTCAGTGTGGGACTAAATCAACGCTGTTTTTATATTTTTAGGGTTGGATACATTTCATAAAACGCTTTCCAATCTGTTAAATGAGCAACCTCGGGGTGTGCCTTGTGAACAAAATTAACAGCTCCTTGCATATGCCCTCCACCGCTGTAATGAAGTACTTGCATGTTTGCGGCAAGCGCTGCACTCACGCCCGCTATAGAGTCTTCTATTACCAAGCAATGGGCTGGACTAACCCCCATTTTTTTAGCGGCGTGTAAAAATAAATCCGGCGCAGGTTTGCCATTTTTTACTTCACTTGAAGTAAACACCTCATCAAAATAATGACTCAATTTAACTACGCTTAATGCTTTTTCTGTTCGTGCAGGGCTGCTACTAGTTGCTATACAACTAGGTGTAGCTAAATTAGCCAATACCTTTTTAATGCCATCTGTGGGCATTAGGGCTGTTTCAAACTCATGTAAAAGTGCATTTCTATAATCAGCTTCAAACCGCTCTGGCAATTCAACATTAAAAGCATCAGCTATCTTTTGAGTAACCGCTTTAAAATTGCACCCTAAAAAATGTTCTTGTACATAAGCACGGTCAATAAACACCGCTTTATCAACAAGCATATCGATGAGCACTTGCGCACTTAAAACTTCGCTGTCAATTACAACGCCATCACAGTCAAAAATAACCAGTTCAATTTTAGGGTTCATTTTTTTACCTTATTGCATTTAGTTTTATGCAAACACAAACCTGAGCATAAGCCCAGAGAGTGAGCATATTCTCTTTATTATTATAATATGTCAACACGTTGTGAACTTAAAAACTCGCTGCATAGTTCAAATAATCAACACCTCAATAAAAAAGCTGTTGATTTTCATTAGTTTTGATTTTAGCTGTTACGACTAAAATCGCATGCCGTATTCACAACAAGTGTATTTACTGCAGATGCCAATCTACTTTTTTGATTGTTGCAATCTAAACAATCAATTTTACCGAAATAAATTTAACCCATACACTCGTTAACAGTTAAACAGCCAGCAACACTGCCGGCACTTTTAAATAATGAGGTCGACAATGAAAACTCAAATAAACACAACAAAAACTAAATTAACTTTAAGCGCATTAGCCCTTGCAGTGGCATTACCTGCAAGTGCGGTTACCACTCTTACAAAAGACAACGGCGCAGCTGTTGGCGATAATCAAAACTCAATGACCGCCGGTGAGCGCGGCAGTGTATTGCTTGAAGACGTACACCTAATTCAAAAGCTGCAACGTTTTGCACGCGAGCGTATCCCTGAACGTGTAGTGCATGCGCGAGGAACTGGCGCACACGGCGTGTTTGTAGCCTCAAAAGAACTAGACGATTTAACAATTGCGGCGCCATTTGCAGAAGCAGGTAAAGAAACAGACGTATTTGTTCGTTTTTCATCAGTAATTCACTCAAAAGGTAGCCCTGAAACGCTGCGTGATCCTCGTGGTTTTGCTACAAAATTTTACACAGACCAAGGTAACTGGGATTTAGTAGGTAACAACTTACCTGTGTTCTTTATCCGTGACGCGATTAAATTCCCAGATATGGTTCACTCGTTAAAGCCATCTCCGGTAGATAACATTCAAGATCCTAACCGTTTATTTGAGTTTTTCTCGTACGAGCCGGGCTCTACTCACATGTTAACTTGGGTATACAGCGACTACGGTACACCAGCAAGCTTACGTAAAATGGATGGTTGGGGCGTACATGCATATAAAATGATTAATAAATCAGGCGATGTTAAATACGTTAAGTTTCATTGGGTAAGCCAACAAGGTATCGACAACCTAGATTCAAAAGAAGTAGCCGAAGTACAAGGAAAAGATTTTCAACACTTAACACGCGACCTGTACACCGAAATTGGTAAAGGCAACTTCCCTAAGTGGGACCTATACATTAAAACACTTGACCCATCGCAGTTAGATGACTTTGATTACAACCCATTAGATGCAACAAAAATGTGGTTAGACGTTAAAGAAACAAAAGTGGGTACAATGACCTTAAACCGTATGCCAACTAACTTCTTTCAATCTACAGAACAAGTTGCAATGGCACCGGCAAATGTAATCCCGGGTATTGAGCCATCTGAAGACAGACTATTACAAGGGCGTGTGTTTTCATACTCAGATACACAAATGTACCGCTTAGGTGCTAACCACCAACAATTGCCAATTAACCGCGCAAAAGTTGATGTGGTTAACTACAACCAAGACGGCGCAATGAACTACGGCAATACAACAAGTAATGTGAACTACCAACCAAGTCACGAAAACGTTGCAGAAAACCCAATTGCACGTAGAAGCAACACTGAACTTAAAGGTTTTGTACAACAAGCCGCGATTAAAAAGCAGCAAAACTTCGCACAAGCTGGCGTACTTTACCGTGGCTTTAGTAAGCAAGAACGCACTAACTTAGTTAACAACTTAGCCGGCGATTTAGGCAAAGTGAAAGACAGCAAAGTAAAGCACAAAATGCTCAGCTACTTCTACAAAGCAGATAGCGAATACGGTACACGCTTAACTAAAGCCGTAAACGGCGACATGAAACAAGTTAAGCAACTAGCCGCTAAACTTTAATATTTTACCCAACCTGTAAGTTATTGAGGAAAGCCTAGCTTTCCTCTTTTTTAAAAAGGTAAACAGTATGCGTAAATTACTTATTATATTTACTTTAGTGATGAGCTTTTCAGGCTTTGCCAATGAACCACAAAGCCCTGTTACGGAACAAAGCACCGCCCAGTCGCAATACGACAGCTTACTTGCTTATTACTTTGCAGCCGCACGTACTGACGACACCGCCGTAATAACGCAGTTT
The DNA here is from genome assembly GCF_023161925.1 of Pseudoalteromonas sp. 2CM32C. Classification (NCBI taxonomy): domain Bacteria; kingdom Pseudomonadati; phylum Pseudomonadota; class Gammaproteobacteria; order Alteromonadales; family Pseudoalteromonadaceae; genus Pseudoalteromonas; species Pseudoalteromonas sp. 2CM32C. The sequence continues at coordinate 62,008 of NZ_JALNTI010000002.1, read as the reverse complement.
GTTGATGCTGGCATTCCTATTAATAGTTTCAACAACAAGGGCTACACTGCCCTCATGATTGCCACCTACCATGGTAATAAAAGCACGGTAAATACCTTACTGCAATTAGGTGCTAATGCCTGCCTTGAAGACAACCGCGGGAACACAGCGCTAATGGCCGCTATATTTAGAGGCGAATTTAGCATAGCTAAAACACTTGTCAGCCTTGATTGCGATAACGCCCATCAAAACAAAGCCGGCCAAACAGCAGAGCAATTTGCACAAACTTTTGGTCAACAAAAAGTACTCGACTTACTAGCGCAGGTGAATAGTGACGCAAAATAGCTTGTTTTTGATTTTTTGCCATTAGGACATGAACACGGGAAAAATAGTATTATTGCCTTTGCTGGTCTAACCAGTTATTCTTTTCAACTGTGTACTTTATATGGAAAATAATAACTCTAATGGCCACACCACACTTTGATCACATCACTATTACCTGTAATAACAGGCAAACATTAAGCGCGCATGTATTTAAACCAGAAGGCACCATAAAAGGCGCAGTAATGATTGCACCTGCAACGGGGATTAAGCAGCAATTTTATGCAAACTTTGCTACTTACTTGCAGCAAAATGGATTTGCCGTTATTACGTTTGACAACAGCGGAATAGGCCAATCACTTAAAGGCAGCATTAAAAATAGTAAAGCGAATTTGCAATCGTGGGGCGAGCAGGATATGCCCGCAGTGCTAGAACAACTTCAAAAAACATTTCCGAATACCCACTACCATTTGATAGGTCACAGTGCCGGCGGGCAGCTAGTAGGTTTAATGCACAATGCCACTCAACTCAGCTCACTGTTCAACTTTGCGTGTTCGTCGGGCAAGTTAACCAATATGCGCTTAGCGTATCAGGTAAAAGCACACTTTTTTATGAATGGGGTTATTCCGGTGAGTAATGCACTATTTGGCCATACTAAATCACAATGGTTTGGTATGGGCGAGCCTTTACCTAAAGGCGTAGCTCAACAGTGGCAAAAATGGTGTAACGCACAAGGGTATGTTAAATCAGCATTTGGCAATACAGTATTTCAACATTTTTATAATGAACTAGCCATGCCTTCCCTTTGGATTAATGCCAGCGATGATGATATAGCAAATAACGATAATGTTGCTGATATGCTTTCTGTTTTTCCAAAACTTAACGCACAAACGCTACATTTAACGCCCAGTGAATATAACCTGAAAGATATTGGCCACATGAAGTTTTTTAGTAAAAGGTCTGCCGCTTTATGGCCTTTAGCACTAGACTGGCTAAACAAACATAGTATTTAACACCATGGTGTGTTTAGCTCCCTATACGCTAAACACACACCTGCTAACTCCATCTAACCTCTGCATACCTAAGCATATTTACGTGCTGTTAAATTTAAAGCCACTTTAGTAATTGACCTTTCGGTCAGTAAAGCTACAATCAATCAACACGTTAAACACGCACAATCAATAATGACCACACAAATAAAACCAAATAAAAAAGAAGTCACTCGGGAAAAAAACCAACTGCTTATATTAAATGCCGCCGAGCAATTATTTTCTCTTAATGGGTATGACGGCGCAAGCATGAGCATGGTTGCAAAAGAGGCTAGCGTTCCAAAAGCTAACATACTGTATTACTTTAAAAGCAAAGATGGCCTTTACGAAGCGGTAATAGACAGAATAATAGCAAATTGGAACTTAGGCCTTGATAACGTCACCGCTGAAGACGACCCCGCAGCAGTGCTTTATAACTACATAAAAAGTAAAGTAATACTTGCCGTGAACCAACCTCTTCAGTCTCGTTTATTTGCCAATGAAATTTTGCGTGGCGCCCCCTATTTACAAAACTACTTTAGAACAAATACACGGCCTTGGGTTAAACAAAAAATTGATGTGTTTCAATCCTGGATGGACGCAAAAAAAATAGACCAAGTGGACCCCCATCACCTTTTATTTACTATTTGGTCAACAACACAATACTACGCAGACTTTCAAGCAGAAGTACTGCTAGTCATGAACAAATTAGAATATGATGAAACCGACGTGGCACAAATAACACAATCAATTGCCCACATAATTTTAAAAGGTATTGGCTTAAAAATACCCGCCCCAAACGAGGCCTAACACATGGAAAACTTTACAACCCCTGACCTATTCGACGATCACCGCAACTCGGTTCAAGTAGCAGATAGTGGATTGCGCCACTTTGGTAAAAAAACAACCTTTAGTGGCCAAGCAGTAACGGTAACCTGCCCAGAAGACAACTCGTTTGCCGCCGATGTTCTTCATCAAGATGGTAAAGGGAAAGTGTTAGTAATTGATGGGTTTGCTAGCAAACGTTTTGCTTTTATTGGCGACATTATGGCCGAACGCGCGCTACAAAATGGCTGGGAAGGTGTTGTAATAAATGGTTGTTGCCGCGATATAGAAATACTTGCAACAATGGATTTACCTGTAATGGCGATTGGTTCAACCCCTCGTAGCACACTTAAGCGCGGTTTTGGCGATCAAGACCAAGTTATTAATATGCTAAATACCGCAATAGCACCAAACGATTGGCTGTATGGCGACGTTAATGGCCTAATAATTAGTAAATCCCCCCTTATTTAATAAATTCGTGTAAATAATAACAACCAGTTTGGTGCAACAATGCACCAAGTTGGTTTGTTTTGCGCTTAAAAACACCCACTTTAAAACTTCAAAATTATAAATCCCCCTCTGCAACCCCCAAAAACCTGACCAATCGGACAAGAATCTATTTTTGGCATTTGTTTTGCTTATACTAAGTTCGCTAAAACCGAAACCACCGATGCAAAGTACAATTAGTGCTCAGTTAATAAAAATAAGATATTACGTAGAGAGCCGAAAAAAATAACAACACTATTCTCTTTTACTCAATTTAAAATTAGTAAATAACCATTTGGTCAGTTTTATGTAGATGGGTTACAAAATGAACACGCAATTAAAAACTAAAAACACAGGTATATTTTGTGACCATGGACCCAGTAATTGGCAATCAAGTCAAACGGGCACACTAAGCACTAAGCGCCTAGCTGTAAAAGATGTATTTGCAGTTAAAGGCGAGCGCAACAGCGCAGGTAACCCTAGCTGGTTTAAAGCAGCAAAACCTGCCCAGCAAACAACAAGTAGTGTTAACAAATTAATGGATGCTGGCTGTATTTTTAAAGGTTTTACCCATACCGACGAGCTTGCCTATAGCTTAGAAGGTAATAATACTCACTATGGCGCAGCACAAAACCCCAAAATAAAAGGGCATGCATGCGGTGGTTCTAGTATGGGATCGGCCGCCGCAGTAGCCGGCAATTTAGCTGACATCGGGTTGGGCACCGATACCGGAGGCTCTATTAGAATACCCGCAAGTTATTGCGGTTTATTTGGTATTAGGCCAAGCCATAACGTAATTGAAAAAGACGGCCTAATTCCGCTAGCACCGCCTTTTGATACTATTGGTTGGCTTACCCAAAACGCAGAACTATTAGAAAAAGTAGGCAATGTACTGTTACCAAACCAAGCTATTAATAGTGTAAATACCTTGGTTACTTGTGAGCCCTTATTTGAGCTAGTCAGCCCAGCTTTACAAGCACCACTTAAACAATTGCTTAAAAAAACCAAACCTTATTTTAAACACCACAAAGAATTTGAACTACCTAACATCAGCTTATTAAGCGAACTCGCTGATAGTTTTAGAATATTGCAAGGACGTGCTATTGCTAAAGCGCACAAAGATTGGCTTCAGTTGCCGGAGCAGCCTCCCCAGTTTGCTCCGGCAATTGCAGCCCGTTTTAAAATGGCATTGGCACTAACCACTCAAGAAGAAAAAGAAGCACTTAACGTTCAAACCCAATGGCAAACATTAATTGCTAAAAACCTAAATTCAACTAGCTGCTTATTTTTGCCAACAACCCCAACAACCGCACCTAAATTGGGCGCCGACACAAGCGCCTTACGCATGCAAATAATTACGCTATCGGCTATTGCGGGCTTGAGCCGCTCGGCGCAAGTTCACTTACCATTGGCTAATCTAGCAAATGGCCATCCATATGGGTTTTCACTCATGATGAGCCACAATAACGATAAAAGCTTACTTGCCTGCGCAACACAACTAGCTGCATATTTTAAACAGGAAACTCTCACATGAACGCACACAACATTGCCTTTACGGCCCCGCACTTCTCAGCGACCGAGGCAGGCACCTTTATACTAAAACAAGGCGGCACAGCCACCGAGGCTATGGTTGCAGCAGCCGCTGCTATTAGCGTGGTTTACCCACATATGAACTCAATTGGTGGCGACAGTTTTTGGCTTATTGACAACCCAAACCAAAGCACACCCACCGCAATTGATGCATGCGGGCGCGCACCTAAAAATGTAGATGCCTACAGCAATGAGCAACACATACCAGAGCGTGGAGGTTTAAGTGCATTGACTCAAGCGGCTACACTTCGTGGCTGGCAAAAAGCCCTTGAATTAGATGAGCACGCAGCCCTTTCGCTAAGTACTATTTTAGCCCCAGCTATCAAACTTGCCCGCGAAGGGTTTACTGTTACCAAAAGTTTGCAAGCAGGCTGTGAAAAACTCGCGACGGTTACCAGTACAAACGATGCCTTTAAAGCGCTATACATACCCAACGGTAAACCGTTACAAGCAGGCCAAAATTTTAAAAACCCACAACTGGCCAATACTTTTGAGCATTTGGCAAAGCACGGCTTAAACGCTTTTTATGAAGGCGAACTTGCCGAATCGTTTGCAGCCGATTTAGCCAAAGCTGGCAGCATTATTACCCCAAATGATATTGCCAACACGCAAGCCGATGTAGTAAGCCCGCTAAATGCTAATTTGTCGGGTATTAATTGCTACAACTTACCTGCACCTACTCAAGGCGTACATTCGCTACAAATAATCGGAACCGTTAATAAGCTAAAACACAAAGCTAACACCGAGGCCGATTGGACCCACTTAATTGTAGAAGCCACCAAGCAAAGCTTTACGCACCGACCAACGCTTTGGGCCGACCCTAAAGCGCTTGGCGATGATTATAAAAACGCATTAACTGATGAGCGTTTAACCGAGCTTGCCAACAATATTGATATGAATACCGCCAAAAAATGGCCGTTTGATGCCCAGCCCGGCGATACCGTCTGGATGGCAGCACGTGATAAGAACGGCCAACTAGTGAGCTTTATTCAAAGTATTTACTGGGAATTTGGTAGCGGCATACTCATGAGCGAAGGCGGGTTTGTATGGAATAACCGCGGTTTAAGCTTTAGCTTAAACACTAAAGATACCAATGCACTAGCGCCACATAAACGCCCAGCACATACCCTTAACCCAGCTATGGCTAAGTTTGACGATGGCAGACGCCTTGCCTACGGCACTATGGGTGGTGAAGGCCAACCACAAACTCAAGCCGCTGTATTTGCCGGATACGCGTGGCGAAATAAATCAATTAACCAAGCGGTAAGCGATCCGCGCTGGTTACTTGGCCGCACATGGGGCGACACCAGCACAAATTTAAAAATAGAACACAGCCTCGCTGCCCAAATAGACAATGAATTGAATAAACGTGGCCACGACTGGGTAAGTGTCGAGGACAATAACGAAATGATGGGTCACGCAGGTGCTATTTTAGATACACCTACAACCCTTGAAGCTGCAACGGATCCTCGCTCTGATGGCCGTGCAACTGTTTCATCAACGTAGTAGGAACACACATGACAGAAATAATAAACCAATGGCCAATTATTGTGGCCTTAATAGCAACCGGGATTTTTGCCGGAATTTTAGCAGGACTTTTTGGCGTAGGCGGCGGTATTGTTATCGTGCCTGTGCTGTACTTTTTGCTGCAAGGCTTTGGCGTAAGCCCTGAGTCGGCCATGATGATAGCCACAGCGACATCGCTTGCCACCATAGTGCCTACGTCTATTTCGTCTATTCGCTCGCACCATGCAAAGGGAAACATTGACCTTGCTTTAATTAAATACTGGGCGCCGTTTATTTTAGTAATGGCCGTTGTAGGCAGCTACTTAGCGCACTCAATACGTGGTAATGCACTGGTACTTATGTTTGCGTGTATTGCTATTTTAGTTAGCCTTAACATGTTATTTAGAGCCGGCGCCCCTGCCCTTGTAAGTAAGTTACCAGGTAAATTTGGCCAAGGCATAATGGCAAGTATTGTTGGTGGCTTATCGGTCATGATAGGCATAGGCGGCGGCACAATTGGCGTGCCCATGCTTAGTGCATTTAACGTACGTGCCCATGTTGCCGTAGGCACTGCAGCCGTATTTGGCTTATTGATTGCGCTACCTGGCGTAATTACCTTATTAAGTATTGGCAAAACGCCAACCGATGCTCCCCTAGGTACGTGGGGGTTAGTTAACCTCCCTGCCTTTTTACTTATTATTCCACTCACTATTTTGTTTGCGCCTATTGGCGTAAAAATTGGTAGCAAGCTGGATCAAAAACAATTAAAACGCGCTTTTGCCGTTGTATTAATGATAACGGGCATTCGCATGCTTATTCAGACAATCGGAGCTTAAAATATGTTTAGCAACACGCAAATTCAAACTTTAAACCCGCCGCAGCGTTTACTCATGGGGCCTGGGCCAATTAACGCAGATCCACGTGTCCTGCGTGCTATGTCGGCGCAGCTAATTGGCCAATACGACCCAGTAATGACCGGTTTTATGAACGAAACCATGGCCCGCTATCGCGAAATATTTAAAACCAAAAACGAATGGACCATGTTAGTTGATGGCACATCGCGCGCAGGAATAGAAGCCGTTTTATGCTCTATTTTACGCCCGGGCGATAAAGTGCTGGTGCCAATTATGGGGCGCTTTGGCCACTTGCTTGTTGAAATAGCCGAGCGCGTAGGCGCAAAGGTACACACCATAGACGTACCCTGGGGCGAAGTATTTACCCCCGAACAAATAGAAAAAGCCATTGTTGATGTAAAACCCAATGTACTTGCCATGGTGCAAGGCGATACTTCAACAACCATGAACCAGCCGCTTGAACACATTGGTGATATTTGCCAAAAGCACGATGTATTATTTTACTGCGATGCCACCGCCTCAATTGTGGGTAACGATTTACCCGCCGATGAGTGGAAACTCGATGCGCTGTCGGTTGGTTTGCAAAAATGTTTAGGTGGCCCGTCTGGCTCTGCCCCTTTAACACTGAGCGATAAATGCGCCGATTGGATCCAAAAACGCAAAAAAGTAGAAGCGGGTATTCGTACCGCGGAGCATACCGACGGCACCGAGCCATTTGTACGCTCAAACTACTTTGATTTAGGCATGATCATGAATTACTGGGGGGAGGAGCGCCTCAACCACCACACCGAAGCCACCAGCATGCTGTATTGCGCATCAGAATGTGCACGCATTGTTATTGAAGAAGGCGTAGATAACTGCGTTGCCCGCCACAAATTACATGGCGATGCCATGCTAACGGGTATTCAAGCACTAGGCTTAAACTTATTTGGCGACATTAGTCATAAAATGAACAACGTAGTGGGTGTGTATATTCCCGAAGGAATTAACGCCGACCATGTACGCGGACAAATGCTAATCGACTTTGGTATTGAAATTGGCACCTCGTTTGGGCCACTGCATGGCAAAATTTGGCGTATTGGCACTATGGGCTACAACGCCCGTAAAGATGCCGTATTACAAACATTGGCAAGCCTAGATGCCTGCCTGCATGCCAACGGCTATAAAGGCCCTAAGGGCGAAGCCGCTATTGCCGCCCTTACCCATTATAAATAAAAAAAGGATTTAGCATGACGATTGCAGGCCCCCTCCATGAGCCATTATTAAACAGCGAGCTGGCTAATAAATTTGCTGCACGCGCCTTAGTGCGTTGTAAAACACTTAGCAGCCTATCGCAAATGCAAGGTGGCATTCACCGTGTGTATTTATCTAAAGAGCACAAAGAGTGTAATAGCGTTACTGCCGAGTGGATGGCTGAGGCAGGCATGCAATCGTGGCAAGACGAAGTCGGCAATTTATGGGGGCGCTTAGTGTCATCTAACCCAAATGCTAAACGTTTAATTATAGGCTCACACCTCGACACCGTACCAAACGCAGGTGCATTTGATGGCATTTTAGGTGTGTTGCTCGGTATTGAAATAGCCGCCCTTGCGCATACACTTAAGCTTGATTTACCGTTTCATTTAGATGTTGTGGGTTTTTGTGATGAAGAAGGCACCCGCTTTGCCACCACATTAATTGGCTCAAAAGCACTGGCGAACGAGTTTGACCCCCAGTGGTTAAATATAGAAGATACAAACGGCATTACTATGCGTCAAGCTATGCTGGACTTTGGCCTAAACCCAGATGATTACGCTAAAGCTGCGCTTAACAAAAACGAATTACTCGGTTATTGGGAAACCCACATAGAGCAAGGCCCCGTGCTTGAATCGGTAAATCAGGCGCTAGGCGTAGTAACCGCTATTGCAGGGGCCAAGCGCGCTATGATCACATTAACAGGTCAAAGCGGCCACGCGGGTACAACTCCAATGAACTTGAGGCAGGATTCACTAGCAGGCTGCGCTGAATTAGTAACCGAAATTGAAAAACTAGCAAACAATGCTAAAAATGGCGAAGTTGCCACCGTAGGTCAAATACAATCGCGCCCAGGCGCAACAAACGTTATTGCCGGTAAAACGACTATAAGCCTAGATGCGCGTGCTCAAAACGATGACGACCTAGCAGTATTACTTAATGCAATACATACTCGCGCGGAGCAAATTGCAACTAGCCGTGATTTAACGCTTGATTGGCAATGGACGCATGCAGCCGGTGCCGTTGCATGCGACACCACTATTCAACATTTGTTTTCAAGCGCATGTAAACTCAACAACCAAGCATCGCCTTCACTTGCCTCTGGTGCAGGGCACGATGCAATGGCAATCGCTCCAATTTGCCCCGTTGGCATGCTATTTATACGCAGCCCTGGCGGCATAAGCCATCACCCAGCAGAAGCTGTTATTGATGAGGATGTAACAAAAGCACTCAGCGTAATGTACAGCGCGCTTGTACTGTATACACAAACGTTAAAAGAATAGTGAAACTAATAAGTAATACAGGGGTTAAAATGTAAGTATTACTCTATTTAACGATTAACCTTGTGAGGTTTTACTCGCATATCTCCAAGATGAGTTACAGCTAAAGCTAAAGCAGTAATAGTAAATACCTGCTTTTTATATTCAATTGTAATATTACTGATGTTTAAACGGCGTATTTACGTCAATTATTTCTCTTTTGCAATTACCAATAGTAATTATGAGCCACTACCGTTTTTGGTGTTTTTAATCCAACGTTAAGTAACATAAAGTGTTATTACAAATAAAAGGTAGAAACTTGATTGCATTAAATAATAAATGGCCGTTTGCGGACAGCCCAAAATACAGATTGATATAGTAAAACCAAGGGCTATAGCTGTAGCAAATAATAAGAGAAAAAGTAAAATACCAAATTTAATATGTATCATGCCATTTGACACTTAAAGAGAATTTAAAGTCAAAATCACCTATTTTTGATACATCAATATAAAGCATAGTTAACATGACAAAGAACAGCTGCGCTTGCTCTCCTTTGCTATTTGTCAAGTTGCGTTCACATCCAACTTTATTTTATAACGTAATTTAATACTAAGTAGAGTCCCTAATAAAACAGCAAGAACATGCAGCAAAGCTGAAATGAAATACACTAAAGGCTCAATTGGTATTTCTAACAATATATATAGCAAAGCACCGACACATAAGTTAATAAACCAATAAACAGTCGCGACTAAACCAGCTTGTTTATAGGGGTTCACTGTTTGCGTATACCCTAGGTAACAATAAACGATAAAAGAGGTTACAGACTCGATGGCGTAATGGGAAAAAGTGTATGATGTACTTTGAATGATCTCATCAAAGCCAACAATCGACGTCACTATTGTTGATAAAGCAACTAGTAATAGATACAAGCCGACTGAAAAGAGTAAAACCCTAGAGTATTTCACGATAATCCTTTAGCAACATAATTAGGCTGTAGATTTGAATGCTAACACTTACGGTAAACGGCACAAAATAGAAGGCTAAAACTGGTGCAAAAGAAACGCAGCCTGCTGTTTTTTGTCCTTTGTTTTACACCCAAACCAGAATCATCTTAATTTACATTCGCTAATTGAAGCAGCTTATTTTCAACCCGCACTCGTCGATGCTCATAAGATCGATCAGTAAAACTAGTCTTGGGCACATAAAAATGCTCGACGAAATCACCATGAAGTAAAGTAATAGTATTTTGTATTACCCAAACTTTCTTCACGCTTTCTAGCAATAATCATAAAGCACTCTGCTTGTTTTCTTTAATAACTGAAACGTAATTTAAAAAAAGAAAAATTCAAGATGGGTGTCTAGTTAATTATTTATTGGCAGCGAGATTTAAATACGAACTTTAATAGATTACTACAGCTGTAAAGCTCAGTGTTGTTAATGTTTCATCTTTTCAAATTCCCCACATTCAATTAAAATTAAATAATAACAATATTAAAATCATAAACATAAAGGTTATATAGTGAACAAAAAAAGAATAACTACATTATTTATAGCTATCGCATTAACAGGCTGTGCATCCTCACCAGAAAATACTGCTCAAGAACTTAATCATATAGAGAATAAACTGGCATCTTACCATAATGGTCTACCAGTATTAAAAGCTTCTGGTATAAAAATTAACTTTAGACGATTTGCATACTCACCAAATATGCTCTTTGATAAAGCTTTTGGAGATATTCGAGTTTCTGGTAATAATATTCATGGATATAAAGATATGTTAAACCTAAAACTATGGGGAATGCTTTACACGAAATGTACAACTACAAAACCTATTGATATTACTACCTTAGAAGAGGCTACTAAGTGTAACATTACAACCAGCAAATTTTCATATGTATCATTATACGATATTGAAGAAGCATTTGATAATTATGAAGAAAATTTTAAAAGTATATATTTCGAATTATCTAAAATTGAGTCTATGCTTATTAAACTAAATAAAGAACAAGTTAAACTCTGGGCTAAAAGTTTTCAAGATACTTTGAAATCAAGGTATACCTTTTCAGAGTTCCCCGCAGTACTAAAAGAATTTTCTGATGCACCAATTCAAGACTATTTAGTACGAGTTAATATAGAAAACGAAAAAGTTATAAAACATAATGCTTTAATAATGAAACAAAAAGAATTAGAAATTGCTCGTAAAGAAGCTTTGAGATTGGAAAGAATCAAAAACGAAAATGCTAAAAATAAATTTTTGAATGCCCAAAAAGCACAACTTAAAGAAATCAATAATCTCAAAAAGCGTTTGTGGGGTCTTCAAGAGTCCCTCTTAAAAACGGCTTCAAATGGTGACCCAATTTGTAGTTACAAAAAAAATAGAATGGGCTTTATTGAAGCAAAATCAGGTGATAATTTAAAAGTCTTATGGAAAGGTGAAGTTCTCTATCATAGTTCTGGGTTCTTCTTTGGTGGCATGCCATTAAAAGCAATGAGTAAAACTAAATTAGGTGAGTATAACTTTGAATATAAAATAATAGATGAATTAACCTGGGTCAAGAAGAAAGAAGTCAGTTCCTGCTCGTTTGATTTATAGTAAATTCCGAATTAGCCATAGTAGAGTCAAGTATTTAAGCTTGGCTTTTTTATGCTCACAGTATCATTTTATTTGGAGAAGAGTAGTACAATTTATGAAAAGCTCTTCAGCCCTTTGAATCATGCGTTCATTAAACGCCATCTATTATTCATGCAATAGTTTGCTCTTTAGTTGCAGTAGCAACTACTGCTGTAAAAATATCAAACGTAGCATTATCTTTTAAATTAAAGATTTAGCGAGGACAAATTAAGGTATTATCATGTGTAAAAACAGATTTCAAAGTAAAGGAAAACAGCTAAGCATTATTCGCTTAGCTTAAACAAAAACATCCTACTTTTCATTCAAATAAAGTTCACGTGGTAAAAGTATGGGTTTTTCTCACGCGCTTTGGGTAGACTAATTGTAGTGAGCACAATAAGCTTTAGCTCGCCATTTACGTTAATGGCAATGCACTCTTGTTTGAGTGCATTGCGTTTTATATCAGCGGCTACACCACACACAACATCGCCATTTTTTAAAATAAGCTCAATACTTAAATGGTGCATACAAGCAATTTCGATGTAATCGTAATGGTTGCAACTGATCATAAGGTTCTCTTTACATTATTTAGCTGGCTTAAGTAGCATTAAAGTAGCAATAACAATTAAGTTGCCTACATACCATAAATCTTTAATTACAAATTGGCCTAGTCGATCTAATAACGCGCCTGAACTCAATGCGCCGGTGGCGGTAATTAAAAATGTTTGGGTCATTAAAAAAACACTTAAACATGCTAAACCACTCACTATAATGAGCTTTTTATTGTTAATTAAAATGCCCGCACCGAGTAACACTGCAAATAATAAATCAAACCCACCAATTACATTTGACGCGCCTTGTACGCTAAATACCGTGTATAACCAAGACATAAACGGTGAGGTTTCCACTAATCCCACAATGGCTTTAGCTTCAAACTCATAAAATTTCATGCCGCCAATCCACAGTAAAACCATAGCAACCGGTATAAAGTTTAAAAGTACGTGTTGTTTGTCGGTGAGCTTATTTTTATAAAACAAAAATAAATACAAAGGGATAACAGCAAAGTATTTAATTATGCCTTGCCCACTGCCAATAATTGGAAAGCCGCCTAACTGTGCCATCCAGCGGTTACTGGCAAATAAGGTAAGTAAAGGCACTATGCTAACAACTAACGCTAAAACCGCTACTGGCAAAGGCTTTAGTAATTTAAAATGTGCAGCGAAAGTGGCGAGTGCCAATGCAATCATAGCGGTGCCTGTGAGCAAACCTAACGTATTTACACTGAGTAAGGTATCAAGTTCATAAAAGCTAAAGGTCGCTGTAAGTGTATTTGGGTTTGCACCTAAAGCAAACGATACACCAAGTAATGCAAAGCTGAGTGTAATTATGAAGGTGAGTGCGTTATTTGTGTGTGTTAGGTTCATTGTGTGCTCATTAAATTTGTCATGCCTAATAAAGACCTTGTTATTTATAAAAAGCATTCAACCTAGCCAATCAAATATTCACACATCTTTAACTTAAAAAGTTATGTAAACGCACTTTTCAAAAGCAAAAAGCTCACAAAAATAAACATATCCTTTTGGTCAGGTTTATGCGTAAAAACTATTAAAACCCTACCTAAAAGCTAACAAATAAATTTAACCACCTTATATAACAAAGAACAAAAATAAAGTAAATTACTGATATAAAAGAAAATAAACAACCCACAACCTTGCTTTTAATGCTTATTAAACTCACTGAGACATAAGAAGCTAACCGATCGGTCAGATATGGCATGCTAACTGCAAAGTATTAATCATAATAAAACTGCTTTTTTCTTACTTGCGCAATAACAATACGAAAAAGCAAACAACAAACCTTATTAAAAACAGGGTGTTAAAAAGCTAAGGGGGTCTGTGTGATTCAGTTTCTATTAAATGACACGCCAATTGAAGAACAAGAATGCTCGCCAAGTCTCACCATTTTGGACTGGCTACGCACCAAAAAAGGGAAAGTGGGCACTAAAGAAGGGTGTGCTACAGGCGATTGTGGCGCGTGCACAATTTTAGTCGGCGAAGAAAAAACAAATGCAAACGGTAACCCAGTTTGGCACTACCAAACCATGAACAGCTGCCTGCTTTTATTGGGCAATGCACACGCAAAACACATAGTAACCGTAGAGGCTGTAACAACGGGGCTTTACCCAACCCTTGATGACTTACACCCAGTACAGCGCGCATTAGTAGAGTGCCATGGTTCGCAATGTGGTTTTTGTACCCCTGGCATAATAATGAGTATGCTGGCGCTTTATATTAATAACCCGAGTTACCCAGGTAAAAAAGCCGCTATTCATGCTTTAGGTGGTAACTTATGCCGTTGTACTGGCTACAGCCCTATTTTACTCGCAGTTGAAAAAACCTACAGCTATGAGCGTAAAAATGAGCCTTACTCAGCCATGGCGGCACAATTTAAGGCATCACTAAATATAGGTGATGATATTCCTTGCTTAAAAAATGGCCCTCGTACGTTTTATTTACCGCAAAGTGCAGCGCAACTTGTTGAGCTTAAAGCGCGTTACCCGCATGCACACTTGGTTGCTGGTGGCACCGACTTTGCCATTGAGCTTAGCCAAAACATGCTATTGCCCGATGTAATAATATCCCTTAGCCAAACCAGTGAGCTGTGCACATTAAGCGATAACAACGGTGAGCTACATATTGGTGCAGCACTACCTTACAGCCAATTTGTTGAAGCGTTTTACACTTACTACCCTGAGTCTAAAGAGCTGTTTGAACGCCTAGGCTCTAATCAAGTACGTAACAGTGGCACCTTAGGCGGCAGCATAGGAAACGCCTCTCCAATTGGCGATCCAGCCCCATTATTAATTGCACTTAATGCCACCTTAGATTTATTAAGCGCAGCAGGCACACGTACCATAAACGTGGCCGACTACTTTGTAGATTACAAAAAAACAGTCATTAAAAGCGATGAAGTCATTAGCAAAATTACCGTACCTAAACGCCCAGAGTCGTTAAAGCTTGCGTGTCATAAAGTTTCAAAACGCTTTGAAGATGACATATCTACTGTGTGTTTAGTACTGGCTATAGAGCAAACGCAAGGCGTAATTAGCAATGCCCGCTGCGCCATGGGCGGTATGGCAGCAATACCCAAACGCGCCGCGCACATAGAGCAAAAGCTTAATGCTCAGCCCTTACAGGTAAGCACGTTTATAGATGCCGCTAGTGCTATAAATGATGACTTTGCTCCCATGAGCGATGTACGCAGCAGCGCACATTACCGCACTACGGTAAGCAAAAACTTGCTACAGCGTATTGGTATTGAGTTTTGTGGTGCACAGCCAAGCAGTAAAAATAATAACAACATTGCCATTACGAGGATCTCACATGCGTCACTTTGAAATGGATAAACTAAAAGCCCAAGGCGGAAGCGTTGGCCAATCTAAGTACCACGAAAGTGCAATAAAACAAGTATGTGGCAATGCAAACTACGCCGACGATAACCCAGAGCCTCATGGCTGCTTACACGCCTACCCTGTACTTGCGCCTATTACCAGCGGCTTTATTAAATCAATCTATACAAGTAAAGCGCTTGAAGTGGCAGGCGTTAAACGTATTTTATCGGCTGATGATGTACCCGGTAAGCTTGATATTGGCCCAGTATTTCCTGGAGATGTGCTATTAACCAATCACGAAATTCAATACCACGGACAACCGGTGCTAGTAGTCGTTGCCGACAGCTACGCCACTGCGCGCCGCGCTGCTCGCTTAGTGGTTATAGAATGCGAGCAAACCACCCCCATACTTGATATTAAAGAAGCGATAAAAAAAGGGCATTGGGTAAGGCCGCCACATTCACTTAACCGCGGAAATAGCGAACAAGCCATAAATAATGCAGCCCACCAACTTAAAGGTGAAATACACATAGGCGGGCAAGAACACTTTTACCTTGAGGGGCAAATAGCACTCGCTCAGCCCGACAACGATGGCGGGATTCATGTTCAATGTTCTACGCAGCACCCAACCGAGGTGCAGCACTTAGTTGCCAAAATTTTAAAAAAGCCATTTAGCTTTGTAAACGTAGAAACCCGCCGTATGGGCGGAGCCTTTGGCGGTAAAGAAACCCAAGGTGCACCGTGGGCTTGCCTTGCAGCGCTTGCGGTTTATCACCTTGGCTGCGCCGTTAAAATGCGCCTAGCCCGCAGCGACGACTTTAAACTTACCGGTAAACGCCACCCATTTTATAATCAATATCATGTAGGGTTTGACCAAAATGGCCTAATTGAAGGCGCTGATGTAACCGTAAATGGGTTTTGTGGTTATTCGCCTGACTTATCCGATGCCATTGTAGACCGCGCCATGTTTCATGCCGATAACGCTTATTACTACCCAGCCGCCACAATTAAAGGGAATCGCTGTAAAGTTAATACTGTAAGCCACACCGCATTCAGAGGATTTGGTGGCCCGCAAGGCATGATCATGGGCGAACTAATAATGGACGATATAGCCGCTAAATTGGGTAAAGATCCGCTTGAGATCCGAAAACTTAATTTATACAAAAAAGGCCGCGACACCACGCCGTACCATCAAACCGTAGAGCAACATATTTTAAAAGATATGATAAGCCAGCTTGAGGAGTCGGGTGATTACTGGGCGCGAAAAAAGGCAATTAAAACCTTTAATGCATCATCGCCCATTATCAAAAAAGGCCTTGCGATGACGCCGGTTAAATACGGTATATCGTTTACCGTACAGCACTTAAACCAGGCGGGTGCACTCGTGCATGTTTATAGCGATGGCTCGATACATTTAAACCATGGCGGCACCGAAATGGGCCAAGGGCTTAATACAAAAATAGCGCAAATTGTAGCGCATGGCTTTGGCGTTGATTTTGACGCAGTAAGCATAAGCGCTACTCGTACCGACAAAGTACCAAACACCTCGCCAACCGCCGCATCAAGTGGGACTGACCTAAACGGCATGGCGGCGCTAAACGCGGTAAACACCATAAAAGAACGCTTAATAAACTTTATAAGCGAGCACTTTGAAGCAGACAGCCAAAGTATTGTATTTAAAGATAACCTCATTACCTTTAGCAAAGGCGAAATTAGCTTTAGCGAACTTGCAAACCTTGCTTATATGAACCGTATATCGCTTTCATCAACCGGTTATTACGCCACGCCTAAAATTCATTACGATAGAGCGAAAGGCGAAGGCCGACCGTTTTTTTACTACGCGCATGGCGTAGCACTGAGTGAAGTAGAAGTAGATACGCTAACAGGCGAAAACAC
The DNA here is from genome assembly GCF_023161925.1 of Pseudoalteromonas sp. 2CM32C. Lineage (NCBI taxonomy): Bacteria > Pseudomonadati > Pseudomonadota > Gammaproteobacteria > Alteromonadales > Pseudoalteromonadaceae > Pseudoalteromonas > Pseudoalteromonas sp. 2CM32C. The sequence goes on along the minus strand of NZ_JALNTI010000002.1, from coordinate 45,029 downwards.
CGTAACCCGCGTAGATATACTGCACGATGTGGGCAGCTCAATTAACCCTGCACTTGATATAGGCCAAATTGAAGGGGCTTTTGTGCAAGGTATGGGCTGGCTTACCACCGAAGACTTACAATGGAACGATAAAGGCCAGCTTGCCAGCTTTGGCCCTGCTAACTATAAAATCCCGGCTATTGGCGATACCCCAGCCGAATTTAACGTCAATTTATATAACTCTGCCAACCCAGAAACCACCGTTTTTAGATCAAAAGCAGTTGGCGAGCCGCCGTTTATGTTGGCCTTCAGTGTGTGGAGCGCTATTCGTAACGCCATAAGCAGTGTGGCCGATTACAAATACACCGCCCCACTTGATACACCTGCCACACCAGAGCGTGTACTTAACGCAATTGAGCAAACCGCTAGCTGGTTTAAGGAGCAGCAACATGGCTAATTTAAATGAGTCGTTTCAGGGTTTTCATACGCAAAATTGGGCGCAAGCTATAAACGAGCATGAGCAGAGCGGCACTAACTATGTTATTGCGACGGTGCTTGGCACCAATGGCTCAACCCCTCGTGGTACAGGCTCTAAAATGGTAATAAGCGGCGAGCATATTTACGACACCCTTGGCGGTGGTCACCTTGAATACGTAGTAATAGAAAAAGCCCGCGAGCTACTTGCTAAAGGCGAGGCAGCCCAAGTGATAGAGCAATTTAACCTAGGCGCAAATTTAGGCCAGTGCTGCGGCGGAGCTGCCACCGTTATGCTTGAGTGCATGCAATGCGAGCGCTTTACCCTCGACATATACGGCGCAGGCCATGTAGCACAGGCGCTTATTGGTATATTGGCACAGCTGCCTATGCGCATACGATGGATAGATAGCCGCGCCGATGTATTCCCGCAGGTTATTCCTAATAACGTAATAAAAGTGGTTGATGAAGAGCCAACGGAGCAAGTAAAACGCGCCCCTAAAACTAATAATTACTTAATATTAACCCATAACCACCAGCTCGATTTTGCACTCACACAAGCCATTATTAAACGCGCTGATGCCAATTGGCTGGGTGTAATTGGCTCAGATACCAAAGCAAAACGCTTTAAACAACGCTTAGCTCATCGCAATTTTACCACCGAGCAAATAAACCAAATGACCTGCCCTGTTGGGCTTGAAAATGTAACGGGCAAGCTCCCTATGGAAGTAGCCATTTCGATTAGCGGGCAGTTAATTGGCCTTTATCAGGCTATGCAAACCCATGTGCCCAAACGCCAAGGCCTGCAATGGCGCGTACTTAAAAATGCATTAATTAGCACCACGCACGAGGAAGAAAGCGCATGAGTAGCTTAAAAATTAACGACCTAAATGCAGCGCAAGCGCATCAAGCATTAGAGCACTGCTGCGCCGCTCCTAACTGGGTACTCGGTATGCTAAATATCATGCCATTTAAAAATAAAGATCACCTCTTTCACAGTGCGCAAAACGTATGGGATAGCCTAAGTGAGAGCGATTATTTGGCCGCTTTTGAAGGCCACCCGCAAATAGGCGATTTATCGACATTAAGTAAAAAGTACGCCGCTACCGCAAAAAAAGCGGGGCATGAACAATCGGGTATGAGCAAAGCAAACGAGCAAACCCTAAAAAAAATGATTGAGCTAAATAAACAGTACCTCAGTAAATTTGGCTTTATTTTTATTGTGTGTGCCAGCGGTAAAAGTGCTGAGCAAATGCTTGAGCTAATAGAGCAGCGCGTACACAACACCCGCGAAAAAGAGCTAACAATTGCCGCGGGCGAACAAGCCAAAATAACAAAAATAAGATTGGAGTCCCTGATATGAATAAAAGTATGAATAAAAGCCCTATCACTACCCATATTCTCGATACCAGTACAGGCAAGCCGGCTGAAAATGTCACAGTAAAATTGTTTGTTCACACTAATAACGAGTGGCAATTAATTGCTCAAGGTAAAACAAACAGCGACGGGCGAATTACCGACTGGCTAAATACAGACGTAGAATTTGCCACCTATAAGCTAGTATTTGATTTAGATAGTTACTATGAAAACCAAGAAACACCTGCGTTTTACCCAGAAGCGCAAATAACCTTTAGATTACAAGATCAAAAACACCATCATATTCCGTTATTGCTTAGCCCATTTGGCTACTCAACGTACAGAGGTAGCTAATAATGAGCACGCAAAACAATAATAAACTAACCGTAATTTGTGCCAACATACTCGATTTTGTTGACGACCCCGCCATAGTAGGCGACAACGCCCACCGCTATTTTGAAAAAGGCGCATTAGTTATTCAAAACGGTAAAGTGGTTAACCTTGGTTACGAGCAAGACATACTGCCAAGCTTAGATAAATCAGCCACTATTATTCGCCACGATGGCAAATTGGTTATGCCCGGCATGATAGACACGCACATACATTTACCACAAACCGAAATGGTCGGCGCGTATGGCGAGCAGCTTTTAAGCTGGCTTACCGAATACGCCTTCCCAACCGAAAAAAAGTTTGCCAGTGAAGTGTACTCAAGTGAGGTTTCAAACCGCTTTTTAGATGAGTTATTGCGTAACGGCACCACCACCGCGCTAGTGTTTGGTACGGTTCACCCACAATCGGTTGATGCGTTTTTTAACGAATCTCAAAAACGTAATTTACGCATGATTGCCGGTAAGGTAATGATGGACCGTAATTGCCCTGACGATTTATCAGATTGCGCACAAACCAGTTACGAACAATCAAAAGCACTCATAAAAAAATGGCACAATGTTGATAGGTTGAGCTATGCGGTAACCCCTCGTTTTGCACCTACATCTACCCCTGAGCAACTACAAAAATGTACTCAGCTATTAGAAGAATACCCCGACACGTACCTGCATACGCACTTATCTGAAAACAAAGACGAGTGTGAATGGGTAAAAGGGTTATTCCCAGAGGCCGATGACTACTTAAGTGTTTACGAGCAAGCTAAAATGGTGCGTAAACGTTCGGTATTTGCTCATAGTATCCACTTATCTGAGCGCGAGCTTTGCTGCCTTGCAGATAACAACGCGGCTATTTCGCACTGCCCTACCTCTAACTTATTTTTAGGCTCAGGCTTATTAAACTTAAAAGCCTGTGAAGAGCACGGTATTAACGTAGGCATGGGAACTGATGTAGGCGCAGGAACAAGTTTTTCTATGCTGCAAACAGGTAACGAAGCGTACAAAATTCAGCAGCTTCAAGGTCAAAAATTCTCAGCTTTTAAGGGCCTATACTTAGCAACTCTTGGCGGTGCGCGAGCCCTTGATTTAGAGGGCACCATAGGTAATTTTGCAATAGGTTGCGAGGCTGACTTTATTGTAATGGATTACGCCGCCACCTCGTTTTTAAAATTCAGAATTGGCCATGCAAAAACCCTGCACGAGCAACTCTTTGCCATGATGATGCTAGGCGATGACCGCTGCATTGAACAAACCTACATAATGGGTAAAAGCGTGTATAAGCGCGATGATAAAAAACAATTTACAGCCACCCAGACACCGCAATTAGAAGAGGCTTAGCCAATGGAAAATTATTTATTTGAGCTTGCTCACTTAGTATTGCGTTATTTTCATGTAATTGCGGGCATAGCCTGGATTGGGGCATCGTTTTATTTTGCATGGCTTGATAACAACTTACAAACACCACCCCAGTGGAAACAAGACAAAGGTATAAAAGGCGATTTATGGGCCGTGCACGGCGGTGGCTTTTACGAAGTGGCTAAGTATCAAAATGGCCCTGAACAAATGCCACACACCCTGCACTGGTTTAAGTGGGAAGCCTACACAACGTGGATCACCGGTATTTTATTATTTAGCCTACTTTATTATGTTGGCGCCGATGTTTACCTAATCGATAACAGTAAAAGTGAGCTAAGTAAATTTGCCGCTATTGGCGCATCGCTTGGCTTTATTGGCTTAGGGTATGGTGTTTATCGATTATTGTGCAAAACCCCGCTCGTTGAAAACGGTAAAGCGTTTATTGCTGTGGTTATTGGCATATTGGCCCTTTGGACTTACGGGGTCGATCAGCTATTTAGTGACCGCGCGGTTTATATTCATGTAGGTGCGCTTATTGGTACGTGTATGGTTGGCAATGTGTACCACATTATTATGCCAGGGCAACGCTACATGGTAAGCGAAGTAGAAGCTGGCCGCATTCCTGATTCAGCACCGGGTTTAAAAGCAAAGCTGTGCTCTATTCATAATAACTACGCCACGTTACCTGTGGTATTTATTATGCTGAGCAACCACTTTCCATATACCTACAGCCACAGCTTTGGCTGGCTTATATTAATTGCGCTATTTGGCATTGGCATGTGGATACGCCATTACTTTAACTTAAAGCACCAAGGCGTTAATAAACCCTCGGTACTTATAAGTGGTATTGCCGCCTTTTTTGCCTTAATGCTTACTATCGCTCCATGGCCTACCAGCCCAACAAATGCAGACGAAAACGCACCTTTACAAGCGAGCATTACCGACACTCAAGTGTGGGATATAATCAGCAAGCACTGTACACAGTGCCACAGTGAAACACCTACATCTGAGCTTTTTCAAACAGCGCCGCTTGGCTTTAAGCTCGACTCTATTAATGATGTAAAAAAAGCCAGCACGCTTATTCATACCCGCGCAGTTATAACCAAAGACATGCCATTGGCAAATATGACCAAAATGACTGATGCAGAGCGCGAAACGCTAGGCTCTTGGCTCACAGCGCTTAAAAAGGAGCAATAACATGAGCGAGCAATTTAAACACTACCCGCGCGATTTAATTGGTTATGGCTCACAGGTGCCCCATGCCAATTGGCCCAATAAAGCCCGCATAGCCGTACAAGTGGTATTAAATTACGAAGAAGGCGGCGAAAACTGTGTATTACACGGTGATGCAGCGGCCGAAACATTCTTGTCTGAAATAGTCAGTGCTCCGCATGTAGAAGACCGCCACATAAGCATGGAGTCTATTTACGAATATGGCTCGCGCGCAGGCGTGTGGCGCTTACTTAAACTCTTTAAAAAATACGATATACCGGTCACCATTTTTGCAGTGGCGATGGCCCTTGAGCGCCATCCCGATGTAGCTAAAGCGTTTGTTGAGGCAGGACACGAAATTGCAAGCCATGGTCTGCGCTGGATTAATTATCAAAACATTGATAAACAAACCGAGCGCGAGCACATGCAAAAAGCCATTGAGATCATTCAAGCACTTACCGGTAAAAAGCCTAAAGGCTGGTACACCGGACGCACAAGCCCAAATACTGCTGCCCTAGTGGTAGAAAATGGCTCGTTTTTATATGATGCCGATGACTACAGCGACGACTTACCCTTTTACAGCATTAAAGAAGGTAAACCACAGTTAATAGTGCCCTACACACTTGATGTAAACGACATGCGCTTTGCTGCTGTGCAAGGCTTTAATGCCGGAGATCAGTTTTATAATTATTTAAAAGATGCCTTTGATACGCTTTATGATGAAGGCGACCCACAAGGTGAAAATGCCCCAAAAATGATGTCGATAGGGCTGCATTGCCGCTTAATTGGCCGCCCTGGGCGCATTAAAGCCCTCGCACGGTTTTTAGAATATGCCCGCTCTCATGAACAAGTTTGGTTTGCCACGCGCGAGCAAATTGCGGAGCATTGGCTTAAAACCCATCCATACAAATAAAATCCATGGCCGGCTATAAAATTACCGGCCTCATATTATATTTTTGCCTTTAATTTATTGAGCGCATCAACAGAGAAACCACGGTCGTAAAAATATAATATTTTCCCTGTGCTATCTATAAGAATAACGCGCGAATTGTTAGGACTTTGGTTACCAGTAAACTTTTGCACCGCTTCACCGTCTTTATAAATAGTAATAACACCACCCCATAACTCTTTAGGAATCCCTTTGCGCATACCATTATCAATAAACGTGCTAAACATTCGCGGTGCCATGCCGGCAATGGTAGGTAACTCATAGGTAGGGAGTGTTACACCTGCCATATCTAAACCGATTAACCAGCGATCAATATCAAACTGGCTATCTTGTTTATAGCCTATAAGCAACAAGGTTTTTTCAGTGTTAAAATCACTCGGAATAACAAATTCTTTCTTCTCTAAGCTTTCGCCAGTAATCGTTGGAAATTGCTTTCCGACAACTTGCTGATTAGGGTATTGCGATGCGCAGCCAGTTATTAAGAGTAACAAAAGCATTGTAAATATTGATCTAATCATTCTAATTAGCCTGTTTTTATAATAAATTTAACTGCTTATACGCTTTAAAAAAGATCGTCGATCTTTTTTAAAGCGTTTGCTGTGCTATATACCGTTTAAATTTATCGACCTTCATTGGCCGGCCGTATTTCCAACCTTGCCCATAATGTACACCCGCGCTTTTTAACATAGCTTCTTGCTCAGTTGTTTCTATTCCTTCAGCTACACAGGTGTAATTAAACTTACGCACTAACTCCATTATGTTAGGGATCATAGACGCCTTTAAACCTTGCGTGGCTATATCTTGTACAAAAGTTCGGTCTATTTTTAACTGGTGGAAACTTAAATTTTGTAAATTTCTTAAATTAGAATAGCCAGTACCAAAATCATCCAGCGACAAATTAAATCCAGAATCAACCAGCGTTCTAAAGTGAGCATGTGCAATGCTAGTATCGAGGTACTCGTCTTCGGTTATTTCTAGGCAAATAATAAAGCGTGAATTAATAAGTGCAGGTTCTTGTGTCAACAGCGATACATTTCCAAGCTCTACATCGCAAGGAAATATATTAATAGACACCTTAAAACCCGTTGGTAAATCGTCCAACTCTGTAAGCTCTTTAAGCACTTTTGCTACCATTGCTTGAGTAAACGACCACGTTAAATTATTTTTTCGTATCACCGGAATAAACTCATCGGGGTATAGTGGCCCGTATTTGTCTTTAAAGCGAGCTAGCACCTCACAACCAATTACTTTACCTGTGTGCAAACAAATAATAGGTTGGTAAGTCCAATAAAATGAGCCCTTTGCTAAGCCTTTACGCACTCTATTATTAGTAGAACGACGAGCGGCAATTTGATAATCCACTATTAGCGCGCTCGACACACCCGTTAGGCAGGTTAAAATAAGAGAAATGATCAGCAAAAATTGATTGTCAGCGAAAAACTCACTCCATGGTGTTCTAACCGCAACGCAATATCCTTTATTTTTATTGCTGCACATAAGTGCGGTTTCAAATGGTATTTGTTTGTGGCTTACAAGCTCTTTACTCAAGCCGCTTTTACCTGCCAAATGAAATGACTCAGAACCCGTTTTATACGTTATTTCCCAGTACGGTGCTGCAATATTACTGCGACTAATGGCTGCAGTATCCATAATTAAATTATAGTTACCCTGCCTTACAATCACGACCTGCATTATTCGCTCTTCAAAAAGTAAAATTCTTAAGTTTGGCTCAAACCGAACTCTGATGTTATTGTCGTTTTTACTTTCAAGATTGTTACGAATATAGTCGGGGGTTCTATCGTTTATTGGGTTTTTTAGTACACCCGAACCTGTGGTACAAACAAGCTGATTATTTTTAAAAAAGCCGATATCTACAACATACTTGGCATCAAAAAGTGCACGTCGCATTTCAAGCAGGTTTTCGTTGCTACACTCAGAGAAGTTTAATGCATTTAAAGGAAAAAGAATTTGGCGTCGCTCGCTTACAGCTGCGTCTATGTGGTTAACAATTTGCTTTGCATCTTTATGTATTGCAGCCGCTAATTTTTGCCCCGCAAAATACAGTAAAACGAGGCTACCTAACACAAAAACCAAAACACCGGTTAAAACTGCAATTAATGACTTTTGTTGGTATTTTTTCATTATGTCCTTATTGCCTATAAAGCATTCACTATCAGTGTGTTCTCCATCATTGCATAATCAGCCTTAAATGCAAATAAGCTCACAATATTCATAGTAAATAGCGTACTTATAATTTAAGCGTTAGCGTTAATTAAGCATCAACTTCATTTATTAAATTACACACTAAACCCGCTATTTTAGCATGGCTATTGGCTTCTATATGTACCCCATCAATGGGTGAAACAGAAACGATTTTTTGTAAATCATAAAAGTTGGCATTTTTAATACACGCTACATTTTCAAACTCTTTACTCAAAGCTAGGTTTTTACTCGGTGCGCCCTCGTAAACATGTTTATATTGCCCTACACAACTAACATAGGGTGGGCTCAATATTATGAGCTTGGGTTGTTTATTCCCATCGTAAAACCCTTCAATACCGTCTATTAAATTTGCTAAGCCATTCCCTATTTGCTCAGGCGTTAATTTAAAGCGCTTTTTTAAATCGTTAGTACCAAGGGCTATCACTATAGCAGTCAAAGAGTGCGCTTCTAAAAATGGTTTTAAATAACTTACCCCCGATAAGTCCCCATTAAATGGTGGATTATTCACAAGCGTTCGATTAGGCTGCCCTGCTTCTATAATAGCAAATTGGTCACCTAGCCTTTCTGCTAATACCGACGGCCACCTTACTTTTTCCTCAAAACGCTTTCCCGTTGCGGGGTTTAACCCCCACGTATTTGAGTCACCAAAACATAAAATAGATTTTTTCATTAAAATGGATTCAAAGTGTAACCTTGCTGCTGAAGTTGAGCATGCGCGGTCATAGCAGATAAAGACATGGTAACGCCTTGTATAAGCTGTTTAGGCGTTACTTTAAAGTGAGTAGCCGACTGCCCGCACACAAATACCTGCGTGTTATTTGTCAATAATTGTTTTATTAAGCTCGCGTTTTTATTATCAACGTTAAAGCGTTTTTTATATTCATCGTTCGATAGCACATCTACACTTGCACCACCATGTACAACTAATGCTAACTTAATGTTCTCTGGTTTAATGCCATGTGCAACATGCATATTTATAAAGCGGGCAAGTGAGTTCATCGCATTATTTTGCTCGCCTTTTTTAGCGCCATCGGCCACATCAAACGCTATTTTAAATTGAGTCGAATCATTAATCGCTGCATGCTCTGGTACTTTATAGTAATAACCAAAACCGTTAATAGGTTGCTCATTAGCGAAAGATAATGGGCTTAACAACAAAAGTAATAGTAAATATTTCATAAACAATCCTTTGGCTTTTTTAGTGTATAAATAAAGTACCAGATGCTTTGTATAAAAGGCAGTTATTCACGATAAAGTGTGCGAACTTTTATGGTGATGCGTTAAAAAACGCATGCCTAAATAACTAAATGTGTTTTTAAACATCGCAACAAAAGCATCTGGCGCCTCACTCGACGACGCATTAGACAACAACGAAAAATCTTTACTACGCAGCAAACGCAACTTTGGTTTTAAATGTTCGTCATCCATGTAATCGGTAATTCTGTCTATGAATGTTTTCATTTGTGTTGTGGTGCTATACCAATACACTGGCGAAGCAAATACCCAATGGTCGTAATTTAAAAGTGATTCAAAAAGCGAGAAAAATTCATCATCAGTGTATTTTTTACTGTAACTGTAAGGCGGTATTTTAAATTCATCTAAACACACAACATGCAGCTCATTTTGCTCAGCAAAACTTTTAACATGTGCGGCTGTGTTACCATTTTTTCGTGCCGATGAATAAATAATAACGGTATTACGACTAAGTTTTTGTTGCATTTTTCCAGCTCCTTTTTTAATGTTGAGGGGAGCTTAAAACCTCAAGTTATATTGAGGTCAATACATGGAATAAAATTAATGTCTGCTGAGCAAAAAAAGCTGATCGACGCCACTTTAACAGTAGGTTACGTAGCAAAGAGAAGTGGTGTAAAAGTGTCTACATTACACTTTTACGAAACTAAACATTTAATAAAAAGCTGGCGAAACAGCGGCAATCAACGCCGCTACAAACCCGACGTACTTCGCCGAGTGGCCGTTATAAAAGCAGCACAAGCCATGGGCATTTCGCTAGACGACATAAAACAAACACTTGCCTCACTCCCCGATAACCGCACGCCCACTAAAAACGATTGGTCTGCGCTTTCAAAACGCTGGCAAGCTCAATTAGATGAACGTATAGCGTATATGCAACGCATACGCGACCGCGTAGATGGATGTATTGGCTGTGGGTGTTTATCACTTAAAAGCTGCCCTATTTATAATAAAGACGATCATTTAGGGAGTGAGCAAAGTGGGGCGGTGTTGTTAAAAAGTGGTTAAATCAAGCAATGTGATTAGTGAAAAAAACTAGTGACATGAATATTTAATAAATCATTGATTATTAAATATTCATTCATTAATATATTTCGCTTCAAAGGAAGTAAAAAAAGGATTTTGCAGTGAACCCCACAACTCCGTCATCTCAAAGTGAGCCCAAAAACCCTGCGGCCACTCAAAAACTAGCTCAAGCACTTAAAACAGTTGATAACAAAGAGCTCAAAAGCACAGGCTTTTGGTTAAATCAACTTTTTATGGTTATCTCTACCATATTTGGCGTGTATTTAGCCGCTCAAAGTGGTTTAGAACAAGCTTTAAAATTTGATTCTTTTAGTAAAATAGAAGATAACTATTATCTACGTACTTCTTTATTTGATGAAGTTAACGATAACGTAAATGCCGTTGCGGAATATGCAGAGCGCTTAGCAAAAAGCCCACCAAAATCTGAAATGGAATTTTTTAAACCTACTTTAGAGAAGTACATATGGAAAACAATGCAGTTTTCACGTACTACACTTGAAACACCCAGTGAGTTTTTAACTAAAATTCGTCGGTTTTATTCTAGAGCAGACTTTGTAATCAATGCAGCAATATCAAGGAAAATGTCAGCTAAACAAGCCGCAATTGAACTAAAAAAAATTACTCATTTAATAAAAGATGAAACTTTACCCGCATTAAAACAAAATGCGGAACAGTTAAAAATGGAATTAAAACAAAATGATATTTCTGTTGGATCGCTAAAGGAGCTAAAAAATGCCAACTAAACACTGCCCACATTGTAAAACACACGCTTTAGAAGCTACAAATTACCAAGGTGAAGAAATAGACATCTGCCGCGAATGTGGCGGCCTTTGGTTTGAAAAAAATGAAGTTAATCGCATGATTGACGAAATCAACGATGGTCCTGTCGGTGAGAAATTTGAAACCAGCTTTGGTGATTCATTAGGTATTTCAGAACTTGACTGTCCTGATTGCAATAAAAGCTTGGAACGTTTTCATCTTCTAGAAGATTTTCACACCGAAATTGATATTTGTAGGCATTGTGATGGTACCTGGATTGATAAAGATGAGCTTGATACCGTTGAAAAAAGTCCAGAATTAAAAGCTACCCTAAGCGAGCTAAATCAAGGAACAAGCTGGAAAACGTATTTTTTTCAATTTTTAACTCAAATGCCTGTTGAATATAATATAAAACCTCAGCGAAAAGCATGGGTCACTTTCAGTTTAGTAGCACTCAACACATTAATTTTTGCTTTATACTTTTTCAATAGTGAAGCATTTGGCTTCGCCATTGAGTTTTTTGCCATGACACCGTCAGATATAAGTGAAGGCAATAAAGTATGGACACTACTCACTTGTATGTTTTTGCATGGCTCAATAATGCATTTGCTAGGGAATATGTATTTTTTATATGTGGTAGGTGACAACTTAGAAGATGTTTTAGGGCACAAGCGCTTTTTAATCTGGTATTTAGTGTGTGGGCTAATAGCTTCTCTCTCTAGTTACCTTGTTAGCCCAACATCAGCAATCCCTAGCGTAGGTGCAAGTGGTGCAATTGCGGGCTTATTTGGAATGTACTTAATGTGGTTTAGGCATGCCAGCCTCACTTTTATGATTATTATTTACCAGAAAAAACTGTCAGCTGCTTGGTTTTTTGCAATTTGGTTGATTATAAATATATCTGGTGCGTTAAGCGGCCCTGATGGCATTGATTATGGCGCACATATTGGGGGCTTTGTTGCCGGGTTATTGATTGGCTACTTTTTAAAAAATAAAATATTAGAACAAAACCCTATTATTAGATTACTTAACCAAAGCGAAGCACAGTTAAAACGCTAATGTTGTTATTCAACCATCGCCCCACTGATTTAGTTGTTTTTCAGTGGGGTCGGTTTTTAAAGGCTTACCTTAGCTATTTCCAAATACCCAAAAAACTCTAAAGCAAAAAAATATAAAACTACATTTAATAAAATGCACACCCAAAGTACCGTTATAAAACGCTTTTTTTGTGATTTATGACGCAACAATTGCTGAGCAATTAACGCCCCTGGCCAGCCCCCACATAGTGCTAATAAATGAAGAGTTCGCTCGCTCGTACGAGTCACTTTTTTATTTACCGACTGCTTAGCTTTGTGTTTATCCCACGCATACATAATAAATGTTATGGCACTAATAGCAGTTATATAAGTAGGCGCCAAAATAGTTACGCCCCACTGAAAATGTACAAACCATACTATGGATATAAAAAGTAAGGATAGAATTATTAAGATTTTCTTTATCAAGTAATTATCGCCTATACTGGTCTGTATCAATTCAAATAATAAGAGAATAATTATGACATATTTTAAAGTGCTATTTTTTACTTTGTGCTTTTTAGCTTTTACAACTCACGCAAAAGAACAACCACTTAAACTTGATAAACACCTTAGTGTATTTCAGCCTTATTTAGGCTCGTGGCAAGCTAATTTTGATGTTGCACCAGGCACTAAACCAGTTCAAGACGTAGGCTTATGGGAGCGTGCGCTTAATGGTAAGGCAATAAGAACAAAACACTCTATTAATGAGGGTGAATATGGTGGCGAGTCGATGATTTTTTACGATAGCAAAAAAGACTCATTGGTTTTTTATTATTTTACAACAGCCGGTTTTTATACAAAAGGCACTATAAAAGTACTCAGCCCTACGCAGTTTGTTGCTTACGAAGAGGTTACAGGTAGTAAAGAAGGCATTACTAAAGTGAAGTCGACCAGCGATTTAAAAGATGGGAAATTGGTTGTGTCTACCTCCTATTTAAAAAAAGGTGAATGGACCAAACCAGAGTCACGCATTTATACGCGTAGCAATCAAGCCGTAAAATTCAAATAGCTCCCGGTGCTTACGGCACAAAAAAGGCAGCTTTCGCTGCCTTTTTTGTTAATTATAACGCGATTATTTTGCGAATTTTTTAAATGGTTCGTCCACTGGCGTATTTGCTAGGTGGTTAGTGTAGTTGCTCATTACCTTTTGCGATAAACCTACAATAATCTCTAGTAGTTGCTGTTGACCGTAACCCGCTGCAAAAAACTTTTCTATTTGCTCGTCACTAATTACGCCACGTTCACGCGTCATAGCCAATGTTGTTTCACGTAATGTTTCGAGTTTTGCATCTGCAAGCGGTGTTTTATTCACTAAAGCATCAACAATACCTTGGTCAACTTTCATTGACGCTGCAATGGCACTGTGTGCTGGTACACAGTAATGACAGTCATGTTCAACGTTAATTGATTGCCATACCACTGTTAACTCTTCTGCGTTAAATGAAGTATTTTGAAATAATTCGTGAAGTACTTGGTAACCTTTTAATAGCGTTGGTGCTTCAGCCATTACTGCGTGTAAATTAGGTAACATGCCAAATGCAGCAACTGAATCGGCTAATAAAGGTTTTGACTCTTCAGGTGCATTTTCTGCTGTATATAAAGTAAATTCTGCCATTGTTAGCTCCAAAAATAAGTTGTTTAAGTAACGTTGAAGCACATACTATTTGATTTTGAGCGACTGCTCAAGTTAAAATTGAGCAAATGTTCAAATTAATTGAGAAACAGCATGGTCAACAAAGTTAAATTTGAGCGCGAGACTGTTGTCCGCCTTGCCAGTCAGCTATTTTGGGAAAAGGGATTTAATGCCACTTCGACCCGCGATCTACAGGACGCAATTAATATGCGCCCAGGTAGTATCTATTCTGCGTTTGGCTCAAAGGAAGGGTTGTATATTGAGTCTTTAAAAAATTACACCATGCAAATAGAAGATCAAATAAAAACGTGTTTATTGGCTTCGCCTACTATTATTGGTGGTTTACAAACGTTTGTTGAAAACGTCATCATTAAAGATAAAAAAAATGCCCCGAGCGCTATTTGTATGCTAGTAAAAGCAAATTGTGAGTTTGCCGATGAAGACAGCTGTTTGTATTCATTAAGCCTTGATTTATCAGACAAGTTTGAAGATTATTTAAGCGATTTATTTGCACAAGCCATTGCGCGTGAAGAGCTAAAAGGTGAGGTTAGCCCAAAAGACTATGCTCGCTTTTTTAAAGTGCAATTTACAGGGCTACGCGGCTATTTTAACCGCCCGGGTGTTGAAGAGCTTGCACAACCTATGATCGATCAAATGTTTAAAATTATGAAAACGCTCTAAACTAAACAACTCAATTAATGAAAAACGGCGGTAATATAATTACCGCCGTTTTTTATTTTTAGGAATTATGTACCTGTTAGGTTTTTAACTTATTGAGTTCGCTATCTTGTTGAGCAACCAGCTTATTAAGAACTTCGCTACTATCGCCTGCCTGCGAAGATAAACCAGACAACTGAGATGCCGCATCAGAAATAAGCGTTAAATTACGATTTATTTCTTCTGTTACTAAGCTTTGCTCTTCAGCCGCTGTTGCAATATGCGTTATTTGATTGGTTATTTCATCCACTTTTACAACCACACTGTGCAACGCGTCAAAGGCGACAGAGGTTTCGTCAACCGCATTTTGTGCTCTTACAACGCCTTTTTCTATAACGGTGGAAGCATTACCAACCTCATGCAGTAGGCTGTCTATTAGGTTGCTAATGTCATCAGTAGATGAACGGGTTTTAGAAGCAAGCGCTCGTACTTCATCAGCCACAACTGCAAAACCTCGGCCGTGTTCGCCTGCCCTTGCTGCTTCAATAGCTGCATTGAGTGCCAGTAAGTTAGTTTGCTCTGAGATGGTTCTGATCACATCTAAAATTTGCGTTATGTCTTTACTACGCGTCGCTACTTTTTCAACTGCTTGGTTTGCCTCTTTTATTTCTTCAGACATGGTTTTTACTTGCGTCATAGCCGACGACAAGCTCGACTCACTGCTTACCACTAAGCCGTTTATTTCGTCAGCTTGCTGCGCTGATTGTTCTGAAGCTCTTGCAACTTCAAGCGCCGTTGCGCTCATTTCGTTCATAGCAGTAACAACGCTTTCTATTTCTTTAAACTGCGCCTGCACATTATGTTTTGTGTCGATGGCTATATGCTGGGCAATTTCGCCTTGTTGCTTAGTCTGATCTGATACGGCTTTAAGCTCAGCAATTAGGTCGCGTAATTTAGTTAAAAAGCGGTTAAAGCCACCAGCCAGTGCAATTAGTTCGGCATGGCTGTCTACATGTAAGGTGTGTGTTAAGTCGCCTTCTGAACTGGCTAGGTTATCAACGCGTTCTTGTATTTGTTCAAGTGGGGCTATAACACCTGCCACAACAAATTTCATAACTACAAAAGCAACACCCGCAATAATTAAGCCGGTTACTAAAATAATAGTGCCCAATGCTGCTGCGGTACTTTGCATATTTTCACTCAAAGCCTGTGGGCCAGCCAGAGCTAAATTTGCTGGTACTTCAATAATGAGCGACCACTGAGTGTCTGCAAGCTTTATATTTATGGGGTAATTAACCAGGTAAGTGTCATCCGCTTTTAAAAGATTATTTTCACCTCGTACCTTTTCAACTTTACTGGTAATAGTGGATGACATTGCTTCTTTGTAAGGCCGGCCAAGCTTGGTTTTGTAGTGGCTACTGCCTACGATTAAACCAAAATCACTTAATAAGGTAACCTTAGCTTGACCGTTATACAGCTCTTTTGAAAGCTGCTCGGTTAACTTTTGAAAAACCGGTAACGTTAAATCAACGCCAGATATACCAACAAACCGACCGTCTCTGACAATAGGAACCGTAAGAGACGTCATCATTTCTGAGTTGCCTGGCGTAATTTCGTATAAGTAAGGTTCCATAATACACGGCTTTACGTTGTCTTTAGCACACAAATACCATTCAGACTCTCGCAGGCCAAATTCATTAAGCTTAGTGAAATATTTTTCGGCAGGGTCGTCTACAACTTGCTGCTCGACCACGCCCTCTTTACTGCGTGTAAAATAAATTTCGAGTGTACCAGCACCATCAACAGAGTGACTGTAACCGTTTGTAAATTGAGTATCTTTTGAATCATACCCATTTACTTCAAACTGGGAATAGATGGAAGAAAGCAACTCATTATTATTTAATATGGATTTATTAAGATTAACAACGGATTCGCGGCTAAGTGCATCATTACCCGCCGTGCCACTTAATATGGCAGCTAATGAAAAAGGGACACGGTATGCCTCGTTAATAAACCCTGCAATTCTTTCACCGTATACAGCCGCGTTTGCACTTAGTTTTTCTTCAACTTCTGCCACTATGTATTTTTCTGATTGGCTTGATAGCTCATCGTTACTCGACGACAGCTCCCACCACAGAATGCTCGATAGCAGTAACACGGTTATAAATATGCTACCTACTGTAAGCCATAATAGTTTTTTTGCTAACGATATTTCTCGCATTGACCTGCCCTTTGTTTAAACTACAAGTACAGTTTAGACGATTTTACTAATCAAGCTATCGATAACCGCGAACAAAATTTAATTTAATACAATACGTTGAGTTTTAACGCTTAGCCAAAATAGCTGTGGTTATTGAGGCACCTATGAGTAAAGCAACGCTCACCCATAAACATGCCACAAAACCATAAACCTGAAACACCCACCCCGAAAGCACCGTACCCAGTAAACGCCCCATGGCATTGGCCATATAATAAAAGCCAACATCAAGCGATACACCATCGCTTTTAGCAAAGCTGACAATTAAATAACTATGCACAGATGAGTTAACGGCAAATACACCGCCAAATATAAGTAAACCTATAATCAAGGTGGCATGCACAGCCACATCAAATTGCATAAGTAGTGCTAAAAGTGCTGTTACACCACTTAGCAGCAATACCCATAAATAGGCATGTTTAACGGTATCAACGTTTGAGTTACTAGTCCCGGTAATACGCGGCGCTTGCGATTGCACACCACCGTAGCCAATCACCCAAAGTGCCATAAAGCCACTAACCCACCAAAAGTTCCAGTTAAACTGCTGGGCTAAATAAATAGGTAAAGCCACTACAAACCATACATCACGCGCGGCAAACAAACACAACCGTGCTGCACTTAATAAATTTATTGCACGGGATTTAGAAAATAGCTCTTTAAACTTAGGCTTATTTTTAGCCTTGCCCATGTCGCCTTTTAAAAATACAACGCTAATCATCCACGCAATAGTAAGTAGTATAATAAGTGCTTTTAAAGCCCCGACAAAGCCCAGTACCGTAAGTAGTAACCCGCCTAAAAAGAAACCGACCCCTTTTAACGCGTTTTTAGAGCCCGTTAAAATAGCCACCCATTTGTAAAGCTGGCCTTGGCCGCTTTCTCCCTCGGGCACTAAATGTTTAATGGCGCTTTTAGCACTCATTTTATTTAAATCTTTGGCTATACCGCTAAGCGCTTGTGCCGCCATAACATAAGCCACTGTAAGCCATTCACTTGGCGCGCATAACATGGCAAGCGCCATTATTTGTAGCGCCAGGCCAAAGTTCATGGTTTTATTCAGGCCTAAATGAGCCCCAAGCCAGCCGCCCACTAAATTGGTGATCACACCAAAAATTTCGTAAAACAAAAACAGCATGGCAATGGCCAGTGCACCATACCCTAACTGATGAAAATGCAGCACCACCAGCATACGAAGTGCGCCATCGGTTAAGGTAAATGCCCAGTAATTACCGGTAATAATTAAATACTGTTTTATTGCTGTAGGTAAATTAGCAAGTTGCTCAAACATGGGTAACGCCCTTTAAACCTTATAAATGGTTAAACCAAGTCGCTTTTAGCAACTTTAAGCATAAGCTCGGCGGTACGGTTAGCGTAGCCCCATTCGTTATCGTACCAAGCGTATAATTTAAGCTGGGTATTATTTATAACCATGGTAGATAGCGCATCAATAATGCTACTGCGTGGATCGGTTTTGTAATCAATCGATACCAGCGGTTTTTCTTCGTAACCTAATACGCCAGCAAGCTCGTTTTTAGACGCTTGAGCAAACCATTCATTCACTTCAGCGGCAGTTACTCCACGCTCAAGCTCAAATACACAGTCGGTAATTGATGCGTTAGTTAACGGTACGCGCACGGCATGGCCATTTAACTTACCTTTTAGCTCAGGGAATATATGCGTAATGGCTGTTGCACTACCGGTTGTGGTAGGTATTAAACTTGTCCCGCACGAACGAGCTCGGCGTAAGTCTTTATGTGGCGCATCAATAATAGTTTGGGTATTGGTAATATCGTGAATAGTGGTCATTGAGCCGTGCTTAATGCCTACTTTTTCTTGTAGTACTTTTACAATAGGCGCTAAACAGTTAGTCGTACACGAAGCCGCTGTAACAATTTTATGCTCATTTGGGTTATATAAATCATCGTTAACACCCATAACCACATTTAAAATGCCATCTTCTTTTACTGGTGCGGTTACTACAACGCGCTTAACACCTTGTGCTAAATATTGATTTAACAGCTCAGTGGTTTTCATTTTACCGCTGGCTTCTATTACTACATCGCAATCAGACCAATCAGTATCGCTAATGGTTTTGTTATTGGTAACGGCAATCGTGTGTTTAGCCACACTAAAGCTATTTTCGTTTGCTGTAACGCTGTGCGCTAAACGCCCGTGCACTGAGTCAAACTCTAATAAATGGGCATGTGTTTTAGCATCGCCTGCAACATCGTTTACTTTAATAAATTCTACTTCTGGCCACTCTAGTGCTGCGCGCAGTGTTAAACGTCCCATACGGCCAAAGCCGTTAATACCTACTTTAATTTTCATAATAAATACCTTTAGTAAAGTTATATCAATTTGCTTAATTAACAGCAGCTTGCTGCACGCTCTGGGCGATTACCCATTGCATTGAGTCGATTTAAATCGTCGTTATAAAACGCAGAATTTTCGTTTTTGGTTTGTGCTATTACGCTAAGAGCCCACTCTGGCAAGGCTTTATTAATACTATAATACACCCATTGATTTTGCTTACGGTCGCTCAATAAGCCACATTGCCTAAGCTGCGCTAAATGGCGCGATACTTTAGGTTGGCTAAGTTCAAGCGCAGCAACAAGCTCACACACACATAGCTCTTGCTCTTGGCTAATTAATAACATGGCTTTTAAGCGCGTATCGTCGGCTAAGCATTTGTAAAATTGAAGTGGGTTGAGTTGTTCCATAGCATCCTCGTTTAGTTAGTGTGCATACAATAAAACAAAATTAGGATATATGAAATAGTGAATATACGATTTTTCGTATATTTATTTAAAGCACGCTTAAATTAATGTGATCTCTAGTAAATTGCAGCGCACAAAAAAGCCCAGTGGCAAACCACTGGGCTATTACAATGCTAAGTAATCAGTTAATTAAATAACCGAAAGCTCTACTTCAATGTTACCGCGTGTAGCGTTTGAGTATGGGCATACTTGGTGTGCTTTATTTACTAGCTCTTGCGCTGCTGTTTTATCCATATCACCTAGTGATACAGCTAATTTAACTGCAATGCCAAAACCGCCTTCAATTGCGCCAATAGAGACTTCAGAGTTAATGTGTGTATCACTTGGTAGAGCAATTTTTTCGCTACCTGCTACAAATTTTAGTGCACCAATAAAACACGCTGCATAACCTGCTGCAAATAATTGCTCTGGGTTTGTGCCTTGACCATCGTCGCCACCTAGCCCTTTTGGGGTTGATAAGTTTACATTTAAACGGCCATCGTCTGATTTAGCTACACCTTCACGGCCACCGGTTGCAGTTGCTTTTGCTGTGTAGGCAACGTTTTGTAATACATTCATAGTGAACTCCAAAGTTTATCAATTAATTTAGTTTGCATGCAAAATAATAGGGCAAGTAATTAGAGATTGCAAATACTTTGCATGCAAATTAAAATGTTTTTTGAGTTGAAGGTATTAACGCACTAGGAGTTGGGTATGTCATTTGAGCAACTAAAATTAAAAAATCAGCTGTGTCATAGGTTATATATGGCATCAAATAGCATTGCGCGTGCTTACCGTGAGCCTTTAGCTGCACTTAATTTAACGTATCCGCAGTATGTAGTAATGATGGCGCTGTGGGAGCAAGACAAAATAACTATAGCGCAGCTAATAGATAAAACCGCTATTGATGGCGGCGCTATGACCCAAATACTCAAAAAAATGACCGAAAAGTCTCTGCTGGCTGTTATTAAAGATGAGCACGATAAGCGTAAGCGCCTAATTCAGCTTACCCAAAGTGGGCAAGCCCTTAAAAACGAAGCCGCTGATATTCCAAAAAATATATTATGTAAGTTTGAAAGTGTAGACCCCACACAAGCTAAACAGCTCATGCAGCTACTTGATTTAGTAGTAAGCGATTTAACAACTAAAAACGATGATGAGTTAGCCAACTAACGCGGTTATTTTTTGTTGAATAAACGCCCTAAATGCGCTGATGACTGGGGTCATTTGGCGTCGGTCGGCGTACATCATATAAAGCGGTAGCGGATCGCTTTGCCACTCGGGGCATAAATGAACGAGCTGCCCGCTTGCTAAATCATCAATTACATCTAAGTACGACTTATACGCAATTCCTTTGCCCTCTAGCGCCCAGCGCCTAACCATTTCGCCATCGTTAACTATGTGTTGGCAATTTAGCTGCACTTTTTGCACTGCGCCATTTTTATAAAATCGCCACTCTTTAAACACTTCGCCAAAGCGCATAAAGGTAATGGTGGTGTGCTGCGTTAAGTTAAGGGGGTGTGTAAGCAATCCATTGTTTGCTACATATTCAGGAGAGGCCACTAAAATACGCGCATTATTTAAAAAAAGTGGCGCTGCAATTAACTGCGAATCTTTTGGTACACCAAAGCGCAGCGCAATATCAATTGATTGGCTGTAAATGTCGCTTACTTCGTCACTTAAGTGCAGTTTAAGTTTTACATGCGGGTAGTGTGCTAAAAACTCATTAAGCCATTCACTTAGTTTATTGCGCCCTAAGTCGCACGGGGCCGATACCTGTAGTGTCCCTGTTACTTCGCCCACTGCGGTTTGTACTGCAGCTACCCCTTGTTGAATAAGTGAAAGGGAGTCTTTGGCGTAACTTAAAAACTGCTCCCCTGCCACACTTAAGCGTAAGCTGCGAGTAGAGCGAATAAACAGCACGTTTCCTAAGTCTTTTTCTAGGCGCTTAATAGCTGCACTTACCGCCGCTGGGGTTTGCGCGTTTTGCCGTGCGGCTTCAGAAATACTGGCACAACTGGCTACATCTATAAAGGTTTGAATATCGTTAAATGATCGCATATTTTCAATTAAAATTTGAAAGTGCTTTAGTTTTTCATGTCTTTTTCTATTTTTCAACTGAGCTATAGTGTTTGCATATTAAAAAGTACTTAAAATCATCAGGAACCCACATGAAAGCATTTGGCTACACCAAAAACTCTAAAACACTCACACCCAACTCTATACAAGCAATTGAGCTTGATACCCCAACCGCTACAAGGCACGACCTACTTATTGAAGTAAATGCTATTTCGGTAAACCCTGTAGATACAAAAATACGTGCCAATGTAGCACCGGAGCAAGGCTACAAAGTATTAGGCTGGGACGGCGTAGGCGTTGTAAAAGCCGTTGGCGAGTCGGTATCGTTATTTAATGTGGGAGATCGTGTATTTTACGCTGGCGATTTATCGCGCCAAGGCAGTAATGCGCAATTTCAATTAGTTGACGAGCGTATTGTAGGGCGTGCGCCTAAAACATTAACCGACGCACAAGCCGCAGCGCTGCCGCTAACCAGTATTACCGCTTACGAAATGCTGTTTGAGCGCTTACAAGTGCCTAAAAATAAGCAAAATACTCAGCAGTCTATTTTAGTTATTGGCGCCGCAGGTGGCGTTGGCTCTATTTTGGTACAGCTTGCCAAGCAACTTACGGGGCTAAACGTAGTAGGTACTGCATCGCGCGAGCAAAGCGTAACTTGGCTTAAAGAGTTAGGAGCCAGCCATGTGCTCAATCATACTAAAAACTTAAACGAGCAGCGCAAAGAGCTAGGTTTAGCTGAATTTGATTACGTTATTGGCTTAACCCATACCGACCAATACCAAGATCAAATAGTAGAGTGTATTAAACCGCAAGGTAAATTTGCGCTAATAGATGACCCTACATCGTTCGATATTTTAAAGTTTAAGCGTAAGTGTATATCGGTGCATTGGGAGTTTATGTTTACCCGCTCGCTATTTACTACCGCCGATATAACAGCGCAGCACACCTTACTTAATGAAATTAGCGAACTGATAGACGCAGGTACACTTAAAACCACGCTAGGGCAAAATTTAGGATTAATTAACGCTGCTAATTTATATAAAGCACACCAAATTTTAGAATCGCACACCTCACGCGGTAAACTTGTTTTAGAAGGCTTTTAACCATGAATCAGATTAAAAAAATACTTTTAGTTGCAGCCTGCAGCACCGCGTTTTTAACCAGCAGTGTGTTTGCTAATACCGCTAATCAAAATGCTGATTTAAAAACAGTAGCCACATTCGACGCGCAGCACCCACCGGGTAATATTGCTATTACGCCCTCGGGCCGTAAGTTTTTATCGGTACATGGTTTTTACGGCCAAAAACAAAAAATTATGGAGCTATTAAGCGATGGCACCACCAAACCCTACCCTAATGAAGAATGGGCATACGCGTATAAAAACGGAAAAGGGTTTTACGACGTACTTGGCATAAATGTATCAGCCGATGGCGTATTATGGATGCTTGATACATCAGGCCCTGATCATGCTGGGCGTTTAATCGGTTGGGATACCAACAAAGAGCAGCTGCATAAAATAATTTATTTAGCTAAACCCACCATTACCGACACCTCGTTTTTAAACGATTTAGTTATCGATAATAAACACGGCGTTGTATACATTGCCGACACCGCACAAGGCAGCCAAGCCGCTATTATTACCGTAAATTTAAAAACAGGTGAGGCGCGCAGAGTCTTACAAAATAGCCCATACACCACAGCCGAAAATATCGACATGGTCATTGAAGGGCGCACCATGAAACTAGGCGGCCAACCAGCACGTTTAGGGGTAAACCCAATCACACTCGACCCAAGCGAACAGTGGCTTTACTTTGGCTCTATGTCTGGCACATCGGTTTATCGTATTGCCACAAGCGATATTAACAATAAAAGCCTGAGCGCAAGCGCCCTTGAAAGTAAAGTAACGCGTTACGGCACTAAACCCATTTCAGATGGCATTATTGTTGATGGCGGCGGCAATGTGTATGTTACCGACATAACCAACGCCGCGATTGGCGTAGTAAAACCAAGCGGTAAATACCAGGTATTATTTAAAGACGAGCGCTTAAGCTGGCCTGATGGCTTTAGTTATGGCGCCGATCATAAAGTATATTTTACCGTAGATGAGCTACATCGCTCGCCAGTATTAAATAACGGTAAAAATGCCAGCCAAGGAAAATTTAGTGTGCTGTCGTTCGACCCACTAGTAAAGGGTAAAGTAGGGCGCTAAATACAGCGTATAAACCATACGCCACGCACCTGTTGCGTGGCTTTTTGGTGCAACTTTTAACCCTTTTAGCCCCAAAGTGGTGCTAAGCGCTCAAAAGTTATTTTTAGTGTTTTAATAAATATCTGATTTGTATTCATAAAATATTCAATTAACAGTTGGCATAATTCTTTCAAAGTACAGATGTGTTCAGTGAAAATTTCAAGGAAAATACCATGGCTAACCTATACCACACCCTTTACCTACTATGGCGTTTAGACATTAGCGTATGGCAGGTAAACGATCCGAGTAATACCCATACTACGTGCGACAAAGAGCGAGTTTATAGCCGATAAATTTAGTATTTATAGGCTTTGCAAGCGCGGCCATTGCGTTGTATTGTTAAGTAACTAAAAACAATATGATTGGAACGTGTATGCACGCCTTAGAAGTAAATTTTGATGGCTTAGTTGGCCCTACTCACAACTACGCGGGTTTATCGTATGGTAACGTTGCCTCGTTAAATAATGCGGCAAGTTTTTCAAACCCTCAAGAAGCTGTGTTACAGGGCCTTGAAAAAATGAAAGCCATGCACGACAAAGGCCTAACACAAGGTGTGTTTGCGCCCCACGCACGCCCCGATTTAAACGTACTACGTCGCCTAGGTTTTACCGGCAACGACTCGCAAGTTATTCATAAAGCATTTAAAGCCGACCCTATTTTATTGCGCGCGTGTTATTCGGCCTCTGCAATGTGGACCGCCAATGCCGCTACTGTTTCTCCATCGCCAGATACCCTCGATGGCAAAGTGCATTTTACCTCAGCTAATTTAAACAATAAGTTTCATCGCTCCATAGAGCCTGCTACAACTACCCGCTTACTAAAAGCCATGTTTAATAACGATAGCTACTTTGCACACCACACGCATTTACCCGATCAGGGCTTTTTTGGCGACGAAGGCGCGGCTAACCATACCCGACTTTGCGACAGCCACGGCGAGCAAGGCCTAGAAATGTTTGTATTTGGTGCAAGTGCCTTTAACAGCCAATTACCAAAACCGGCTAAGTTTCCTGCAAGGCAAACACTAGAAGCCTCAGAAGCCATTTGCCGATTACATAACATAAAAGAATCGAGCCAAATTTTACTGCAGCAAAACCCAGATGTTATAGACCAAGGCGTGTTTCATAACGATGTAATTGCAGTAGGTAACGCAAACGTATTGCTTTGCCACCAGCAAGCATTTTTAAACCAACAAGATGCCCTGCAAGAAATTCGCGATGCCTACACCGGCAGCAAACAGCTATACATAATTGAAGTACCTACCGATAAAGTAAGCATTAGCGATGCAGTAAGCAGTTACTTATTTAATAGCCAATTAGTAAGCCTAGATGATGGCTCAATGCTATTAGTAGCGCCACAAGAGTGCCAACGTAATAGCGCAGTAAACGCCTACATTGAAGAAATGATTTTAGCCGATAACCCAGTCAACCAAGTGCAGTTTTTTGACCTGCGCCAAAGTATGCAAAATGGCGGCGGCCCTGCCTGCCTGCGTTTACGTGTAGCTCTTAACGAGCAAGAACTTACTGCGGTAAACCCAGAGGTTATTTTAACCGATACTAAATACACTCAGCTTTGTGACTGGGCAAAGCGTAACTACCGCGATAAGCTAGGTGCAAGCGACTTTGCCGATTCAGCTCTACTTACCGAAAGCTACCAAGCACTGGATGAACTAACCCAACTGCTTAACTTAGGCTCAGTGTACGACTTTCAATTAGAAGGTTAATACTCGTCAGCAAAAAGCTGATACAAAAATAGCGAGCCAAGGCTCGCTATTTTTATTTGTGTTTGTGCTAATAGAGTTTAAACGTTTTTTATACCAATTCGCTTAATTAAGAGATCTATTTTGAGGCTGGAAAAACGTGTTGATAACTAGGCAAAAAATTCGTTATTTAGTTGTTCTAAATGAGAATTTTTTAACGCAGGTAGCGACACGTTTAGCCCCGCAAAATGATTAAGTATTATTGCGGATTGGTATTAACCGTTACTGCCGATGCCATCGACTCAGATATATGCAACGTACGCTGCGGGAACGGAATGCTCAACCCCGCGCCTTCTATAGCCTCTTTAACGCGCTTATTTAAATCCCACACGGTTTGCCAGTAATCGCCATTTACAGCCCATGCACGTAATTGAATATTTACTGCGCTTTCGCCTATTGAGGTAACCATTACTTTAGGTGCGGGCTCGGCGAGTAATCGGCTTTCTGATTCGGCAACTTCTTTAAGTACATTTAAGCCAACATCAATAGAGTCGGCGTACGAAATTCCCACTACTATATCCATGCGCCTTTTACCGTTGCGGGTAAAGTTTTTAATGTTGCCGCCCCACACTTTACCGTTAGGCGATGCGATATAAAGGCCGTCGGTGGTTTTAAAAATAGTCGTAAATAAGTTTATTTCATTCACTGTGCCAAGCGTGCCGCTCGCATCTACAAAATCGCCTACTTTAAATGGCCTAAGTATTAATAACATAATGCCGGCTGCAATATTACTTAAGGTGTTTTTAAGCGCCAAACCAATCGCTAAACCCGCCGCGCCCATTAGCGCTATTAAACTTGCCGTATTAACGCCAAAAATATCTAAAATAAACAGCCCAGCAATTATGTAAACTAAATACCCCGCAATGCTCGATAAAAGCGGCAGTAACGTTTCGTCTACTTTTTTTAATGGCGACTTAGAATTTTTAATCGCTTTTTTAACCGAACGCGCAATAAGCGCACTCGCAACTAAAATAGCCAAAGCTAATACCACTTTGTAACCTAAAGTGATGATAGTTTCTGAATGGCTTTGCCAAAACACAATAAGTTTATCTTTCATACATATTCCAACTATGGGCTGATTATCAGCAAGAATTAAATCTATACACTTCAAAAGAAGTGGCGGGAGTATATAGTAAAAATTTTAAAGCGATAGCATTAAAATAAGTGGAAGGTGTCCCTATATCAGCAAATTAATTGGGCAAAGTTTTCTTTTTTTAGCTTAAATTTTCACACTTAAAAACTTAGTGCTCACAAACTAGTTAACCTATGGCGTACATACTTTTGTTCAAAAATACGCAAAGTAAAATAAAAATTAATTTCAAGTAACTATTCTAAAAACCTATTCAATCTAAATTCAGCTTAGCTCTTCTACAATCCGCTTTATAAACTAAAGGAGTAAATCATGAATTTTAAATCAACATTAGTCAGCAGCGCCGTTCTTTTTGCATTAGCCGGGTGTGGCTCTTCAAGTGATGACAATGACACAACACCGCCACAATCTAGCGACAAATCAACCTTTAGCCTTGGTGTGTCAGATGCGCCGGTTAGTGGTTTAAAAGCGGTTAACGTCGTGTTTGATTCAATCACTATTAAAACACAAGGCGATGAAGAATTTAGTTTTGAAACCCGAAGTGAAGCTGACGCATCTCAACCACAAATGGTTAATTTGCTCGATTACACCGGGGACGATGTTTTTGAGCTGCTTGACGATCAAGAAGTGCCAGCAGGCGAATACTCGTGGATCCGCGCTCAGGTTATAAATGGCGATACTAATAACCTTAGTTTTACATCTCACGTAGTATACGAAGACGACAGCATTGCTCCGCTCGTGGTAAAAAGAAAAGGGAATGATGGTGTAGGCGAAATACAACTCGATGGCTTTACACTTAACCAAACTGATAACGACTTTGTTTTAGAATTTGACCTAAAAAAATCGCTGGTCGATCCCCAAAATAATGAGGAGATCTTTTTAAAACCTAGAGGCGTACGATTACAAAATATTTCTGAGTCACAAGAAATTGAAGGCACAGTAAGCCAAGCGCTTATTAATAACTGTGAAACAGACAATATCGCCACTGCTGCTGCAGATTCAACGTTTGGACATGCCGTATATTTATATTCATCAGATGCTCAAGTACCTAAAGATATATACGAAATAGATGAGCAAACCCCAGAAGATGCCCCACTTGCGACCGCAAATGTTGTATTTGACCAAGACGATAACCAATATGAGTTTGAGCTTGCTTTTATTACACCGGGAGACTACCAACTTGGCTATACGTGCACCGCACATATAGACGATGCAGAACTAGAAGATACTGATTTCACTGTTTATCAACTTAAGCAAATTAGTGTACCGCAAACTGAGGACCTTTCAGTTAGCTTTGACATAACACAATAAACGTATAGCGCACTTTAAGGTGCGCTTTTTTTATAAAAAGTATAACAAAAACGAACACTCCACCTTTGCAAAAACCCATTAAAGCCACTCATCTCACATCATCCAAATAATTCATTCGTAAAGTGACCTTCATTCAAGCCCTGTTAACCCAGTACTGGTACAGTTAATAGCACGTATTAGTTAAACCGTTCTTATCATTTTGAATATGTAAACATAGGAGAAATAATCATGGCGAAAGAAAAAGTAGTTCTAATTACAGGTGCCTCTAGTGGCATAGGTGAAGCGAGTGCAAAAACATTGGTTAATAACGGCCATAAAGTCATTCTTACCGCCAGAAGTGAAGATAAATTAGCTGAACTAGTTGAGTCATTAGGTGAAGATAACGCACTGAGTGTACCCGCAGATGCCACCGACTTTACCGAACTTGAAAACGTAGTAACAAAAGGGCTTAAAAAATTTGGCCGACTAGATGCCGCATTTGCGAACGCAGGTATGGGCGTTTCAACCGCAGGCACCGAAAATGGCGACCCCGATGAATGGTTAACCATGATAGACATAAACATTAAAGCCCTGCTGTGGACGGCAAAAGCAACCTTGCCCCATTTACGCCAAAACAAAGGCCACTTTATATTAACCAGCTCAGCCGCTGGCCGTAAGCCTATTAAAGGCTCTATTTACGGTGCAACTAAATGGTTTGCATACGGGTTTGGGCAAAACTTAGCTGAAGAAATGAGCGAGTGGAATGGCCGCTGTACCACCATAGCCCCTGGCATGGTAAACACCCCATTTTTTAATGAAGCAAAACCCGACAAACTCGACCCACAAGATGTGGCTGACGCCGTACTGTTTGCAATAGAAGCAAACCAGCGCAACAACGTACGCGAGATTTATTTAATGCCGACTAATTAACGGTGATTGGTTGAGTTTGAGCTGTCAGGTTTAATGCCAATGGCGTTAAACCTGACGGTTTTTTATACTTAAATGAGGTTGGATTTTAATAGCGTAAGTTTGAACACTGCATAATTAAAAATCTGATTAGCTGCGTATTTCTACACGCCAAGGTGGATTAACTCTATTAACACCCGCCCAATATAGCTTAATTTTATGTCCTGACGGATCATGCAGTACGGCCTCTCGCCATAAATAGCTCTGGTCTGTAGGTTCTTTTATAAATACAAAACCTTTAACTTTTAAAGCCTCAACCAGTTCATCTAATTGTTCATGTTCAAAATATATTACCGTGCCACAATCAAACTCACCTCGATCTAAAGACAAGGAGAAAGTTGAATCCCCATCTGGGCATTCAAAGCGAGCATAATGCGGGGTGTCTACAATTTGAGTAAAACCTAAGTCGCGATAAAATTTAGTCGAAATTTCCATGTCTGTAACAGGTAATGTAATTTGATTTAAGTTCATTTAACTTCCCTGTGAAAAAATT
Organism: Pseudoalteromonas sp. 2CM32C; assembly: GCF_023161925.1. Taxonomy (NCBI): domain Bacteria; kingdom Pseudomonadati; phylum Pseudomonadota; class Gammaproteobacteria; order Alteromonadales; family Pseudoalteromonadaceae; genus Pseudoalteromonas; species Pseudoalteromonas sp. 2CM32C. The sequence continues at coordinate 15,763 of NZ_JALNTI010000002.1, read as the reverse complement.
AAAGTAGGTGAGCACTTAATTAATTTACGATTGTTATGTAATACTTTACTTATTTCTTCACTAATTAAAGCCTGATACGTAGCTCATCAAAGTGCGAAAATAAAAGTATCTGTCTAGTTTATTATGTTTTTGTACTGTTTCACATTCGAAACCTTCGTCGCTATTTTTGAAACTCATACTTTACGAAACACATAACTTTTAAATAAGGGGCGCAGACGTGTGGGCTAAAATCCGAACGAAGTGAGCAGCCCACGTGTATGCGTCCCAACGAACGAAGTGAGTGACTTAATTTTTTTGTTATGTGCCATTTACTACAAAACGTGAATGTCATTTATGGTGGCACTAAACTCATTGTTATTGACTCGAGAAAACTCGAACTCCACGGTTAAGTCAGTGATTTCAGCATTAACAGGGAAATAAAAACCAAAAAGGTAACTACCGTCATTACATTCCATGAACTCCGGGGTGCAAAAAGCTATATCGGTATTCTCGATTTTAAATTTTGATTCGCTACCATAATAGTCAAAAACAGCATCTCTTATTTCCTTTTTACCCCAGCGAGTACCGTAATTGTTAGGGACGGTTACCAAATTAAGAGCTTGATCAAAATCATTCTGAGACAGGTGACAAAGCCATTTTTGACAGTATGCTTTTAACTCAGATTCAATATTTGGGTTTAACAGTTTGAGCATGACCGTCCTTAGGCACATAACGCTTCACATATGGGGCGCAGACTTGCTGGCTATACTTGCGCGAAGCGCCAGCCAGTGAGTTTGCGTCCCAATGAGCGAAGCGAATGAACATGATGTGTTTGTTAGGTACTGTTTTCATTCGGGTAGCCCAGGAACAAGAAAAAACAACAAAAATGCTGATGCACAACTTGCTACAAACACTGTTGTTGAGCCAATTACTCCACTTACATTAGAATATTTTTTCATCAATGCCCAGACGATGAAAAGCACACTTACAATACCACCTAATATTACTGGCTCAATTAAGTTTGCAAGTGACTTTTTGCCAGTAGAAAAAAATGACATCAGTATCAACCAGATAAGCCAAGGAGCGATAATCGTTGCCCAGTTTATTTTAGTTAACTTTGAAGCACCTTTAATAACAAAGTAGTAAGTCACGAAACCGAAAACAGCAGGAATTAAAAAAAGTGGGTACCACAACATTGAAGCGGCAAATATTTTTAAAAAGTCCATTTAAGTACCTAACGCCCGCCTAACAGGCGAAAAATGCTTGGCTAAAATTAGGAACGAAGTGACGCAAGCCAAGCTTTTTTACGTCCTTTGTTGAGGCGCTTGTTAGCAGTTTATTTCACCAGTAATTAAAATTTCTAAAAACTCCATCTGGTTACATGAATGCTGACTTATTGATGTGTACTTATTTCCATCGACACTGAATTGCTCAAAAACAATACTGCCTTGATACATTTCTTGTTTTTCAGGATCCCACCCCATTGGGTTTGCAAACTTTACCTGTAATGCACTTTTCTCATTTTGAGCAGTAAAAGTGTCACCATCTTTGAAACTTAAGATAGGACCTTGAGTCCATACCATATAACCCTTTTTATCTTTTTTTCGCTCTTCAAATTTAATATCTAGTGCTTCTCTGAAAGCATACGGCACTCTAAAATACCAACCTTTATTATCTAATGTGCCAACATTGAGTTCTGAGTCGTATTTTACTTGGGGCATTGTGGGCACTTTTCTTTTAATTTTTGCTGCCCACATTGATTTTGGCACTTTTCTTTTAATTTTTGCTGCCCACATTGATTTTAAGTGCTCTATCAATTCCATATTAATTCCTTAATCTCTCATAGCTTTTGCTACTGCTTTTTTCGCCACTGCCAGTTCTTTCTTGATTTGTGCAGCTTTAGCTTCTAACTCTCTCATTTGAAGCAAAGCTTCTTCAACATCTGTTCCCTGTAGCCATGATTGAACTAATTTAACTTCCTCATGGTTATCACTTACAATATTTTTTGTTGAACCATCTAGAATTGAAAAACGATGCTTGCAATATTGACCATTCTCTCCCGCAGGGCATGAACAGTATGCAGACAAATTTGATTCACTTCTTTTAACAAAAACTACACCGTATGGGTCTTCCGATGAACCTTGCACTTCAAATAATATTTCTTCCATATTAAAACTCCTTTTTGAAGGTAAGACTAGACTTTACCTAAACTGCTAACTTTTAAATAATGGGCGCAGGCACGTAGGGCATAATGGCGAAGCCGCCCTGCGTGTTTGCGTCCCAGCCCGCGCAGTGGGCGTGCTTAATTTTTTTGTTATGTGATTTTGCTAATTTAATCTTCGAACTCTTCGGGTATTTCTTTTTTGAATATTTTGATCGCTTTCTCAACAAGAGCAAGTGGTAACTCTTTTTCGTATAAAGTTACCTCTCTTGTTTTTTTCGTATCATCTCTGAAGATTTCCATGATCATTTTTCCATGGCAATAATACTCTACTCCTATACCATCTCTGTCGCCTACATCACTAGCGATAGTATAAGACTGTATTTCCAAAAATTCCGTATCCATATGGTCAACAACCAGTCACATAACTTTTAAATAAGGGGCGCGGACGCGTGGGCTACAATGCGAAGCAGCCCACGGGTATGCGTCCCAGCCTGCGCCAGCAGGCGACTTAATTTTTTTGTTATACGAACCACCCAAAACAACCACGAGTGCTATTTCTCTTTGTTTTTGGGTTTTGCTTTAGGCCGCCAAAATACAGGTTTTCGGACTACCGCTGGCTTTTCTAGCTTAAGTGCAGACGTTAAAAACTGCTTGAACCATAGCAATAACCATACAATAAGCTCCGCTAGTAGAACAAAAATAAGCAGAAAAAAATCAAATACGCCAATAGTGGAGCCTGCTGCGACAAAAACACCCGAGACTAATTCAATAATAAATGCGCAGGCAGCTATAGCAGCTTCAACAATCATTATTACTAAAGAAAAAAGAGCTTCTATCACTAAACATTCCTGTTCGTATAACGCCCTAATAATGGGCAAAAAATTGTTTGCTAAAATGTTGAGGGACGAAAACAGCAAACTGTTTTTTGTCCTTATTAATTAGCTTGTTATATGCACTTTCATTAATTTGAAAGAACATCTTTTTGCTCTTCAAGGCAATCTTGAATGTATTCTTTCATATTACTACAAAGTTCCAAATCTTCGATATCTGATGGCACAAACTCTTCTTCATGATCTGCAAAGTAAATTATTTCATCAAACTCTTTAACATTTATAAAGGTGAAGTTTCCGAACCCATCATGCCCAATAGCAAAAAAATGACTTGGCCAAGTATTGCCAAAAAATGAACACTCTCTTAGCTCGATATTTGTTTGAATTAACCACTCTTCATCGTTTACTAAGTTATCTTCAACAAAGTCTAAATTGTCGAGTGCTTTAAATGGGTAATTAGAAATAGCTAATTTATAGTATTTAGGGAGTGAAATAGATAACTTGCTTTCTATTTTTTCAAAATCCAATTTCAAATTCCTTTTAGATGCTCAATAGTTGAACTGACTTCTGTGCATATAACACTTTGCATAAGCGGTTTGGCACCGCTTTTGTGACAAATCCGTCTTCATGCATTTGTTATGTTTTCTTGTCCATGTCATATATCCATTTCCTATTTATTAAGTAGTTGGCAATTCCGAAGCCAATAAATACGAAACCCATTATTGATGCTAGTCCGAATGTTCCAGTTCGATAATACGATAAGGCGACTATTGAAAGTCCTGTAGCAGCAAAAAACAAAGGCATAAAATTTCGGTTTCTCTTTTGTGTCGACATGGTGATTAGACTTTTACTCACCATAGTGTCGACCGCGGCTACATGCTCCTCACAGCTCGACTCGCAAGCTAAAGATTTACCCACCACTACTGAACACGATTTGCATATTCCTTTACTACAAGATTTACATATCCCTACTGCATCAATATTCTGATGATTGTAACACTTCACTGTGGTCTCCTAGAAAACATAACGCCCAAATAACAGGCTAAGTAATGGTTGGCTAAAATTGTGTAGCGAAGCGAAACGTAGCCAACTGTTACGTGTCCTAGTTTATTTTCTTGTTATATTCTATTGGGTAAATGACCTCAATTCCGCATTCTGCTCCATATGATCCAGTAACATAGCTATCGGTAATTAAAGCAGAGCTAATAGAGTATGAAATAGAAACTTTATCATTTTCTTTAGTAGTTGCTAAAGGAATTAATAGTTCAGGTTTGTCCCAATTATTCCCTTTTAACAGCAACGCACCATGAAATTTTTTGCCATCAACTTTAGATGGAAAACTCACCGTAACAAAAAAATCAGAGCCATATGCATCAACAGTAATGTTAATTAAGTTCTGATATTTATCACTCCACTTTTTTAAATCATCCTTAGATACATAACAAGAGCTTGAATAACTCGATGCACTAAATAAAACAAAAAATAGGAATAAGGCAAATTTTCTCAATTGTTGCACCTGACTCTGCATAGAATATAACGCCCAATTAACAGGCAAAAAATAGTTGGTTAAAATAAGCGACGAAGGAGCAAAACCAACTGTTTTTGTCCTTGTTTAATTGTTTGTTAGGTAACATTTACCACGTTAGCCTTACTTTTCGACTGCCATAACCAAATAGAAGAACCAATACAGAAACCTAGAAATAATGTTTGAAGTTGTAAAGCAGAACTATCCGAAAGAACGTTTAATAAATAAAAAGCAACAGAATTAATTGCTACGTCGCTAAGCATTATAACCAGTGTTAACACCAAACCAGCGTTACGCCATTTAATTAACAAGTAAACAGCCACAATATCTATAACAGCCAACGCTGTCCAATAAATATTAACCCATTCAGGAGCAAATTTATAAGGCAAGAATCCATAATATAAATTATCAAATATGTGAGTTGCACCACCTATAAATAGGCAGAAACACAAAACGAAAATTACTACTCTATCCATGAGTCTATACACCTGATTTGTTACCTAACAATTTAGTCTACGACATTTGTCGTTTTACAAACCGACAAATGTCCATATATTACAGTGATTTTATCCTAGCTATAAAATAAACACCTGTAAACAAATAGTTAGCTTCGCCTTAGCTTTCTTAAATGCAGCAAAACCCCAAAATGGTGGAGATCAGTAATATCAGACAAATCGTTGATTAGTTATACCGGTTGGTTATTAATTAACAAATCATATTTTAAATACCTGAGTTTAAACCAGTAACGCATACCCCTTTAACCCTTAACCATGCAACTCGTTACTGCTTATAAAATTAGTTAAAAATCACAATCTACTTCTATTGAACCCTTTGTATTTTTACTTCATATTAGCTGAACTATTTCTCAATTATTAGGCTGTTATGTCAGTTTTAAAGTTTAGCCATGCACTTATTCTCACACTTGCAAGTACCCTTTCGCTTACAAGCCATGCGGCGCTTAATAAAAACGAGCGTGAAATAGTAAAACAGGTTGAGCAAAATATGCCGCAAGCGCTTGAAGAGATAAAACAAGCGGTAAACATTAATAGCGGCTCACTTAATATTGATGGCGTGAAAAAGGTGGGCGCGCTTGCAAGTGAGCAACTAAAAGCGATTGGTTTTAAGGTTGAGTGGTTAGATGGCAGCGCGTTTAACCGTGCAGGGCATGTACTCGCAACCTTTGAGAGTAAAAACCCCGATGCAATAAAAATACTGATGATCGGCCATCTTGATACGGTATTTGCCAAACACGATAACTTTACTACCTATAAACAAATTGATGAACACACCGCGAGCGGCACAGGTGTAGCCGATATGAAAGGTGGTAACACTATTATAATTACCGCACTTAAAAGCCTGCAAGCGCTTAATTTACTTGAAAACGTAAGCGTAAAAGTACTGCTTACCGGCGATGAAGAAAGCAGCGGTCGTCCACTTAGTTTATCTAAAAAGGCGATTGTTGATGCTGCAATTTGGGCTGACGTAGCGTTAGGTTTTGAGAACGGCGATAACAATATTAAAACAGCTATGGCGGCGCGCCGTGGCTATACCGGCTGGACGTTAAATGTAACGGCCAATGCTGGACATTCATCGCAAATATTTAGTGACAGTGTGGGCTATGGGGCTATTTACGAGGCGTCGCGTATTTTAAATGACTTTAGAGAGCAACTTGCCACACAACCTAATTTAACCTTTAACCCGGGGCTTATTGTAGGCGGTACAAATGCCGATTACGACAGTGCTAACTCATCAGCCACGGCGTTTGGTAAAAGTAACGTAATTGCACAAACCGTGCATGTAGCGGGTGATTTACGAGCGCTTTCGCCAAAGCAGGTAGAAGGCGCTAAAAAAGTGATGCAGCAAATAGTGGCTAGAAGCTTAAATGGCAGCCAAGCTGAGCTTATTTTTGAAGACGGCTACCCACCAATGGGACTCACCGAGGGTAATAAAAAGCTGCTTGCACTGTATAGCCAAGCAAGCCAAGACTTAGGTTATAACAAAGTGGTGGCTGCAAACCCTCGTAATGCCGGCGCTGCTGATATTTCGTTTGCTGCAAACCATGTTTATATGGCGCTTGATGGCCTAGGACTAATGGGCAGTGGCGCACACACTAAAAACGAAACCGCCGATTTAACCTCGCTTAATAAAAACACCGCTAAAACAGCGCTGCTTGTGTATAGATTAGGCCAAATGTAAAAGTATTTAAAACGAGTGCTGTTACTTTTGCACTCGTTCAAATACATGTGATGAAAAAATGTCTATCACGACATTATTTTGAAAAGCAAATCTCGCACTGTGGCGGGTTCAAACGGTTTATCGCAAATGGCATCAACGCCCGCTTGCGCAATATTGGCAAGATGGGTGTCGTTCGCCTCTGAGCTCACCATTAAAATAGGAATATGCGAGTAAGCATTTGAGCCACGTACAGTTTCGGTTAGTTCGCGACCATCCATTTCTGGCATGTTGTAATCGGTAACGATTAAATCGAATGACTGTTCGTTAAGTTTTTCAATTGCTTGTTTACCATCTTGCGCCTCAACCGGGGCTGGTATTCCCATACCAGCAAGCACACGAATAATATGCTTGCGCGCAAAACGGCTATCGTCAACAACTAGAACTCGTAATAAAGTAACATCAAAATGCTCTAGTTCGACCTCTTCTTCTGTAATTATGTCGAGCGTCGCTTTTAACGCGCGTGTAATTGCATCTGCACTGAATGGTTTAGGTAAAATGGCTAATACGCCCGACTGCCTTAATTGCTCAAGGTATTTTTTATTGCGTTCGCTCGAGATCAACATAAACGCTTGGCTTTCTGTGCGCGGGTTCGAACGAATGCTTTGTAACAAAGAGTCTGCAGTGCCATCGGCTAAATACATACTACTAATAACTAAATCGGGCTGATATTTTTCTAAAAGAGCTAACGTTTGCGCTTGATTGCTTGCGGTTTCTACTTGGGTTACACCACATTGAGTTAGTGATTTGATTATCAGTTTTTGCTGAACCTCTGAAGGCTCTACTAATAATATTGATAAATTGGCTATTGCAGTTAAATCACTCATGTAACTCTCTTGGGTTATGTTATTGCTAAACGATTTCGGTTTTACGGTTTCATTATAAAACAACATGTATCACTGGGGTTAACAAAACGCTTATTTTTATGCATTTATTTGTAAGTTTTTAATTACAAAATAAATCAGAACTTTTGAATGTACTCAAGCGCAGTCATTTTTTTATAACTTACATTTGGGTGTAGTATGTGAGCAGGATTAGGATCGACCACCTCGATAGGTATGTTATGAGTACGGGCTATTTCTAATGCCATTTGGGTGATATTTACACTAAACGAGGTGCCCATAAATACAATTTTATCAGCGTTGAGCATACGCTGCTGTGCTTGGGTTATTCTGTAAAGCTCGGTGTAAAATTCATCAAACAACAACACAAAAGGCTTAAACGAATGGTTAAGCTCAGGTGTTTGGTTTTGAATGTTAAACAGCTCAAAAAGAGATTCATGCAGGCGGCTTTCATCTACACTATCCCACGGGGTCATCAGCGGTTCAACAGCTTCGCCTTGCTCATGAAATATCGTCATTTGATCGAGCCTGCCGTGTATAGCAATGTAATTTTTGTTACCGGCTTTGCCATCAAGCCCATCTATATTTTGGGTTATTAAGTTTTTATCACTCAACCAATGATGCACGTCATTAGGGCCATGGTTACGATACGTTGCAAAACGGTTGTAATACCAAGCCAAAAACTCACGCGGATTATTTTGATACATTGCGCGCGTTGCCATTTCCATAGGCGTATAGTTTTTACTGCCTATAGTCCAAAAGCCTTCTTCCCCTCTAAACGTAGGTATACCACTAGCCGCGCTTACCCCTGCGCCGGTAATATAAAGCGTATTCATTATTTGACCTCGTAACCTAGCACATCATTAATAACTTGCTGTTGGTTATTCATTCCACCAATACGATATAAAATACCGTTATGCTCTAGTAAGCCTCGGTGATCCATCGTTGCAGTTTTAAGTGGCTGCATTACTTTCCATGTATTATTTTTAATATTAAAGCGCCATACATGACGACTTGCTGGAGCTGGCTGTTTGTTATAACCAATGCCATCGTAATTATAGGGGTTGCTTGAGCCAGCTAGCGTGTAAATATGGCCATTATAGCTTGTAGCAGCCATACGATAATGTGCTTCGCCTGTTGGGTGTGGCAGCGTTCGCCAATCTATTTTTTGTGGGTTGTTGGCATTTATTGTGCCTTTTAAACATTGTGCAACCCCTGAAAACGAGCGGCGTGAACTTGGGTTTGCTTGGGTTTTTACGCCATCGCAAATAACAATAGTATTACCACTAATTGCAGCCGCTTGGCCAAATACAGGCTCACCTAAAAAAGGCGACGCCTGCTGCCATGTATTGTTTTTAGTATCGTATACTTGCACTAAATTTACGTTGCCATCGTTATGCCAACCGCTAATAAGGTATATGTAACGCTCTTTGTAGCTTAGCGCTACGCTGTCATCTACTGGGACTGGCATAGACTTGAGTTGCGTATAGCTATTTGTGGTTATATTGTATTTATACACGTCGGGGCTCGATATTTCAGTGTGATCTGCAGCAACAGTGTAGCCACCAAATACATAAGCGAATTTGCCTATACCAACCGCTGTACTTGCTAAACGCCCCTTAATTGGCAAGCTAGAAGGTACTGCCAATTTAGCCTGCCATTGGCTTTCTCCCAGCTTTAATGCCCACACTTTATTATGTACATCACTAAATTGTTTATTTGAAGCTAAGCCCATAAAGCTTAAGAAATAGGTGTTATTTTGCGCTGTAACTTTAGCTACTGCGTTGTTTGCAACAGGCTCAGGTAAAGCAGGAAGGCTAGCTAGCAGTGCAGAAAAAATAAAACTCATATAAAAATAATCTTGTTAAAGGTTAATAAAGTAAGGTTAATTTATTTTTCAACGCTGAACCAGTTTTGATAAGCCTTGTGATGCACTTACTGCTTTGAACACTTCCAAATATAAAATAAGTCAAAGCTACTTCTTTGTTAAATTAACTTTATGAACTTACGTTAAGTGTAAAAATCATCCGCTTTTAGTTGATAAAAAAAACAATTAAACATGGACTTAATACTTTTGTTTAAAGATAATATATATTATTAATCATTTAAAATTAATTTTAATGAAGCCGTGTATACGTTAGCTATGGTATTTTTTTAGTTATGGTTACTTTATAAGCTAATGATATATTGAAAAAAGTTAAAGGCTCACATAAAAAGTAGCAGCGTATTTTTGCTATATTTACACCATTCATAATGTTAATGTAATGTTCTTCAAATGTTTAAGAAAAGCAATTTCGCTTATATAACTTATGACTAGGTAGGAGTTCCTTAGTGAAAATTTCGCATCAATCACTATGGCCATTATTGTTTTTATCACCGCTTGTAATTGCAGATCCTTTTGAAGATGCTGAGCTCGATCTTAGCGCATTAATGGAAATGGATGTTCAAGTTACGTCTGCAATGAAGCGAGCTCAATCAGCATTTGATACCGCCTCATCTATTTATGTTTTAAGCAAAGAGCAAATTAATAAATCTGGCGCAAACTCAGTACCAGAAGCATTAAAAATGGTACCTGGACTTATCGTTAGGCAACTTGATAATAATCAATGGGCAATCTCTTCGCGCGGTGTTGCGTCTCGATTTTCAAGTAAGCTTTTAGTTATGGTTGATGGGCAAAGCTTATATACACCTAAATTTGCAGCTGTCTATTGGGAAACACTGAATGTCCCACTTTATGATATAGAACGAATAGAAGTTATTCGCGGTCAAGGCGGCCTATTATGGGGCACAAATGCAAATAATGGCGTGATCAATATTATTACTAAAAACAGTATTGATACTCGTGGTGCCTACGCGAATGCGACTACCGGTAATCAAATAAATATTGATGCAAATGCGCGATATGGCGGCGACTTAAGTAATAAAGGCAGTTACCGTATTTATGGTCATGTAAAAGATGCTAATGAGTCAAAAAAAGGGATTTCACTCACGCCTAGCGACACAGCCAAACAACATTCTTTGGGTTTGCGTGCTGACTTTACACCAAGTGACGAATGGTCTGCTTTAATACAAGGAGATGTTACACACTCTAACTTAGGCCAAAACTACCGTGGAGTTATTGACGAGACCAATAGAAACGTTTCATTTTCTGGAGACTTATCACGTACTGATTCTCGTGTTATGGCGCGCCTAGAAAATAGAATATCCCCCGACGCAAACCAAATGTTGCAAGTGTCATGGCTAAAGCAAAGTGGCAACCAAACATATATAAAAGAAAACTTTGAATCTATAGATATAGACTACCAAATGAACTTTTTATATGACTCTTTGCAGCTAGATTGGGGCTTGAATTACAGATATAACAAAATATCTTTCGAGGAAAGTGTATTTTTAGACAGTGATAAAGACCTAGACAATCTTCAACAATATGGTGGATTAATCCAAGCCCAATATAATGTTATACCCAATTATCTTGATTTAGTTGTCGGCACTAGGCTCGACCACAATGATTTAACTGGCTGGGAAAACCAACCATCGGCGAGGGTTATCTATAAGCCACAAGAGCGCCATCTAATATGGGGTGCTATATCCAGAAGTGTACGTACACCTACCCTGATAGAGTTTAATGATGACTACAAAGTGAATGGGACAGTTGTAGAAGAGGCGCTTGGTGGAAGTACTGGCATTAAAGCTATTGATGAATATGCGATTGCCACTTACCTCAATGGCAACGACAAAGTTGAATCAGAAAACTACGTTTCATACGAGTTAGGCTACCGCTTTGAAGGTGATAGCACATCATTAGATTTGTCCGCATTCCATACAGATGCCGATAATATAGCAGCGATTAGATTTAACACCGATCCCAATCAGTTTCTGCCTGCTATACGTTTTTTTCAGCTCGGCCAATTTGAACAAGCCGCATTTGCGCTTACTCAAACTCGTGTCGATCTTGATGTTGTTTCGCAGGCTGAAACAACAACTAACGGGTTTGATATAGTTGCAACCTGGCAACCGCTGAATAACCTAAGTACAGAACTAGGGTATAGCTATACAAAAATTGATTATGATTTACCCGAGGGAGCAACACCAACTATAGGTTTTGATTCAACTAATAGACAAGTTTTTGGCAAAGTAAACTATACGCTTTTTAATAAACATAATATTTTTGCAACGCTTAGAGTTGAAAACTCAGACGCTTATAATACCGATCGTTACACTACAATGGACATAACATGGAATTATCAAATTAACCAAACATGGTCTACGGCTTTGTCGGGTAAAAACTTGTTTGCAGGCTCCCACATAGAGTATAACAACACTCGTGAAACCTACACATTACCTAACTACATTGATGAATGTATAACATTTTCAATTAAAGCCAGTTTTTAAGATTATTTAATGCAGCTATTAAAACTTTTACTCAACGGGCTATTAATTACATTAACACTATTTTTTAGTGCTAATAGTGCTGCGACTGAGAAAGAGTATATGCTCAAGGCTGGTTTTTTATATAACTTTGCTCGCTTTGCAAACTGGGTAACACCGACGTATCATAATGATAACTTTACATTATGTAGCCCAGACGAAACATTCATCAACATTGCTGATGTTGCACTCACCAAGCGCAGTATTAAAAAACGCCCATTAGTAAATAAACACATATCACTTAATAGTAGCTCACTAACACAATGCAACATGGTATTCATTACATCAAAAACATACCAAGATTGGGTAAATACTCCTGGTTTAACTTATCAAAATATTTTATTAGTGGGAGAAAGTGACGGGTTTATAGAAAACAATGGTCACATAAGGTTTTTTCTCTCAAGCGGTAAGGTCCGCTTTGAAATATCACCAAACAACCTTAAAATCGACGGCTTAACAATGAGCTCTAAAGTACTGCGCCTTGCGCGAATTGTGGATGGCTAAATGAAAAAACTATTTACGCTAGACACAATAAGTAAAAAGCTGCTTTTTATACTGATGAGCGTAGCATTTATATCAAGTAGTATTGTAACTGTAGCATTTGGTACATACGAATTAAGCAGTGCAAAAGGCGAACAAATAGAAAGTCTAAACTCTCTATCAAACATGATGTCGCCAAATATAGCCACCGCACTTATCTTTGAAGATTTAGAAGCAATTCAAGAACTAATAAAGCCTATTCTTACTCGTACAGATGTAATCTCTGCTATTGTTACTAATCGAACTGGAGATATTGTAGCAAAAACTAATTCGCACATGTTATCCGATAATGTTGAGCATGCTGTTGAAGTAAAAAAACAACTGACTATAGATGGTAACAACGTTGGTGAATTAGTAATCTATGCTAACAATAGCTATATCAATAATCGAATAGATTTTTATGTAAAGTTTATAATTAGTCTCACGCTACTATCCTTTGCTGTCAGCCTAATTATTTCATTGTTACTGAGGCGTCGTTTTTTAAGCCCCATTTTATATTTAGCTCAAACAGCTAATGACATCACTAAATCAAATGACTATAGTTTACGTGCCGAGCAACTCTCTAATGATGAGGTTGGCGAATTAACCGTATGTTTTAACGATATGCTCTATACAATAGAGCAACGTGAACACGCTTTAGAAAATCAAGTTAAAACACGTACCCAAGAGCTTGAAAATGCTAACAGCGAACTTCACCGCTACGCATATCAAGATGGCCTTACGGACCTGCCTAATCGCCGCTATTTCTATGAAAAGATACAATCGTTAATCAATACGCATGATACAAATTTCGCATTAATTTTTATCGACCTTGATGGGTTCAAAGAAGTAAATGATAATTTAGGCCATGATTACGGTGACTTACTGTTGCATCAAGTTGCAAATAGACTAAAAGCATGCATTACTGAACAAGATATTATTGCGCGACTGGGGGGGGACGAGTTTACTTTAATACTTCAAAACGTCACCGACCTAGAAAGAGCCGCAAAAGTTGCAAATAGCGTACAACATGCCCTATTAACTTCAATTCAAGTAAAAAAAGAAACAGTGTATGTTACCGCAAGTATAGGTATTACTCTTTACCCAGAACATGGTAAAACAGTTGAAGAGCTCGTAAAGCGTGCCGACCAAGCAATGTATTTGTCTAAAAAGAAAGGTAGAAATAGGTACGAATTTTTCTCTTACTCAATTGAAGAAAAAGCCACTGAGAAAAGAAAACTCATAGAAGAAATAAAACTTGGTTTAAAAGAAAATCAGTTTGAGTTGTACTATCAGCCTATTTTTTCTGTTGATGGTAAGAGCATTACTAAAGCCGAAGCATTGATCCGCTGGAATCATCCACAAAAAGGATTAATAGGGCCTAATGAATTTATCCCTATGGCAGAAAAAAATGGCTTAATAAGCGACATAGGCCGCTGGGTGAAATCGCAAGCAATACAAGACTGTACTTTATTCAATAAATTATCTAAACGCCTTATACAAGTTAGTGTTAATACCTCACCACTTGAGATTGATCGCTCTGGTGAGTGGGTTGAGCAATGGATACAGGCAAGCGAACAATTCAATTTACCCGGACACTCTGTCTTAATAGAAGTAACAGAGAACACTCTAATGGGAACTGATTCAGAAATAAAACGACAGCTCAAGCGCCTAAGTGAATTTCACATAGATGTTGCTATTGATGATTTTGGCGTGGGTTACTCATCACTGGCATACTTACAACGATTAGATATCGACATCCTTAAAATAGATCGTTCATTTATAAAGGATATAGAAAAAAATGATAATAGCATTGCACTAGTAAGAGCTATTATCACAATGGCACATAACTTAAATGTGGAAGTAGTTGCTGAGGGAGTAGAAAAACAAGAGCAGTACATGTTACTAAAACAGATGCAATGTGATTATATTCAAGGCTATTACTTTTCTAAACCAGTTTCAAAAAAGGTGTTTGTCAGCGAATTCATTGAAGAATAACGCACAATTAAAACCAGCGAGGCACTACCTGTGAATATTGTTTATATTCAACTGTAAAGCTCTCGGTTAAATGCTTTTCCTCTACCAGAGTTTGTCTGTATATAGCTGCGACCCCAACGACTAAGCATATTAAACTAAATAAGCTTGGCAACGCTAAGAAAAACCCAATTTGAGCGGCTATCACCCCCAAATACATAGGGTTTCTAGAAAACTGATATAACCCCTTTGTTCTTAATTCACGCGGACCGTTTGGATCAATCCCTGAACGCCACAATGAGGCCATATTAAAATGAACAAGCATCGATAAAGCAAAACCTGCTGTCAAAAGCACATTGCCAAACATAACACCGGGCCAATCATTCAAACCAGTAAAAAGCCCTAGGTAATTATCAAGCGAAGGAACAAACACTCGCAATACACATACAAACCATATCAAGGCTCTAAAGAACTTAAACGCAGTATGGTTCCACCAACTTGCACAATACTTAACTCCAGGAAAAACAATGTTTTCTTTCTCAGTACGTGATATATAAATAATTCTATAGGTATAAAAACCTGCTACAAAGGTATAAAACAAAGCAAGGTAGATACGAGTAAACTCTATTAAAGAAGGTGAGTCATCGATAAATAAGGGGAAAGACATAGAGGACCCTGAATGAGTAAAAACGTTAACAAAAGGAGAGCATAAAGCCCATAAGGACTTTTAACAAGTAAAGTTAAACAAAACCAATAATAACTTATCTCTATAAAAGTAGCAGCCAATACGCTTATTTAAATCGCTAGTATTTTTTATATTGTTATAAACCTTAAATCAATACATTGAGAAGTAAATCTGTAAAAGTCACCATGAAATAGAAATTATTATTATGTAAAGGCTGCCTTGTACGGCATAGGGTTTTGGCTATTTACTAAACCCCAGACAGAAAAAAACCGACTATCGCTAGTCGGGCTCTTTACAATTTTAAGCCTGCGTAATGTCGTGGTGCCCTCAGCGGTAGAGAGTCACAGTGAAATGTTACCTACCATAGGTAAGTGTATTAAATAGCCAAAACACTGTTCACAAAGAGGCGCTTTGCTTAAGAGACGCTACGCTTTAGAGAAGGGGATGCTGAAGATTACTTTTCTGCAGACGTAAAAAAGCCCGACTATTGCTAGTCGGGCTTTCTACAATTTGAAGCCTGGTAATGTCCTACTTTCACATAGCAAATGCTACACTATCATCGGCGCTGTTTCGTTTCACTACTGA